>NZ_VISV01000054.1:0-1016 GCF_007827615.1 Streptomyces sp. CNZ287 | reverse complement strand
TCGACCTGGGGATGCTCCTCGACATACGCCGCCAGCCGCTCGGCCGACTGCGCGAGCGCGGCCGCCGTACGGGCCGAGACGACCACAGGCACCGGGATCGACTTGTCGACCTGCAGGGGTGACCTCTCGGCCTCGGCCGACTGCGCGGGCTCCGGCGCCGCTTCGAGGATGACGTGGGCGTTGGTGCCGCTGATCCCGAACGACGAGACCGCCGAGCGCCGGGGCTCGCCCGTCTCCGGCCACGGCTGGGTCTCGGTGAGCAGCGAGACGTGGCCTGCGGTCCAGTCGACATGGCTGCTGGGCTCGTCCACATGCAGCGTCGGCGGCAGCACACCGTGGCGCATCGCCTCGACCATCTTGATCACACCCGCGACGCCCGCGGCGGCCTGGGTGTGCCCGATGTTCGACTTCACCGCACCCAGCCACAACGGACGCTCAGCACTGTGCGCCCGACCATACGTCGCCAGAAGAGCCTGGGCCTCGATCGGATCGCCGAGTGTCGTGCCCGTACCGTGCGCCTCCACCGCATCGATCTGACCCGCACTCAGCCGCGCACTGGCCAGGGCCTGCTCGATGACACGCTGCTGAGACGGCCCGTTCGGCGCCGTCAGCCCATTCGACGCACCATCCTGATTGACCGCAGAACCCCGCAGCACCGCAAGAATCTCGTGCCCGTTGCGCTCCGCGTCCGACAACCGCTCCAGCAGCACGAAACCGACACCCTCACCCCACCCCGTACCATCCGCAGCCTCCGCAAACGGCTTGCACCGCCCATCAGGCGCCAACCCCCGCTGCCGCGAAAACTCCACAAACACACCCGGCGTCGCCATCACCGTCACACCACCGGCAAGCGCCAGCTCACACTCACCGTTACGCAACGCCTGCGCAGCCAGATGCATGCTCACCAGAGAGGAGGAGCAGGCGGTGTCCACCGTGACCGCCGGACCTTCGAGACCGAAGGTGTACGCCACCCGACCCGACGCCACACTCGCCGCACCGCCATTGCCCAGGAAGCC
>NZ_VISV01000051.1:0-1222 GCF_007827615.1 Streptomyces sp. CNZ287 | reverse complement strand
GTGTGGGCGGGTTGTTGTTTCAGAACCCGCACAGTGGACGCAAGCAGCTATGGACAAGCCCTCGGCCTATTAGTACCGGTCACCTCCACCCCTCACAGGGCTTCCAGATCCGGCCTATCAACCCCGTCGTCTACAGGGGGCCTTAACCCCTCATGGGGGTGGGAGTCCTCATCTCGAAGCAGGCTTCCCGCTTAGATGCTTTCAGCGGTTATCCCTCCCGA
Organism: Streptomyces sp. CNZ287; assembly: GCF_007827615.1. NCBI lineage: Bacteria > Bacillati > Actinomycetota > Actinomycetes > Kitasatosporales > Streptomycetaceae > Streptomyces > Streptomyces sp. CNZ287. Next base: position 1,001 of record NZ_VISV01000051.1, on the reverse strand, counting down.
ACGTAGCCAACCAGCCATGCCCTTGGCAGAACAACTGGCACACCAGAGGTCCGTCCGTCCCGGTCCTCTCGTACTAGGGACAGCCCTTCTCAAGACTCCTACGCGCGCAGCGGATAGGGACCGAACTGTCTCACGACGTTCTAAACCCAGCTCGCGTGCCGCTTTAATGGGCGAACAGCCCAACCCTTGGGACCGACTCCAGCCCCAGGATGCGACGAGCCGACATCGAGGTGCCAAACCATCCCGTCGATATGGACTCTTGGGGAAGATCAGCCTGTTATCCCCGGGGTACCTTTTATCCGTTGAGCGACGGCGCTCCCACAAGCCACCGCCGGATCACTAGTCCCTGCTTTCGCACCTGCTCGACCCGTCAGTCTCGCAGTCAAGCTCCCTTGTGCACTTACACTCACCACCTGATGACCAACCAGGCTGAGGGAACCTTTGGGCGCCTCCGTTACCCTTTAGGAGGCAACCGCCCCAGTTAAACTACCCACCAGACACTGTCCCCGATCCGGATCACGGACCCAGGTTAGACATCCAACACGACCAGAGTGGTATTTCAACGACGACTCCACAACCACTGGCGTGGCCGCTTCACAGTCTCCCACCTATCCTACACAAGCCGAACCGAACACCAATATCAAGCTATAGTAAAGGTCCCGGGGTCTTTCCGTCCTGCTGCGCGAAACGAGCATCTTTACTCGTAATGCAATTTCACCGGGCCTATGGTTGAGACAGTCGAGAAGTCGTTACGCCATTCGTGCAGGTCGGAACTTACCCGACAAGGAATTTCGCTACCTTAGGATGGTTATAGTTACCACCGCCGTTTACTGGCGCTTAAGTTCTCAGCTTCGCCACCCCGAAGAATGACTAACCGGTCCCCTTAACGTTCCAGCACCGGGCAGGCGTCAGTCCGTATACATCGCCTTACAGCTTCGCACGGACCTGTGTTTTTAGTAAACAGTCGCTTCTCGCTGGTCTCTGCGGCCACCCCCAGCTCC
>NZ_VISV01000050.1:0-1295 GCF_007827615.1 Streptomyces sp. CNZ287 | reverse complement strand
GCGATGTCACGCCGGAAGATCACGTTCGCCGCGCCCTCCGCGCCCATCACCGCGATCTCGTTGGTCGGCCAGGCATACGTCAGATCCGCACCGATGGACTGGCTGTCCATCACGATGTACGCCCCGCCGTACGCCTTCCGCAACACCACCGAGATCCGCGGCACCGTGGCATTGCAGTACGCATACAGCAGCTTCGCCCCATGCCTGATGATCCCGCCGTGCTCCTGATCCACCCCCGGCAGGAAGCCGGGCACGTCGAGCAGGGTGACGATCGGAATATTGAAAGCATCGCACATCTGGACAAAGCGGGCACCCTTCTCGCTCGCCTCAATATCCAGCACCCCCGCAAGCGACTGCGGCTGGTTGGCCACAATCCCCACCACCTGACCGTCCAGCCGGGTGAGCGCACAGATCAGATTCGTCGCCCAGCGCTCATGCACCTCAAGGTACTCACCGTCATCGACAAGCTCCTCGATCACCCTGCGCATGTCATACGGCCGGTTACCATCCGCCGGCACCAGATCCAGCAGCACCTCACCACCGCGGTCCGCCGGATCCTCCGCCGCCACCGCCGGAGGATTCTCCCGGTTGTTCTGCGGCAGCATCGACAGCAGATACCGCACCTCCTCCAGACACGTCACCTCGTCGTCATACGCGAAATGACACACCCCCGAGGTCTCCGCATGCACATCCGCACCACCCAGACCGTTCTGCGTGATCTCCTCACCCGTCACCGCCTTCACCACGTCCGGACCCGTGATGAACATCTGCGACGTCTCCCGCACCATGAACACGAAATCCGTCAGCGCCGGACTGTACGCCGCACCACCCGCACACGGCCCGAGCATCACCGAGATCTGCGGAATCACCCCCGACGCACGGGTATTGCGCTGGAAGATCCCCCCATAACCGGCCAGCGCCGACACACCCTCCTGAATACGCGCACCCGCACCGTCATTCAGCGACACCAGCGGCGCACCCGCCGCAATCGCCTTGTCCATGATCTTATGGATCTTCTCCGCATGCGCCTCACCCAGCGCACCACCGAAGATCCTGAAGTCGTGCGCATAGACGAACACCGTCCGCCCGTGCACCGCCCCCCACCCCGTGATCACACCATCGGTATACGGCCGCTTCACCTCCAGCCCGAACCCCGAAGCACGATGCCGCCGCAACGGCTCCACCTCACTGAACGACCCCTCGTCCAGCAACAGATCGATCCGCTCCCGCGCAGTCAGCTTCCCCTTGGCCCTCTGCGCAGCGGTCGCCCGCTCACTCGGCCCCGCATGAGCCTG
>NZ_VISV01000049.1:0-1489 GCF_007827615.1 Streptomyces sp. CNZ287 | reverse complement strand
GGCCCGTTCATTGCGGCTATCGATCAGGGGACGACTTCGAGCCGGTGCATCGTGTTCGACACCGATGGCCGGATCGTGTCGGTGGACCAGAAGGAACACGAGCAGATCTTCCCCAAGCCCGGCTGGGTCGAGCACAACGCCACCGAGATCTGGCGCAACGTCCAGCAGGTCGTCGACGGCGCCGTCGCCAAAGCCGGCATCACCCGCACCGACGTCAAAGCCATCGGCATCACCAACCAACGCGAAACCACCCTGCTCTGGGACAAGCACACCGGCGAACCCGTCGCCAACGCCATCGTCTGGCAAGACACCCGCACCGCCGAACTCTGCCGCCAACTCGGCGGCACCCAAGGACAAGACCGCTTCCGCGCCGCCACCGGCCTGCCCCTGGCCTCCTACTTCGCCGGCCCCAAAATCCGCTGGCTCCTCGACAACACCCCCGGCCTCCTCGCCCGCGCCGAAGCCGGCGACATCCTCTTCGGCACCATGGACTCCTGGGTCATCTGGAACCTCACCGGAGGCCCCGGCCGCGGCGTCCACGTCACCGACGTCACCAACGCCTCCCGCACCATGCTCATGAACCTCGAAACCCTCGACTGGGACCCCGCCATCTGCGAAGCCATGGGCGTCCCCCTCGCGGTCCTCCCCCAGATCCGCTCCTCCGCCGAGGTCTACGGCCACGCCGCCTCCGGCACCCTCACCGGCATCCCGGTCGCCTCCGCACTGGGCGACCAGCAAGCCGCACTCTTCGGACAGACCTGCTTCGACCAGGGCGAAGCCAAATCCACCTACGGCACCGGCACCTTCCTCCTCATGAACACCGCCGGCGAACCCGTCCACTCCGAAAACGGCCTCATCACCACCGTCGGCTACCGCATCGGAGACCAGAGCGCCGTCTACGCCCTGGAAGGCTCCATCGCCATCACCGGCGCCCTGGTCCAGTGGATGCGCGACCAGATGGGCATCATCTCCACCGCCGCCGAAATCGAAACCCTCGCCCTGAGCGTCGAAGACAACGGCGGCGCCTACTTCGTCCCCGCCTTCTCCGGCCTCTTCGCCCCCTACTGGCGCGACGACGCCCGCGGCGTCATCGCCGGACTCACCCGCTACGTCACCAAAGCACACCTCGCCCGCGCCGTCCTGGAAGCCACCGCCTGGCAGACCCGCGAAATCGTCGACGCCATGACCAAAGACTCCGGCGTCGAACTCACCTCCCTCAAAGTCGACGGCGGCATGACCGCCAACAACCTCCTCATGCAAACCCTCGCCGACGTCCTCGACGCCCCCGTCGTCCGCCCCCTGGTCGCCGAAACCACCTGCCTGGGCGCCGCCTACGCCGCCGGACTCGCCGTCGGCTACTGGCCCGACACCGACGCCCTGCGCGCCAACTGGCGCCGCGCCGCCGAATGGACCCCCCGCATGGACGAAACCACCCGCGAACGCGAATACAAGGACTGGCTCAAAGCAGTCCAGCGCACCATGGGCTGGA
>NZ_VISV01000048.1:0-1588 GCF_007827615.1 Streptomyces sp. CNZ287 | reverse complement strand
GTCGGGAGTTTCGGCGCTGGTTGGGGTGGTGACCTGGTGAGCGTGAGTCCGGTGCACAAGCGTGGTTTGTATCTGGGTGTGCTTGCGCAGCGTGCGGCGGTGAGGCACGGGTCGATGCTGCTGACGCTGGATCATGATCTGGATGTGCTGCCTGATGCGGGGCGGCGTATCACGGTCAGTGAGCTGGCTTATCACGTGTCCGATCTCGCCGCGCGTCTGGCGGTGGCGGGGGTGCGGGCGGGCGAGCATGTGGTGGTCTACAAGCGGCCGAACTTCGATTCGTGGATCCTGGGCACGGCGGTGGCGCGGCTCGGGGCGGTTCCGGTGATGCTCTCCCCGGCTCTGGATGCTCCGACGGTGGCGGCGTTGATGCGGCGTCTGGGCCGCCCGCACCTGCTCACCGACGAGGCGAAGCAGGCTCTCCTCGCCGGTGAGGATCTTGACGGGCTGGCGGCTTCGGTGATCACGGTGGCGTCGCTGGGTGAGCTGGAGGGTTCGCCCGGGGTGCCGGTGGTCTTCACGGGCCTGGACGAGCCGGCGATGATCACGCATACGTCGGGGACGACGGGGCTGCCGAAGCTGGTGGTCCACACCGCGCGCACGATGCGCACCCGGCTGCGGCCGCAGTTGTTCATGCTCGGGGTGATGCCGCGGCGGGAGACCGTCGCGATCAGTATCCCCTTCGTTCATTCCCGGCTCTTCGCGGCGATGGCGCTGGTGCTCTTCAAGGGCATGCCCACCCTCCTGGTGAACAACCACGACCCCGAAGCGGTCGCCACGTTCTTCCTCAAGAACCGCCCCGGGCTGATCGAGGCCCTGCCCAACAGCTTCCTCGCCTGGGAAGGGCTGGTGAACGACCCCAGGAGGCCGTTCGCGTCGGTGAAGTACTTCTCCTCCACCTTCGATGCCATCCACCCGCGCACCGTGCGCCGGCTGCTGGACGCCTCCGGCCGCCGCGCCCCGCAGTTCTTCCAGATCTACGGCCAGTCCGAGGTCGGCCCGGCGGTCGGCAGGCCCTACTACCGGCGCCACGCACGCGACATGGACGGCCGCTGCGTCGGCTTCGCCCTGCCCGGCAGCGCGAAAGTCCGGGTCACCTCACCCAACGGCCGCCAGGTCACCCCCGACAACCCCGGGTTCATCGAGGTCCGCTGGGACGGCATCGCCAAGACCTACCACGGCGAACAGGACCGCTACGACGAGAACGTCCACCAGGGCTGGTGGCGCACCGGAGACATCGGCTACCGCACCAAAGCCGGCTGCCTCCACATGCTCGACCGCGAGATCGACACCATCCCCGGCATCGGCTCCAGCCTGGAGATCGAAGACACCGTCCTGGACCGCCTCGACGAACTCGTCGAACTCGCCATCGTCCAGGGCCCCGGCAACAAACCCGTCCCCATCACCTGCACCCGCAACGACGAACCCGTCGACCCCCACCGCTGGCAACAAGCCACCCACGACTACCCCCAACTCACCGCCCCCGTCCACATCCCCCTCGCCCAACTCCCACGCACCGCCACCCTCAAAACCCGCCGCGTCGAACTCACCCGCATCCTCCACGACAAACTCCAAGAACAACCCTGAA
>NZ_VISV01000047.1:0-2292 GCF_007827615.1 Streptomyces sp. CNZ287 | reverse complement strand
AGGCCGTACACGACCTGCTCACCCTCCTCCAGCAGTACCTCGCCGAACCCCGACTCACCGACACCCCCCTCGTCCTCCTCACCCGCCACGCCCACACCGCCGAGCCCGACCCCGTACACGCGGCGCTCTGGGGCCTGGCCCGCACGGCGCAGGCCGAGCAGCCGGACCGTATCCACCTCGTCGACACCGACGACCACCCCGACACCCGCACCCACCTCCCGAACGCCCTCGCCCACGCGCTGACCACCCCTCAACTCGCCCTCCACGTCGGCACCCCCCACACCCCGCACCTCACGCACCTGCCGCCCCCGGGCGACGCGGTACAGGCACTCGGCCGCCGCAACGGCACCGTGCTGATCACCGGCGGGGCCGGGGCGCTTGGCGGGCTGGTCGCGCGTCACCTGGTGGCGAGGCACGGCGTACGGCACCTGCTGCTCGCCGGCCGCCGCGGCATCGACACGCCCGGAGCGCCCGAACTCCGGGAGGAACTGCGGGCGGCGGGCGCGGAGACCACGTTCGCCCGCTGCGACCTCACCGACCGCGACGCCGTGGCCCGGATGCTCGCGGACCTGCCCGACGACCGCCCGCTGACCGCGGTCATCCACGCCGCGGGCGTCGTCGCCGACGCCACGATCGCGTCCCTCACCCCCGAGGCGCTGCGCGACGTCCTGGCCCCCAAGATCGACGCCGCGTCGCACCTCGACGAGCTGACGCGCGATCTCGACCTCGACGCCTTCGTCCTCTTCTCCTCGATCGCCGGCGTGCTGGGCACTCCGGGACAGGGCAACTACGCCGCGGCCAACGCCTGGCTCGACGCCCTGGCCGCCCGCCGCCGGGCCCAGGGCCTGGCGGGACAGGCCCTGGCGTGGGGCCTGTGGGGCGACGTCGGCGGCAGGGGCGGCATGGGCGCCGCGCTCGGCGAGGCCGAACTCGCGCGCTGGCACCGCAGCGGCATCGCCCTCCTGACGCCGGAACTCGGGCTCGCCTCCTTCGACGCGGCCCTCCGCACCCGTACGCCGAACGTGGTCCCCGTACGCATGGACCTCCCCGCGCTCCGCGCGCAGGCCGAGGCCGGCGAAGTCCCCTACCTCCTCCGCGACTTCGCCCCCCGCCGCCGCGCCCGCCGGGTGGCGTCGGCAGGGACCGCGACCGGCACGTCCGCCCTCGCCGCCCGGCTGGCGGGGCTCGACGCGGAGGCACAGGACGCCGAGCTGGTCGGGCTCGTCCGCACTCAGGCCGCGCTGGTCCTCGGCTACGACGACGCCGCAGCCGTCGACGCCGACCAGGACTTCAAGGCACTCGGATTCGACTCCCTGACCGCCGTCGAGCTGCGCAACCGCGTCAACGCCGCGGCAGGCGTGCGCCTCGCCCCCACGGTCGTCTTCAACTACCCCACGCCCGCCGGCCTCGCCCGCCACCTGCGCGACGAAGTGCTCGGAGCCGCCACCGCCTCCGCCGCGACGGCGCCCGTGACCGCCGTGGACGCGGACGATCCGGTCGTGGTGGTGGGGATGGCGTGCCGCTATCCGGGCGGTGTGACGTCGCCGGCGGAGCTGTGGGACATGGTCTGGTCCGGTGGCGAGGGGATCTCGGAGTTCCCGGTCGATCGCGGCTGGGGCGCCGATCTTTTCGACGCGGATCCGGGTAGGTCGGGGAAGTCGTACGCGCGTCATGGCGGGTTTCTGCATGATGCGGGGGATTTTGACGCGGAGTTCTTCGGTGTGTCGCCGCGTGAGGCGCTGGCGATGGATCCGCAGCAGCGGTTGGTGCTGGAGGCGTCGTGGGAGGCGTGTGAGCGCGCGGGTGTGGACCCCGACAGCCTGCGCGGCAGCCGCACCGGCGTCTACGTCGGCGTCATGTACCACGACTACGCGCCCCGCATGTCGACCGAACGGCAGGAGATCGAGGGCTACGCGCTGACAGGGAACCTGTCGAGCGTGCTGTCGGGCCGGGTGGCGTACGCGTTCGGGCTCGAAGGCCCGGCGATGACGATCGACACCGCGTGCTCCTCGTCGCTCGTCGCGCTGCACCTGGCGGCACAGGCGATGCGGAACGGGGAGTGCGACCGGGCGCTCGTCGGCGGCGTCACCGTGATGGCGACGCCCAACACCTTCGTGGAGTTCTCGCGGCAGCGGGGTCTTTCGCCGGACGGTCGCTGCAAGGCGTTCGCGGAGGGCGCGGACGGCACGGGCTGGAGCGAGGGTGTCGGGCTGTTGCTGGTGGAGCGGCTGTCGGAGGCGCGGCGGCAGGGGCACGAGGTGCTGGCGGTGCTCCGCGGCTCCGCCGTCAACC
>NZ_VISV01000046.1:0-3052 GCF_007827615.1 Streptomyces sp. CNZ287 | reverse complement strand
GGTGGGTATGCGGACAAGGTCGCCGACGATCTGCTGTACGAGGCGGATGAGGTGCTGTCGCCGAAGACGAAGTCGAACCTGATCGAGTCGTTCGCGAAGGCGGGTGAGGTCGACGGTACCCAGTACGGTATCCCGTTCGTGTCCTCGGCGCGGTTGATGTTCTACAACAAGGACGTTCTCGACGCGGCTGGTGTGGAGGTCCCGCGGACCTGGGACGATGTGGCCGCCGCGGCGGAGAAGATCAAGGATGAGAAGGCTGCGGAGATCCCGTATGCGCTGCCGCTGGGTCCGGAGGAGACGCAGGGCGAGTCGATGATCTGGGAGATCGGCAACGGTGGCGGTTACACCGACGCCGAGGGCAACTACACCATCGACAGTGCGCAGAACGTGGAGACGTTCGAGTGGTTGAAGGAGAATCTGGTCGACCCGGGTCTGACGTATGAGAACCCCGCGACCACGGACCGTAAGACGGCCTTCGCGGACTTCGCTGCCGGGAAGGTGGGGATGCTCAACGGGCATCCGACGCTGATCCAGATGGCGAAGGACGGCGGTGTCGACTACGAGGTGGCGCCGATCCCCGGCAAGGACGGTCCGCTGGATTCCACGCTGGGTGTGGCGGACTGGATGATGGCGTTCAAGGACGGCGGGAAGCAGGAGGAGATCAGGAAGTTCCTGGACTTCGCGTATGCCAAGGAGAACACGCTGAAGTTCGATGAGATGTACAACCTCATGCCGGTGACCACGGACACCCTTGAGGAGATGCAGTCGAGCGGGAAGCACAAGGACCTGGAGCCGTTCTTCGAGGTGCTGCCGGCCGCGCAGTTCTACCCGCTGGGCAGCACGAGCTGGGACGTGGTCTCCGCGGAGATCAAGAAGTCGGGCGGCAAGGCCGTCTCGGACGACCCGTCCAAGGTGCTGGGCGAGCTCCAGCAGAAGGCCGAGGAGACCGCCGCCGACATGGGCGAGTGACCCGGCACCCGTAGGTGACGCACCCTCGGTGAAACCGCGCCGGGCCGGGCCGCCGCGCCGTATGCCGCGCGGCGGCCCGCCCCGGGGGCACCCTCACCCCCGGGCGTCCCTCGTGCTTGCGCGCGGCCCGTGCACGATCGCGTCGCCGCGTCCCCTGTAGCCCCCCGTGCGGTCCCCTCAGCCGCCGTATCCGCAAGGAGTTTTCCCGTGCCCGTCACGGTCAAGGAGCCCGCGGCCGCTGCCGGTCCCGGGCCCGGCGGGCGGAAGACCGGGCCGCAGCGCCGCCGCCGTCGCGGCGGTCTGGCCCGGCTCGGCCCGCTGCCCTGGATTGCCCCCGCCATCGTGCTGATCGTCGTGGTGGTGCTGTGGCCCATCTACGAACTGATCCGCACCTCGTTCCTCAACGTCAGCATCAGCGGCTTCGTCCGCGGCTCGGCCGGCACCGAGAAGTACCGCCGGCTCTTCGACGAGTCCGGCTTTTCCAGCGTGCTGACGATGACAGTGGTATGGACCGTCGCCGTCGTCGGCGTCACCATGCTCCTCTCCCTGGGCCTGGCCCAGCTCTTCAACAAACCCTTCCCCGGCCGCACCCTCACCCGCTGGGCGCTCATCGCACCGTGGGCCGCCTCGGTGCTGATGACCGCCATCGGCTTTCGCTGGATGCTCGACCAGACCGCCGGCGTGCTGAACACCCTGATGACCGACCTCGGCCTCATCGACGGACCCAAAGACTGGCTGGGGGACCCCGCGACCGCCTGGCCGTGGATGATGTTCGTCGCCGTCTTCGTCTCCCTGCCCTTCACCACCTACACCCTCCTGGCCGGCCTGCAGACCATTCCCCATGAGGTGTACGAGGCCGCCCGCATCGACGGCGCCAACTCCCGCCAGACCTACTGGCGCGTGACCGTCCCGCTGCTGCGGCCCGCGTTCCTCGTCGGCTTCGTCATCAACCTCATCAACGTCTTCAACTCCTTCCCCGTCATCTGGGCCATGACCAAAGGCGGACCCGGCAGCGACACCGCCACGACCACGGTCTTCATGTACCAGCTCAAAGACACCGACATCGGCGAGTCCGCCGCCATGTCCGTCGTCAACTTCGCCATGGTCGTCGCACTCGTCCTGATCTTCCTCAAGGTCAGCCGCTGGAACAAGGAGGACGCATGACCCTCCCCGCGCCCTCACACACCCCCGAAAACGACCCCGTCACCAAACAAGCCGACGCGAAAGACGGCGACCGCGGCAGGGCAGCCAAAAGCACCAAGAACGCCAACAGCCGCAAGAGCGCCGCCACACGCAGGAAGTACGGCCCCCGCACCCTGGTCACCGCCGCGAGCGCCTGGATGCTCGCGGTCATCTTCATCGCACCGTACCTGGAGATGATCATCACCGCGCTGCGGCCCGCGGACGAACTCCGCGACCGCACCTACCTGCCCACCTCCTTCGAGTGGAACAACCTCACCGACGTGTGGAAGGAATCCACCCTCGGCGACAACCTCCAGGTCACCCTCCTCATCGCAGGCGGCGCCACCCTCCTCGTCCTGCTGGTATCCCTGCCCGCCGCCTACTACACCGCCCGCGTGCGCTACCGCGGCCGCAAAGCATTCCTCCTGCTGGTCCTCGTCACCCAGATGTTCCAGCCGACCGCGCTCCTCATCGGCCTCTACCGCGAGTTCCACCAGCTCGACATGCTCAACTCCACCTGGACACTCATCCTGGCCAACGGCGCCTTCAACCTCGCCTTCGCCATCTGGATCCTCACCGCCTACATCTCCTCCATCCCCGCAGAACTGGAGGAAGCCGCGATGGTCGACGGCACCGGACGCTTCGGCGCACTCTTCCGGGTCACCCTCCCCCTGGCCATGCCCGGCGTGGTCACCGCCCTCATCTTCACATTCATCTCCACCTGGAACGAATTCGTGATGGGCCTCACCCTCATGACCGAACCGGAGAAACAACCCCTGACCGTCGGCATCAACAACTTCATCGGCAACTACACCGTCGAATGGAACTACCTCTTCGCCGCCTCCGTCGTCGCCATCATCCCCGTCGTCGTCCTCTTCGCCTTCATCGAACGACACGTCGT
>NZ_VISV01000045.1:0-3557 GCF_007827615.1 Streptomyces sp. CNZ287 | reverse complement strand
CACCACCCGCTCGACCTCACCCCCCACCTCCCCCGGCCCAGCGGCGGCCTCCCGAGCCTGCCCACCTACCCCTTCCAGCACCGCCCCTACTGGCTCGACCTCCCCGCCCAGGTCACCAGCGCCACCGACCTCGGCCAGGCGGCCACCACGCACCCGCTGCTGCACGCCGCCGTCCCACTCGCAGACGGCACCGACGAGCACGCCTCGACCACGGTGTTCACGGGCCGGGTCAGCCTGAGCACCCACCCCTGGCTCGCCGACCACGCCGTCGCCGGTACGGTCCTCCTCCCCGGCACCGCCCTGGTCGACCTCGCCCTGCACGCCGGCGACCACACCGGTACCGCCCATCTCGAGGAGCTGAACCTTCACGCCCCGCTGACGCTCGACGAGGCCGGCACCCACGACCTTCAGGTCACCGCCTCCGTCCGGGGCGGAACGGACGGCGACGGGAACGAAGGCGTCAGCCGGCGGCAGGTCACGATCCACTCGCGCCGCCACACCGCGGACGACGCCGAGCCCGAGCCGTGGACGCACCACGCCACCGGCACCCTCACCACGGAACCGGCCGCATCGGCTACGCCGCCGGCGCAGTGGCCGCCCGCGGGGGCGGAGCCCGTGGACGTCACCGACCTCTATCCCCGTCTGCTCGCCGCGGGTTACGAGTACGGGCCCGTCTTCCAGGGCGTCACCGCCGCCTGGGTCCACCCGGACGGCACCCTCCACGCCGAGATCGCCCTGCCCGAGGAGACGGACACGACCGGCCACGCCATCCACCCGGCCCTCCTCGACGCCGCCGTCCACTCCCTCGCGGCGCGCACCCTCCACGCGGACGGCGGCGCGAACGGCAAGGCGGAGGAACTGCGGCTGCCGTTCGCGTGGACCGGGGTATCCGTCCACGCCACCGGCGCCACCGAGTTGCGCGCCACCCTCGCCCCCACCGGCGAGCACGGCCACGACCTCGCTCTGCACACCTGGGACCCGGCCGGCGCTCCGGTGGCCACGATCACGGCACTCAACACGCGGCCCGTCGACGCCACCGCCCTCGCCGGCGGCGCCCAGGCGCACACCGCCACCCGCAACAGCCTGTTCCATCTCGCCTGGCGCCCCGCCGGCCTCAAGCAGGAGCAGGAGCAGGCGGACCTCGGGCAGATCGACGTGTACGCAGCGGCTCCGGCGGAGGACGACTCCCCCGCGGCGGCCCACGCAGCGACGGAGACCCTGCTGACCCGCCTCCAGAGCTGGCTGGCCGACAACGACGAGACCGACCGGCAGCTCGTCGTCCTCACCCACCGCGCGGTGGCCACCGAACCGGCCGAGGACGTCCACCTGGCGCATGCGCCGCTGTGGGGCCTGGTCCGTACGGCCCAGAACGAGAACCCCGACCGCATCCACCTCATCGACACCGACACCGCGGTCACCAATCCCAGCCCCGCGGACATCCCGCACCTCGCCGAGGCCCTGGCCGCCGGCGAACCCCAACTCGCCCTCCGCAACGGCCGGCTATTCACCCCGCGCCTGACCCGCTCGACCGACGCCGCCGCGACGGAGCCCCGGCCGCTCGACCCGAACGGCACGGTGCTGATCACGGGCGGAACCGGCGGTCTCGCCAGCCTGACGGCACGTCACCTCATCACCGAGCACGGCGTACGCCACCTCCTCCTGGCCTCCCGCAGCGGCCCCGACCACCCCAACGCGACAGCTCTCCGCGACGAACTCACCGCACTGGGCGCCCAGATCACCCTCACCGCCTGCGACGTCACCGACGCCGACGCCGTACGCACCCTGATCGGCTCCATCGGCGACGACCACCCCCTCACCGCCGTCATCCACACCGCGGGCGTCCTCGACGACACCGTCCTGTCCAAGCTCACCCCCGACGGCCTGCACCCGGTCCTCGCCCCCAAGGTCGACGCCGCGTACCACCTCCACCAGGCCACCCAGGACCTGGACCTCGCCCACTTCGTCCTCTACTCCTCCGCCGCCGGCACCCTCGGCAACCCCGGCCAGGCCAACTACGCCGCCGCCAACACCTACCTCGACGCCCTCGCCCACCACCGCACCCAGCAGGGCCTGCCCACCACCAGCCTCGCCTGGGGCTACTGGAAGCAGGCCACCGGCCTCACCGGCCACCTCACGACCACCGACATCCGCTCTCTCACCCACGGCACCACGCCCCTCACCACCGAGCACGCGCTTCACCTCCTCGACACCGCGCTCACCACATCCCACCCCCACCACCTCTGCACCCCCCTCAGCCCCGGCGCCCTCCGCACCGCCCCCCGACTCCCCGCGCTCCTCCACGACCTCGTGCCGGCCACCCGCCGCACCGCCGCGCGGACGCACGGCGCGCAGCCGCCGGGAACGGACCTGGCCGCACGGCTCCGGGCGCTGCCGCCGGAGGGACGGCAGAAGCTGCTGCTCGACGTCGTGTGCAGCGCCGTCGCGGCGGTCCTCGGGCACGGCGGCGCGGACGCGATCGATCCGTACCGTCCCTTCAACGAGCTGGGCTTCGACTCCCTCACCGCCGTCCAGCTCCGCAACCGCCTCAGCGAGGCCACCGCGCTCCGTCTGACCTCGACGCTGATCTTCGACTACCCCACGCCGAATGACCTGGCCCGGTACGTCGGCGAGAGCATCGGCGTCGACGAGGCGAGCCCCGAGAACTCCTTCCTGGCCGAGATCGACAAGCTCGAACTGACATTGATCGAACGTTCCGCGGAGGACGCCGGGCGGGTGAAGGTGACCCGCCGACTCCAGGCCCTCCTCACCCGCCTCAACGAGACCGCACGCACGGCACCGGAGGGCGAGGACATCGAGACGAAGCTCCGGTCCGCGTCCAACGACGAACTCTTCGACCTGCTCGACAGCGATCTCGACCTTTCCTGACCCCGGCGGCGCCTGGCGCCGCCTCAGCAATTCCGTACAGAGGAGCGACGACCAATGTCGGACGAAGCCAAGCTTCGGGAGTACCTGACCCGCGCAGTCGCCGAGCTGCACCAGACGCGGCAGCGCCTGCAGGACGCCGAGACGGCAAGGCAGGAGCCGATTGCGATCGTTTCGATGGCCTGCCGGTATCCGGGCGGGGTGCGTTCGCCGGAGGACCTGTGGCGGCTGGTCGCCGCGGGCACGGACGCGATCTCCGACTTCCCCGGGAACCGCGGCTGGGACGTCGAGGGCCTCTACGACCCGGACCCCGACAGGACCGGGAAGAGCTACGCCCGCGAGGGCGGCTTCCTGCACGCGGCGGACGAGTTCGACCCCGAGTTCTTCGGCATGAGCCCGCGGGAGGCCACGGCCACGGACCCGCAGCAGCGGCTCCTGCTGGAGGCGGCCTGGGAGACGTTCGAGCGCGCGGGCATCGACTCCCACTCCCTCCAGGGCAGCAAGACGGGCGTCTTCGCCGGGGTCATGTACGACGACTACACCGGCCGGCTCATGCACCGGATCCCGGAGGGCTACGAGGGCTTCCTGGGCAATGGCGGTGCGGCGAGTGTGGCGTCGGGTCGGGTGGCGTACACCTTCGGTCTCGAAGGTCCGGCGGTCACGGTGGACACCGC
>NZ_VISV01000044.1:0-5011 GCF_007827615.1 Streptomyces sp. CNZ287 | reverse complement strand
CGCCCACCACCACCCGATCGACCTCAGCCCGCTCCTGCCCGGCGCCGAGGACTCCACCGAGCTGCTGCCCGAGCTGCCCACCTACCCCTTCCAGCGCGAGAGCTACTGGATCCAGACCTCGGCGCAGCTCACCAGCGCCGGCGACCTCGGCCAGATCAGCAGCGCCCACGCGCTCCTCAGTGCGGCCGTGCAGCTCGCCGACGGCGGCGAGGACTCGGCCGCCGGCGCGGAAGGCTCGTACGCCACCATCGTGTTCACCGGCCGGGTCGGTCTGAGCACCCACCCCTGGCTCGCCGACCACGCGGTCGCCGGCACCGTGCTGCTCCCCGGCACCGCCCTCGTGGACCTCGCCCTGCACACCGGCGACCACACCGGCGCCACCCACCTCGAAGAACTGACGCTCCAGGCACCGCTGGTGCTGGAGGAGACCGGTACTCGCGACCTCCAGGTCACCGCGAGCCCCGAGGCGGGAGCCGAGAGCGGCGACCCAGGGCGCTGGCAGGTCACCATCCACTCCCGGCCGCACACCGACGACGCCGAGCCCGAGCCCTGGACGTGCCACGCCACCGGCACCCTCACCGCCGAACCGGCCGAGGCACCCGAACCGCTCACGCAGTGGCCCCCCACCGGGGCAGAGCAGCTCGACATCGCGGGCCTCTACGCCCGGATGGCGGCGGCCGGTTACGAGTACGGGCCCGCTTTCCAGGGCGTCACCGCCGCCTGGTCGCACACGGACGGGACCCTCCACGCGGATATCAGCCTCGCCGAGGACGCCGAGACCGCCGGCCACACGATCCACCCGGCCCTGCTCGACGCCACCCTCCACCCGCTCGCCACCCGCACCCTCGGCGACGAGGGCGAGGCGGCACAGGAGTTGCGGCTGCCGTTCGCGTGGAGCGGTGTGTCGGTCCACGCCACCGGCGCCACCCACCTCCGTGCCACCCTATTGCCTACCGGCGAGCACGGCCCCGACCTCGCCCTCCGCGCCTGGGACCCGACCGGCGCGCCCGTCGCCACCATCGCCGCCCTCAACACCCGCCCCGTCGACGCCACCGCCCTGACCAGCGGCGCCCAGGCGGGCGCCGCGACCCGCAACAGCCTCTTCCACCTCGCCTGGAGCCCCACCGCGGCCGCTCCGGTGGAGCAGGTGGATCTCGGCCGGGTGGACGTGTACGTCGCCGCGCCGGCCGCCGAGGACAGTCCCGCGGCGGCCCACGTCGCGACCGAGGCGCTGCTGACCCACGTCCAGAACTGGCTGGCCGACAACGACGAGACCGACCGGCAGCTCGTCGTCCTCACCCACCTGGCCGTCGCCACAGACCCGGCGGAGGACGTCCACCTGGCGCATGCGCCGCTGTGGGGCCTGGTCCGTACCGCGCAGAACGAACAGCCCGACCGTATCCGCCTCATCGACACCGACATCGCGGACATCAATGCCGACGCGGCCGACGTCCCGTACCTCGCCGAAGCGCTGGCCACCGGCGAACCGCAACTCGCCTTGCGCGACGGGCGACTGCTCACCCCGCGTCTGACGCGGTCCACCGCCACCGACGCCGAGCCCCGGCCCCTCAACCCCGAGGGCACCGTTCTGATCACGGGCGGCACCGGCGGTCTCGCGAGCCTGACGGCACGTCACCTCATCACCGAGCACGGCGTACGCCACCTCCTGCTGGCCTCCCGCAGCGGCCCCGGCCACCCCAACGCCACGGCTCTCCGCGACGAACTCACCGCACTCGGCGCCCAGGTCACCCTCGCGGCCTGCGACGTCACCGACGCCGACGCCGTACGCACCCTCGTCGACTCCGTCGACAAGCAGCACCCCCTCACCGCCGTCATCCACACGGCCGGGGCACTCAACGACGCCACCCTCACCCAACTCACCCCGGAGACGCTGCACTCGGTCCTCGCCCCCAAGGTCGACGCCGCGTACCACCTCCACCAGGCCACCCAGGACCTGGACCTGGCCCATTTCGTCCTCTACTCCTCCGCCGCCGGCACCCTCGGCAACCCCGGCCAGGCCAACTACGCCGCCGCCAACACCTACCTCGACGCCCTCGCCCACCACCGCAACCGGCAGGGCCTCCCCACCACCAGCCTCGCCTGGGGCTACTGGAAGCACACCACCGGCCTCACCGGCCACCTCAGCGACAACGAGGTCCGCAACGTCACCCACGGCACCACCCCGCTCGACACCGACCACGCCCTCCACCTCCTCGACACCGCGCTCACCACCCCCCAGCCCCACCACCTCTGCCTCCCGGTGACCCCGTCCGCCCTCCGCACCCCCGACCGGCTCCCGGTCCTCTTCCGCGGCCTGGCCGTCCGGCAGAGCCGGCGCACCGCCGCCTCCTCGGCCGCGGCCGACGGCAACGCGCTCGTGGAACAGCTCGCCGCGCTCGCCGAGCCGGAGCGGCAGCACAAGGTCGTCCTCGACATCGTCCGCAGCAACATCGCCGCGGTCCTCGGCCACGGCACCGGGGAGACGATCGACCCGCACCGCCCGTTCAAGGAGCTGGGCTTCGACTCCCTCACCGCCGTCCAGCTCCGTAACCAGCTCACCACCACCACGGCACTGCGCCTCCCCGCAACCCTGATCTTCGACCACCCCACCCCCGACGCCCTCACGCGTCACCTCCTCGGCCGGCTCCTCGACACATCGCCCGCCACGCCCCGCGCGCTCGCCACCCGCACCGTCACCGACGACGACCCCATCGCGATCGTCTCGATGGCCTGCCGGTACCCGGGCGAGGTCCGCTCCGCGGACGACCTGTGGCGGTTGGTGGCCGAGGGCAGGGACGCGGTCTCGGAGTTCCCCGTCAACCGTGGCTGGGACCTCGACAACCTCTACGACCCGGACCCGGACGCGACGGGCAGGACGTACACGCGCCACGGCGCCTTCCTGCACGACGCGGACAGGTTCGACGCGGACTTCTTCCACATGAACCCGCGCGAGGCCCTGGCCACCGATCCCCAGCAACGGCTGCTGCTGGAGACCGCCTGGGAAGCGTTCGAGCAGGCGGGCATCGACCCCACGAGCCTGCGGGACAGCAACACCGGCGTCTTCACCGGCGTCATCTACGCCGACTACGGCCCGCGTCTGATGCACCGGACCCCCGAGGGCTTCGAGGGCTATCTCGGCAACGGCAGCGCGGCGAGCGTGGCTTCGGGGCGGGTGGCGTACACCTTCGGTCTCGAAGGCCCGGCCATGACTATCGACACCGCCTGCTCGTCGTCCCTGGTGGGCATGCACCTCGCCGCGCAGGCACTGCGCAACGGCGAGTGCGATCTCGCCCTCGCCGGCGGCGTCACCGTGATGTCCACGCCCTCCGCGTTCCTGGAGTTCTCCCGCCAGCGCGGCCTGGCCGCCGACGGCCGCTGCAAGCCCTTCGCCGACGCCGCCGACGGCACCGGCTGGGGCGAGGGCGCGGGCCTCGTCCTCCTGGAGCGCCTGTCCGACGCCCAGCGCAACGGGCACCAGGTGCTCGCCGTCCTGCGCGGCTCGGCCGTCAACCAGGACGGCGCCTCCAACGGCCTCACCGCACCCAACGGCCCGTCGCAGCAGCGTGTCATCGAACAAGCGCTGGCCAACGCCGGGCTGAGTGCGGGTCAGGTCGACGCCGTGGAGGCGCACGGTACGGGTACGACGCTGGGCGACCCGATCGAGGCGCAGGCGCTCCTCGCCACGTACGGCCAGGCACACAGCGAGGAACGCCCGCTGTGGCTGGGCTCCATCAAGTCGAACATCGGCCACACGCAGGCCGCGGCCGGTGTCGCGGGTGTCATCAAGATGGTCGAGGCCCTCCGCCACGGGCACCTCCCGCAGACCCTGCACGTGGACGAGCCCTCCAGCCACGTGGACTGGGACACCGGCCACGTCGCCGTCCTCAACGAGGCGCGGCCCTGGCCGGAGACGGGTGAGCCGCGGCGCGCGGCGGTCTCGTCGTTCGGGATCAGCGGCACCAACGCGCACGTGATCCTGGAGGCCGGCCCGGCGCAGCCCTCCGCGGCGAAGCCGGAGCCGAGCGCCGAGGCGGCAGAGCCGACGCCGGTGCCTGTGGTCGTCTCGGCCCGTACGGCGGCCGCGCTCGCGCAGTCGGCCGAGCGGCTGGCGGCGTATGTCGAGGAGCATCCCCAGGTCGAGGCCGGCGCGTTGGCGGCAGGGCTGTGGTCGGGGCGGGCGAAGCTGGAACACCGCGCGGGCGTCGTCACCGCCGACCGCACCGAACTCCACGAAGCCCTCACCGCCCTGGCCACCGGCGCCACGCATCCGGCACTGGTCACCGGCCCCGGCCCCGTCGAGACCGGCGGCCGGCTGGCCGTGATGTTCTCCGGGCAGGGCAGCCAGCGCCCCGGCATGGGCCGCGAGCTGTACAAGACCTTCCCTGCCTACGCCAAGGCCCTGGACGAGGTCTGCGCGGCGCTCGACGAGCACCTGGGGACCGGGACGCCGCTGCGCGAGGTGATGTTCGCCGAGGAGGACAGCGAGCCGGCGGAGCTGCTGGAAACCACGCTCTACACCCAGCCCGCTCTCTTCGCCCACCACGTGGCCGGCTACCGCCTGCTCCAGACCACCGGCGTGCAGCCCACCGCGCTCATCGGCCACTCCATCGGCGAACTCTCCGCCGCCCACCTCACCGGCACCCTGCCCCTCGCCGCCGCCGCCGACATGGTCGCGACGCGAGCGAAGCTGCTCCACAGCCTGCCCGAGGGCACCGGCATGCTCGCCGTGCAGTCCGCACCCGAGCCCCTGGGCGCGTACCTGGACCGGCACGCAGGGGTGGAGATCGCGGCGTACAACTCCGAGGTCTCCACCGCCCTCGCCGGGCCCCTCGACGCGCTGGAGGAACTCGCCGCGGAGCTGACCGAGGCCGGTATCCGAACCAAGGCGCTCAAGGTCGCGCACGCCTTCCACACCGCCCACACCGAACCGATCCTCGACACCTTCACCGACCACCTGACAGACCTCTTCACCCACCACACCCTCGGCGACGCCGACATCCCCGTCATCTCC
>NZ_VISV01000043.1:0-5278 GCF_007827615.1 Streptomyces sp. CNZ287 | reverse complement strand
CTCGATCTCGGGGTGCTCCTCGACGTACGCCGCGAGCTGCTCGGCGCTCTGCGCCAGCGCACCCGCCGTACGGGCGGAAACCACCACCGGAACCGGCGCCGCCCCAGGAGCCGGCTCCGCCGACGGCGCATCCGCCGCCGCGGTCTCCACCGGCGCCGCCTCCAGCACCACGTGCGCGTTCGTGCCGCTGATGCCGAACGACGAGACGGCCGCCCGGTACGGCTCGTCGCTCTCGGGCCACGGCGTCGACTCCGTGATCAGCGAGATGGTGCCGGAGCTCCAGTCGACGTGGTGGGACGGCTCGTTGACGTGGAGGGTAGGGGGCAGCATGCCGTGGCGCATGGCCTCGACCATCTTCATGACGCCCGCCACGCCCGCCGCGGCCTGGGTGTGGCCGATGTTGGACTTGATCGAGCCCAGCCACAGCGGCCGCTCGGGGCTGTGCTCGCGCCCGTACGTCGCGAGCAGCGCCTGCGCCTCGATCGGGTCGCCCAGCGCCGTGCCCGTGCCGTGCGCCTCCACGGCGTCCACCTGACCGGGCGTCAGGCCGGCGCTGGCCAGCGCCTGTTCGATGACGCGCTGCTGCGAGGGGCCGTTGGGGGCGGTGAGGCCGTTCGACGCACCGTCCTGATTGATCGCCGAGCCCTTCAGCACCGCCAGCACCTTGTGCCCGTTGCGCCGGGCGTCGGACAGCCGCTCCAGCAGCACCAGGCCGACGCCCTCGCCCCAGCCCGTTCCGTCCGCCGCGTCGGCGAACGCCTTGCACCGGCCGTCCACGGACAGCACGCGCTGCCGGGAGAACTCGATGAACGCACCCGGGCTCGACATCACGGTGGCGCCGCCCGCGAGGGCGAGATCGCACTCGCCGTTGCGCAGCGCCTGCGCGGCGAGATGCAGGGCGACCAGCGACGACGAGCACGCCGTGTCGATCGTCACCGCCGGGCCCTCAAGACCGAAGGTGTACGCCACCCGGCCCGAGGCGACGCTTGCCGCGCTGCCGTTGCCGAGATAGCCCTCGAAGCCCTCCGGGGCGTTCTGCATCAGCCGCGAAGCGTAGTCGCCGTAGATCACGCCCGCGTAGACCGCGGTGCTGCTGCCCCTGAGCGTGGCCGGGTCGATGCCCGCCCGCTCGAACGCCTCCCAGGAGGTCTCCAGCAGCAGCCGCTGCTGCGGGTCCGTGGCCAGCGCCTCGCGCGGGTTCATCCGGAAGAAGTCGGCGTCGAACTCGTCGGCCTCGTGCAGGAACGTGCCGTAGCTGGTGTAGCTCTTGCCCGTCGCCGCCGGGTCGGGGTCGAAGAGGTTCTCCAGGTCCCAGCCGCGGTTCGTCGGGAAGCCGGAGAGACCTTCGCGGCCCTCGGCGACGAGCTTCCACAGGTCGGCGGCGGAGTGCACGTCGCCGGGGAAGCGGCACGCCATCGACACGATGACGACCGGATCGTCCGCGGTGTCGGTGCTCACGAGCTGCGGCGCCGTCGCGCGCGGCGCCGACTGCAGCACCTCGGCGCCGATGTGGTCGGCGAGGACCTGCGCGGTCGGGTAGTCGAAGATCAGGGTCGCCGGCAGCCGCAGCCCGGTGGCGGCGTCGAGCCGGTTGCGCAGCTCGACCGCGGTGAGGGAGTCGAACCCGAGGTCGTTGAACGGCGCCTGCGCGTCCACCGCGGCGGCGTCGCTGTGCCCCAGGACGGCGGCGGCGTTGGTGCGCACCAGGTCGAGCAAGAGGCGCTGCCGCTCGGCCGCCGACAGCCCGGCGAGTTGCGCCGCGAGCCCCGAGACCTCGCTCGGCGCGGCGGCCGCGGCAGCCCGGCGCCGCGCCCGCGGGGCGAGGTCGCGCAGGAGGGCGGGGACGCGCTCGCCGGTGCGGAGGGTGGCCGGGTTCAGCGGGACGCAGAGGTGGTACGGGGACGGGGTGGCGAGGGCGCCGTCGAGGAGCTTCAGGCCGTGCTCGGTGCTGAGCGCCGCGTCGCTGCGGGCCACCTCGCTGTCGCCGAGGTGCTTGGTGAGGTCGGTGGTGTGCTTCCAGTAGCCCCAGGCGAGGCTCGTGGTGGGCAGGCCCTGCTGGGTGCGGTGGTGGGCGAGGGCGTCGAGGTAGGTGTTGGCGGCGGCGTAGTTGGCCTGGCCGGGGTTGCCGAGGGTGCCGGCGGCGGAGGAGTAGAGGACGAAGTGGGCCAGGTCCAGGTGCCGCGTCGCCTGGTGCAGGTGGTACGCGGCGTCGACCTTCGGCGCCAGAACCGGGTGCAGCGTCTCCGGGGTGAGCTGGGTCAGGATCGTGTCGTCCAGCACGCCCGGGGTGTGGATCACCGCGGTCAGCGGGTGCCGCTCGTCGACGGAGGCGACGAGGGTGTGGACGGCGTGGGCGTCGGTGACGTCGCAGGCCGCGAGGGTGACCCGGGCGCCGAGTTCGGTGAGTTCGGCGCGCAGGGCGTCGGCGTCGCGGTGGCCGGGGCCGCTGCGCGAGGCCAGCAGGAGGTGGCGTACGCCGTGCTCGGCGACGAGGTGACGGGCCGTCAGCCTCGCGAGGCCACCGGTGCCGCCCGTGATCAGCACCGTGCCGTCCGGGTCGAGCGGCCGGGGGAGGGTCAGGATCAGCTTGCCCGTGTGCCGGGCCTGGCTGAGGTGCCGTAGCGCGTTGGGGGCGTGGCGTACGTCGAAGCAGGTGGTCCGCGGGGCCGTGAGGTGGCCTGCGGCGAACAGCGCGGCCAGGTCGGTCAGCATCTCCTGGATGCGGTCGGGACCGGCCTCGATGAGGTCGAAGTTCTGGTAGCGGACCCGGTGGTCGGCCTCGACGGCCTGCGGGTCGCGGACGTCGGTCTTGCCCATCTCCAGGAACCGGCCGCCGGGGCGCAGCAGGCGCAGCGACGCGTCGGTGAACTCGTGGGCGAGCGCGTTGAGCACCACATCGACACCCTGGTGCGGGGTGTGGGCGCGGAAGTGGTCCTCGAAGTCGAGGGAGCGGCTGGACGCGACGTGCTGCTCGTCCAGGCCCTGCGCGTACAGCAGGTGGTGCTTGCCGGGGCTGGCCGTGGCATAGACGTCGGCGCCCCAGTGGCGGGCGAGTTGGAGTGCGGCGGAGCCGACGCCGCCGGTGGCGGCGTGGAGCAGCAGCGACTCGCCGGCCGCCAGACCGCCGAGGTCCCTGAGCCCGTAGTACGCGGTGAGGTACGCCACCGGGACCCCGGCCGCGTCGTTGAACGACCACCCCTCGGGGACCGCGGTGACCATGCGGTGGTCGGTGACCGTCTGCGCGCCCACGCCGTTCGGGAACATGCCCATGACGCGGTCGCCGACCTTGACGTTGGCGACGTCGGCGCCGACCTCGGTCACCACCCCCGCGCCCTCGCTGGCCAGCAGCGCCTCGCCCGGGTACATGCCGAGGGTGATCAGGGCGTCGCGGAAGTTGAGCCCGATGGCCCGTACCGCGACGCGCACCTGATGCGGTGCCAGCGCCTCGGGGAGGTTCGGGTTCGGCAGGAAGGCGAGGTTGTCGAACGTGCCGGAGGCGGTCTTGTCCAGCCGCCAGGACTCCTCGCCGGCGGGAATCGCCAGCGCGTCGGCGGCCCCCTCGGTGGAGCGGGCCAGCCGGGGCACGAGGACCTGGTCGTGGCGGAGCGCGAGCTGCGGTTCGCCGGTCGCCAGGGCGTCGAGCAGGTGGGGGACGGCGGCGGGGTCGCCGCCGGTGACGGCATCGACGGCGGTGTCGGTGTCGACGAGGTGGATGCGGTCGGGGTTCTCGTTCTGGGCGGTACGGACCATGCCCCACAGCGGCGTGTGCGGGAGGTGCACGTCGTCGGCCGGGCCGGTTGCGACGGCGCGGTGGGTGAGGACGACGAGGCGGCGGTCGGTCCGGTCGTTGGCGGCCAGCCAGCCCTGTACGTGGGTCAGCAGCGCCTCCGCCGCGGCGTGCGCGGCGGTGGGGCCGTCGTCCTCGGCGGGAGCCGCGACGTAGAGGTCCACCAGCTCCGGTGCGACCCGCTCGGCCTGGGCGGGCTGCTCGGCGGCGGCCCGGTTCCAGGCGAGGTGGAAGAGGCTGTTGCGGGTGGCCGTGTCGGTGTGGGGGCCGCCGGTGAGCGCCGACGCGTCGACCGGGCGGGAGTTGAGCGCGGAGACGGTGGCGACGGGCGCGCCGGAGGGGTCCCAGGTGTGCAGCGTCAGATCGTGGCCGTGCTCACCGGCCGGAATGAGGGTCGCGCGCAGGTGGGTGGCGCCGCTGGCGTGGACGGTGACGCCGGTCCAGGCGAAGGGCAGCCGGAGCCGGCCGTCGGCGCTGTCCTTGTCGTCCTTGCCGAGGTTCTCGGCCGCGAGCGGGTGGAGTGCGGCGTCGAGCAGGGCGGGGTGGATGGTGTGGCCGGAGGCGTCGGCGTCCTCGGGCAGGGCGATCTCGGCGTGGAGGGTGCCGTCGGCGCCGCGCCAGGCGGCGGTGACGCCCTGGAAAGCGGGCCCGTACTCGTAGCCCGCGGCCTGCAAGCGGGGGTAGAGGTCGGTGACCTCCACGGGCTCCGTGCCGGCCGGCGGCCACTGGGTCAGCGCCGGGGCCGGGTGAGCGGAGGCGTCCGCGTCGGTCGTGAGGATGCCGGTGGCGTGGCAGGTCCAGGGCTCCGGCTCGGAGTCGTCCGCGGTGTGGCGGCGCGAGTGGATCGTCACCTGCCACCGGCCGCCGTCCTCGCCCTCTGCCCCGGCGAGGGGGGCGGTGGTGACCTGGACGTCGTGCGTGCCGGCCTCGTCCATCGTGAGGGGCGCGTGCAGAGTCAGCTCTTGCAGGTGGGTGGCGCCGGTGTGGTCGCCGGTGTGCAGGGCGAGGTCGACCAGGGCGGTGCCGGGGAGGAGGACCGTACCGGCGACGGCGTGGTCGGCGAGCCAGGGGTGGGTGGAGAGGCTGAGGCGGCCGGTGAAGACCGTCGTACCGGCCGAGCCCGCGCCGCCCCCGGTGGTGTCCGCGAGTTGCACGGCGGCGCTGAGGAGGGCGTGGGCGGTGCCGAGTTGGCCGAGGTCGGTCGCGCTGGTGAGCGCGGTGGGCGCGTCGAGCCAGTAGGGGCGGTGCTGGAAGGGATAGGTGGGGAGGACGGGGAGCTTGGCCGCGGTCTCGGGGAGGTGGGGGGTGAGGTTGAGCGGGTGGTGGTGGGTGTGGAGTGTGGTGAGGGTGGCGAGGTGGGTGCGGGTCTCGTCTGGGAGGTGGGGGGTGCTGCGGACGCTGGCGGGGAGGTGGGGGGTGAGGGTGGGGTGGGGTGCGAGTTCGGTGTAGAGGGTGATGGCGTCGGTCTCGGTGAGGTGGGTGATGCCTTGG
>NZ_VISV01000042.1:0-6909 GCF_007827615.1 Streptomyces sp. CNZ287 | reverse complement strand
CCGACCCGCACCGACGGGTCCGCCACCACCCCCTCCAGCACCCGCACCAACCGCCGCGCCAGCCCCTCCGCCTCACCGGCCCCGAACAGATCCGGGCGATACGTCACCCGCACGTGCAGCCGGTCCGCCGGTACCACACCGATGGCCAGCGGGTAGTGCGTGCCCGCCATGCTGCGTACCTGGGTGATGCCGATGGCGTCGTCCGCGGGTCCGGTACCGGGAAGCTCCAGGTCGTTCCGCGGGTAGTTCTCGAACATCAGCATCGTGTCGAAGGTGGCGCCGGCCCCCGCGAGTTCCTGGATCTCCTGGAGGCCGAGGTGCTGGTGACCCGTCAAGGCCGACTGCCGCCGCTGCACGTCCGCCAGCAGATCCACCACCCGCTGCCCGCCGTCCAACCGCACCCGCACCGGCAACGTGTTGATGAAGAGACCCACCATCGACTCGACACCCGGCAACTCCGCCGGACGACCCGCCACCGTCGCGCCGAACACCACATCCGAACGACCCGCCAGCCGCGCCAGCACCAACGCCCACGCACCCTGCACCACCGTGTTGACCGTCAGCCCCCGCTCACGCGCCCACACGCCCAGGGCAGCCGTCGTCTCGTCCGTGAGCCCGACAAGGCACTCCTCCGGCACGACGGGTTCGCGTCCCGGGTCTGCGGGCACGACCAGCGTCGGCTCGTCCACTCCCGCCAGCTCCGCCCGCCACGCCTCCCGCGCCGCCTCCTTGTCCTGCCGGCCCAGCCAGGCCAGGTAGTCGCCGTACGAGGCGGCGGGTGTGCGACCTGAGTCGGTGCCCCCGGCCGCGTACACCTCGGACACCTCGTTGAAGACGACCGGCATCGACCAGCCGTCGGCCAGGATGTGGTGACTGGTGATGACCATGCGGTGCGCGCGGTCGCCGAGGCGGATCAGCAGGAACCGCAGCAGCGGCGCCCGCCCCAGGTCCATCGGCTGTCGCAGTTCCTCCGCCGCCAGCCGTGCCACCTCTTCCGACACCACGCCGCTGTCGGTCCCCGACAGGTCCACTGTTCGCCAGGGCAGCGGCACGTCGCGCTCGACGACCTGCACCGCCTCTCCCGATGCGGCCAGCCGGTGGAAGCTCGCGCGCAGCGCGGTGTGGCGGGCAAGGACGGTCTCCCAGGCGGCGCGCAGCCGCCGGGTGTCCAGGGGCCCGTCGAGGGCCAGGACGCGCTGGCTCTTGTAGACGTCGCGACTGTCGTCGTCGTAGGTGGCGTGGAAGAGCATGCCTTCCTGGAGGGGTGACAGCGGCCAGATGTCCGCGGGCGCGGGCACGGCGGCTTCCAGTTCCTCGACGGCCTCCTGGGTGAGGGCGAGGAGCGGGAAGTCGGAGGGGGTGTGCCCGCCGGCCGCCGGGTCCTCGGTGTGCGCGGCGAGGCCGGCGAGCATCTCCAGCCAGACGGCGCCGAGGCGTTCGGCGTCCGCGTCGGCAAGCAGCCCGCCGGCCCACGAGAGGGTGATGGTCAGTTCGGGCCCGGCCGCGGTGTCGCGGACCGCGGCACTCGCCTCCAGGGCGTGGGCCAGCGGCAGGCCGGGGTCGACGGAGCCGCCGACTGCGGTGTCGCCGGCGAGTTGCCAGGCGCCGACCGGTCCCGAGGGGCCGCCGGCGGCGAAGCGGCCGAGGTAGTTGAAGCCGATCTGCGGCTGCGGCAGCGCCGCCATCGCGTCTGCCGTCCCGGGGTTGAGGTAGCGCAGCAGTTCGTAGCCCAGGCCGTCCCCGGGGACGGCGCGCGCCTGCTCCTTCACGGCCTTCAGCAGCGCGCCCGCTGCCGCGCCGCCGGCCCGTACGCCGTCGAGATCGATGCCCGAGACCGAAGCCCGCACGGGCCGGACGCTGGTGAACCAGCCCACCGTACGCGCCAGATCGGCGTCCCCGGCCGGTTCGCGCCCGTGCCCCTCGATGTCCACCAGCAATTCGTCGTACGCGCCCGGGCGCCACCTCGCGACCGCCCCCGCCAGCGTGGCGAGCAGCACTTCGTGGACGCCGGTGTGGAAGACGACCGGCGTGTGGCCCGTCAGCGTCTCGGCCTGCCCGGCGGGCACGGTCCAGGTGCGTGAGCGCAGGGTCGCCGCGGTGTCGCGCGCCGGTTCGAGCGCGCGCGTGCCGAGCGGCGGCTCGGGCGCGCCGAGCAGCGCGGCCCAGGCGGCCGCCTCCGCCGCCCGCTCCGGCTGCCCGGCCTGCGCCGCCAGCTCCCGCGACCAGCGCCGGAACGACGTCCCCACCGGCTCCAGCTCCGGCTTCCGCCCCTCCCCCACCGCCTCGCACGCGGCCCGCAGATCCGGCAGCAGAATCCGCCACGACACCCCGTCGACGACCAGGTGATGGAGCACGAGCACGATCCGCCCGATCCGGGCGGGCCCCGCGTCCAGCCAGACGACCTGGACCATGGTCCCGGCCGCCGGATCGAGCCGCCCGGCCGCGGCGCGGGCTTCGCGCTCCGCGAGCGCGTCGAGACCGCCACCGCCGGTGTCGTCCAGGTCGTCCCCGTCCGATGCATCGATACGGGTCACGAGCGCGGCCGGGTCGACCGAGCCGCGCTTGCCGACCGTCAGCCGCGGGTGTGCCGCGTCCGCCAGGTCGGTACGGGCCCTGAGCATGTCGTGCGCGTCGAGCACCGCGCCCAGCCCGCCGGTCAGCGCCGCGAGCCCCAGGCCCGCCGGTGCGCCCGCGACCGTCCACTGCGCGAACCCGGGCGCCGCGGCCCGTAGGCCGAGCCGCCGCATGACCGGCGTCCACGGCACGTCGCCCACGCCGTCGTCCCGTACCGGGGACCGGCGCCGCGCGGAGCCGGCTACCAGGGCGAGGCGCTCGGGGGTCTTCTCCTCGAAGATCTGCCGTGGCGTCAGCACGTACCCCGCGCGCCGGGCGCGGGAGGCGAGCTGCATCGACGTGATGGAGTCACCGCCCAGCGCGAAGAAGTCGTCATCCGCGCCGACCCGCTCCAGCCCCAGCACCTCGGCGAAGAGCGCGCACAGTGCCTCCTCCGCCGCGCCCGCGGGCACCCTGCCGGTCGCGCGCCCGGCGAATCCGGGGGCGGGCAGCGCCGCCCAGTCGACCTTGCCGTTGACCGTCAGCGGCAGCTCGTCCAGGACCACCACCGCAGCCGGAACCATGTACTCCGGCAGTACGGCGGCGACGTGCCCGCGCAGTTGCTCCGCCTCGACGGGCCGGCCGTCCGGTACGACGTAGCCGATGAGCCGCTTCTCACCAGGACGGTCCTCGCGCGCGACGACCACCGCCTGCGCGACGTCCTCGTGGACGGCGAGGACGGACTCGACCTCGCCCAGCTCCACCCGGTAGCCGCGGATCTTCACCTGCTCGTCGGCGCGGCCCGCGAAGTGCAGCAGTCCTTCGTCCGTCCAGCACGCCAGGTCCCCGGTGCGGTACATCCGCCCACCCGGGTCGAACGGGCAGGACACGAACCGCTCGGCGGTCAGAACCGCGCGCCCCAGGTAGCCGCGGGCGAGGCCGGGCCCGGCGACGTACAGCTCGCCGACGACGCCCGGGGGCACCGGCTGCAGGAACGCGTCCAGCACGTACACCCGCCTGTTGGCCATCGGCCGGCCGACGGGCAGCACGGCGCCCGCCGTGTCGCCGGGGCGCAGGGCGTGCCACGTCGCGCAGAGCGTGATCTCCGTGGGCCCGTAGAGATGCCGTACGGAGAGGCCGGGGCACGCCTCGCGGACGCGCGCGACCGCCGCGCCCGACACCACGTCGCCGCCGGTGAGCACTTCGCGCAGGCCGGTGAAGCACTCCGGGGACTCCTCGGCGAGCACCCGGAACAGCCCGGCGGTGACATGGAGTCTGCTCACGCCCGCACCGGCCACGGCCCGGCGCACCCGCTCCGCGTCCACCGCGCCCGGCTCGGCGATCACGACCCGGCCGCCCGCGGCGAGGGGCACCCACACCTCGTACAGGGAGATGTCGAACGCGTGCGGCGCGTGCATCAGCACCGCCTCGCCCGGACCCGCCTCCCAGCCGCTCTCGCCGGCCAGCACCACGACGGCGCCGTGCGGCACCGCCACGCCCTTGGGTGTCCCCGTCGAGCCGGAGGTGTACATCACGTACGCCACGTCGGTAGCGCCCACCGGCACGGGGGCGGCGGTGGGGCGGTCCGCGAGGGCGGCCGCGGTCGGCGGGTCGTCGAGGACGACGAGCACAGCGGCGGCGTCACCGGGCACCGCCGCCCGCGTCTCCCGGGTGCACACCACGGCCGCGGGGGCGGAGTCGGCCAGCAGGAACGCGACCCGCTCCGCGGGATAGCCGGGGTCCACCGGCACATACGCGGCGCCTGCCTTCCACACGCCGAGCAGCACCACCAGCAGGTCCGCCGACCGCTCCATGACGACCGCGACCCGGTTGCCACGGCGCACCCCGGCGGCCGTCAGATGCGCCGCCAACCGCGCGGAGGCGGCGTCCAGTTCCCCGTACGACAGCGTCCGCGGACCGTCGCTCACGGCGGGCGCGTCCGGCGACCGTACGGCGTGGGCGGCGAACAGCTCCGGCACGGAGGCCGCGGGCAGCGGCGCCCCCGTGGCGTTCCACTCCCCCACCACGCGCGCCCGGTCCGCGGCGGCGATCATGTCGATCCGGCCCACGGGCGCCGCCGGATCCGCGGCGATCTGCTCCAGCACCCGCACCAGCCGCTCGAAGACGGTCCGGGCCGCGGCCCGGTCGAACAGGTCCGGGCGGTAGTCGAGCTTGAAGCTCATCTGCTCGCCGGGGGCGGCGACGAGCGTCAGCGGGTAGTGCGCCGCCTCCTGGCCGCCTGCCATGCGCAGGGCGAACATGCCGGGGTCGGGGGCCCCTTCGGGCGGCAGGGGGTAGTTCTCGTAGACGACGATCGTGTCGAAAACACCGCCGGACCCGGAGATCCGCTGCACCTCGGGCAGGCCCAGATGCTGGTGTACGACGAGCGCGGACTGCCGGTCCTGGAGGGCGGCGAGCATGTCGGCCGCGGGCTGCGCGCCGTCGAGCCGGACGCGCACCGGCAGGGTGTTGATGAACAGGCCGACCATCGATTCCACACCGGGCAGCTCCGGCGGCCGGCCGGAGGCGGTGGCGCCGAACACCACGTCCGTACGTCCCGCGAGCCGCGCCAGCACCATCGCCCACGCGCCCTGCACGACGGTGTTGAGCGTCAGCCCGCGGGTGCGCGCCAGCGCGACCAGGCCCACGTACAGCTCCTGCGGGATCTCGGCGATCAGGCTCTCCGGAGCCACGGGCAGGCGGCCGGGGTCGGCGGGTGCGACGAGGGTCGGCTCGTCGGCCCCCGCCAGCTCCGCGCGCCAGGCGGCCCGCGCGGCGTCCTTGTCCTGCCGCCGCAGCCACGCCAGGTACTCGCGGTACGACGTGACCGGCGGCAGCCCGCGCGCGTCACCGCCCGCCGCGTACACCGCGGACAGCTCGCCGAGCAGCACCGGCATCGACCAGCCGTCCATGAGCAGGTGGTGGCTGGTGACGACCAGCCGGTAGCGCTCGGCGCCGAGCCGGACGAGGAGCAGTCGCAACAGCGGCGCGGCGGCCGGGTCGAACCGCTCCGCCCGCGCGCGGGCCGCCAGCCGCCCGGCCTCGGCGAGCGCGTCGGCCTCCGGCCGGTCGGAGACGTCGGCGACCTCCCACGGCAGCGTCACGTCCCGCGCGATGACCTGCACCGCCTCGCCCGACTTGCGCCGCCGGAAGCTCGCGCGCAGCGCGGCGTGCCGCTGCAGCAGCGCCTCCCACGACGCCCGCAGCCGCTCCGGGTCCACGGGGCCTGCCAGCTCCAGCAGCCGCTGGCCCTGGTAGACGTCGGGGCCCTCCTCATCGAAGGCGGCGTGGAACAGCAGGCCCTCCTGCAGCGGCGACAGCGGCCACACGTCCTCGACGGCGGATCGGGTCATCGCTCTGTCTCTCCTCACGGCGGATCGCTGGCTGCGGCTTCTCTGGATCTGGGGTGCGGGGTCTGGGGCTTGCGGGTTCACAGGGCCGGGGTCACAGAAGGCCGTCTTCTGCCAGGTCGGCCTCGAACTCGTCCACCTCGTCCTGACCGAGGTCGAGCAGCGCGAAGTCGGACGGGGTGTGCCCGCCGGCCGCCGGATCCTCTGTGTGCGCGGCGAGCCCGGCCAGCAGTTCCAGCCAGGCGACGCCCAGCCGTTCGGTCTCCTCGGCGCCGAGCAGACCGGCGGGCCGGCTCAGGGTCAGCGTCAGCTCGGGGCCGTCGGGAGTGTCGCGGACCACCGCGTTCGCCTCCAGCGCGTGCGCCACCGGCAGGCCCGGCGCGGCGGAGCCGCCGACCGCGGTCTCCCCGGCTGCCTGCCACGGCTCGGGGTCACCGGCCGGGGATGGGGCGGGGAAACGGCCGAGGTAGTTGAAGGCGATCTGCGGGCGCGGCAGGGCGGCCATGGCGTCGGCGGTCTTGGGGTTGAGATAACGCAGCAGCCCGTGGCCGAGGCCGTCACCGGGCACGGCCTGCACCTGCTCTTTGACCGCCTTCAGCAGCGCCCCGGCCGCCGGTCCGCCGGCGTACGCGTCGGAAAGATCGACGCCGGAGGCATCGAGGCGCAGCGGGTGGACGGCGGCGAACCAGCCGACCGTACGCGACAGGTCCATGTCCCCGAGCGGCTGACGGCCGTGGCCCTCGATGTCCACCAGCACGCCCCGGTCCGTCCCGTCGGGCCGCCTTTGGACGACGGCCCCGGCGAGCGTGGCGAGCAGCACCTCGTGCACGCCGGTGTGGAAGACGGCGGGCGTACGGGCGATAAGCGTCACCGCCTGCTCGGCGGGCACGGTCCAGGTGTGCGAACGCATGGTCGCGGCGGTGTCGGTGGTGGGGTCGAGGGGGCGGTGGCCGAGGGGTGGTTCGGGGGTGGCGAGGAGGTCGGTCCAGGGCTGGAGTTCGTCGGT
>NZ_VISV01000041.1:0-10247 GCF_007827615.1 Streptomyces sp. CNZ287 | reverse complement strand
TCGAACGCCTCACGGAAAACCGCAAAGCCCGTCAGCCCCGCACCCATCCCCGGCCACTGCGCACCCTGACCGGTGAACAGAAGACCCACACCGCCCGCCGAAGCGGGGGACCACTCGGAGTCGTCCGCCGCCACCCGGGCCAGCGCGCTCCGCAACTCCTCGGTGTCGGAGCCCGCCACCACGGCCCGGTAGTCGCCCGTCGACCGGGACAGCAGCGAGAGCCCCACGTCGACCGGAGACACCTCTCCCCCGGCCGCCGCGACGAACTCCCCCAGCCGCGCCGCCTGATCCCGCAACGCCTCCGCGCTACGCGCCGACACCACCCACGGCACCACCGGAAGGACACCGGACCGCTCAGCAGGCGTCCGCTCTTCCTCCGGTGCCGCCTCCAGGATCACGTGCGCGTTCGTGCCGCTGATCCCGAACGACGACACCGCCGCCCGCCGCGGCTCACCCGTCTCCGGCCACTCCCGCGCCTCCGTCAACAGCGACACCGCACCCGCATCCCAGTCCACCTGCGTGGTGGGCTGATCGACGTGCAACGTCTGCGGGAGGGCCCCGCGCCGCATCGCCTCGACCATCTTGATCACGCCCGCCACGCCGGCAGCGGCCTGCGTGTGCCCGATGTTGGACTTCAACGACCCCAGCCACAGCGGCCGTTCCGCCGAGTGCTCACGCCCGTACGTCGCGAGCAGCGCCTGCGCCTCGATGGGGTCGCCGAGCTTGGTGCCGGTCCCGTGCGCCTCCACCGCGTCGACCTGTCCGGCGCTCAGTCCCGCGCTGGCCAGCGCCTGCTGGATAACCCGCTGCTGGGACGGCCCGTTGGGCGCGGTCAGCCCGTTGGACGCACCGTCCTGGTTGACGGCGGAGCCGCGGAGCACCGCCAGCACCTCGTGCCCCTGCCGCCGCGCCTCCGACAGCCGCTCCACCAGCAACAGCCCGACACCCTCGGCCCAGCCCGTGCCGTCCGCGCCCTCCGCGAACGCCTTGCAGCGACCGTCCGGCGAAAGACCCCGCTGCCGCGAGAACTCCAGGAACATCCCGGGCGAGCCCATGACCGTGACGCCACCGACGAGCGCCCGGTCGCACTCCCCGTTGCGCAGCGCCTGGGCAGCGAGGTGGACGGCGACCAGCGACGACGAGCACGCGGTGTCGATCGTCACCGCCGGGCCCTCAAGACCGAACGCGTACGCCACCCGTCCCGACAGCACGCTGACCGTGGTGCCGGTGAGCAGATGCCCGTCGTGGCCGTCGTGCCCGTCGGCGAGCCGGGGACCGTACTCCTGCGCGGTGGCGCCGATGTAGACCCCGGTGCGGCTGCCGCGCAGGCTGTCGGGGTCCACACCCGCGCGCTCACACGCCTCCCACGACGCCTCCAGCACCAACCGCTGCTGCGGATCCATCGCCAGCGCCTCACGCGGCGACACACCGAAGAACTCCGCGTCAAAATCCCCCGCATCATGCAGAAACCCGCCATGACGCGCGTACGACTTCCCCGACCTACCCGGATCCGCGTCGAAAAGATCGGCGCCCCAGCCGCGATCGACCGGGAACTCCGAGATCCCCTCGCCACCGGACCAGACCATGTCCCACAGCTCCGCCGGCGACGTCACACCGCCCGGATAGCGGCACGCCATCCCCACCACCACGACCGGATCGTCCGCGTCCACGGCGGTGGCCGTCGTCGTGACGCCCTCGTCGGCGCCGGTGAGCCGGGCGTGCAGGTGGGCGGCGAGGCGTTCGGGGGTGGGGTGGTCGAAGAGGACGGAGCTGGGCAGGTCGAGGCCGGTGGCGTCGGCCAGCCGGTCCCGGAGGGTGACGGCGGAGATCGAGTCGAAGCCCAGGTCGCGGAAGGCGCGGCGGACCTCGACGGACGACGCGTCGGCGTACCCGAGGACGCCGGCGGCCTCGCCCACGACGAGCGCCAGGGTCTCCGCCGGGTCGCCGCCCGCACCGGGGGCGGGGGCTGCCGGAGCGGCGGAAGCCGACGCGTCCGTACGTGCCCCGCCGGGGCCTTCGGCCGGGCGCACCGCCGGGGCCTGCCGCTCCCCCGTCAGCCAGTGGCGCTCGCGCTGGAACGCGTACGTCGGCAAGTCGACATGTCCGGCGCTCGCGCCCTGGAACACGGCGGACCAGTCGACGGCCACGCCGTGCAGATGGGCCCGTACGACCGCTGTCAGCACCTCGCGCACCTCGGGCGTGCCGCCGCGGCGCAGCGGTACGGTCACGGCACTGGGCAGGCAGTCCTTGGCCATGGCTGACAGGACGCCGTCCGGGCCGATCTCCACGAGCGTGGTGACGCCGGCCGCGCCCAGCCAGCGCACGCCGTCGTGGAAGCGGACGGTCCTGCGGACGTGCCGCACCCAGTAGCCGGGGTCGCAGACCTCGTCGGCGCCGATCTCCTGGCCGTCGAGGTTGGAGACGATCGGGATGCGCGGCGGCCGGAAGTCCAGCTCGGCGGCGACAGCGGCGAAGTCGGCGAGCATGCCGTCCATGTGCGCGGAGTGGAAGGCGTGGCTCACCCGCAGCCGGCGCGTCTTCCAGTCCCGCTCCGCGCACACCGCGGCCAGCCGCTCGACCGCCTCGGCTTCGCCGGAAACGACCGTCGCCGCGGGGCCGTTGACGGCGGCGACGTCCAGCCCGGGGAGGGCGTCGGGTCCGGTGAGCAGCGCCTCGACCTCGTCGGCCGGCACGCGCACGGACATCATCGCGCCGCCCTCCGGCAGCGCCTGCATGAGCCCTCCGCGGGCCGCGACCAGGCGGCAGGCGTCGGGCAGGGTGAGCACGCCGGCGACGTGGGCGGCGGCGAGTTCGCCGATGGAGTGTCCTGCCACCACGTCCGGGCGCATGCCCCAGCTCTCCAGCAGCCGGAAGAGGGCGACCTCGAAGGCGAAGAGCGCGGGCTGCGCGTAGACCGTGCGGTGCAGCTCCGGGTCGTCGTCGGCGAACATCACGTCGCGCAGGGGGCGGTCGACGTACGGCGCGAGCGCGACGTCGAGGGCGGTGCACAGCTCGTCGAGTGCGGCGCGGAAGACCGGCCAGGTGGCGTGCAGTTCGCGGCCCATGCCCGCCCGCTGGCTGCCCTGGCCGGCGAAGAGGTGCGCGACGCGGCCGTCGCGGACGGTGCCGCGCAGGACGCCGGAGGCGGGGGTGTCGTCGGCGAGCGCCGCAAGTCCCGCGAGCAGGGCGTCGAGCGTGCCCCCGGCGGCCGGAGCCGTCGCCTCCGCGGGGGTGAGGGCGGGGAGGACGGCGGCCCGGTACTCGAAGGACGCGCGGGTGGTGACGAGGGCGCGGGCGACGTCGACGGGAGGGGCGACGTCGCCTCGCGCGGTCAGGTGGTCGTGGAGCCGGCGCGCCTGGGCCCGCAGGGCGGCGGCGCTGCGGGCGGACAGGAGGAAGGGCAGCACGCCGGCGCCGGTGACGGGCGCCGCGGACTCCGGGGCGGCGTTCTCCGCGTGCTCGGCGCCTGCGGCACCGGCCGCGGCGTCCCCGCTCGGGGCCGGCGGCTCCGCCACCACCACGTGGGCGTTCGCCCCGCCCATCCCGAACGAGCTGACCCCCGCGATCAGCCGCCGGTCGGCGTGCGGCCACGGCCCGTGCTCCTCCTGCACCCGCAGCCCGAGGCCGGCGAGCGGGATCGCGGGGTTGGCGGAGCGGAAGTGGAGGCTGCGGGGCAGCTCCCGGTGGTGCAGGCTCAGCAGCGTCTTGATCAGGCCGGTGATCCCGGCCGCGCCTTCCAGGTGGCCGACGTTGGTCTTGGCGGAGCCGACGCGCAGCCGGTCCCCGTCGCCGCGTCCCGCGCCCAGGGTCTCGCCGAGGGCCTTCGCCTCGACGGGGTCGCCGAGCCGGGTGCCGGTGCCGTGCAGTTCGACGTACTGGACGTCGCCGGGGGCGATGCCGGCGCGCTCGCAGGCCAGCCGCAGCAGGTCGGTCTGGCCCCGGCCGCCCGGGGTGGTGAGGGTGTCCGTGGTGCCGTCGTTGTTGACGGCGCTGCCGAGGATGACGCCGAGCACGCGGTCGCCGTCGTCGAGGGCGTCGGCCAGCCGCTTGAGCAGCACGAGCCCGCCGCCCTCGCCGCGTACGTAGCCGTTGGCGCGGGCGTCGAACGTGTGGCAGCGGCCGTCGGGCGACAGGGCGCCGAAGCTCTCGGTGATCTCGTAGCCGTCGGCGGTGAGGTTGAGGTTCACGCCTCCGGCCAGGGCGAGGTCCGCCTCGCCGCGCAGCAGGCTTTCGCAGGCGAGGTGGACGGCGGTGAGGGAGGAGGACTGCCCGGTGTCGACGGACATGCTGGGGCCGGTGAGGCCGAGGAGGTACGAGACGCGGTTGGCGATGATGCCGCGGTGCAGGCCGGTGGCGGTGTGCTGGCCGACGGCGGCCGGGCCGAGCTGCTGGGTGAGCCGGGCGTAGTCGTCGGCCATGGCGCCGACGAACACCCCGGTGCGGGTGCCGGCGAGCGTCGCGGGCACGATGCCGGTCCGTTCCAGCGTCTCCCACGCCAGCTCCAGCACGAGGCGCTGCTGCGGGTCCATGGCGGCGGCCTCGCGCGGGCCGATGCCGAAGAAGGCGGGGTCGAAGAGGTCGACGTGGTCGAGGAAAGCGCCGCGGCGCGCCTGCTGCCGTGCCTCCCCCGGTGCGTGCAGGTCGGGACGGTCTTCGGGGAGGCCGGTGACGGCGTCGCGGCCGTCGCGCAGCAGCTCCCAGAACGCCTCGGGCGTGTCAGCCTGCGGGAGACGGCAGGCCGTCCCGACCACGGCGATGGATGCCGGGCCTTCCGGTCGCGCGGGGGCCTGGGCCGCCGGTTCCGACACTGTCCACACTCCGATCCGTCGGGGGCCCGGCGGGCGCGCGGAGGCGATACCGGGCGCGGTACTGGCTCATGCTGGGCGGCCGGGCTAAAGAGGGCCTAACCGTGGGCTGAGTGCTTACGGGCAGGTCACGCGGACTCCGCCGGGGCCTCGCGGCGCTCCCGGCGCCGGGCCCGCAGCCGGACGACGACGAACCGCGCGACGAGCACGAGGAGGACGGCGCCGACGACGGCGGTGAACCCGTTGGCGTACTGCTCCACGGTGTCGTGGCTGCTGCCGACCGCGTAGCCGACGGTGAGGAGCACGAGGTTCCACACCAGCGAGCCGATCGCCGTGTACGCCACGAAGAGCGGCATCGCCATGCGCTCGATCCCGGCGGGGAGCGAGACGTAGCTGCGCACGATGGGGATCAGCCGGCCGACCAGCACGGCCTTGGCGCCGTAGCGGCCGAACCACCCCTCGGCACGGTCGAGATCGGACTCCTGGACCAGCGGGAAGCGGATGAAGATGGCGCGCGTACGGCGTCTGCCGAGGAGCGCGCCGACGTAGTAGTGGAGGACGGATCCGATGACGGACCCGAGGGTGCTCCAGCAGACGAGCGCGAAGAAGTTGAGGTCGCCGAGGCGCGCCGTGTACCCGCCGAGGAGCAGCACCAGTTCGCTGGGCACGGTGGGAAAGAGGCTTTCCAGGCCGGTGGCGATCGCGACCCCGGGCGAGCCGAGGCTCTCCATGAGGTCGGTGGCCCAGTTGCCTGAGCTGTCCGCGGGGGCGGCGGCCCACACCTGAGGTTCGAGGATCATCGCACTTCCCGGGCTCTGCTGGTCGGGGTCGGGCAGGAGTGACCGGCGGGGGTGTGCCCGCCGGTCTCAGCCCGTCGTTCGGCTGCGGACCGCGACGTCAGTCGCAGAGCGCGATGGAGTTGAGCGACTCGGTCTCGCTGACGAGGGTCCACGTCAGCTCGCCGACCTTGCCTGCGTAGCGGCCGCCGGTGCCGTAGGCCGGGAGCTTCTGCTCCTTGCCGGCGGCCAGCTGGGTGAGGTTGACCAGGCCCGCGACGTGGATGGTGCCGTCGTCGAGGGTGTACTCGGAGGCCGAGAACGAGTACAGCTCGCCCGTCTCGGCGTCCTTCTTGATGATGATGCCCTTGATGTCGTTGGTGCCGATGCGGTTGCGCTGGTCGTCCAGCACCGCGTCCTCGGTGATCACGACGTCGCCGACGCTCGGACCGACCGGAGCCGCGTCCTTGGTCTCGGTGGTGACCAACTGCTCGATGAACGAGATGGTCATGCACTCGGCCTTGTGGGTGTCCGCGGCGTGGGCCTGGCTCGCGCCGATCGGCACGGTGAGCACGATGGCGGCGGCCCCGGCGGCGGTCAGCCGGGAGGGGATCTCTGTCGGGCGCACTGCTGTCCCTTCTGGTGGTGATACTGCTGGGCGAAAGCGCCGGGCCCGCTCAGCAGAGCAGGCACCGGCGCCGACGCGGTCATGCTGGTCCGTTGGCCTAAAGCCGCCCTTGCCCGGTTCTCACCTTCGGAGTACGGGCCGCAGGGCCGCCCGGAGAGCGCGGGGCGCGGAGCCGCGCGCGCTCTCCGGGCGCGTACCGGATCCGGTCAGGCGGTGGGGGCGCCGAACCAGGCCCGGAGAGCGATGCGCAGTTCGTCCTGGCCCCAGCCGTCGCCGTCGTGCCAGGCGACGCAGCCGTCGGGGCGCAGCAGCAGGGTGCGGGGCAATTCCGGTACGGGCTGGGCGCGGACGACCTCGACCCGGTCGGCCCAGCCGCTCTCCTCCTGCGCCGAGGCGTCACCGGACAGGTCCAGCAGCACGCCGCGGCCGGACTGCAGGGTCTCGGCGACGCCCATGTCGCCGGCGGCGGTCTTGATGCGCACCTGCGGCAGCCGCCGGCCGAGCAGCCGGTCCTCCTCGTTGCTCTTCGGCACGCCGTCATAGGCGATGGGCACGGCCGGGCCGAGGTTGGTGACGAGCTCGGCGAGGAACACGTTCACCTCGTCGAACTTCAGGAACTCGGCCATCATCTCCCGCATGTAGCGGGCGAGCGGGCGCGGGTAGAGGAGGGCGAGCTGCGCCTGGATGTTCATGCAGGCCAGCCGGCCCGCGAGGTGCCGCTCGTCGTGGTACGAGTCGAGCAGGCCCTCCGGCGCCCAGCCGTGCACCTCGGCGGCGATCTTCCAGCCCAGGTTGACCGCGTCGCCGATGGCGGTGCCGATGCCCTGCCCGTTGTACGGGTAGTGGACGTGCGCGGCGTCGCCGGCGAGGAACACCCGGCCCTTGCGGTACTGCTCGGCGTTGCGGGTGACGATCGAGTAGTGCCGCAGCCAGTGCGCCTCGGTGGCCTTCAGCTCCTTGCCGGTGAGCCGCTCGACGGCGTCGCCGAGCTGCTCCAGCGTCGCCGGGCCGTCCTCGAACTCCGGCGGCTCGGTGGAGAACTCGGCGCTGAAGACGCGCATGACGTCGGGGCTCAGCGGGGCGCCGAGGAACTGGTCGCCGTTCTCGGTGTAGGACAGGCCGTACTGCTCGCGGGCCACGTCCTCGCGGTTGATCGCGACGTCGCCGACGATGCCGCGTACGATCACCCAGTCGTCGCCGACGTAGTCGATGCCCGCGCCCTCGCGGACGACGCTGTCCCGCCCGTCGCAGCCGACGAGGTACCGGCAGCGCAGCGTCTCCTCGCCGGCGTCGGAGGCGAGCGTGACGGTGACACCGGACCCGTCGGCGGCCTCTTCGAAGCCGGTCAGGCGGGTGGCCCAGCGCAGGTCGACGCCGAGTTCGACCGCGCGGTCGATCAGCACCTTCTCCAGCCGGGACTGCAGCACCATGTGGGTGGGCTCGCGCGGCCCCTGGACCTTCTCGAAGGCGAGGCGCAGGTCCGCGAACCGCACCTCGGGGAAGGTCACCGTGCCTTCCCGCAGCCCGGCGGCCAGGCCGCGCTGGTCCAGCATCTCCAGCGTGCCCGCGTTGATCGCCATGGCCGGAGCCTCGGCGCGCTGCGCGGGGTGGACGTCCACAAGGACCGCGGGCACCTCGCGCATCGCCAGCTCGCTGGCGAGCATCAGACCGGCGGGCCCGGCGCCCACGACGACGACCGGCTCACTCATAAAGGCTCCTTCGGAAGGTACGAACGTACGTCGGTACGGGGCGCGTTGCCCGGGTCGGCGCTCGGCGCGTCACCGGGCCGCGGCCCCGGCCGCTGGTGCGGGGGAGGTCTCCCCCTCGAACGTGGTCATCAGATAGCCCGCCAGCGCCTGCGGCGTGGGGTTGTCGAAGATGGCCATCGGCGGGATCTGCAGCCCCGACACGGCCGCGATCCGGTTGCACAGTTCGAGGGCCGTGAAGGAGGAGAACCCCAGCTCGGTGAACTGGGCGTCGGCGGGGATCTCCGCGGTGTCCGCGTGCCCGAGGACCTGGGCCGCGGCGTCCCGCAGGAGCTCGAGCAGCAGCTCGGCGCGCTGGGCGGCGGGGGCGGTGTCCAGCCGGTGGCGCAGCCGCGCGGCGGCCTCGCCGAGGGGTCCGGCGCCGTCGGCGTCCTGCTCCCGGGCGCCGCTCTCCGCGGCGCCGGCGCCGCCGGCCTCGGGGATCACGCGCAACAGGGAGCCGACGGCACCCTGTTCCGACTGCCTGACGTAGCGGTCCCAGTCGACGTCCACGAGGACGGGCGCGGCGGACCGGCCGGCGAGGGCACGTACCGCCAGCCGGGCCGCGGGCGTGGGCGCCATGGGGCGGATGCCCTGGTAGCGCAGGTGCTTTCCGGCCGCGGACTCCGCCGCCTCCGGGGCCTGCCAGGGACCGCAGGCCAGCGAGCTGACGGGCAGGCCGCGTACGCGGTACGTCTGGGCCAGCGCGTCCAGGTGGGCGTGCACGGCGCCCTGGGCACCGAACCCGGCCGCGCCGAGGATGCCGACCGCGGAGGAGCAGAGCACGAACGCTTGCAGCCCGCGGTCCAGGGTCAGTTCGCAGAGGTGCGCAAGGGACGCCGCGGCCGGGTCGAGCAGCCGGCCGATGTCGTCGCCGTCCACGGCGCCGACGACGGCGTCGTCGAGCTCGGCGGCCGTGTGCACCACCGCGGTCAGCGGGTGCTCGGGGGCGACGGAGCGGAGGAGCGCGGCGACGGCGTCGCGGTCGGTGAGGTCGACGGGGGCGACCGTCGCGTCCGCGCCCGCCGCGCGCAACTGCGCGACCAGCGCGGCGGCTTCGCCGTCCGCCCCGTCCGTCCCGGGCTCGGTGGCCAGGAGCAGACGGCGCACCCCTTCGCGTACGAGCTCGACGGCGACCTCGCCGGCGAGCGCGCAGGATGCCCCGGTCACCAGCACCGTGCCGTCCGTGGCGGGCAGCCACGGCCCGGTGGCGGCGGCGAGGTCCGCGGGCCGCAGCCGGCGGGCGAAGAGCGCTCCGGGCCGGATGGCAACCTGGTCCTCGCGGGCACCCGAGCGGTCCGCCCGGCCTGCCAGCGCCACCCGGAGCCGATCGCGCACGTCCCGGTCGCCGGCGCCGCCCGCGGGCAGGTCGGCCAAGCCGCCCCAGCGCTCGGGGTGTTCGACGGCGAATGCCTGCGCCAGCCCCCAGACCGCCGCCTGCGCGGGGTCGGCGGGCGGGTCCTGGCGACCCGTGGCGGCGCCGCCCGCGGTCACGAACCACACGGGGGTCCGCGCGGCGGCGTCGTCGAGCGCGTGCAGCAGCGCGGCGGACAGCTCCAGCCCGTCGGGGCCCGGCCGCGCCGGGTCGGCGAACGCCAGCAGCGACAGCACCCCGGCGAGCCGGGGTCCGCAGGTCCCCAGGGCGGCGCGCAGCCGGCCGGCGAACGTCGTACGGGCCATCTCCCGTGCAACGGTGACGACTTCGGCCTCGGCCCCGCCCTCGTCCAGGGCCGTCAGCACGGTCCGTACGGCCGGCTGCTCCTCGGTGCCCTCGGGGACCAGGACGACCCAGGCGCCGCAGTCCAGCGGGGGCGGCGTGCCGCCGTCCAGGGCCTCCCATCCGAGTCGGTGGCCCCAGCCGCGCTGCCTCCGCCAGGTGACGAGCGCGGGCAGGACGGTCTTCCACGCCGTGACGTCGGCGTCCCGCACGCCCATCGCGGACAGCACGCCGTCCAGGTCCTCGCGCTCCAGCGCGTCCCACAGCGCCGCGTCGCCGGGGCGGGCGTCGGTCGCCTTGGTGGGGTCGGCGCGCAGCCAGTAGGGGCGGTGCTGGAAGGGGTAGGTGGGCAGGCTCGGGAGGCCGCCGCTGGGCCGGGGGAGGTGGGGGGTGAGGTCGAGCGGGTGGTGGTGGGTGTGGAGGCTGACCAGGGTGGCGAGGTGGGTGCGGGTCTCTGACGGCAGGTGGGGGGTGCTGCGGGCGCTGGCGGGGAGGTGGGGGGTGAGGGTGGGGTGGGGTGCGAGTTCGGTGTAGAGGGTGATGGCGTCGGTCTCGGTGAGGTGGGTGATGCCTTGG
>NZ_VISV01000040.1:0-10308 GCF_007827615.1 Streptomyces sp. CNZ287 | reverse complement strand
GAACGGCACCTTCAAGGCCGAACTCATCGAGATGCACGGCCCGTGGCGGGACGTCGACCAGGTCGAGCGGGCGATCTTCCGCTGGGTCACGTGGTGCAACGAAGAACGGCTCCACTCCGCCCTCGACTACGTGCCGCCCGCCGAGTACGAGGCCGCCTACTGGCGAAGCCAGGAAGCCGCCCACCAGTCCGCCTGAACAAACATCACCGGACGCTACGAAACCCGGGGCAGCTCATTCCGGCGGGACGCGATCCGGCCAGCTCGACGCCGTGCTCGGGTTGCGAGCTTTCAAGGACTGATTACGACGATGCGGCAGTCGGCACCCCGCCGCCAGGCGCGACAGTTGCGAGCCCTCCGTGGCTGATGACGATGCGGTCGTAGCCGATCCCCTCGTGAGCCCACCAGGGCCCTCATCAGTCTGCAGGGCTCGGAACCTTGGGTGGGTGGTGCAGGTGTGTTCTCCGCTCGTGCGTAGGACACTGTCCACACCCGGACGCCGCCTTTGGCCGGCCGCCCGAGCGGGGTGGAGGACGTGGAAGGCCGGGCCAAAGCCCTCTGACCTCGGACGGCACCCGCATTCCGCGCACGATTCCCAGGCTGGTTCACCACACCCCCACTACCAGGCAGTCTCCTCACGTCGAAGGAGACAGTCACCCCCGAGACGCTGGTGTGCGGTACATGAAGCCGGCCGGCTTCGTCAGCGGCGGTCATGGTCCGCACCGCCTGGCGGGACGGTTTCGGCCCAGCCCAACGGATAGCGCGGCTGGTCCGGTGACTCGGCTTCCCGTTCACCGCCTGCGTCGGTGAAGGCGGTGAGCGCTGTGATCAGAGCTTCGCGCTGTGGTGGTGCCATTCGTGCGACGATCGCGGCGATCTCGTCACGCCGCCGGGCCGTGACCTCGTTGACGAGGCGTCGTCCCGGCGGGGTCACCCGCAGGACGGTCTCCCGGCGATCGGTGGGGTTGACCTCTCGGGAGATGAGTCCTGTGGCGATGAGCCTGTCGGCCATGCGCATCGCGGTCGAGGGATTGACCTCCAACTGCTGGGCGAGTGCGACCAGCTTGACCGGGCCGTGTGTGGACAGGACTACGAGCATCCGGAACTGCGCCAGGGTGACAGTGCCCTCGACGGCCGCCAGGGACCTGGCGGCGATGGCGACAAGCACCCGCGAGGTGGTGAGGACCGCGCGGGTCACGCCGTCGATATCGTCCGCGTCCACAAGGTGGTCTGCACCCTCAGCCATGAGTCCACTTCTACACCGGCAAGCCCCGGTGAGTACACCTCGCGGGCCTCTGAGGCAGAGCACACACTTGACATACCTTGCATAGTGCAAAGAATGTCCGGGGGAGGGGTGGAGCATGGCTGACCGGCACGCTGGCGACCCTCTGGACCCCGCCTTGCAGAGCGCCCAGGACTCCACCGGGCGGCTGCGGGACATGCTGGTCGGGCCCGCCCGGTACTCCGGCCGACGTGCGCCTCGCTGGCTACGGATACAGAGCGCCGCGTTCGTGTTCGCCGCGACCGTCGTACTCGTGGGTCTCGGCGCGGTGAGTGCGTACAGCCCAGCGAGGCCGTTCCGGGACGGCTCCGCAGGCATCGTGTTCGCGCTGACCTTCGCCGTCTCCCTGCTGCTCATCAGGGCCGGCCGGCTGTTCGTGGTAGCGGTGGCGACAGTCGGTATCCCGGTAGCCGTGCTGACCCCGCAGCTTGCGGGCCACCTGGTGCTGGAAGACCGCGGCGTGCAGCTCTCCGCTGAAGTGTCGGCGGTGGCGCCTGCCGCAGACCTCCCTGGAGTCTCGAAGCCCTACTGCTTTGTCGCCCAGGTCCCGGGCTCGTACGCTCCGGTCTGGATCTGGCGCGGATGCACATCCGCAACCACACCGGGAGACGAAATCTCCGTGGTGTACGACCCGATGGGCATCGTGCAACCCCGCGGAATCGAGGAGACACCGTTCTCGTGGCAACTCGTCAAGTACACCGGTGCGGTGATCTGCTTCCTGGCCGTCTCCTACACCGCGGTGATGCGTTCCTATCCCTTCGATCCCCCTCCCCGGCACGGCTGAGAGCCGCATGACGTTCCGGGCAGGAGATCACTGCGGATCGATAACAGCGGCAGCCGGTAGGGCGAGCAGAAGCCGCGGTGTGCCTAACGTGACAGGTGACGTTCGTCGTGGGGTGCAGGGCGATTCCTCACGGGAGAGGAAAGCCGTGCACGAACCGCCGAACTCCGCCCCGCCCTTTCGCACCGTGCTGTCCGT
This sequence comes from Streptomyces sp. CNZ287, assembly GCF_007827615.1. Lineage (NCBI taxonomy): Bacteria > Bacillati > Actinomycetota > Actinomycetes > Kitasatosporales > Streptomycetaceae > Streptomyces > Streptomyces sp. CNZ287. Next base: position 8,050 of record NZ_VISV01000040.1, on the reverse strand, counting down.
GCTGCCCTACGGTGTCATGGCCATCGTCGCGGCCGTGGACACGTCAGCCGGTCCGGAGGTGGGCTACCTGCCGCTGGTCTCCCTGGGCCCCGCGTTCGCCGGCCTGGTCGGCGGGTGGCGACGCACCGCACTGATCGGCGCGCTGGCGCTGCTGCTCTGCGCCGCACTCGGTCAGTACAACGGCCTGCTCGGCGACCGCCGCGGTTACACCGCGATGTTCTCGGTGGTCGCGGTCACCGCGGCCGGGCTGGTGGCCGTACGCATGCGCCAGGTCAGAGAGGCCGAACTCGCCAGCGTGCGCTCGATCGCCGAGACGGCCCAGCGTGTGCTGCTGCGGCCGGTTCCACGGGCGGCCGGAAACCTGCGGATCGCACTCTCGTACACCTCCGCGCTCGCCGACGCCAGGATCGGAGGCGACCTGTACGAGGTCGTGACCTCACCGGCGGGCGTGCGGGTGATCGTCGGCGATGTGCAAGGCAAGGGGCTGGAGGCGGTCGAGGCCGCGGCGGTGGTGCTCGGCGCGTTCCGGGAGGCGGCGTACGACGAACCGGACCTGCAGGCGGTCGGCAAGCGTGTGGAACTCGCGCTGGAACGCCAACTGCCGTCCGAGAAGTTCGTCACGGCGATCATGGCCGAAATCGGCGACACGCCAGCAGTGACCCTGCTCAACTACGGACACCCCGCACCGCTGGCGGTGAACAGCAGCGGGGACGCGCGCCTCCTCGACCCGCCCGCACGCGCGCTTCCGCTCGGCCTCGGCATGCACGGCGCCACACCGCCCCAACCACACGTCCACCCCTTCAGCCCCGGCGACCAGATCCTCTTCTACACAGACGGCGTCACAGAAGCACGCAACGAACGAGGCGCCTTCTACCCCCTCACCCAGTGCACCGCCCACCTGATGGACACCGACGCCGACACCGCGCTTGCAGCCATCCGCCAAAGCCTCGTCGACCACGTACGCGGACCGCTCCAGGACGACGCCGCCATGCTCCTCCTGCGCTACCGAAAAGACGACACCGACGCCCAGCAGGCGTAACGGACATCACACCCGCTCCAAGCCGAGGTGACCGAGGCCATCGGCGCTGGGCCGGGTGAGCGCGTCGAGGCACGCAAGACCTGGCGCAACGGACACTCGCCGCCGTCGATGACGACGGCCCCGGAGTTTCGCGAGCCCGACGATGCGCTGACGGAGATCCTCTGATCGGTGTGCAACGAATACGCCGCGACCTTCTTCGAAGGCACCGCCGCCGTCACCAGCAGCGCCACCCTGAGCGCACTGCGGACCCACGTGCGGCGCGCGAGTTCCTCTCCCCGGCGACCGGGACGGGAAGCACGCGCCGCTGAGCCGCCCGCGTGGGTGACCTCCCCGCCCACCCGCGCGTTGCTCCGGGTGTGGCGATCAGTGAAGACGATGGGGTCCGGCTGCGGGGGTGGCGCAGCGTGGACGCGCCGGACGGCCGCGTGCCGCGGTGATGTCGACCTCCAGGACGCAGGCCGTAGTGCTGCTCCTGCAGCGACTGCCCGACTGCGACGGGCCCGCGGAGTGGGCGGCGCGCGACATCGCCGGCCGCATCGCGCGTCGGCTGCCTGGTGGCTGAGCCCAGCGCCGACGGCCGGAGTCGGGGAGTCAAGCGGGGCATGTCAGGGATCTTTCAGGGTGTTGGTGCCAGGCAGAACGATCGCCTCATCCCACTGATATCATTGCGCGCCTGCCTCGGCGGATCTCCGGATGCCCCGGAGAAAGAAGCCCACACCCAGCACGACCGCCACGATCGCCGGCGTCACGAGCTGCCAGGGAACGCCGAGCCACACTGCGGGTAGCCCCACGCCGAAGGTGGCTGCCAGGTTGGTGAAGAACAGCCTCTTGCCGGACCTGCTCCAGGTGAAGGGGCCGGGGCGGCGCGGCGCGACGAGGCGTGCCGAAGACGAGGCCGGGCACCGCGAGCAGGCCGAGGCCCGCGCCTGCGGCGGCGATCATCTGGGGCTCGTCGCGCGGCTCGTCGGAGGTCTTCTGCCGGATCCTGCCCTTGGTGAGTGCGACGATGTCGCCGCGCCAGACGGTGCCGACGGCTTTGTCGCCCTCCTGGAGCGTGTCCAGGAGCGGTCCGGGGTCGCCGAAGTCCAGCCTGCCGTGGAACCGCTTGCTGTCCACGGTCGCCCGGTACTCGCTGCCCTTGCCTCCGCGGACCACCGTGTCCACGATGGTGAGGTCGATCTCCCGCAGGCAGTCCTCCCACCACGCATCTGGCGTCGAGTCGGCCGGGCAGCGTTCGGCTGCGCGGTATTCCTCGTATCGCGCGACGTTGGCGGGCAGCCAGTTGGTGAATGCGAGGACGCAGCCCGCCGCCAGGGCCACGGACACCACGATCATCAGCAGCCCCAGGACCCGCGTCACTCCGGCCCGGAAGGCCGTCACTTCTCGCAGACCGGTCATCTCGCACTCCACCCCTCGCAGGCCCGGGCCCCGGCCTGTCGGCTTATCCTCCCCTGTCGGGAACCTGCAATGTCATGAGGGGTGCTGGCAGGTCAGCGCGGTGCATCCCTGCCGGATGCAGGCAATCAGCGGGTGTGTTCTGTTCGCCATTTCGGGAGGCGTCTGGGCCGCCTCGGAATCGAACTGCCTGCACCACGTGGCGTCTTCCCCGGAAGCCAACTGCGGCTCCCGTTTGACCCGAAGCCGAAGGAGATCCGATCGCTGTCTCTGACTAGGCGCTTTCCACGTCGAACGTGGCGATCACGGCTTCTTGCCAGGCGTGACGTTGCCACTGAGTCCGCGGCGGCCGCGGCCCGTACGTCCGCGAGGTTGTTGCGGCTTGCGAGGGTGTGGGGGTTGCGGGGGTGTGGGGGTTGCGGGGGTGTCGACGTTGTCGATCACGATCACCACCCCCCGCACCGCCGCCAGGTGCTCCCACACCACGTCGACGAGCGCGGCCCGGCCGCTCTGGGCGTCATGAAGACGGGTGTCGGCGAGTCCCAGTTCCCTGACGACACGGGTGAGGTCATGCGCGAGGCGGGCGGCATCGTCCTGCCACCGCACCCAGAGACCGCTCGCCCCTGCTCCTCGGCCTCTCGGGCGGCCTGGGCGGCAGGGGTGGTCTTGCCCAGCCCGCCTGTCCCCGCAGACCACGACGAGTCCGCCGTCCCGGCCGGCCGCCGGATCCTGGATGTCGGCGAGTGGGCTGTCGCGGCCCGCGGACGGGGGCCGGGACAGCAGGAACGCGGTAGGAGGCATGGGCGGCTGCCTCCCGCACCCAACCTCCACCTGCCCCACCATCGCCCGAGGCGGGTGAAAGGGCTGGAGCGGGGGAGCGCAGCCTGAGCAGTGGGACGGCGAGAGCGATCAGGCCGGCGGTCCCGCTGATCACACCGGAGAGTAACGCTCCAGCACCCCGGGCACTCGTTAGGCGGTGTCGTCTTGGCGGTAGCGCAGGAGGAGCATGGCGGCGTCGTCCTGGAGGGGGCCGCGTACGTGGTCGATCAGGTCTTGGCGGACGGCGGTCAGGGCGGATTCGGCGTCGGTGTCCGCCAGGAGCGGGGCGCACGTGGTGAGAGGGTAGAAGACGCCTTGCGCGTTGCATGCTTCTGTGACGCCGTCTGTGTAGAAGAGGATCTGGTCCCCGGGGCTGAAGGGGTGCACATGTGGTTGCGGAGGTGCAGTGCCGTGCACGCCGAGGCCGAGGGGAAGTGCCCGAGCCGGTGGTTCGAGGAGGTGCGTGTCGCCGTCGATCTTCACTGCCAGCGGTGCGGGATGTCCGTAGTTGAGGAGGGTCACGGTCGGCTCGTCGCCGATCTCCGCCATGATGGCCGTGACGAACTTCTCGGACGGCAGGTGGCGGTCCAGTGCCCGTTCCACTCGCTCGCCGACCGCCTGGAGATTCGGCTCGTCGTAGGCCGCCTCGCGGAAGGCGCCGAGCACCACCGCTGCGGTCTCCACTGCTTCCAGGCCCTTGCCCTGCACGTCACCGATGATCACTCGTACTCCCACCGGTGACGTCACGACCTCGTAGAGGTCGCCTCCGATCCTGGCTTCGGCAACCGCGGACGTGTACGAGAGCGCGATCCTCAGCTTTCCCGCCACCAGCGGCACCGGTCGCAGCAGCACACGCTGAGCCACTTCGGCGATCGAGCGTACGCTGGCCAACTCCGCCTCGCGTGCCTGCCGCATCCGTACGGCCGCCAGGGCGGCGGCGGTTACCCCGACTACTGAGAACATCGCGGTGTATCCGCGGGGGTCACCCAGCAGCCTGTTGTACTGAGCGAGCGCGGTACAGAGCAGCAGCGCCAGCACACCGATCAGCACGGTGCGCCGCCACCCGCCCACCAGGCCGGCGAAGGCGGGACCCAGGGACACCAGCGGCAGGTAGCCGATCTCCGGGCCGGCCGACGTGTCCACCGCCACGACGACGGCCATGACACCGTAGGGCAGAACGGACAACACGCCGCGGACGGGGAAGGCCAGTCTGTACTGCGGCCCGCTCACGGTCTCCCTCCCCGTGAGGTATCGCACGCGCCCCACGACGAATATCACCTGCCACGGTAGACACACGGCCTCTTTGACTCGACACGCCTGCCACCGCCGTTATCAACCTGCAGTGATCTCCTGCCCGGAAAGGTCGATCGACTTTCAGCTGCTGCTGAGGAGGCGGGCAGAAGGTAGAAACGCACCCCCGCGGTGCGGAAGGCCACGCCGCGACAGGCCGATCCGGCGGACTTGACGACCCGCCACGAGGAGGGGTCTCCTCATGTCCGCGGGCCCGGACGATGCCCATCGGGTCGTACACCACGGATTTCCGGGCTCCCTGAGCGGGTGCCGGAAATCGCCGCGTGGGCCACGAACAACGGGCCGCCTGGCCGCTGCGTTCGTGGTGGGACCGTCACCCGAGCGCGCGGTCGGATGCTCCTGGTCCTGTCCGCGTACAGTTCGGTCAGGCCCTGCCTTCAGGCCGTGCTGCCCTCCTGAGCCGGGCTGAGCCCTCAGTGGACCCGCACGGTTGGTGACCTGGTACTCGTGTGCGGTGTCTGCTGGCACGGCCGGTAAACCATGTCGATCAGGCAAGCAGCGATCAGCATCCATGCCCCGACACCCAGAACCCATACCGTCTCGGTGAAGATCCCGGTGACGGCCAACACCACCGCGAGCAAGCCCAGGCCCTACTCGATACGCCACATCTGCTCATCGGGCCGGGAGCGTCTCACGAGTTTGCTCGGTACGTACGTGGTGCCGGCCTACCGGTATCCGTTGCCGTTTTCAGCAGGCTTATGTCCCGTACGGTGGCGGCCGCTCCTGTCGGGGGGCGGGGGATGGGCCGGGAGTCTCCCGGCGACGCCCACAGTGAGAATCCAGCCATCGCTCCGCTCCTTCTGCCGTAACCGCCGTTGCCGAGCGTGCCAGGTTGCCGTGGATGTCAGGGCACGCACATCACCGTGGGCTGGAATCCATACGGACACTTGACGATCGCGTGCGCTGTGTTGGTGCATCTGGTGGACGCCGTTTCCGGCCAGCCGGGCATTCCATGGTCGGCAGCGGCGGTCTCCAGGTCTGCCGCGCGCGACCATCCCTTCCCCGGCCTTCGCCTCGGGGCGGCCCGACAAGCTGCCTGATCTGGAACCGTGCTTCCAGATCAGGCGGTACACGGGCCGCGGAATGTGCATGGTTCGGCAAGGTGGTGGCGGCTAGGGTGTGGAACCGGATGCTGATGGTTTGCTGACGGAGTCCTGACGCCGGTTGCGTCAGCCGCCCCGGGCAGGGAAAGGGGCCGCTGTGCGAGGCTGGCTGCGTTCGACCAGCCGCTCCCTGCTGGCCACGCACCCCGCGCGACTGGTCGTTGTGGCGTTCGGTCTGGTCGTCCTCATCGGCACGCTGCTGTTGTCGCTGCCGGTGGCGGCCGAGGACCGCTCTGCGACGGGCTTCGTGCCGTCGTTGTTTACCGCCACCTCAGCGGTGTGCGTGACGGGCCTGACGGTGGTGGACACCGGAACCCACTGGAGCGCCTTCGGCGAGGGCGTGATCCTGGCACTGATCCAGGTCGGTGGCTTCGGGATCATGACCTTGGCATCGCTGCTGGCATTGCTGGTCGTCGGCAGACTCCGGCTGCGCCTGCAACTGACCGCGCAGGTGGAGACGAAGACCCTCGGCTTGGGCGACGTACGCCGGGTGCTTCTGGGCGTGGCGGGCACCACGCTGATCGTGGAGTTGTCGGTGGCGGCGCTGCTGGCGCTGCGTTTCCGTTTCGGCTACGACCAGGGGGTGGGCGAGTCCGCCTACTCCGCGCTCTTCCACGCTGTCTCCGCCTTCAACAACGCCGGCTTCGGACTGCACGTGGACAGTCTCACTCGCTATGCCACCGACCCGTGGGTGACAGTGCCGGTCGCTGCCGCGGTCATCTGCGGCGGCCTGGGTTTCCCGGTGTTGTTGGAGGTGTTGCGGTATCGGCACCGGCGGCGGGTGAGCGGTCGGCGTGGCTGGTCGCTGCACGCCAAGCTCACCCTGACGACCACCGCGGTCCTGCTGGTAGCAGGGGCGGCTCTCACATGTGCGCTGGAGTGGTCCAACGGTGCGACCCTCGGCCCCTTCGGTACCGGCGAGAAACTGCTCAGCGGCTTCTTTCACTCGGCCATGACCCGCACCGCGGGCTTCAACGCCGTCGACATCGGCGCACTGCACCCGGCCACACTGCTGGTGACCAGCGTGCTGATGTTCATCGGTGGCGGAAGCGCCGGCACCGCGGGCGGCATCAAGGTCACGACCTTCGCAGTACTCGCCGTCGCCATGGTCGCCGAGGTGCGTGGCGAGCCCGCCGCCGAGACCATGGGCCGCCGCATCCCGCCGGCCGCGCTGCGGCAGGCGCTGACGGTGGCGCTGCTCGCCATCGGACTGGTGATATCGGCCACCGTGGTACTGCTGACCATGACACAGGAAAGATTCGAGGCGGTGCTCTTCGAGACGGTTTCCGCCTTCGGCACCGTCGGCCTGTCCACCGGCATCACCGCCGATCTTCCGGCGGCCGGCCAGGTCGTCCTGGTCCTGCTGATGTTCGTCGGCCGCGTCGGTCCCATCACCCTGGTGTCGGCACTCGCGCTGCGCGAGCGCACGCGCCGCTTTCAACTACCCGAAGAACGCCCCGTCATTGGATGAGCATGACCAACTACCTGCACCACCTCCAACGCAGGCGCGGCAAGCGGCAGGCGGGCGGCCGCCGCCGGCAGGCCGGAGCGGACCGGATCGCCGTCATCGGCCTGGGGAGATTCGGCGGCTCACTGGCCGACGAGCTGACGCGCCGTGGATGGGACGTCCTGGGCATCGATACCGATGCCCGGCTGGTCCAGAAGTACAGCGACGCCCTCACCCATGCAGCCGCTGCGGACTGCACCGACCCCCGGACCCTGGAGCAACTGGGTGTAAATGACTTCACCCATGTGGTGGTCGGCATCGGCACCGACATCCAGGCGTCGATCCTGGTCGCCTCGAACCTGCTGGAGGCCGGTGTGACGAACATCTGGGCGAAGGCCGTCAGCCGTCAGCACGGCCAGATCCTTGAACGGCTAGGCGTGCATCACGTCATCCTGCCTGAGCACGAGATGGGCGAGCGCGTCGCCCATCTCGTGACCGGCCGGATGCTCGACTTCATCCAGTTCGATGACGACTTCGCACTCGCCAAGACCGTCGCGCCGAGGCTCGCCATCGGCGTCCCTCTGGGCGAGAGCCGCGTCCGCACCCTCCACGGCGTCACCGTGGTCGGCATCAAGCGCCCCGGCGAGGAGTTCACCTATGCCACAGCCGAGACGGTCCTGGAGAAAGGTGACGTCATCATCGTCACCGGACGCACACAAGCGGTCGAAACCTTCGCCGAACTCACCTGAGCCGCCACGCGACTGCGCATCCACGCACCTCGCCGACGTGGTGAGCAGGGCGCTGACGCGCTCGTCACGACCTGGCGCGGTCCGGCCCGGGTTGGCGCTGCTTCGGGAGGTCGTGGCCTGCGGCGCGGTCTGTCTCGTTCGGCAGGCCGACGAGGTCTTCGACGTCGAACATGCGGGCGATGGGCAC
>NZ_VISV01000039.1:0-11148 GCF_007827615.1 Streptomyces sp. CNZ287 | reverse complement strand
CTCCGGAGCCCGCCGCACCCGCGCCTCGAACCGGTCCAGCACCAAACCCGACGGCACCGCCAACTCCGTCGCGTTCCACCCCGACACCACCGCCGCGCGCTCGCGAGCGTCCAGTACCTCCACGTCCCCGACCCGCACCGACGGGTCCGCCACCACCCCCTCCAGCACCCGCACCAACCGCCGCGCCAGCCCCTCCGCCTCACCGGCCCCGAACAGATCCGGCCGGTAGGTCAGCCGGACTTCAAGCTGGTCGGTGACGTCGACGCCGAGCGTCAGCGGGTAGTTGGTCGCTTCGCGGGAGTCCAGGACGTCGATGGACAGGGCGTCGCGGCCCCCGGTGTCCTCCGGCGGCCTCGGGTAGTTCTCGTAGACGATGAGGGTGTCGAAGGTCGCGCCCGCTCCGCCCAGCTTCTGGATCTCCTGGAGGCCGAGGTGCTGGTGACCCATCAAGGCCGACTGCCGCCGCTGCACGTCCGCTAGGAGATCCACCACCCGCTGCCCGCCGTCCAACCGCACCCGCACCGGCAACGTGTTGATGAAGAGACCGACCATCGACTCGACGCCCGGTAACTCTGGAGGGCGCCCCGCCACCGTCGCGCCGAACACGACGTCCGAACGGCGCGCCAGCCGCGCCAGCACCAACGCCCACGCCCCTTGCACCACCGTGTTGACCGTCAGCCCTCGCCCACGTGCCCACGCCCCCAGCGCAGCCGTAGCTTCGCGCCCCAGCCGCGCCTCGGTCTGCTTAGGCAGCACCGCCGGCCGCCCGGGATCCGCGGGCACCACAAGCGTCGGCTCGTCCACTCCCGCCAGCTCCGCCCGCCACGCCTCCCGCGCCGCCTCCTTGTCCTGCCGGCCCAGCCAGGCCAGGTAATCCCGGTACGAAGCGGTGCGCTTGAGCGCGGAGGCGTCGCCTCCCGCCTCGTACACCGCGGACAGCTCGCCGAGCAGCACCGGCATCGACCAGCCGTCCATCAGGATGTGGTGGGTCGTCATCACCAGCCGGTGCCGCTCCTCGCCGAGCCGGACGAGGACCAGCCGCAGCAACGGCGGCGTCGCGGGGTTCAGCCGCTGCGCGCGCTCCTCGGCGGCCAGCTTTTCGAGCCGGGCGGCGGCGTCCGGTCCTGTGGCGCCGGACAGGTCTGCCTCGCGCCAGGGCAGCCGGACCTCGCGGGCGATGAGCTGGACGGCTTCGCCGGAGGCGCGCCGGTGGAAGCTGGCGCGCAGGGCGCCGTGCCGGGCGAGCAGCGTCTCCCAGGAGGCGCGCAGGCGCGCGGCGTCCAGGGGACCGTCGAGGCCGAGGACGAACTGCACGGTGTAGAGGTCGGGGCCGGTGCCGTCGTAGCCGGTGTGGAAGAGCAGGCCCTCCTGCAGCGGCGACAGCGGCCACACTTCCAGGGCCGGGCGGGTGGCGGCGGGGTGGGTCTTCACCGGAACAGTCCTCCTTCGATCGTGCCGGCGATCTCTTCGAGCCGTTCGACGTCGTCCTGGCCGAGGTCGAGGAGGGGGAAGTCGGAGGGGGTGTGCCCGCCGGCGGCGGGATCCTCGGTGTGCGCGGCGAGGCCGGCGAGCATCTCCAGCCAGGTGTCTCCGAGGCGTTCGGCGTCGGCCCGGTCGAGCAGGTCGGGCGGCCAGCCGAGGGTGAACGACAGCTCGGGGCCGGCGGCGCTGTCGCGGACGACGGCGTTCGTGCCCAGGGTGTGCAGTATCGGCATGTCGGGCGGGGCCGTGCCGCCGACGGCGCGCTCGCCGGCGGGCTGCCAGGCCGCCACGGGTCCCGCGCCACGGGCGGGGAACCTGCCGAGGTAGTTGAAACCGAGTTGGGGCTGCGGCAGCGCCGCCACCGCCGCGGCCGTGTCCGCGTTGAGGTAGCGCAGGAGCCCGTAGCCGAGGCCGTCGCCTGGTACCGCCTGGGCCTGTTCCTTGACGGCCTTGAGCAGCCGTCCGGCGGCCGGTCCACCGGCGCGCACATCGTCGAGGTCGATGCCCTGCAGGTCGAGGCGGAGCGGGTGGACGCTGGTGAACCAGCCCACGGTGCGCGACAGGTCGAGGTTCCCGGCCGGCTCCCGGCCGTGGCCTTCGACGTCCACCAGGACGGTGGCGCGTGCTCCCGGCCGCCAGTAGGCCACCGCCGCGGCGAGGGTGGCGAGCAGCACTTCGTGGACGCCGCAATGGAAGGCGGCGGGCGTCCGGCCGGTGAGCGTCACCGCTTGGTCCGCCGGGAGGGTCCACGACTCGTTCTGCAGCGATACGACGGTGTCGGTCGCCGGGTCCGGCGGACGACGGGTCAGTGCAGGTGCGCCGGCGCCGAGTTGTGCGCTCCAGTGCTCAAGTTCGGCCTGCCGGTCCTTGCTCACCGCCTGCGCCGCGAGCTCCCGTGACCAGCGGCGGAACGACGTCGCCACCGGCTCCAGCGCCGGCTTCCGCCCCTCGCCCACCGCCTCGCACGCGGCCCGCAGATCGGGCAGCAGAATCCGCCACGACACCCCGTCGACCACGAGATGGTGGACGAGGAGCGCGATGCGCCCCACCCGGGCGGGCCCGGCGTCGAGCCATACGGCGTGGACCATGACGCCGTTTGCGGGGTCCAGCCGGTTGACGGCCGCGCGCGCGGCCTGCTCGGCGAGCCCGTCCAGGTCGTCGATGTTCGCGGCGTCGATACGGGTCACGCGGGCGGCCGGATCCACCGTGCCGCGCTGCGCGACGAGGAGCCGGGGGTCCGCCTCGTGGGAGAGGTCCGCTCTGGCCCGTAGCACGTCGTGGGTGTCGAGCAGTGCGCCGATGCCGCCGGCGAGCGCCTCGGGGCCGAGGCCCGCGGGGGCGCCGACGACGGTCCACTGCGCGAACTCCCGGCCCGCGGTCTGCGGGCCGAGCCGGCACATCACCGGCGTCCACGGCACCTCACCGACGCCGCTGTCGGCGCCGTCGGCCGCCGCGGGCGCCGCCGCCAGGGCGGCGGGCACGGCCAGGCGCTCGGGGGTCCGCTCGTCGAAGACCTGCCGGGGCGTGAGCACAAGTCCGGCGCGGCGGGCGCGGGAGGCGAGTTGCATGGAGGTGATGGAGTCGCCGCCGAGGGCGAAGAAGTCATCGTCCGCGCCGACCCGTTCCAGTCCCAGCACCTCGGCGAAGAGCGCGCACAGCGCGGTCTCCGTCTCGCCCTCGGGCGGGCGGCCGGTGGCGTGCTCGGCGAAGTCCGGTGCGGGCAGGGCGGTCCTGTCGATCTTTCCGCTGGTGGTACGCGGCAGCCCGGGCAGTACGAGCACGGCTGCCGGCACCATGTAGTCCGGCAGCGCCGCGGCCGCCTCCTCGCGCACCCGCCGCGGGTCGACGTCCGGCCCTTCCGGGACGACGTAGCCGACGAGCCGCTTGTCGCCGGGGCCGTCGGCGCGCGCGACGACCACGGCCTCGGCGACTCCGGCGGCCTCCCGCAGCGCGGCCTCGATCTCGCCCAGTTCGATGCGGTGCCCGCGGACCTTGACCTGTTCGTCCGCGCGGCCGACGAAGACCAGTTCGCCGTCGTCGGTCCAGCGCACGAGGTCGCCGGTGCGGTACATCCGCTCGCCGGGCGTGAACGGGCAGGCCACGAACCGCTCCGCGGTCAGCCCTTGCCGCCCCAGATAACCGCGGGCGACTCCGGCCCCGGCGAGATACAGCTCGCCCGCCACCCCCGGCGGCACGGGCTGGAGGAATGCGTCCAGCGCGTACACCCGGGAGTTGGTGACGGGGCCGCCGATCGGCGGGGTGCCGCGGGAGTCGTGGATCCGGCCGAGCGTGGAGGCGACGGTCGCTTCGGTGACGCCGTACTCGTTGAACAGCTCGCGGCCGGCGAGCCAGCGGCGGCGCAGCTCGGGCGACCCGGGTTCGCCGCCGAGGACGACGCTGCGCAGCTCCGGCAGGTCGGCGGGCGGCACTTCGGCGAGCAGGGTCGGGGTGGTGGCGACGTAGGTGACGCGCTCGTCGCGCATCAGGCGGGTCAGCTCGTGGCCGGAGAGGTCGAGCCGGACGGGTCCGAGCACGAGCCGGCCGCCGGCGCAGAGCACCGGCCAGATGTCGCTCATCGAGACGTCGAAGCTCGGCGACACCAGTTGCAGGACGCGGCTGCCGGGGCCGAATCCGTACTGCGCGAGGCGGTCGGCGACGAGGTTGCGCAGGCCGTGGTGGGAGACGACGACGCCCTTGGGGGTGCCGGTGGAGCCGGAGGTGTAGATGACGTACGCGGCATGATCGGCCGTCAGCGGACCCCGCCGCTCCTCCGCCCGCAGCACCCCACCCGGATACGCGACCACCTCGGCCGCCACCGCCGGATCGTCCAGCACCACCGCCCCCACGTCCTCCGGCAGTACGTCCCGCGTCGCCACCGTGCACAGGACCACCGCCGGATCGGCATCCCCCAGCACGAACACCACCCGCTCAGGCGGATAGCCGGGATCCACAGGCACGAACACACCCCCGGCCAGCGACACCGCAAGCAACGCCTCGACCAGCAACGCCGACCGCTCCACCACCACCGCCACCCGGACCTCGGGCCCCACCCCCGCCGCCACCAGATACCGGCCCAGCCGCCCCACACGGCCCCCCAGCTTCCCGTACGACAACGACTCCCCACCGGCCACCAACGCCACCGCCCCCGACGACCGCCCCACCTGAACGGAGAACAGCTCGGGGGCCAGCGGCTCGGGCACGGGCGCCGCGGTGTCGTTGCAGCGGGTCGTGACCAACGCGCGCCGCCGCGCGTCGATGGCGTCGAGGCGCCCGACGGGCGCGGCCGGATCGGCGACGAGTTGCTCCAGCACCCGCACGAAGGACGCGGTGACGGTCTCGGCCCGGCCGGGCTCGAACACGTCGCGCCGGTAGAAGAGCTCGGCCCGCAGTTGCTCGCCGGGCCAGGCGATGAGCGTGAGCGGGTAGTGGCCGGCGTCCTGGGGCTCACCGGCGAAGCGGATGGACAGCGCCTCGGGGTCGTCGGACTCGGCGGAGGTGAGGGGGTAGTTCTCGTAGACGACGAGGGTGTCGAACGTGGCGCCGGGGCCGGCGAGCTTCTGCACGTCGGGCAGCCCGATGTGCTGGTGCGCCATCAGGCCGACCTGGCGCCGCTGGAGGTCGGCGAGGAGTTCCACCGCAGGGCGGGCGGGGTCGAGCCGGACGCGGACGGGCAACGTGTTGATGAAGAGGCCGACCATGGCCTCGACGCCGGGCAGCTCGGGCGGGCGGCCCGCGGCGGTGGCGCCGAAGACGACGTCGTCGCGGCCGGTGAGCCGGGCCAGGACCAGCGCCCAGGCGCCCTGCACCACCGTGTTGACCGTCAGGCCGTGCGCACGCGCCAGCTCCGCCACCCCCGCTGACAGCTCCGCGCCGAGCGTGAAGCGCACCCGCCCGGGCACCACTGGTCCTTCGAGCGCGTCCCGGGGTACGACGAGCGTCGGCTCGTCGGCCCCGGCCAGCTCGGCGCGCCAGGCGGCCTGCGCCCGGCCCTTGTCCTGGCGGCGCAGCCATGCCAGGTACTGCCCGTAGGAGGGGGCGGGCTTGAGCATCGACAGGTCGCCGCCCGCCTCGTACACCGCGGCCAGCTCGCGCAGCAGGATCGGCATCGACCAGCCGTCGATGAGGATGTGATGGGTCGTCACCACCAGCCGGTGCCGCTCCTCGCCGAGCCGGACGAGGAGCAGGCGCAGCAGTGGGGCCGCGGCGAGGTCGATGGGCCGGGCACGTTCCGCGTCGGCCAGTGCCTGGGTCTCGGCGAGCGCGTCGGCGCGGGGCAGCGCGGACAGGTCCGCGTCCCGCCACGGCAGCGCCACCTCGCGGGTGATGAGCTGGACAGCCTCGCCGGAGGGGCGCCGGTGGAAGCTGGCGCGCAGCGCCGGGTGCCGGGCGAGCAGCCCGGCCCAGGCGGCGCGGAAGCGCCGGTGGTCCAGCGGCCCGTCCACGTCGAGCATGAACTGCACGGCGTAGACGCCGGGGCTGTCGGTGTCGAAGCCGGCGTGGAAGAGCAGACCTTCCTGCAGCGGCGACAGGGGCCACATCTCTGCCAGGGCGGAGCCTTTGGCGACGGCTGAAGGGTTCACCGGGTCAGTCCTCCTTGGAGCTTCGCCGCGATCGCTTCGAACTGGTCGATCTCGTCCTGGCCGAGGTCGAGGAGGGGGAAGTCGGAAGGGGTGTGCCCGCCGGCCGCCGGGTCGTCGGTGTGGGCGGCGAGCCCGGCGAGCATGTCCAGCCAGACACGGCCGAGACGGTCGGCGTCCGCGTCGGTCAGGACACCGCCGGCCCAGGCGAGCGCGAGAGTGAGCTCGGGGCCCGCGGAGGTGTCGCGGACGACCGGATTGGCCTCCAGCGCGTGGGTGATCGCCATGCCGGGCGCGGCCGAGCCGCCGACGGCGGTCTCCCCGGCCGGCTGCCACTCCTCGACGCGGCCCGCGCGAGGGCCGGCGGTGAAGCGGCCCAGGTAGTTGAAGCCCACCTGCGGTGCGGGCAGGACGGCCAGCACCTCGGCCGTCTCCGGGTTGAGGTGCCGCAGCAGGCCGTGGCCGAGACCGTCGCCGGGCACGGCCTGCGCCTGCTCCTTGACGGACTTCAGCAGCTCACCCGCGGCCGGGCCGCCGCCGTGGACCTCGTCCAGGTCGATGCCGCCGAGATCGAGCCGCAGCGGGTGGACCGCGGTGAACCAGCCCACGGTCTGCGACGGGTCGAGGTCGCCGAGCTCCTCCCGGCCGTGGCCCTCCATGTCCACCAGCAGCCCCGTGTACCCGCCGGGGCGCCAGCGCGCGACGGCGGCGGCGAAGGTGGCGAGCAGCACCTCGTGCACGCCGCAGTGGTACGCCGTGGGCGTACGGGTCAGGAGGGTGGCCGCCTGCTCCGCGGGCACGGTCCACGACGCGCGGCGCTGGGTGCGCGCGGTGTCGGCGGCCGGGTCGAGCGCCCGCCTGCCGACCAGCGGTTCGGGCTCGACGAGCAGTTTCGTCCACTGCTCCAGCTCCGCCTGGCGCGCCTCACCCGCGGCCTGGGCGACGAGTGCGCGCGCCCAGCGGCGGAACGGTGTCGGCACGGGGTGGAGACGGGGCGGCAGGCCCGCGGCCAGCGCCTCGCAGGCGTTCTGCAGGTCGGGCAGCAGGACGCGCCAGGACACGCCGTCGACCGCGAGGTGGTGGACGACGAGCGCGAGGCGGCCGGTGCGGTACGGGCCCGCGTCCAGCCACACCACCCGCAGCATCCCGGCGCCGGCCGCGGGGTCGAGCCCGGCCGCCGCCTCGGCCGCCGCCCTGCCTGCGGTCTCGTCCAGCTTCCCGTCGGGCACGTTGGCGGCGTCGACGCGGGTGATCAGCGCGGCGGCGTCGAGAGAGCCGGGCCCGGGGACGAGGATGCGGGGGTGCGGATCGGCCGGGGCGGTGCGGGCGCGCAGCATGTCGTGCGCGTCGAGCACGGCGGCCACGCCGCCTGCCAGCACCCCGTGCGCCAGCCCCGCGGGGGCGCCCACCACCGTCCACTGCGTGAACCCGGCGCCGGCGACACCCGCGCCGATCCACCGCATCACCGGCGTCCACGGCACCTCGCCCACGCCCGAACCGCCATCGCCGTCCCCGTCCGCACTCGCGTCCACGGCGGGCCCGGCGGTCTCCAGGGCCACGGCCAGCCGCTCGGGGGTGCGCTCCTCGAAGATCTGTCGCGGCGTCAGCACGAACCCCGCCTTGCGGGCGCGGGACGCCAGTTGCATGGACGTGATGGAGTCCCCGCCCAGCTCCAGGAAGCTGTCGTCAGCGCCGACCCGGGCCAGCCCGAGCACGTCGGCGAAGAGCGCGCACAGCGCCGTCTCCGCGGCGCCCCTCGGCGCCCGGCCGGTCGCCCGGCCGGCGAAGTCCGGGGCGGGCAGCGCCCTGCGGTCCACCTTTCCGTTCGCCGTCACCGGCATCGCGTCGAGCACCAGCACCGCGGCCGGCACCATGTACTCCGGCAGCAGCTCCGCGGCGTAAGCGCGCAGCGCGTCCTCGGTGACGTACCGCCCGCCGTCCGCGACGACGTACCCCACCAGCCGCTTGTCGCCCGGACGGTCCTCGCGGGCCACGACCACGGCCTGCCCGACCGCCTCATGACCGGTGAGCACGGCCTCGATCTCGCCCAGCTCCACGCGGAAGCCGCGCACCTTCACCTGCGCGTCAGCCCGCCCGGCGAACTCCAGCACACCGCCGCCGGTCCAGCGCACCAGGTCACCGGAGCGGTACATCCGCTCCCCAGGCGCGAACGGGCAGGCCACGAACCGCTCCGCCGTCAGCTCCGGCCAGTCCGCGTAGCCGCGGGCCAGGCCCGCGCCGGCGATGTACAGCTCGCCGGTCGCCCCGGCGGGCACCGGGCGCAGGAAGCTGTCCAGCACGTACACCCGCATGTTGTCGAGGGGCCCGCCGATCGGCACGGACGCCGGGACGGGCGCGCCGGGCTCGATGCGGTACGAGGTCGCGAACGTGGTGGTCTCCGTCGGCCCGTACCCGTCCACGACCACCAGCTCCGGGCACGCCGCCCGCACCCGGCGCACCGCCTCCGCCTGCACCGCGTCGCCGCCGGTCCACACCTCGCGCAGCCCGCGCAGGCACTCCGGGCCGTCCTGCGCGATCAGGTGGAAGAGTGCGGCCGTCAGCCACATCGCGGAGATCCCGTGCCGCCGGATCAGCTCCCGCAGCCGCGCGGGAGTCACCGCGCCGGGCGGCGCGACGACGACCCGGCCGCCGGTCAGCAGCGGCGCCCACAGCTCGTACGTGGCGGCGTCGAACGTCTGCGGGGAGTGGAAGAGGACCCGCTCGTGGCCGCGGGCGAAACGGCCGTCGCGCGCGAGGTCCGCCACGTCGCCGTGCGTGACCTCGACGCCCTTCGGCAGCCCGGTCGACCCGGAGGTGTACATCACGTACGCCACGTCGTCCGGATCGAGGGACACCGGGTCCGCGGCGGCAGAGGCGAGCAGTTCGCCGGCCGGGACGACCTGTGGCGCCGAGGTACCCGGCTGCCCGTGCGCCACAGTCAGTACGGTCCGGCCCAGCGCCAGTTCGGTGCGCGCCGCCGGCCAGTCCGCGGCCACCGGGACGTACCCGGCGCCGGCCTTGGCGATGCCGAGGAGCACGATCACCAGCTCCGCGGACCGCTCCATCACCACGCCCACGAGGTCCCCGCGCCGCACCCCGCGCGCGGCGAGCCCGCCGGCCACCCGGTCCGCGGCCTGGTTCAGCTCGGCGTACGTCCACTCCCGCTCGCCGTCGACCAGCGCGACGGCATCCGCACACCGGGCCGCCCGCTCGCGGAACAGCTCAGGCAGCGCACCCTTTGCGAGGGGGCGGTCGGTGTCGTTGAAGTCCCGCAGCACGCGGGTCCGCTCCGGGCCGCCGAGGACGTCGATCCGGCCGACAGGCACCCCGGGGTCGGCCGCCATCCGCTCCAGGACGTGCACGAGCCGGTCGAGGACGGCGCCGGCTGCGGTGGCGTCGAAGGAGTCGAGCCGATGGCTCAGCTTCAGCCGGAGCCCACCTGCGGGATCGGCGACCAGCGTGAGCGGGTAGTTCGTCTCGCCCCACACCGCCGCCTCGGTGAAGCGCAGCCCCGCCGGAGCCGGGCCGTGGGCGGCGTGCGGGTCGGCGGAGGCGTCGATGGCGTCGGAGGCGTCGGTCCCGGAGGGGAAGTTCTCGAAGGCCATCACGGTGTCGAACGTCGCGCCCGGCCCGGCGAGCCGCTGGATGTCCGCGAGACCGAGGTGCTGGTGGTCTATCAGCGCCGCCCGCTGCGCCTGTACGTCCGCCAGGAGGTCCGCGACGCGCTGCGCCGGGTCGAGCCGTACACGCACCGGGACCGTGTTGATGAACAGCCCCAGCATGTGCTCCATGCCCGGGAGCTCCGCCGGGCGGCCGGCGACCGCGGCGCCCAGCACCACGTCGCTACGGCCCGCGAGCTGGCCCACGACCATCGCCCAGGCCGTCTCGATCACGGTGTTGAGCGTCACCCCGTGCGCGCGGACCAGCCCGGCCAGTGCCTCGTCCAGGGCGGCACCGGCACTGCGCAGGAGGTCCCGTGAGGGGGCGTCGGTGGCGCCGTCACTGCCGGGCGCGACGAGTGTCGGCTCGTCCACGTCGGCAAGCGCCCGCCGCCACGCCTCGGCGGCGGCGTCCCGGTCCTGGCGGGCCAGCCAGGCAAGGTAGTCGCGGTACGGCGTCACGGGTGGCAGCCCGGCGGCGCTGCCCCCGGCCGCGTAGCACGCCCACAGCTCGCGCCGCAGGATCGGCACCGACCAGCCGTCGAGCGCCAGATGATGGAGGGTGAGCACCATCCGGTACCGCTCGGCGCCGGTCCGCAGCAGCGCCACCCGCAGCAGCGGCGGGCGCGCCAGGTCGAACCGCCGGGCGCGCTCGGCTGCGGCGATCCGCTCCGACTCCGCCCACGCCTCGGCGGCGCCCAGCCCGGTCAGGTCTGCCTCGCGCCACGGCAGTTCCGCGTCCTCGACCACCGCCTGCACCGGCCGGGCCACGCCGGGCAGATGCCGGAACCCGGCGCGCAGGCTGGCGTGGCGGGCGAGCAGCGCCTGCCACGACGCCCGCAGAACAGCGGTGTCGAGCGGGCCTTCCACGCCGAGCACGAGCTGTCCGATGTAAACGTCGGTGGCCTGCTCGTCGTACACCGCGTGGAACAACAGCCCTTCCTGCAACGGCGATACCGGCAGCACCTCCACCAGCCCCGGGACGGCGTCCGACAACTCGTCCAGTACGTCCGGCGCCAGGTCGACCAGCGGTGGCGCATCGAAAGCTCCGGCGAAGTCGGTCACGGTGGCCGCGACGGCGGCGAGCCGGGCGGGGGTACGGAGCTGGAACACCTGGCGCGACGTGAACGCCAGCCCCGCCCGCTGAGCAGCCGACACGAGCAGCATCGAACGGATCGAGTCACCGCCGAGAGCGAAGAAGGAGTCGTCGCCGCCGACGCGCTCCACGCCGAGGACATCGGCGTACAGCTCACAGAGCAGCGCCTCCCGCGGCGTCGCGGGAGCACGTCCCGCACTCCCTTTCGCCTCGGGAGCGGGCAGGGCCTTGCGGTCGAGCTTGCCGTTGGGCGTGAGGGGCAGGGCGTCGAGGGCGACGATCGCGGCTGGGATCATGTGCTCGGGCAGCCGGGCCGCGGCGAACTCCCGTACGG
>NZ_VISV01000038.1:0-14628 GCF_007827615.1 Streptomyces sp. CNZ287 | reverse complement strand
ACAACACGACGTGCCGTCCCTGCCGCAGAACCACCGACATCATGCCTGAACAGCGAAAACGCAACGATCACATTCGGAAAGACAACGGCTTCTGAAGAAGTGGCTCAAGGCAGGCGACCTGAAACCGGGCCAGTGGCTGCAAACCGGGGCCGGCACCTACGTCCAACTCACCGCCGTCCGAGCCCGAACCGCCGAAACTACGGTCCACAACCTCACGGTCGACAACGCCCACACGTACCACGTAGCGGTGGGCACGACCGACGCTTTGGTCCACAACTGCGGTCGCCGCATGTTCGAGGTCGACTCCGGCGGGGTTGCGACAGAGATTCCGTCGATCAACCGGGCGTCGAACGACCCGGCCGAGATCCCGGACTTCTTGGACCCCGATGGCGGCTCCTACAATCGGCCGCGAGGCAGAAGCGAGAGGGCGGAAGAAGAACTTCGTGTGGCGCGTGCAGGGGAGGCCGCCAGAGATCGGCAGCGCGCTGTTGCAGGTGCTCCGGGGAACGCAGGAAAGTATGCAAAGCCGATGGCGCACCAGTTGGATGCTCCCGCAGGGGTGGTTGAGGGCCCTCTTGCCTTGATCATTACCGGAGCAAGGGCCTGGCAGTTGCTGAAGCGAAGGTGGATGAGGTGAACGTGGGGCCGAGGGCTGATGCACGGGCCGTGGTTTCTGCGGCCTTGGCCGGTGCGGCTGTTCCCGTGGAGGTACGGTCGCGTGCCGGCTCGGCTGATGTGGAGGCGGTCACTCCGTTCTGGATCCTCCACGGGGCGCTCAAGCTCTTGGTGCTGGAGCGGTGGGGCAAGGACAGGATTCCGGCGCGGCAGATCGCGCGGGAACTGGATTCCGGCCTCGACCTCGGCGTTGCAGTGTCTCTTGTCGCGGCGTCCCTGGGGAGCGTGGAGGCCGGGCGGGAGGTACTCGAAGAGGAAACGGCGACGTTGGGCAACGTAGCGGCGCTGCTCAGTGCCGCGATCAAGAGGGCGTCGTTGTCGGAGGCGGACATCGACGAACTTCTCCAGGCGGCGGAGAGCATGCTCCACGAAAACCTGGGGCCCAGTGATTCCTTGGGACCTGGGCGGCGTGGAGTCGACATCGGTCCGTGGGACGACAGCGAGACGGAATCGGGCCGAGTCGGCTTTGCCGATCTTGGCTGCCTCCGTGTTCTTTGTGGTGCGGGCGTCGATATAGAGCCCTTGCGCTCGCGCAGCGGAGAGGTCCAGGGAGTGAACGTCGTCCGTGGGGGCAGTCGGCTTCAACTGCAGGCGTTCGGCGCTGACCCTGGCAGGCCCTGGGCGACGGTACGAGGTGAGTTGCACGCGGCGTTTCAAGCTAAGAACGCCATGGTGGAGGACTGGGCAGGTCCGCTGGGACTTGAGTTGCGGGTCGAGAGCCCCGGGAGGAGGCCGGACGGCTCGACCGGGCTCATGCATGCGAAATTCGTGGGGTGTGACGGTCCGGGCTGGCTACTGCGCGGAGTAATCAGCGGCCCGGAGGCCGACCCGCATAGTACGGCTTCCTGGGCCTACGACACCTACTCAAACACCATCGTCTCATCGCCGAGTCGACGCACCCCTGGCGCGCCATTCACACTGCGGTGGCCCCCCAGGTCTGCCTGACCACTGCGGCACCCTCCGCGCGGGAGGCTGTCGCAGGAAAGTCAGCGATGACGTCGCCTCTGTTTGCGGAGTGGACGGTCTTGTGGGAAAGAGCCGTCCTTCCAGAGATCAAACACCTTTTCTGTAGTCGAGGGTTCAGCGGAGCGAACCGGCTCGCCCGCTGCTTCATCACCTACCGACAACCCGGCTCGTTATGTAAGCCCCTGTGGTTGGTCAACTCATGCTCTGGAACCCGGCGACGGGCGACTCGGCAAGTCAGCAGGATACTTTCCTGTCGGCATGCCCTGTCATGTCTTCGTTGGCACCGCACTGGGGCGCCGTGGTCAGGGGCGAAGCGGATCATGCCGATGTTGCGACGGCTCCGGAGGCCGTTCCTTCATCCCGCGTTTCCGCAGGTCAATGACCTAGCTGACGGCATGTTAGGTGCTTGATCCCGCGCATGTCCCGTGAAGTAGAATTTTCCGTTTGGTTGCCACATGGCAGTGAATGAATCGGATCGACCGGCCGACGCGAAGGAGCGAGATCACCGGCGGCGTGCCGGGCGAGCAATTGGCCGGTGGCGTCCGGAGGGTCTGCTCTGTGATGCAGCCCGTCCGCGGGTCAGCGGTGGCGGGGGGGTTCTGCGCTGCAGGTGGCGCGGCCGTGGGGGCCGGTGGCGGTGGAGCGTTGGGCGTGGTTGCCGCGGATGGCGAGGGTGCAGGTGGCTTGGCCGCCGTCGTCGGGGAGGATGAGGGTGATGGTGGGGGTTTTGCCGAGGGGTATGCGTACGGTTTTGCGCCAGGGCAGGGCTGCTTCCAGGGCGGTGGTGCCGGCGCCGGTGGTGCTTCGTGCGACGTAGGTGATCTGGGCGGTGCCTTCGCCGTCGACGGTGTATGTCACCGGGGCGGTCGGCACCGGGCGTTGTTCGGGTGGGGTGTCGTCGTTGCGGGTGAGGGTGTAGCCGAGGAGGGCGGCTGCGGTCAGCGCGGTGGCGGTGAGGGCGGCGGTGAGGGTTCGGCGGTGTCGCGAGAGGAATCCGGTTGGCGGGTGGGGGTTATCCGTTTCGGCTTTCGCGGTGGTCGCGGTAGGCATGGGTGAGGTTCCGTTCGTCTTCGGGCGCTGAATTCCTGGCAGGCCGAGAGTGTCACATGCCCGCCTCTCGGGGAAGCGCAGGGGCTTCTTCTCCTTTTCTGGCGAGAATTCACGGCGCGTTGGGTGAGTCTCAGATTCGGGCAGGGCTCTGCTGCGGAAGCAGGTCGCCGTGGTGTGTTGACCAGGGCAGTTGATGGATTCACTGCGTGTGCACTGTGCTACTACACGCTGCCAGGGCAGGTGTATTTGAGTCGCTTTGCGCGTGTATCGCCGATCGCTTGACAGGTACACCGCGATCAGTTGAAGATCGGGCGACTACCCCCCATGCACTGCGTGCGTTGTGCTGGCCGGGCATCTGCCCGTCCGGTTATTCGGCGTGCCGTTTTCCCGGGTGTATTCACGCGTGGGGAAATGGCGTGAAGGGGTGCTGGATGAGGGCTCGGCTGGGGCGGTTAGTTTCGTCGGCGGTGGCGGCGGCTTTTTTGGTGACGTTGTTGCCGCAGCCGGCTTTTGCGGCGGGTTCCACGCCCGGGGTCGGCGGTGTCGTCGATACGGTCAGGGACTGGTTCAGCGACGACGATCCGGATGAGGACGAGCTGCCGTCGAGCGACAGCCGGAACCCTGCGAGCCGGGAGAAGCTGCCTGCGGGCAAGGCTGAGCCGGCGGCGAAGCGGGTGAAGGAGTTGACCGGGCGCCGTACGCCGGAGGCGCGGTTCTGGCGGATGTCGGACGGCCGGGTCGAGGCGGAGCTGGCCGCGGCGCCCACGTCGTACGAGACCCGTGGCGGCGCCTGGAAGGCGATCGACACCGCGGTAACGGAGTCGGACGCCAGGGGTTACGCGTACGCCAACACCACCAACCTGGCCCGCAGTTACTTCGGTGACTCGGCCGAGCGGCTGCTGAAGGTCGAGGCGGAGCTGGGTCAGTCCGTGACGTTCGGGCTGAAGGACGCGAGCGGTGGGCTGAAGCCGCGGGCCGAGGGCGGCACGGTCACCTACCCCGACGCCGTGAACGGTGCGGATCTTACGTATCGGGTGGGTGCGGGGGAGGTGAAGGAGGACATCGTCCTTGACGAGCGGCCGGACAGGCCGGTGTCGTTCGCCTTCACCATGGACGTCACCGACGGTCTGACGCCGGAGTCCCGCAAGGACGGTTCGGTCGCGTTCTTCCACGAGATGAGCAGGGATCCGGTGCTGGTGATCCCGGCGCCGTTCATGACGGATGCGGCCAGGGACGACTCCTCCCCGTACGGGAAGGCGTGGAGTCCGAAGGTCACGCAGAAGCTGAGCCGGGACGGGAAGCAGTGGCTGCTGACGTTGACCCCCGATGCGGGCTGGCTGGCCGCGAAGGAGCGGCAGTACCCGGTGAAGGTCGACCCGACCATCACGATCGCGCCGTCGCCGTCCCAGTCGCAGGACGTCATGGTGCTCTCCGATCAGCCCGGGGTGAACTTCAGGCAGGCGTGGGATCTGCAGGTGGGCACGACCCCGACTGGAGTGGCCCGCTCGCTGATCAAGTTCCCGCTGAACGAGATCCCGGCGGGCGTGACGGTGGATTCGGCCCGGCTGAGTCTGTACTACGACCAGACGCACACCACCGGCGGCAAGAAAGTGAAGATCGAGGCGCACGAGGCCACCGGACCGTGGGACGAGACGACAGCCACCTGGGACAGCACCAAGGACCTGCTGGGTGATCTGTCGGGTACGAAGCTGCAGCTCGACGACGGCCGCGCAGGCACGGCCGCGGTCGGGGACTGGACCCGGGTGGCCGGTGCGGGGATCGAGTCCGACTACCGCTACAACCAGAACTCGGCCACGGGGGAGTCGTACACCTGGCAGCCCGATGTACCCGAGACCGCCAGCTACCTCACGGACGTGTACATCCCCGGGGTGGCGGACGCGGCCTCGGCGGCGCCGTACGAGATCAAGCACCGCGGCGGCACGGCGAACTTCACCGTGGACCAGCGCGGGACGTCCGGCCGGTGGGTGGACCTGGGCACGGAGGAGCTGAGCTACGCCAAGGGAACCGCGAACACGATCAAGCTGGGCGACACCGGGGACGCGTCGAGCAAGAACGTCGCGGACGCGGTGCGGCTGGTCAACCGGGCGGAGCTGTGGAAGGACCCCGGCGAGTACAACCAGTGGCACAACTTCCCGGTGAAGAACTCGGTGCAGGAGTGGGTGAACGGCACCCTGCCCAACAACGGATTCGTGCTCAAGGCGTACGACGAAGCCCCCAGGGGCGTGGACGCGCGCGGCGGGCCGCGGTACGAGGCCGGCGACGGCTCCTACGGCGGCGAGACGTCCACCATCCCCAGGCTCACGGTCTCCTACGGCCGCATCGGCACCGCACTCGACTCCCCGACCGTCGTGCACGGCACCGGCCCCGAGCTGCACTGGAAGCCCTACACCAACACCACCGCCGATGCCGGGGCGGACTTCGCCGAGTACCAGATCCACCGCTCCACCCAGCAAGCGTTCACCCCCTCCGCGGCCACACTGATCGCCCCGATCGGCGATCAGCAGACCGACAACTTCACCGATACGACCGCGACGCCGTCGCCGGATCCGGGTCCGGAGATCGGGAAGTCGTACTACTACCAGATCGCGGTCAAGACGGCAGACGGTGACCTGCTCGGCTCGCCTACCCGGATCGTGGGCATCCCCAAAGCGGGCCGGACCATGAAACTCATCCAGGGCTCCGCCGGCGGGGCGGTGGCGGATACGACGCTGTCCTCGGCGCAGCCGAACACCAACCAGGACACCATCCAGTCCTGGAACGTGGGCCAGAACTGGCTGTCCGTGGGCAACAACTCCGACACCTACGGCACCACCCGCGCCGCGCTGGACTTCGACACCTCGACGATCCCCGCCACCGCGACCGTCCTCGAAGCCCAACTGCAGATGTGGGGCACCGAGACCACCCGGGACACAGGGTCGACCGGCGCGGTCTACGAACTGCGCCCCCTCGACCGCAGCTTCGATGAGACCACCGCGACCTGGAACAACGCCAACGCCACCACCGCCTGGACCAAGCCCGGTGGAGACGTCTCGGCGACCCTCTCGGACACTGTGCCTCAGTGGACCGAAGACGTCGGCCGGCACTGGTGGGACGCCACGACGATGGTCAAGGGCTGGGTCAGCACGCCCGACTCCAACAAGGGCGCGATGGTCAAGCTGGCCAACGAGTCCGCCAGCGGGCCGCGGGAGCGGTCACTCTGGTTGTCGAGCGAGGGCCAGGATCAGCAGCTCGGTCCGCTGATGCGTGTCATCTACGTCGACGCCACCGCAGAGTCGACGTACTACGCACCTGAGACGCCGCAGCGGATGACGCCCAACAGCACCTACAACGTCAAGGTCACGTTCACCAACACGACCGACTTCACCCTGAACGCCAACCCGGGCACATGGGGGCTGTCGTACCGGTGGACCCTGCCCGACGGCAGCACCCCGCCGGGCCTGGGGCAGCCGGTCGTCACCGGCCTGCCGGCCAGCATCCCGCCGGGCACGGAGAAGACCGTCATCGCGCAGGTGAAGACGCCGATCAACTCCGATTCGGGCAACAAGCGCACCGACTATCAGCTCACCTGGGACGTGTACCGCGGTGACGTGAAGAGGTGGCTGTCGGACCAGGAGGGCATCCCCGGCCTCACCCAGCGCGTGGCCGTCGAGGACCCCACATCCGACGAACTGGGCCTGGAGAAGTTCTACTCCTACACCGGCACACCCACCGGCGCCGGCTCCACGGTGATGAACAACACCGCCGCCGGAAACGCGGTGTGGTCCTACGACGCCTTCACCAACCCCGGCCGCGGCCTGAACACCTTCTTCCGCGTCGCCTACAACTCCCTCGACACCTCGGACACCATCACCGGCCACGGCTGGTCCGCCCAGGCCGCCGGCCCACTACGCTTGGGCGCCCCGCTGGACTTCCACCCCAACCCGCGCCCTACAGAGGTCCGCTGGCCGGATGGCGACGGCACCACCCACATCTTCCGCAAGCAGGAGAACGGCAGCTTCAAAGCCCCCGCGGGCGTCCACTACAAGCTCGAACCCAAACAGGACCTGGACTGCACCCCGGCCAAGGACCCGATCCCGGACGCCTGGACGGCGACCCGCCCGGACGGCACCCGGTTCCTCTTCGGCTGCGACGGCTACCTGACCTCGGTCGTCGACCCCAACGGGAACACGCAGACGTACACGTACACCGAGCGCAAGTCGAACAACAAGCCGACCAAGTTCCTCGACTACATCACCGACCCCGCCGGCCGGAAGTCCCTTGAGGTCGAGTACTACCAGAAGGGCGACACGTCGTGGGAGTTCATCGACGACACGGGTAAGCAGGTCGCCGGCACGGGGAAACTGAACAACTCCAAGATCTACGACCACATCAAGTCGGTCACCGACATCTCCGGCCGCAAGCTCGCCTTCTACTACACCAGCAAGGGTCTGCTGGGCCGCATGGTCGACGGTGCGGGCAGCGCACAGCCCAAGGAATTTGACTTCGCCTACGACGCCGGGCAGGGCAACAAGAACGTCAAGCTCGTCGGCGTCCAGGACCCGCGCCAGAACTCCACCGCGCTGGAATACAACACTCCCAGTGCCGGGGACGACCCCAAGTATCACTGGTGGGCCAAGAAGATCACCGATCGGCGCGGCAACGGCACCGAGTTCACGTACGCGGCGGGGGACGCGGACAACCCCGCGGACAACCCGAAGTTCACGGACACCATGGTGAAGGACGCCGAAGGCAGCGTCACCGACTACACCACTGACGACTTCGGCCGCCCGGTGACGCTGACCAACGCAAAGAACGAGTCCACCCGGATGTCGTGGGACGCGGACAATAACGTCATCTACCTCCGCGAGGCCAACGGCGCCGAAACCGCCTACTGCTACGACCCGATTACCGGCTACCCCCTCTGGCAGCGCGACGCCGAGCAGAACAAGGTCGCAGGCGGCGTCCCCGAGCCCGCCGTCTGCACCGACGGCGCCACCCCCGACAACGCCACCGTGTACGAGTACTCCTCCCGCGTCGGGGACAGCTACGTGAAGGACCTGGCGCGCAAGACCTCGCCCGAGGGCCGTACCTGGACCTTCACCTACGACGCGTACGGCAACCTGCTGGCCGTCACCGACCCCAAGGGCACCGCCACCGCGGAAGCGGGCGACTACACCACCCGCTACACCTACGACGGCCACGGCCAGCTTCAGACGGCCACCGATCCGCGCAACAACACCACCACCAATGCCGACTTCACCCCCACCGGCTACCCACGGCTGATCACCGATCCGAAGGGCAACGGCACCGACTTCGTCTACGACGAACGCGGCCAGGTCCTCAAGGTCATCGACGCCCTGGACAAGACCACCACCCAGACCTACGACACCTACGGCCGTCCCGGCGAGAGCGTCGTACCCAAGACCGCGGGCGAGTTCATCACCACCCCCGCCCCGGTCTACGACGCCAACGACAACATCACCCGCGCCACCGCCCCCAACGGCGCCGTCTCCACCGCCGTCTACGACGAGGCAGACCAGGTCACCGCGGCCACGGCTCCGGACAACAACACCACCGGCCGGGAGACCCGCTACACCTACGACCGCGTCGGCAACCTTCTCACCACGACCGAACCCAAGGGCGTCGCGACAGCAGACAACCCCGACGACTTCGTCACCACCAACACCTACGACGCGATCTACCAGCTCACCGACGTCGTCAACGCCGACGGCGACAAGCTCTCCTACCGCTACGACGACGTCGGCAACGTCACCCACGTCATCGACCCCAAGAAGAACGAGACCCCCGACACCACCGACTTCACCACCAACACCACCTACGACCTCAACCACCGCCCCGACACGGTCACCGACGCCGCAGGCGAAACCACCACTACCACCTACGACAAAGACTCCCTGGTCATCGCCACAACCGACCAGGCACAGAAGACCACCGAGACCGACTACGACGAACGCGGCCTGCCCATCGCCCAACGCGTCCCCTACGACACCGACGCAGGCACGGTACGCACCACGAAGTTCACCTACGACCAGGCCGGCAACCGCACCAAGGTCGAAACCCCCCGCGGCGTCAACACCGCAACCGCCGACGACTTCACCCACCGCACCACCTACGACGAGCTGAACCGCCCGGAGCGGCAGTATCAGCCCTACGCCCCGAACGACGCCCGGTACAACGACCCGGACGTCTATACCGAGACGACGTACGATGCGGTCGGTAACGTCTCGAAGATCTCCGCGCCGCCGTCAGAGGGTGAGACGGTCCGCAATGAGACCGCGTACACCCACTTCGACAACGGCTGGATCCGCACCTCCACCGACCCGTGGGAGATCACCACCTCCTACGACTACAACAACCTCGGCCAGCAGACATCCCGCACCCTTACCAGCCAAGGCGAAGCCAGCTCCCGCACCATGGGCTGGACCTACAACCCCGACGGCTCACTCGCCGCCCGTACCGACGAGGGCGTCCCGGTCGGCCGGCAGACCGTCCTCGTCGACAACTCCGACACTCAGAACACCTCGTCGACGGGCGACTGGACGACAAGCAACCCCCGGCGCGACACGAAGTCCAGCCAGGGCTACGACCACCGCACGCTCGCGGCAGGCAAGGACGGCACCTTCACCTGGCAGCTCAACATCCCGGCCAAGGGCGACTACACCGTCTACGCCAAGTACCCGAAGACAACCGACGCCGCCCCAGGCGCCCGCTACGAGATCCACCACGCCGAAGGCACCGCCACGGCGACATCCGACCAGAGCGAGCGGACAGGCCGCTGGGTGAAGCTCGGCACCTACCCCTTCAAGCAAGGCATCAAGAGCCTGACCTTGAAGGGAAGCGACACCGGCGCGGTGACAGCGGACGCGGTGCAACTCGTCCGCGACGACTCGTCGGCGGTGGACGAGGAGCGCAAGGACTTCACGTACCGCTACGACGTCAACGGCAACCTCATCGACATCAACGACGTCTCCTCGGGCGCCAAGATCGACGCCTACGTCATCGGCTACACCGGCCTCAACCAGGTCGAGAAGATCACCGAGAACCTCGCCGGCGAACCGAAGAAGACCACGTCGATGACGTACGACCCGAATGGCCAGCCGGCGACGATGACGCACCCCGACGAGTTCCAGTCCTACGCCTACGACGTCCGCAACATGGTCAAGTCCGTCGAGGCCGGCAAGAGCGCGGACGACCCAACGAAGCGGATCACCTCGTACGAATACACCCCGCGGGGTCAGAAGCTGCGCGAGAACAAGGCGAACGGGAATATCGTCGACTATTCGTATTATGCGAACGGCGCACTGAAGGCGACGCAGGAGGACAACGGCTCAGACCTGGTCGCTTCACACGACTATGACTGGGACGCCAACGGCAACAAGGCCCGGGACATCGCGCAGAAAATGAACGCCGACGACCACGCGGCGTACCTGGAATCGACGACGTCGTACGTCTACGACCCGGTGGACCGGATCGCGCAGGTCACGAAGACCGGCCACGGGACAGGCAGCGAGAGCTACGTTCACGACGACAACGACAACGTCATCAGCCAGACGGTGAGGAACGTCGATACCACCTACACCTACGACCGCAACAGATTGATCTCGGCGGCCACCGGAGATACGTCGACGTCCTACAATTACGACCCCTATGGCCGCCTTGACACCGTCACATCAGCCGGCCAGATCATCGAGCGCAGCACCTACGACGGCTTCGACCACGTCACCGAGCACAGCCGTCTGCAGGACGACGGCACCCAGAAGAAGACGTCGTATGTCTACGACCCGCTGGACCGCACGACCTCCAAGACCACTGCCGGAGGCAAGACGACCGACTACAGCTACCTGGGCACGTCCGATGAGGTGCTCGACGAACGGGTGGCAGGCGAGGTCACCAAGTCCTACCAGTATGGCCCCTGGGGAAACCGCCTCTCCCAGATCACACACAACACCGACGACACCCAGGAACTGGGCGTCTACGGCTACAACAGCCACACCGACGTGGAAATCCTCACAAACTCCGAGGGAAATTCCAAAGCCACATATGGCTACACTGCCTACGGGAACGACGATGACTCAGAATTCACCGGAATCGACAAACCCGACGCAGGTAACCCCGACCAAGAGCCGTACAACCCGTACCGCTTCAATTCTAAGCGTTGGGACGAGCCGTCGGGAACCTATGACATGGGCTTCCGCGACTATGACCCCGCCCTCAACCGATTCCTCACCCGAGACATGTACAACGGCGCACTCGCCGACATGCAGCTCGGCGCAGACGGGATAACTGGGAACCGCTACGCTTTCGCCGGCGGCAACCCAACTACGGGCATCGAACTCGACGGCCACGGCCTCGCCTGCGGCGGTGAAGGCGACGACGTAAGCTGCGGCGACGACACGGTCACGCGAGCCGACGGAAGCCTGTCCTACACCGACGGGAATGGTGTCAACCACTCCACAGGTGGCGGGTACATGTGGTTTGAGGAAAACCGGCAGCCGGGGAGGGCCCCAGACGGAAGTGCTAGCCACACGACTAGTTATGTGGCACACATCTCCAGGCCGAACGGGAACACATTCGAAGCTGGAATGCGCGTCGACGTCTATACGGCGGAGTACCAAGGGGCAAGCTCGAATGATGACTCCGAAAGCACGGTCGAGAACGTCATCGGTGCTCTCGTTCATGCTGGGGGAAACCTTGTGGGCATCGATGAGCCGACACAAGGGTTGTGTGTCAGTGTTTCGTTCGCAGTAGTTGTTGGTGCGAACGCCGACTACTGTCTGATGTCTTCGAAGAAGCCAGGTGGTGGATTCGATGTCGGCCATTCCCTGTCAGTGAACCCTGAAATAGGCGTCGGTTACGCTGTGACCGCGAATCGAGTTGTCAGTAATGCTGACAATTACTCGGACCTGAGCGGTTGGGGGTACGGGGTATGCATGACGGGCAGCTACTACGTTGCCGTCGACACCTGTTCCGGTCAGGGATTTACGGCCAATGGTTACTACCTGCCGTCGGGAATCGGAACCAATAGCGAAGGAGATCCGATCATTTACAATTCCTTCGGTGGAGGAATTGGGACGCCAGGGTTTAGTGGCGGCCCAAATCTGAATCATACCTGGTCTTGGGACCTTTTCTGAACGTTCACTGATCGGTAAGGTGTCGCGACTGCCTGCATCGCGTTTGGCGATGCAGGCAGTCGTGTAGGGTAGTGGTCTTGTAAAAACGTCTTCGTGGGTGGAGTGGATTTCTCAATGATGCTTTCTGTGGTGGAATCCAACAAGATGCCGCTACTTGGGATCCTCGTCTTCTTGCTCGGAGGGGGAATCTTTCTCTACTTGGGATGGGTGATGCTCCGGAATTCCGGTGGGCGAGGGGTTCGGATGCTCAAGAGAGGTTCGCTCTTCGAGGCATCGGAATCTTTCTACATCGCGTTTTCCAAGGTCTTCGGGGTTGCTGCTACGCTGATAGGCGCGGGCCTTATCAGTGCGGCTGTGTTTGAGTTGCTGTCTTGACGTAGCGAGACTGGCTTCGAGGCTGCATTGGTAACGGAACCGGTGCAGGCGGTTTTTGGGCCCGCTATTGATCTGCCGCCCTACTGAGCTTCAAAGTGTGGTGTTGGGCTGACGTCTCGTGATCCCTGCGATATTCCGGTTGTGGGGGGGGGCGCTCGCAAGGCGGTGGGCTGACCGATGAATGGCGGGCCTTACGCGAGAAGGTTGCGATTTGAGGCAGCTGAGTGGCTCCGGTTCGGCGACGACAACTTGCGCAGGGCTATACTTCTTTCCCGGACTCTCCTCGGGGTGCTGCGGCCGATCGAAATAGTCGGAGTCGCGAGGGCTCGCGCTGCTGCCGGGTGCCCGCCATGAGGTCGAGATGACTACGGACGAATCATCAGAGGCTAAGAAGGGTCGCCGTCCGGTCGCCCACGCGGTCATGCAGATCTTGATTGGAGCCTTCTGTACGGTCATCGGTGCGTGGGCACTACTTCCAATGATGGTGGACAGAGTCGAGCTCACCGAACGAAACGAATCGGTCGTGGGGATTCTGTATGAGGACCCATTGCATTGCCTCGATGGCTGTCAAGTGCGTTACGAGATCGATAACCAGGAAGTCACCGGTCGACTCCCCGTTAATGCGAATCTGAAGATGCGCGAAAAGGGAGATTCGCTGGATCTGATATACGATCCGGACGAGCCTCGTCGGGCTGCATTGAAAAAGGATCTAAACATTGTAGCTATAGCTCTCAGAGCTCTCTTGCCGCTTCTAGTGTCCTGAGTCGTTAGTTCGCGGGCGGTTGTAGGGTGTGGTGATGCCTGGTCCGAAGCCGTTGCCGGTGGTGCTGTCCGACGAAGAACTCCGTGTGCTGCGATGCTGGTTGAGGAAGCAGACGGCTGCTCAGGCTCTGGTGCTGAGGTCCCGGATTGTGCTGGCGTGTGCGGAGGGCTTGCCGAACGCGCAGGTCGCGGAGGACCTGGGGATTTCGCGGGAGACGGTACGCAAGTGGCGGGCGAGGTTCGTCAAAGACCGGCTGGAGGGCCTGACGGACAGGCCGCGTCCGGGGCCGCCGCGCAGGATCACGGACGAGCAGGTCGAGGCACTGGTGACCAAGACCCTGGACGAGAAGCCGTCGTCGGGGGATTCGCACTGGTCGACGCGGTCGATGGCCGAAGCGACCGGCATGTCGCAGTCCGCGGTCTCGCGGATCTGGCGGGCGTTCGGGCTCAAGCCCCACACCGTGGAGACGTGGAAGCTGTCCACGGATCCGGAGTTCGTCACCAAGGTCCGCGACGTCGTCGGGATCTACCTCTGCCCGCCGGAGAACGCGCTGGTCCTGGCGGTGGACGAGAAGTCGCAGATCCAGGCCCTGGACCGCACCCAGCCAGTGCTGCCCATGGCCCCGACGACGCCGGCGAGGATGACCCACGACTATGTCCGGCACAACACCACCAGCCTGTTCGCCGCCCTCGACATCGCCTCCGGATCGGTCATAGCCCAGCACTACCGGCGCCACCGCCACACCGAGTTCCTGCGCTTCCTGAAAACCATCGACGCGGCCGTCCCGAAGGACCTTGACCTGCACCTGGTCCTGGACAACTACGCCACCCACAAGACCGAAGCGGTCTAGAAGTGGCTGCTGCGCCACCCGCGCTTCCACCTGCACTTCACCCCCACCTCCGCATCCTGGCTGAACCTCGTCGAGCGCTGGTTCGCCGAGCTGACCCGCCGCAAACTCCGCCGCTCGGCCCACCGCAGCGTCATCGAGCTGGAACGCGACATCCGCGGCTGGATCAACGAGTGGAACAAGAACCCCAAGCCGTTCGTGTGGACCAAGACCGCCGACGAGATTCTCGAAACCCTCGCCGCATACTGCCAGCGAATTAACGATTCAAGACATTAGGGGTTGTCCTTCTGTTCATCGGGTTGTATAGTTTCCAAAAACGACCAAATCGGTAGAATTGGTGAATGCGTTGGCGTCCAGGCCGTCACCGAACAGATCGTCTACGTCGAGCGCACCTCGCCGGTCAGTACTTGACGAAGGCGAAGGCGAAGGCGGTGCTGCAGCGCGGCGAAGCCGGAGTGGTGAGCCAACAACCTTTTAATCCGTTGGTTGTGGGTTCGAGTCCCACGCGGCCTACTGCTAAAGCCCAGGTCAGAGCGTCTCTCCCCTGGGCTCTGGTGGTTATTTGGCGCGCTGGAACTCGGTCGCTGGCCCGAAGGGCACGTGATCACGCGTGGTCGTGGTGCCGACCCGGACAACGGTGACCCGTCGGGGTGCGGGGACCGGCTCCATTTCCAGCCGGCGCTGTGGGAGTCGTGGCAGGCAACGTTGAGCTGCACCCTGTTTCGTAGCGTCCCTGAAGCCAGGTCTATGATCTTGGCGTAAGGAGACACACGAGCAAGTGCCAGCACCACGGAAGTACC
>NZ_VISV01000037.1:0-17587 GCF_007827615.1 Streptomyces sp. CNZ287 | reverse complement strand
TGGTACTGCATGGGGGACCGTGTGGGAGAGTAGGTCACCGCCGAACAATCTTTAGTACTCAACCCCCGGACACCGTCCGGGGGTTGAGTCATTTCTTCCACCCCTCACACCCCCAGCGACAGCCCCGGCCAGCGGCTGCGCGCCTGCTCCGGCGAGCGCATCGTGGCCAGCGTCGGTAGTCCCTCGCGGTCGCCTTCCGTGAGGAGGGCGGGGAGGCCGGCGAGGGGGGCGACTGCGGCTACGTCGTCGAGGACGAGGGTAAGTGGTGGGTCGAGCCGGCCGGTGGATGACCTTGCGGCCATGCGGCGGCCGTGCTCGACCACGTCTGTGGCGAGGGCGGTGAGCAGTGGCATCGCACCCGGGCGGGACCGGGGGCCCTCGATGGCTTCACCCACCAGATAAAGCGTTCCCCCTTCGTCGATGAATGACTCCAATACGAGCGAATCTGCTCGGGTCGGTTTGGAAGCGTTGCGCATGTGGATCGACGACATGCCCTCCAGCGCCGTCGTCACCAGCTCCGCCGCCGCGTCCCGCCGCTCCGGATGCCCCGTCAGCGCCGACTCCAGCTCGCCGGCCGCGCCCGACGCCGCCTCCGGCGCCGATCGCAGGATGCCCACCGGTTCGTGGGCGCCTGTGCCCTGGGCCCAGCGGTGGACCTGGGCGAAGGGGCGGTCCCCCACGGCGGCGGCGTGGAGCCAGCACGCCAGCATCGTCTCCGCGGTGTCCGCCACCGTGGTGTCCGTACGGTGCTGGGGTCGCACCGGGCGGAGGAGGGCCGCCGCTCGCTCGGATGCCGTCTCGCGGTCCGCGCAACCCGCGGCCGGGGACCAGCGGAGGCGGTCCGGGGTGTCGCAGAGCTGGCCCGGGTCGTAGACGAGGACGGGGCCGAGCTTTCCGCGGGCGTCCTTGGTGTCCGCCCACAGGCTGGCGTCCGAGGTGATGACGAGCGCGGGGCCCTCCGCTCCCAGCAGCGTCTCCCGGGTGACCGCCATCGCCGTCGGACTGCCCTTGCGGAACACCAGTGGGCCCGCGTGTACCGGGGGCAGTCCGGCCGAGGGCTGGACCGGACGCTGCCGCGGGACGGTGGGGAGGGGCTGCGTGGGCTGCGGGCGCGGGTCGTGCGCGGGCCGTACGGGCGGGCGGCGCCGGGGCGTGGGCTGCGCCGCGGACTCCGTGTCCTCGTACCGGTCCTGCTCCTCGTACCGGTGCTCCAGGCCGCCGGCCAGCGCCTCGTCTCCCGCGGCCGCCTTTCGCGCTGCCGCCCGGCGCGCCCGCAAGCTCGCCATCGTCGTCATCCCCGCGAGCGTGAACGTTCCGAGCACCATCAACTGGCTGATGAACACGCCCCAGAACAGCCCCCACCCCGACAGGGACTCGCGCGGCGTGTCCGGCCAGGCGGCCGGCAGGTCGTGCGGCTCGGAGACCAGCTCGCGCATCGCCAGCGGGGTACGGGTGAAGGTGACGCCGTCCGGCCACGCGCCGTGCGCCAGCAGCCCGGACAGACCCGTCGCCGTCCACGCCAGGATCGTCAGGCCGAGCAGGAACGCCAGAACGCCGAGGAGCAGGGCGTCGGGGATGCCCCGCTCCGAGCTGCCCTGCTGCCCGCCGCCCCGGTTCCGTCCACCGCGACCCTGCGCCATCTCAGGCCACCGTCGATTCCTTCGCCATCACCACCGGGCCGGTGTCGTCCGCAGCCTCCAGAGCCGGTACCGGGGCGGACTCCGTCATCGCCCGGTCGGTGAAGACCAGCGGCCGTTCGGCCTCGGTCACCAGGTGCTTGACGACCTGCACGTTGCCGTTGACGTCCCAGACGGCGATGCCGGGCGTCAGGGTCGGGATGATCTCGACGGCCCAGCGCGGCAGTCCGAGGACCTTCCCCGTCGCGCGGGCCTCGTCGGCTTTCTGGGCGTAGATCGTACGTGTCGACGCCATCTTCAGGATCGCCGCCGCCTCCCGCGCCGCGGCTCCGTCCACGACATCGGACAAGTGGTGCACGACCGCGACGAAGGAGAGGCCGAGCCGGCGGCCGAACTTCAGCAGCCGCTGGAAGAGCTGGGCGACGAAAGGGGAGTTGATGATGTGCCACGCCTCTTCGACAAGGAAGATGCGCTTTTTGCGGTCGGGGCGGATCCAGGTGTGCTCCAGCCACACGCCGACGATCGCCATGAGGATCGGCATGGCGATCGAGTTCCGGTCGATGTGGGAGAGGTCGAAGATGATGAGCGGCGAGTCGAGGTCGATGCCGACGGTCGTCGGGCCGTCGAACATGCCGCGCAGGTCGCCGTCGACCAGGCGGTCGAGGACGAGGGCGACGTCCAGGCCCCAGTTGCGGACGTCCTCGACGTCGACGTTCATGGCCTCGGCGGCGGTCGGCGCCGGGTGCCGGAGCTGCTCGACGATGTCGGTGAGCACCGGCTGCCGGTCGGTGACGGTCGCGGTGACGTGACCGTGGGCGACCTTGAGGGCGAACCCGGAGCGCTCGTCCAGGCCGCTGCCGGTGGCGACTTCGATGATCGTACGGAGCAGGGCGAGCTGGCCGGTGGTGGTGATCGCCGGGTCGAGCGGGTTGAGGCGGATGCCGCTGTCGAGGGCCGCGAGGGGGTCGAGGCGGATCGGGGTGATGCCGAGTTCCTGCGCGATGAGCGCCCATTCGCCGACGCCGTCCTCGCCCTGGGCGTCGAGCACGACGACCTGGCGGTCACGGAAGCGCAGTTGACGCAGGACGTAGGTCTTCTCCAGCGCGGACTTGCCGTTGCCCGACTCGCCGAGCACCAGCCAGTGCGGCGCGGGGAGCTGCTGGCCGTAGAGCTGGAAGGGGTCGTAGATGTAGCCCTTGCCGCTGTAGACCTCGCGGCCGATGATCACGCCGGAGTCGCCCAGGCCGGGCGCGGCGGTGGGGAGGTAGACGGCCTGCGCCTGCGCGGAGGAGGTGCGCACGGGCAGCCGCTGGGTCTCCGTCTTGCCGAAGACGAAG
Organism: Streptomyces sp. CNZ287; assembly: GCF_007827615.1. Taxonomy (NCBI): domain Bacteria; kingdom Bacillati; phylum Actinomycetota; class Actinomycetes; order Kitasatosporales; family Streptomycetaceae; genus Streptomyces; species Streptomyces sp. CNZ287. The sequence goes on along the minus strand of NZ_VISV01000037.1, from coordinate 14,613 downwards.
CCCGCGAAGGCGCGCGTCGCCAGATCGAGAAGGTCGGCCATGGGGGGTCACCTGATCCCGGTCGCGAATGGCAGGGTGTTCACGAAGGCGCGGTGGTGCTCTCTGTCGCACCATTCCAGTTTCAGGTATGACTTCCCCGCCGAGGCGCGGATCGTGCGCTTGTCGCGGGCGAGAGCCTCGGGGGAGCGGGCGGAGACCGTGAGGTAGCCGACGATGTTGACGCCGGCGGCGCCGGAGGCGAGGTCCTCGCCGCGCTGGTCGATGCGCTCGTGGTGGGCGATGTCCCGGGGGTCGACGACGCGGTTCATCTTCGCCTGCCGGGACGCCTCCGCGTCGTCGTTCGTCTTCTCCGTCAGCATCCGCTCGATGGCCACTTCTGTGGGCTCCAGGTCCATGCATACGGCGACCGTGCGGATGACGTCCGGGGTGTGGACGAGGAGCGGGGCGAGGAAGTTGACGCCGACCGGGGTCATCGGCCATTCCTTCACCCACGCCGTGGAGTGGCACCAGGGGTCGCGGGTCGCCGACTCGCGGGTCTTGGCGCGCAGGTACTGCGGGTTTACGGCGTCCAGTTCGGCCGGCCAGGCGTTGCGCTGGGTCATGGCCTGGATGTGGTCGATGGGGTGGTCAGGGTCGTACATGGAGTGCACGAGGGCCGAGAGCCGTGCGATGCCCAGCGGCTGCCGTACCCGGATGTCGGCCTCGGCGAGACGGGCGCAGATGTCGCCCAGCTCGCGGGCCATGATGACGGCGATGCACTCGTCGCGGCTCTGCTTGGTCGCCCGTCCCATGACCGTGGCCTCCTGGCCGAGGTCGCGGGTGTAGGGCATGCAGGCGACGAGGTACGCGCGGTGCTGCTCGGAGGAGGTGGAAACCATGGACTGGAGCTGGTCGTACGAGCCCTTTATCCACTGCGGCGCGCGCGGGTCGCCGCGCTGCGAGACGTCCTTGGCGTGCGCGTCGGGGTCGGCGGGCAGCGTGCGGGCGAGCATCTGCAGGCGGCGTACGAAGCCGTCGCCGTTGGCGGCATGCTTGAGCAGCGTGCCGAAGCGGTCGACGAGGGCTTCCTGGTCCTCGCTGTCGCGCAGGCCGACGCCGGGGCCCTCGATCTCTATCACGGCGGTGACGGTGCGGCGGTCCGCGTGCAGCAGGACGGCGATCTCGTCGGGGCCGAAGGGGGCGACCATCCAGCTGATGCGGCCGATGCCGGGCGGGGTGCCGACGGCGACCTCCTCGCCGTTGAGACGGGTGCCGGCCTCCTGGGCGCCGGATCGGTAGACGGCCGCGCCGCTGCGCAGGAGACGGCGGTGGCTGCGGCTGATCTCGAACCAGCGGTAGAAGGTGCGGCCCCGGTACGGGACGTAGACGGCGGCGAGGGCGAGCAGCGGGAAGCCCATCAGCAGCACGATGCGCAGCGTCAGCACGGGGACGAGGAGGCCGCACATCATGCCGAGGAAGGCGCCGCCGATGATCATGCCGATCTCGCCGGTCTCGCGGTTGCGGCCGACGATGGCGTTCGGGCGGGCCTTGCCGATGAGGTACGTACGACGGGGGGTGATCGGTGGTGTGTCGTGCGTGGTCACCGCAGGTCACCTCCTGTTTCCGGGCTGCTGGGCGGACTGCGGCGGCACGCTGCGGCCGCCCTGCGAGCCGGAACCGGAGCCGCCGGTGCTGTGGTTGGCGGTGCTCGGCTTGGGCGGGGCGGACTGCTGCGGGCGGGTGCTGTGGGCGGAGACGCCGCCGGCGACGGGGTTGGCGGGCTTGGCCGCGGAACGGGACTCGCCGGTGGCGCCGCCGGCGGGTCCCGACGACGAGGTGCGGGAGCCGTGGGTCTTCATGCCGGCGGTGACGAGGGCGGCGGGGGTGGCCATGACGGCGGAGGCCGGGTTGGCGGAGGTGGCGCGGCGGCCCTGCTTGGCGGTCATGATCTCGTCGCCGAAGCCGGGCACGAAGCGGTAGATCATCGCACTGGCGAAGATGGCGAGCAGGATGATCGCCAGGCCGGAGACGACGGCGGAGAAGGCGTCGGGTCCCTCCTCGGCGGAGAGGGCGCCGGCGAGGCCCAGGACGATGACGATGACCGGCTTGACGAGGATCACGGCGATCATGATCCCGGCCCAGCGGCGGACGTGGTGCCACATGTTCTTGTCGACGAGCCCGGCGTAGACGGCGGTGCCGAGGAGGGCGCCGACGTAGAGGAGGGCGGCGCGGATGACGAGCTCCAGCCAGAGCACGCCTGCGGCGAGCACGGACACGAGGGAGACGACGATGAGCATGATCGGGCCGCCACCGATGTCCTCGCCTTTCTTGAGGGCCTCCGAGAAGCCGCCGAAGAAGGTGTCGGTGTTGGACGACGTACCCGAAGCGATGGCTTCGGTGACGGAGTCGGTGGCGGTGACGAGGGTGTAGAGGACGAGGGGGGTGAAGGCGGAGGCGAGGACGGTGAGCCAGAGGAAGCCGATGGCCTCGCCGAGGGCTTCGCCGAGGGGGACGCCGCGGATGGCGCGCTTGGCGACGGCGAGGAGCCAGAGGGTGAGGGTGAGGATGGTGGAGGCGGCGAAGACGACGGCGTACTGCCGCAGGAAGGTGGCGTTGGTGAAGTCGACGGTGGTGGTGGAGTTGACGGCGTCGGAGAGCTTGTCGATGGTCCAGGCGGCGGCTTCGGCACACCCCTTCGCCAGCGAGGACAGCGGATCGACGGATTCGGTGACGTCACCGGGTGAGTTGGGCGCGGAGCGGCCCCCGTCGTCTTCCTTCTCGCAGTAGTCCCTGGCGGGCCCGATGAGGCTGTCGCAGGCACCGCCGTCGTCCTGCGCGGGTACGGCGCCGAGGGCGCGGGGGGCGGCGAGCAGGAGCGTGGCCTGCGCGCCGGCGAGGAGGGTCAGGGCTGAGGCGACGCGGCGCCGCGGGCTACCGGGCATAGGTGAAGCCTCCGAACTGCTCGACGGCGTCCTCGATCTGCTCGTCGGTCGCCGCGGGTACGTCACCGGGGACGGGGGCGGGTCCCCGCCTCTGGGAGTCGGCGGCGATCTTCCAGTCGCCGTCCGACCACTGGAGTTCGAAGGTCCAGGTGTGCCAGGTGGTGCGTACGGGCACGTCCGAGTCGGGGCCCGCCAAGCCGATCAGGCCGGTGTACCAGACGGCGACAGTGGCCCTGCCGTCCTCGTACTCCTTGACCGTCGTGCCGATCGGGACGGTCCGGGAGATGAAGGTCATCCCGGAGGGGGGCTCGCCCTCGGCGTCGAGGCCGAGGTTGGCGAGGAAGTCTTCGTCATACGCGGCGTCCATGCCGGTCTTGGTCTTCTCCGCCAGTTCCGGTGTGTACAGGGCATCGACCAGCTCGTGTCGCCCTTCGGGCGTGAACATCTGGTCGCCGCCGAGCGCGACGGCGAAGTTCGCCGCCGCCGACTGGGCGCCCTCTGCGGAGTGGGGGAAGCCTGTGGGGATGCCGTTGACGGGGGTTTTGACCGGGGTGTCGCCTGTGGGGGCGGTGGGTTGGGCCTTGGTGTCGGGGTTGGCGGTGGATTCGGGGTCGTCATCGGTGTTGCCGCCGCGGTTCGCGAAGGCGATCGCGGCGATGAGGAGGACCACGACGCCCACGACCGTGACCATCGCGCGGGACGGCGAGACGCGGCCGCCGCGGCGCGTGTCGTAGCGGCCGTCGTTGTCGCCTTCGGCGAAGCGTGTGCGGGTGCCGGGTTCGGGGGAGGCGTAGTCGACGTAGTCGTCGTCGTGGCTCATGCCGGGTCACCCCCTCCGTGCGCCGGTGCCGCGTTGCACCGGCGTGCCGTAGGCACAAGAAGGTAGCGGTGCGCCGTCTGACGTCCCACGGGGGTCCCCGCGCCGCGGCCGGGGAGTGGTCGCCTCCCGGGCCGCGGGCTCGGGCGACGTCCCGCCGCCGTGTGCCGCACCGCCGTTCGCCGTACGCCTGGCCCTGAAGTCACGGCCCGGCCTACACCGCCATTCCATACACGATCGTGAACACGGTACCGAGGGAGCCGATGATGAACACTCCCGTCAGACCCGCCACGATCAGCCCCTTGCCCTGCTCCGCACTGAACGTGTCGCGCAGCGCCGTCGCGCCGATGCGCTGCTTGGCCGCGCCCCAGATCGCGATGCCCAGGCACAGCAGGATCGCGACCGCCATGACCACTTCGATCATCACGCGCGCTTCTTGGCCCAGGCTTCCGAAGGGGCCCCAGTCAGGGGCGATACCGCCGATGATGGTGTTGATGTCGCCCTTGTCGGCTGCCAGGAACATGTCGTAACTCACCGCCCCATGCGCTGTGTTGCCGTCCGGGCTGGACGGCAGGAGTCATTGTCCATCCTCCCTGATGATGCCCTCGTGAGAGTCGATTTGGCGTCAACCGCGGGGATTTCACAAGGGTGTTCGGCGCTCATCGCCGACTTTCCTGTGTGTATCACGTTAGGTGACTATTGGCAACGCTGCGTGCTTGCGGGGTTGGGGAGGCGATCGGCTTGTCCGACCTGTGCCGAATCGGAGTATGTGAAGAGTGGGTGGCGCCGTAACGGCCGCAGGGCGGGCCCCGTCGGTGGATGTGACTCAAACAGACCTGAGGGAAGGCGGCGGGCGGGTCGTATGGGGGCGGCGCGTCCAAGCGCCTTACACGGGCTGGCCGATGGGGCGCATGACGACCGTGTTGACGTCGACGCCCTCCGGCTGGTTCAGCGCCCAGACGATCGACTCGGCGACCTGGTCGGACGTCATCATCTCCATCCCCTCCGGCGCGCCGCCCATGCCGTCCCAGAAGAGCGTGTCGGTGCGGCCGGGGGCGACGAGCGTGACGCCGATGCCGTCGCCGGTCACCATGCGGCGGGTGTTCTCCGCCAGCCCCGTCATCGCCCACTTGGTGATGCCGTAGATGTTGCCCGGGGTGTGGACGAAGCCCGCGACGCTGCCGACGATGACGATCCGCCCGCGGGTCTCGCGCAGCGCCTCCAGCGAGCTGCGGATGAGCAGCGCGGGGCCCAGGACGTTGGTGAGCACCATGTCGCGCCAGCCGGCCGGGTCGCCGGTGGCGAGGTCGTCGTGGCTGGCGAAGCCGGCGTTGGCGACGACGGCGTCGAGCCGGCCGAAGGCCGTGAGCGTCGCCTGCACCGCCTCGGCCACCGCCTCGTGGTCGGAGGCGTCGCCCGGCAGGGTCAGCAACTCCGGCGGGTCGCCGGCGTCCCTGGCGAACCGGCGCAGCCGCTCGGCGCCGCGGCCGGTGACGGCGACGCGGCCGCCGCGGGCGAGGAGTTGGCGGGCGGCGGCGGCGCCGATGCCGCTGCCGCCGCCGGTGACGAGGGTGACGGGCGAGTAGTGGGTCATGGGGTACGGGCCTCCGGTGCTGGTCTTGTCGGACGCGGCGAGTGCACCACTTGGAGTGTTCTCTATGTCAACACCCCTGGTGAGGGCGGGCGGAGGTGGCCGTACGGCGGGGGCGGGGGTGGTGCCGGCACCACCATGGTTCCGGCGGTCGGCGCCAGTGATCACAGGGCGTACGGGGACGAGGGTAGAGCCCGCCACACCACGACCCAGGGAGACAGCCGTGAACCGCACCCGCACCCGTACCCGTACCGCCGCCCGCCGTGCCGGGGCCGCCGCCCTCCTCGCCGCCGTCGTCGCCGGTGCCGCCGCCCCCCCCCGCCGCCCACGGCACCGGGCGCGCCACCGACCCCGTACAGCGCCGCCTCGACGCCCTCGTCGAGCGCGACGGCGTCCCCGGCGCCCTCGCGTACGACGGCCGCACGACCCGTACCGCGGGCGTCGCCGACACCGCCACCGGGCGGCCCATGGTCGGCGCCGAGGGCCGCTACCGGATGGCCAGCAACACCAAGGCGTTCACCGCCACCGCCGTCATGCGGCTGGTCGCCGCGGGCGAGGTGCGGCTGGACGCGCCCGCCGCGCGGTACGTGCCGCAGCTCGCCGGCACCGGCGTCACCGTGCGGCACCTGCTCAAGCAGACCAGCGGGCTGCCGGAGTACCTCCAGTTCGTCGACTGGAGCCGCGCCGCCACCGAGGAGGAGTACCTCGCGCTCGCCCTCGGCCACCCCGCCGACTTCGAACCGGGCGCCCGCTGGGGCTACTCGAACACCAACTACCTCGCGCTCGGCCTGCTGATCAAGCACGTCACCGGCGAGGACTACCGCACGTACATCGAACGCACCCTCATCGAGCCGCTGCACCTGAAGGACACGTACTGGCCCGCGCAGGGCGAGCTGACGCTACGCGGCCCGCACGCCCGCAACTACGGCGTCCATCCGGTCGATCCCGGGGCCGGCGTCACCGACGTGACCGAGCTGCCCGGCTACGAGTTCGGCGCCTCCGGCGGCCTCGTGACCACGCCGAAGGACCAGAACGCCTTCTGGGACGCCCTCTTCGGCGGCAGGCTGCTGCCCGGCTGGGCGCTGCGGGCGATGACCCACGACACCACCGACGTCGGCGGCCAGGACACCTACCCCGAGGGCAGCCGGTACGGCTACGGCGTCGCGTCCTTCCCGCTGAGCTGCGGCGGCGTGTACTGGGGCCACGGCGGCGACCTGCCGGGCGACTCCGTCGCCGGCGGGCGGGCCGGCCGGGGGCGCGGGACGGTCACCGTCTACACGACCACGTGGGCCGCCGAGGGCGGCCGGCTGGCGGACCTCCAGGGGGCGGCCGACGCTGCGCTGTGCGCGAAGGACCGTACGGGCAAGGGACGTTGAGCAGGGAACGGGCAGACAGCCCGGGCCCGATGAGGGATGGTTGAGGGGTGCGTAAGCTCTGGCTCTTCGTGGCGCTGGGGTCGGGGATGGTCCTGTCGTTCCTGGCCCTGCTCGTCGTCGGCACGTACACCGCCGCGTCCGGTCTCGCCGGCCGCGGCGTCGGCCTGGCGAAGGGCGCCGTGCCCGCCACGTACCAGTCGCTGGTGCAGGAGTGGGGCAACCTCTGCCCGGCCCTCAACCCCGCCCTGCTCGCCGCGCAGTTGTACCAGGAGAGCGGCTGGGACCCCAACGCAGTCAGCCCCGCGGACGCGCGCGGCATCGCGCAGTTCATGCCCGGCACCTGGGCCACCCACGGCATCGACGCCAACGGCGACGGCGAGCGCGACATCAACGACCCCGAGGACGCCATCCCGTCGGCGGCGACGTACGACTGCAAGCTCGCCGGCTACGTCGAGGACGTGCCCGGCGACCAGACCGAGAACATGCTCGCCGCGTACAACGCGGGACCGTACGCCGTCATCAAGTACAACGGCGTGCCCCCGTACCGCGAGACGCAGAACTACGTGCAGATCATCCAGGCCCTGGAGGAGAGCTTCGCCGCCCCCACCTCCCGTCTGTCGCCGTCGAAGCAGGCCGCGGGCGCCATCCACTACGCGCAGGACAAGCTCGGCACGCCCTATCTGTGGGGCGGTGACGGCACGCCGGAGGAGGGCGGCCGGTTCGACTGTTCAGGGCTGACGAAGGCGGCGTACGCCTCCGTGGACATCGAGCTGCCGCGGGTGGCGAACGACCAGTGGAACGCCGGGCCGCACCCGAGCAGGGACGAACTGCTCCCCGGCGACCTGGTGTTCTTCGCGTACGACATGAACGACTCGCGCTCCATCCACCACGTCGGCCTGTACGTAGGGGGCGGCTACATGATCGACGCCCCTTACACCGGCGCCGTGATCCGCTTCGATCCGATCGACTCGCCGGACTACTTCGGCGCGACCCGGGTCACGGAGGCGGGCGCGGAGGCGCTGCCGAAGCGCTGACGTGCGACGGGCCGCCGCGCGCGGGCCTCGTACGGGCAGCACGGACGGTCACTCTCCGATAACCTCCCGGTGATCTTTCGGTCGCAGCCGGAACGCCGACCGTCGCGGCGCCGTTGCAAAGGGCGAGCGGCACCGTTGCAATAGGGAAGACGGCAGTCGCCGATCAGCGGGAAACGGGTGGGGAGAGGAGCCGAGTGGACATGCGTTCGCTGCACCTGGCGGGGGCACCCCCGAGCGGGTCGAACGCCGACGTTTCCGTGCTGTTCGACATCAACGGCGTCGCGGACTCCACCCCGCCCTGGTTCGACCGCGGGGCGGCGTTCCTGGGCGAGTACGGGCTGATCGGGATGCTCGGCGTGCTGCTGGTCGTGTGCTGGTGGCGTGCGCGCCGGCGTACGGGCGCGGTGCCGGTCGTGACCGCGCTGCTGTGGGGTCCGCTGGCGGCGGCGCTCGCGCTGCTCGCGAACATGCCGATCCGCGCGATCGTGGAGCGCCCGCGGCCGTTCCGGGAGCACGAGGGCCTGGAGGTCCTGCTGCCCGGCACCACCGGCTATTCGTTCGTCAGCGACCACACCTCGGTCGCCATGGCGCTGGCGGCCGGCATCTTCATGGCGAGCAGGCGGTACGGGCTGGCCGCGCTGGCGCTGGCGCTGCTGGAGGCGCTGAGCCGGGTCTACCTGGGCGTGCACTACCCCTCGGACGTCGTCGGCGGCATCGCGCTCGGCACGTCGGTGGCGCTGCTGCTCGCGCCGGCGGCGACGGCCGGGTTGATGCCGCTGGTGAGACGGGCGCCCGAGTGGCTCGTCGGGGACCCGGAGGCGGCGGACGCCGGCCCGGACCGGGAGCCGGCGACGGGTCCCGGAGCGGTCCCCGCGCCGCGGACGGAGCCGCTGGAGCGCGGCGGAGGCGGCCGGGACGGCGACGAGTTGGCGGCGTAGCGGGTACGGGCGCGGGCTCCCCGGCGGCTGCGGAGGCCGGGGCCCGGGGCGTACGGAAGCAACGCCCGCCGGGTGCGCGCGCCAATGCGCCCCCCGGAGTTTTCCGCGCCCGGACGCTACACCGCGTGACGCCCGCGCGCCCGGGACGCCCGCGAAGCCCGGCGCCTACACCGCCTGGTCGAAGTCGAACAGCCGCTCCGGGTCGTACCGCTTCTTCACCTTCGCCAGCCGCTCCGCCGCGGGCCCGTAGTACGCGCCGCGCCACTTCCGCAGCTCCGGATCCGTGTAGTTCTGGTACGCCGCCCCCGAGGCGTGCTCCCGCATCGCCGCGTGCGTGTCCGCCAGCCACCGCTCGCCTGGACCGCCGTCCTCGCCCTCGTCCCACGACGCGATGTACTGCGCCAGCACCCGCGACCCGCGGTGCACGAACGCCGTGTCCGCCGCCGGCACCCGGTTCACCGCCCCGCCCAGCGCGGTGAGGATGAACAGCGCGTCCGCCGACCGCGACGCCTTCTCCGCCCGGTCCAGCAGCGTGCCGATGCCCCCGGCGCCCAGCGGCTCGTCGTAGAAGTCGGAGCGCGCCGCGAACGTGTCGCGCTGCAGGATCCCGCGCGCGTTGCGGCCCGGGACGCTGCCCTGGAGCCGGCACTGCTCGCGGTCGGCCTGGGCGCAGCCCGCGTACGAGCGCATGGCGTGGATGTACGACTGCGGGCCGATGGAGACGTCCTCGGCGGGACCGGGCCCGCCGGCCTGGTCGGCGAGGAAGTCGACGGCGGTGTGCATGTCGTCCTCTGTGCCCAGCGACATCGCGGCCACGGAGATCGTCGGCTCGCCGCCGCGGGTGTTGCCGAAGTGGACGGCGGACCACAGCTCGTCGGGCTGGTCCGGGCCCCACCCCTGCCAGGTGGTGAGCAGCGCCTCGGCCTTCGACCAGGGCCACACCATGTTCGCGGCGACGACGTCCGAGGCTTCGCGGGTGTCGTAGCGCAGTTCGGTGACGACCCCGAAGTTGCCGCCGCCGGCGCCGCGCAGCGCCCAGAACAGGTCCTCGTTCTCCTCCGCCGAGCACTCGACGGTCTTGCCGTCGGCGGTGACGACGGTCGCGCCGCGGAGGTGGTCGCAGGTGAGCCCGTACGCGCGCGAGACGACGCCGTGGCCGCCGCCGAGGGTGAGTCCCGCCATGCCGACCGTCGCGCAGGAGCCGGCGGGTATGGTCCGGCCGCGGACGGCGAGGGCCTCGTAGACGTCGATGGTGCGCGCACCGGCGCCGACGGTGGCGGTGTCGGAGTCGGCGTCGATGCCGGAGAGGGCGGAGACGTCGACGACGAGGCGGCCGTTGCCGCTGGAGAAGCCGGCGTAGGAGTGGCCGCCGCTGCGTACGGCGACGGGGACGCCGGCGGCGCGGGCGAAGCGCAGGCACTCGGCGGCGTCGTCGGCGTGGTCGACGTACGCGACGGCGGCGGGACGCAGGTCGTCGAAGCGGGTGTTGTACTGCTGGGCGGCGACGCGGTAGTCGTCGTGCCCGGGGAGGACGAGGCGGCCGGCGAGGGACTGCCCGAGCGCGGGCCAGTCCGGCGGTCCTGTGGCCGGGCCGCTGCCCGAACCGGAGCGGGAGCCGCCGGGCTTGGGGTCGGGCTTCCCGCCGTCGTCGTCGCCCGAGCAGCCGGCGACGCCGGCGGCACCCACGCCCGCGGCGGTCGCGAGGGCGGTACGGAGCACTGTGCGCCTGTCCATCCGCACAGCACAGCGCATCGTGTCCCCCCTTCGCTACCCCCAAGTAGCAAAGCCTGGCGCCCGGGACGCTCAGCCGAGGGCGTCCGGGAGGTGGTCCGCGGCGTCCGTACGGGCCCGGGAGCGGGCCCGGCGGGCAGGACCCGTCCAGCCGCAGGTGCAGCGGGCGAAGGCGAACGCGCCCCGCTCGGCGGTCGACGTGCGGTGCGTGCCGCCGCCGTACGGGCCGTCGGAACCCGCGCCGCCCTGGGGGTCACCCGGCCCGTCGCCGGGTCCGTCGCTGAGCACGCGGTCACGGTACCGCGGTGGGAAAGACCGTGACGGCGCCCCCTCCACATCGTTAAGCGAACCGGAGAAAACACCGGCCGGGGGTAGCGAGAGATGGCGGCGGAGCAGCGGCGGACCGTAGGTACCGGCACCACGCCCGCGCGCCCCGGCACCACGCCCGCGCGCCCCGGCGCCGCGGCCGCGGCCCGGCCCGCGGCCGTGCTCGCGCTCCTCGGCGCCCTCGCCGCGGCGGCCCTGTCCGCCACCGCCGGCTGCTCCGAGCGCGGCGCCGCGGCCGACGAGCACCCGGGCGGCGACCCGCTGACCGCCGTGCAGCGCGCCGCCGACGCGCTGGCCGGCGCGGGCAGTTCCCGGGCGCGCACCGCGATGGAGATGATCAGCGGCGGCACCCGCGTCACCGTCAGCGGCGACGGCGCCTTCGACTACGCGGGCCGCCGCGGCCTGCTGCGCGTGGTGATGCCGCAGGGCGAGGAGGAGCCGATCACGGAGCTGTACGCGGTCGGTGAGCTGTACATGAAGAACCGCGGCGCCGGCGTCCCCGACGACAAGTGGCTCCGGCTCGACACGACCCGGCTCTCCGACGGCAACCTCGTCACCAACGGCGCCACCGACCCGCTGACGGCCGCGGAACTGCTGCGCGGCGCCAGCGAGGTGCGGTACGTGGGCGAGGAGCGCGTCGGCGACAGCGTCGTGCGGCACTACGAGGGCACGGCCGACCTCGGCCGCGCCGCCCGCGCGGCGTCCCCGTACGCGCGCGGAGCGCTGGCGGCCGCGGCCGAGGGCTTCGTCCAGGACGCGGTGGCCTTCGACGCGTATCTGGACGAGGACGGCCGGCCGCGCCGGGTGCGGCACGAGTTCGCGCTCTCCGGCGACTCACCGGTGCGGGTGGCGTCGACCGTCGAAACCTACGACTTCGGCGCGCCGGCCGAGGTGGCGTTGCCCGCGGATCGCGACATCTATGCCGGAACGGTTCGCCAGAGCGGTCAACAGCCCGCGTCCTAGCGGGAGTTGATTCCGGTCGTTTGCGCAGGGGCGTCGGGATTCGCCCGGGAAAGCCGGGGCCGTAAATGGTCCAGACGTGTCATGCGCGGACTGTGCCGCCCTACCTACTCTGAGCGGTGAGCCCGGCTGCCGGCGGGTGTGCATGGGGAAAAGGGGTGATTGCACGTGGGTCGGGGGTCGGCTGTCCAGGACCATGTGGCTCTCGCCGAAATCGAGTTGTGCGGTGAATTGATCATCGCGGCGACGAGCGCACCGGAAGAGCGGCTGAGCGACGACCGCATCGACGAAGTGCTGAGGGTGGAAGCCGAGCGGCGCGGCTCCGGGCTGGAGCGCAGGCGCGGCCGGCAGGAGATCACGCCGTAGCGACGGGGCGCGTGGCGCACGGGGCGCAGGGGTACAGCGCGGCGGGACGGAGCCCGGGACACGGAGCGCAGGCGTGTGCCGCAAAGTGGCCGCGGGCGCTGCGCGCGGCTCGTACGCGCGCAGCAGCGGCCGTCCGCCCGCCCGGCACTACGCCCGCAGCATCCGGGCGATCGCGGCGGTGGCCTCCTCGACTTTCGCGTCGATCTCGTCGCCGCCCCGGGCGGCCGCGTCGGCGACGCAGTGCCGCAGGTGCTCCTCCAGGAGCTGGAGCGCGAAGGACTGCAGCGCCTTCGTACTCGCGGAGACCTGCGTGAGTATGTCGATGCAGTAGACGTCTTCCTCGACCATCCGCTGCAGTCCGCGGACCTGGCCCTCGATCCGGCGGAGTCTCTTGAGGTGGGCCTCTTTGTCCTTGCTGTACCCGTGCGGGCCGGAGCCCGGCGCCGTCCCGGCGGCGGCCGTCGTTGCCGTGGTGTCGGTCACGTGCCCGTCCTTCCGTTTCCCATCCCTCGATCCGCCCGGCGCGTATCGCTGTGTGCGTACCACCGTATGCGAACCGTGCCCGGTATACCCTCAGGGGGTATATGATACCGCCTTCGTGGCATTCTGTCCTGCGGCTGTTCCGCACAGCCGGTTCGCTCCGCAGGTGCGGCTCGCCTAGCATCATCAGGATCTATTCGCCGATATTCGCAGCACTGAGGATCATCACGTGCGATTTCGTCTGACCCCCAGGGAGACGAGCTTCTACGATATGTTCGCCGCCTCGGCCGACAACATCGTGACGGGCTCGAAGCTCCTGATGGAACTGCTCGGGGCGGATTCCTCCGCCCGGGCCGAGATCGCCGAGCGGATGCGCGCTGCGGAGCACGCCGGCGACGACGCCACCCACGCCATCCTGCACCAGCTCAACGCCTCGTTCATCACGCCCTTCGACCGCGAGGACATCTACCGTCTCGCCAGCTCGCTGGACGACGTCATGGACTTCATGGAGGAGGCCGTCGACCTCGTCGTCCTCTACCAGATCGAGGAGCTGCCGCGGGGCGTGGAGCAGCAGATCGAGGTGCTCGCGCGGGCCGCGGAGCTGACCGCGGAGGCGATGCCCAACCTCCGTACGCTCAACCACCTGCCGGAGTTCTGGATCGAGGTCAACCGGCTGGAGAACCAGGCCGACCAGATCCACCGCAAGCTTCTCGCGCACCTCTTCAACGGCAAGTACGACGCCATCGAGGTGCTCAAGCTCAAGCAGATCGTCGATGTCCTGGAAGAGGCCGCCGACGCCTTCGAGAAGGTCGCGAACACCGTGGAAACGATCGCGGTCAAGGAGTCCTGAGCCCGGTGGACACCTTCGCGCTTGTCGTCACGATCGGGGTTGCGCTCTTCTTCACGTACACCAACGGCTTCCACGACTCCGCCAACGCGATCGCGACCTCCGTCTCCACCCGCGCCCTGACGCCGCGCGCCGCGCTGCTGATGGCCGCGGTGATGAACTTCGCGGGCGCCTTCCTCGGCAGCGGCGTCGCCAAGACGGTGAGCGAAGGGCTGATCGAGACCCCGCACGGGTCGCACGGGATGTGGATCCTCTTCGCCGCGCTGGTCGGGGCGATCACGTGGAACATGGTCACGTGGTACTTCGGGCTGCCGTCGTCGTCCTCGCACGCGCTCTTCGGCGGCATGGTCGGCGCGGCGCTGGCCGCGTCGTCGAAGGTGTTCTGGTCCGGGGTGCTGGAGAAGATCATCATCCCGATGTTCGTCTCGCCGATCGTCGGCCTGTGCGTCGGCTATCTGGTGATGTGCGCGATCATGTGGATGTTCCGCCGCTCCACCCCGCGCCGCGCGCAGCGCGGCTTCCGGGTGGCGCAGACCGTCTCGGCGGCGGCGATGGCGCTGGGGCACGGGCTCCAGGACGCGCAGAAGACGATGGGCATCGTGGTGCTGGCGCTGGTCATCGCGGACGTGGAGGACGAGGGCGACGCCATCCCGTGGTGGGTGAAGGTGATGTGCGCGCTGATGCTCTCGCTCGGCACGTACGCGGGCGGCTGGCGCATCATGCGGACGCTGGGGCGGCGGATCATCGACCTCCAGCCGCCGCAGGGGTTCGCCGCCGAGACAACGGCGGCGGGGATCATGTACTCGGCGTCGTTCATGTTCCACGCGCCGATCTCCACGACGCACGTGATCACTTCGGCGATCATGGGCGTCGGCGCGACGAAGCGGGTGAAGGCCGTGCGGTGGGGGGTGGCGAAGAACATCGTGATGGGGTGGTTCGTCACGATGCCGGCCGCGGCGGGGGTGGCGGCGGCGGTGTACTGGCTGGTGCACTTTGCCTTCGAGTAGCGCTGAAGCGTTTCTCCACGGCCTGCGCGCCCCGCGGGCCGAGCCTCAGCCGAAGCGGCCCGAGATGTAGTCCTCCGTCGCCTTCTCCTCGGGGTTGGAGAAGATCTTGTCGGTGTCGCCGACCTCGATGAGCCGGCCCGGCTCGCCGACGGCGGCCAGGTTGAAGAACGCGGTGCGGTCCGAGACGCGCGCCGCCTGCTGCATGTTGTGCGTGACGA
>NZ_VISV01000036.1:0-23535 GCF_007827615.1 Streptomyces sp. CNZ287 | reverse complement strand
ACCCCGCCGCCCGCTACCGGCGGCGTGCGTGTTTACCAAGGAGATTCCCCATGAGCGTCCGCATGTTCCGTGCCAAGATCAAGGAAGACAAGGTCGAGACCGCGGAGAAGGCTGCGAAGGAACTCTTCGCGGCGATCGAGGAAGCGAAGCCCGAGGGCGTCCGCTATTCCTGGTGCAAACTCGCGGACGGGCGGACCCTCGTTCTCGTGGTGGATCTGGAGGATGACGAGAAGAACCCTCTTCTCACCATGCCGGCATTCCAGGAGACGATGAACGGCCTGAAGAACGAGTGGATCTCGGAGCCGCTGTCGGTCGAGCCGATGACGTCACTCGGCTCGTACCGCCTCTTCTACTGATTCCACCCGGACGACCGTACCGCCCGCCGCGGCACCGCCGCGCGTGCGCCGGCGGCCGGGGGTTCCCCCTGGGCGGCGGCCGAGGGCGGTAGTCCACGGGCTCACCTTCCCGTCACCGCGTTCCCGGGTGCGGAATGAGCCATCGGCCACGAGCCTTCCGGCCACCGCCCCGCGGGGCGGGCGGCCCCGGCCCGGCGCCGGTTCGAACGCCATTTTCCCATCAAACGCGTGTAGCCGATGCTCATTGCGCCGCCGGCTGTCTCGACGTGCGCCGGACGGCTTTGGCGAGGAGTCTTCTCTCAACGCGTCTTGTCTGGGTGCAACAGAAACAGCGAAACGGAGGAACAGGCGAAGATGCGTAGTCTGAAGAGGTTCCGCATGCCGCTCGCCGTCGCGGCGGCGACGGCGCTCGCGGGTGTGGCAGCCGGTCCGTCGGGTCAGGTGGTCGCGGCGGAGAAGGGTTCGGGCACGCTGTCCGGCGACGCCCCGGTCGAGGTCATCGCGAAGGGGCTGCACTCGCCCCGCGACCTGACCTGGACGCCCGAGGGCCGGCTTCTCGTCTCCGAGGCGGGCGGCATCGAGCAGCTCTGCGACAACGCCGACATCATGACGGCGAAGTGCTTCAGCACCACGGGCGCCATCACCGACGTCACCGACGGCAAGCCGAAGCGGATCGTCGAGGGCCTGGCCTCGAACGTGAACAACGCCGAGGTCGTCGGCCCGAACGCGATGGTCTACTCCGAGGGCAAGCTGCACGTCCTTCAGGCGGGCCACGGCATCGGGCTGCCGAAGTGGCTGCCCCGCGACCTGCGCACCACCCTGAAGAACCAGTACGGCAGGGTGCTCCAGGTCACGGAGAAGAAGGTCAAGGCGGTCGCCAACCCCGGCGCGGCCGGCTACAAGTGGATGCAGGAGAACCCGGACCTCGTCTCCGAGGACCCGACGTCCAACCCCGTCTCGCTCGCCGCGAAGCCGGGCGGCGGCTTCTACTACGTGGACGCGGCCGCGAACATCCTCGGTGAGATCGACCGCCGGGGCAAGGTCAAGGTCCTGAAGTGGTTCCCGAAGGCCCCGAACGGCGCCGACGCCGTACCCACCTGCGTCGACGTCGGCCCCGACGGCGCGGTGTACGCCGGGCAGCTCACCGGCTTCGGCAACACCGGCAACGCCGCGGCCAACATCTACCGGTACGACCCGAAGACCGGCGAGCTGAAGGTCTGGGAGAGCGGCTTCGCCACCATCTCCGGCTGCGGCTTCGGCGCCAACGGCGACTTCTACGTCACCCAGTTCGACCGGACCGGCTTCCCGCCGCCCGGTGACCCGCAGGGCGTCGTCGTCCAGATCGCCAAGGACGGCACCCGCACCGAGCTGGGCGCGGGCAAGCTCTTCGCCCCGCAGGGCTTCCTCGCGGGCCCCGACGGCTCCATCTACGTCACCAACAACACCGTGTGGTACCCGGTCGGCACCACCAACCGCTGGGACCAGGGCGAGGTCGTCAAGATCGGCTGACCCCGGCCCCCGTCCGTGACGGAAAGGCTGTCGTCGACCGGGCGACCGGTCGACGACTCCCTTGCCGCGGCGGCCGGCCCCGGCCGCGCACGTGGTCACCCAGCAGAACCTCACCCCACCCAAGAGGAGATGAGAGCTCGATGCGACGTCTCGCACGATGTCGGATGCTGCTCGCCGCGGCAGCGGCGACAACGCTCGCCGGTGTGGCGGCCGGATCGTCCGGACCCGTGGCCGCCGCCGACCACGGCCGGGGCTCGGGCACGCTCGGCAAGGACGCCGAGGTCGAGGTGATCGCGGAGGGTCTGCACTCGCCGCGCTCCCTGACCTGGGGCCCGGGGGGCCGGCTGCTGGTCTCCGAGACCGGCACGCCGCCGCTGACGGCGCCGTCCGAGTGCAACATGGTCTCGGAAGAGATCGTCTTCGAGATGAAGTGCTTCGGCCACACCGGTTCCGTCGCCGACATCACGAACGGCACGCCGAAGCGGATCGTGAAGAACCTGCCCTCGGCGCTGAACCTCCAGGACATGATCGGCCCGAACGGGCTGGCCTACAGCCAGGGCCGCCTGTACACGCTGCAGGCGGGCTCGCCGCAGGCCCTCCCGACCGACGCGTGGCTCTCCGACGGCCTGCGGAACAAGCTCAAGCCGTACGTCGGCACCCTGCTCGACGTCACCAACCCGAAGAAGCCGCGGGTGGCCGCCCGGCCGGGTGCGGCCGACTACGAGTACATCAAGGAGAACCCGGACCCGACGCCCGACTTCGACGTCACGAACCCGTACTCGCTCACGCCCAGGAAGGGCGGCGGCTTCTACTACGTGGACGCCGCGGCGAACGTGCTCGGCGAGATCGACCGGTGGGGCAACGTCGAGATCCTCACCGGCTTCCCGCCCAGCCAGGCGGGCTCCGACGCCGTGCCCACCTGCGTCGCCCAGGGCCCGGACCGCGCGGTGTACGTCGGCGAGCTGACCGGCCACGGCAACACCGGCGAGGAGGGCGCCAAGGCCGCCAAGGTCTACCGCTACGAGCCGTGGAGCGGTGACCTGGAGGTCTGGCAGCGGGGCTTCAGCGCCATCTCGGGCTGCGGCTTCGGCAAGAACGGCGACTTCTACGTCACGCAGTTCACCTCGACCGGCTTCCTGCCGTCGCCCGACGACGACGGCGGCAGCGTCATCCAGATCGGCCGCGACGGCACCCGTACGGAGCTGGGCAAGGGCAAGCTGTTCTTCCCGCACGGCTTCCTCGCGGGCCGGGACGGCTCGATCTACGTGGCCAACAAGAGCCTGTGGTGGCCCCCGGGCACCACAGGCGACTGGGACAAGGGAGAGGTCATCAAGATCGGCTGATCGACGACCGGGTGTCCGGACGTCCCGGCGTCCGCCCAGGGCCGGGCCGTGGCTGCCAAGCCGTCGGCCCGGCCCTCGGCCGTGCCCGCTCGGGTCGTGCGCGGTGGGCACCGGTTCTGTACGCACGTGTCCGTAACGGAGGGGTCTCATGCGAGTTGGCATCTGGTTCATCGGCGCCCGCGGGTCGGTCGCCACCACCGCCGTCGTCGGGGGGCTCGCGCTGCGCGCCGGCCTGACCGAGCCCGTGGGCTGCGTCACGGCGCACCCCGACCTGGCCGCCGGCGCGCTGCCGGGCTTCGGCGACCTGGTCTTCGGCGGCCACGACGTGAACACCGGCACGGTGGCCAAGAAGGCCGAGCAGCTCGCCGCCGCTGGCGTCGTGCCCGCGCGGCTCGTACAGGCGCTGGAGGCGGACCTCGCCGAGGCGGAGGCCGAGCTGCGGCACGCGCCCGCCGGCGGCACCCAGGCGGAGACGGCCGCCGCCGTGGTCGCCGACATCGAGGCGTTCGCGGAGCGGCACGCGCTGGAGCGGGTCGTCGTCGTCAACGTCGCCTCCACCGAGCCCGCCGCCCAGCCGCACCCGGCGCACGCGGACCTGGCGGCGCTCGACGCCGCGCTCGCCGCCCCCGGCCGGGTGCTGCCGCCCAGCTCCCTCTACGCGTACGCGGCGTTCACCGCCGGCTGCGCGTACGTCGACTTCACCCCCTCCACGGGGGCGCGGCTGCCCGCGCTCGACGAACTGGCCGCCGCCCGCGGACTGCCCTACGCGGGCCACGACGGCAAGACCGGTGAGACGCTGCTGAAGTCGGTGCTCGCCCCGATGTTCGCGATGCGCAACCTCGCGGTCCGCTCGTGGTCGGGCCTGAACCTCCTCGGCGGCGGCGACGGCGCCAACCTCGCCGAGCCGGGCGCCAACGCGGCGAAGTCCGTCAGCAAGCAGCGCGTGCTGCGCGAGACCCTCGGCTACGCGCCGGAGGGCGACACCCACATCGACTACGTCGCCGACATCGGCGACTTCAAGACCGCCTGGGACCTCATCACCTTCGGCGGCTTCCTCGGCACCCCGATGCGGCTGCAGTTCACCTGGGAGGGCTGCGACTCGGCGCTCGCCGCGCCGCTCGTCCTCGACCTGGCCCGGATCTCCCTGGCCGCGCACGCGGCGGGGCGCACGGGCCCGCTGACGCCGCTGGCCTTCTTCTTCAAGGACCCCCTCGGGGACGGCGACCACGCGCTGCACGCCCAGTGGGCGGAGCTGCGCGCGTTCGTCGCGGGACTCGACGGCGACGGCCGCTGAGGAGGTCCCGTACGACGTGAACGGCCGGGCAGGCCGCGGTGGTGCGCACCCTGCCCGGCCGGTCCCGCGTGACCGCGACCGCGGCGGCGGTCAGTCCTCCACGTCGCCCTTGATGTACTTCTGGGCGAACTCGTACGCGAGGTCGCCGAACTGGGTGCCGAACTCCATCGACCGCTCGACCGTGGTCGTGAAGTGCACCCCGGCCCAGAGCCGGCTGTAGCCGCAGTCCTTCACGAACTCGGTCCAGGTGCCGTAGTGCAGCTCCATGTCCCTGGCGGGGGTGATCCCGGGCTCCGTCAGCGTCCAGCCGGCGGGGATGGGCCAGGTCCAGTCCAGGCGGTCGTCGCCGAGGAAGCGCCGGGCGGCCTGCGCCTCGGCGGCGCAGAGCGTCGTGGATCCCGACGGGTAGTCGGGGTGGTCGCCCACGGGGAGGAAGCTGGCCCACTCGTCGGCGGGCATGTCGTGCACGGTCCCGATGCCGGGCCCGCCCCAGGCGGACACCTTCTTCTTGCCGTACACGTGCCGGATGGCGGAGAACGGCCGCGGCGCCTGGTACTTGACCTTATAGTGCCAGGCCGCGATGAGATCCTCGACCTGTGCCAGCGAACTCGTGTAGATCAGGTGGACCCAGTCGTCCAGCTCCAGGTCGTGGGCTATCCCCGCGGCCTTCGTCGACTGGCCGATGCCCAGGAACTTGTTGTCGAAGAACTCGGCCTTCACCTTCTGCTCGTCGTCGAGCGTGGCGGACGCCTCCAGGATCTCGTCCACCGAGCGCTTGTAGCGGCGCGGGTCGGTGTGGTCGAGGTGGTCCGGCGGGGCCAGCGGGAACTGGCTCGGGTGCCGGTAGGTGTCCGGCTTCACCAGCGCCATCTGCGGGGTGACCATGTGCTGGACGACGAAGATGCCCTTGTCGCCCGGGCCGCCGCCCACCCGGCGGCGGTGCGGGTGCCTGGCCGGCTGCCACTTCGACGGGTTGACCAGCTTGTAGGCGGTGTTCACCGGCTCGAAGCCGGTGTAGTCCTCGTAGGGCTGCCCGTGGTACTTCCGGCCCTCGTCGCCGAAGAGGTTCATGCCGTCACGCGCCTTGGCCTTGAGGACGCCCCTGGCGGCCAGGTTGCCGATGCCCACCGGGCTGGTGGGATCCGTCGACTGGTCGTCGGGGTCCAGGCCGAGCGTGGTCATGAGCTGCCGGAAGGCCGCCACCCGCTCCTTGAAGACGGACTGGAACACCACGTTCGCGGCGTGGAACGCGGCGACGTTCTTGTTCCGGTTGGTGTTCGACTCGCTGGCGGGACGGCGCGGTATGCGGCTGTGCCGGCCGACGGCGGTCGGGTGGTAGGGCGCCAGCGCGTCGAACCACGCGGTCATCGTGAGATGGGTGAGGTAGACGAGGACCGTCGCGTCCATCGGGCCGAGCGGCTCCTCGGACGGGTTGGCCGCCGTGCTGAGCAGGTCCCGGTGGAAGTTGCCGGTGTCGAAGTCGAATTCGGCGGCGGCGGCCGGCTTCGCCGCCGGTCCCGTGCCCTGGCCGGCGGCGGCCGCGGTGCCGGTCCCCAGGGTCGCCAGCGCGGCGGTCGAGGCGCCGCCGAGCAGCAGCGACCTGCGAGCTGGGGAGAAGCCAGCGGAGGAGGAGTTTCCGGACGTCATCGTATTTTTTCCTTGTCCCTAGCGAGGATGCGTTGCACGTCCCAGGCGGGGCCCGTGGGGGGCCGGGCCACGCCTGGGAGACCGGAGTCGGCCGTTGTTCGCCCGAGTCGTGCGGTGGTGCGCTATGCCGGGTAGTTCCCGTACCGCCGTTCCCGCCCGCGCAGGTCGGTCATCGCGGTGTCGAAGTCGGCTCGCGTCATGTCCGGGAACAGCACGGGGGAGAAGTGCAGTTCGGCGTAGGGGGACATCAGCGGGAAGAAGGACGACATCCGGATCGCGCCGCCGGTGCGGATGAGGAAGTCGACCTGCTTCGGGACGTAGGCGTTCTCGGCCAGGATCTTCTCGGTCAGCTCGGGAACCTTGCCGTTGAGCCTGTTGAAGAGCTGGATGACCTCCTCGGTGAGGGACATGCCCATGATGTAGTGGAGCGTGAAGCCCGCCTCCTTGTTGGACTCGTCCCGCAGGTTCTCCAGCTCGGTGAGGTACTTCTTGGGCACTAGGTCGAGCGACCCGGTGAAGTCGAACCTGCAGTTGTCGTGCGTGCGCCGGGCCACGTCGTTGAACGCGACCAGGAACGTCGTCACCGCGGGCTCGGGGCGGCTGAAGTTCGCGGCCGAGGAGGTGGTGATGTACAGGGTGGTGATGCCGTCGTTCCTCGCCCAGTCCATGAACTCGACGAGCTTGTCCGCCATCGCCTTGTAGCCGTCGTCGAGCGACACGCCGTTCGCCTTGGACCAGCGGCGCATTCCGTCCGGCAGCAGCATCAGGTTGGTCACTGTCATCCCCTTTGGTGTGCGTGGTCAGATGTGTCGGAGGGTTGTGCGCACGCGGGAGCGTGAATGGGCCGGAGCGGGTCCGGCGCAACCTGCTGCGATCAGTCCTCGGCCTCGCCCGAGACGTGCCGCTGCACGAACTCGTGGGCCAGGTCGCCGAACTGCTTGCCGAACTCCACGGACCTCTCGGCCGTCTTCGTGAAGTTCACGCCGGCCCACACCCGGCTCAGGGCGGCGTCCCGGACGAAGGTGGTCCAGGTGCCGTAGTTCAGCTCGATGTCGCGGGCCGGGACCAGCCCGGGTTCCGTCTGCGTCGAGCCGGCTTTGAAGGTGTACGTCCACTCCAGGACGTCGTCACCGAGGAAGCGCCGCGCCCCCTGCGCCATGGCGGCGCACAGGGCGGTGGATCCCGACGGGTACTCGGGGTGGTCGTTCACCGGCAGGTAGCCGGCCCACTCGTCGGCGCGGAGTTCGACCGTCCCCTTGCCGGGACCGCCCCAGGCGCGCACCTTCTGCCTGCCGTACACGTGCCTGACCGCGCTGAAGGGCCGGACGGCGTCGTACGCGTGCTTGAGGTGCCAGGAGGCGATCAGGTTGTCGAGCTGGGCCACCGAGCTGGTCATGTAGAGGTGCACCCAGCCGTCCAGGTCCAGGTCGTGGGCGATCGCCGCGGCCCTCGTCGCCAGCAGGATGCCCTGGTAGTTGTTGCTGAAGAACTCCGCCTTCGCCTTCTGCTCGTCGGTCAGCGCGGCGGAGGCGCGGAGGATCTCGTCCACGGCGCGCTTGTAGCGGCCCGGTGCGGTGTGGTCGCTGTGGTCGGGCGGCGGCAGCTCGAACCGGCCCGGGTCCCGGAAGGTGTGGCCCTCGACCAGCCGGAGCTGCGGGGTGGCGAACTGCTGGACGGTGAAGATGCCCTTGTCGCCCGGGCCGCCGCCCACCCGGCGGCGGTGCGGGGTCCTGGCGGGCTGCCACTTCGACGGGTCGACCAGCTTGTAGGCGGTGTTCACCGGCTCGTAGCCGGTGTAGTCCTCGAAGGGCTGGGGGTGGTACTTCCGGCCCTCGTCCCCGAGGAAGTTCATGCCGTCGCGCCGCCGGGCCTCGACGGCGGCCTTGCCGGCCAGATTGCCGATGCCCGCAGGGGTGGCCGGGTCCTCCGACTCGTCGTCGGGGTCGAGGCCGATCGCCTCCAGCAGCCCCCGCAGGATGTAGCCCCGCTCCGGGTAGGCGACGCTCACCACGTGGTACGTGGCGTACAGCCCGGCGATGTTCTTGTTCCTGTTGGTCTCGGACTCGCCGGCGGGGCGGCGGGGGAGCCGGGTGCGCACGCCGACGGCGGTCGGATGGTAGGGCGCCAGGGCGTCGAACCAGGCGGTCTGCATGACGTCCTGGATCCAGAAGATGAGGGTGACGTCCGCGGGACCGAGGTCCTGCGTCTCCCCGCTGGAGTCGCCCGCCACGGTGAGCAGGTCACGGACGAAGTTGCCCTTGTCGAGGTCGAAGGCGGGCGGCGGCTCCGCCGCCGGTCCCGGCTCGGCGGCGGCGGTGCCCGCGTGGCCCAGGGCGGTGAGGGCCGCGGCCGAGCCGCCGCCGAGCAGCAGCGACCTGCGCCGTGGTGAGAAGCCGGGGACGGAGGAGCTTCCGGACGTCGTCATAATCTGTTCCTTATCGACTTGCGCCGCTGGAGATGACAGGTCGGCCGGCGGACGTTCCCGGCCCACGCGAAAGCGGCCGGCGATATCCGGGTCACCCCGGCATCACCAGCCGCTCGAGCTGCAGTCTGGGCGCAGTGCGCCTCAGGATTATGCGGTCTTCGTCTCCTCGGACAGCTCCTCCGGCTCCCCGTCCGCCTTCTCCTCCGCGGGCTCCTCCGCGGGCGTGGGCAGCGGGCCGCCGCGCAGCAGCAGACCGGAGACGACCGCGCCGATCGCGAAGAGGGCCGTGCACCACCAGAACACCGTGGTGTAGCCGTCGATCGCCGCGAGGTCGAGCTGGCTCTGCGACGGCTGCCCCTGCACGTTGCTCTCCAGCCAGTTGCCGGTGGCGGTGGCGGCGATCGTGTTGAGCAGCGCCGTGCCGACCGCGCCGCCGAGCTGCTGGCCGGTGTTGACGCAGGCCGAGGCGATCCCCGCGTCCCTGGGCTCCACGCCCGAGGTGCCGGTGCGCAGCGCCGCGGCGTAGATGAAGCCCATGCCGAGGCCGACGACCATGAGCGGGCCGAGCAGGTGGGTCACGTAGCCCGAGTCCACGCCGATCACGGTCAGCCAGGCCATGCCGAGCGCGCTGAGCACCAGGCCGAAGGTGACCAGCGGCCGGGGGCCGTACGTCGGCATCAGCTTGATGGCGCCGGCGCTCGCCCCCACGGTCGTGCACACGACCATCGGCAGCAGCGCGACGCCCGAGGTGATCGCCGAGTAGTCGAGGTTGGTCTGCATGTAGTAGATGAGGAACAGCATCACGCCGAACATGCCGGTCCCGACGAGCAGCACCGTGAAGTACGCGCCGCCGCGGTTGCGGTCGAGCAGGATCCTGGGCGGCAGCAGCGGGTTGGCGGCGCGCGTCTGCGAGAACGCGAAGACGAGGAGCAGGACGCCGCCGAGCGCGAGGACGCCCCACGTCGAGGTCGTGCCCCAGCCCTCGTCGGCGGCGTTGGCGAAGCCGTAGACGAGGCAGAACATGCCGCCCGACGCCAGCACCACGCCCGGGACGTCCAGCTTGGCACCCGTCCTGGTCTCCCGCTGCATCAGCATGACGCTGCCGGCGAAGGCGACAACGGCGAAGACGAGGTTGACGTACATGCACCAGCGCCAGTTCAGCGCGGAGACCAGCGCGCCGCCGAGGATGAGCCCCAGGCCCGCACCGCTGGCCGCGACCGCGCTGTAGATGCCGAACGCCTTGGCCTTCTCCTTCGGGTCGTGGAAGGTGGTGGCCAGCAGCGCCAGACAGGCGGGCGCGAGCATTGAGGCGAAGGCGCCCTGGCAGGCGCGGGCCGTCACCAGCATCTCGAAGTTGGTCGCGGCCCCGCCGACGGCGGAGGCGCCGGCGAAGCCGGTGAGCCCGATGAGGAAGCTTTCCTTGCGGCCGATGATGTCGGACAGCCGCCCGCTGAACAGCAGCAGGCTGCCGAACGGCAGCGCGTAGGCGGTCACGATCCACTGCCGGTCGGAGTCGGAGAACTCCAGCGCTTCCTGCGCCGACGGCAGGGCGAGGTTCATCACGGTCAGATCGAGGCCGACCATGAGATAGGCGGTGCAGATGACGGCGAGGATGAGCCACCGCCGGGGATCCCCGAGCGCTTCCGAGCCCGGCCCGCCCGCTGGGGCTGCGCTCCGTGTTTCCATGATCATCTCCTGGTGCCATCGGTCGTACCTGGGGGGTGTCACACATAGGACGGGCACGACGGGTCGGCGCGTGACATGACGATCGATCGGAACCGGCCAGACTCGCGGGTGTGCGGCGGCAGGTGACGTGCTCCGGCGCCCCTGCCGCGGGGCCCTCCCGGCGCGTGCCCGCTGTCGCACGGGCCGGAAGGCCCCGGCTGCATGCCGGTGCGCGGCGGCAGGCTACGGGCCCGGGGAGGGCACGTGCCGCCGGGTATCAGTCCTCGACCTCACCCTTGATGTGCTTCTGCACGAACTCGTGGGCCATGTCGCCGAACTGCTCCCCGAAGGCGATGGACGTCTCGACCGTCTTGCGGAAGTGCACCCCGCCCCACACGCGGCTGGCGCCGCACTTCTGCGTGAAGTCGGTCCAGGTGGGGAAGTGCAGTTCGATGTCCTTCGCGGGGACGACGCCGGGCTCCGTCCGCGTCGAGCCTGCCGGGAACGTGAACTTCCAGTCCAGCTCGTCGGAGCCGAAGTAGCGCCGCGCGCACTGGGACGCCGCGGAGCACAGCGTCGTGGAGCCCGACGGGTACTCCGGGTGGTCGCCCACCGGGAGATAGCTGGACCATTCCCCGGCGGGCATGTCGTCGACCGTCCCCATGCCGGGGCCGCCCCAGGAGGTCACCTTCTTCTTGCCGTAGACGTGCTGGATCACCGTGACCGGCCGCGCCGCGTCGTACTTGGTCTTCTCGTTCCAGACGGCGATCAGCGGGTCGAACGTCGCCAGCAGGTGCTCCAGGATGAAGTGCGCCCAGCCCTGCACGCCCAGCTCGCCGTTCTGGTCGTGCTTCCGCGCGATGACCAGCGCCGAGTGGCCGATTCCCCAGATCTTGTTGTCCATGACCTCGGCGATGGCCTTCTGCTCGTCGGTGAGCGCGGCCGACGCCTCCAGGACCTCGTCCGCGGAGCGCTTGAAGTCCCGGGGCCGGGTGTGGTCGACGTGCTTGGGCGGCGGGACGGTGAACTCGCGCGGGTCGGCGTAGATGTGGGGCTTCACCATCCGCATCTGCGGGGTGACGAAGTGCTGGGCCACCCAGATGCCCAGGTCGCCGGGACCGCCGCCGACGCGGCGGCCGTTGTGGGCCTGGAGCTGCGGCTGCCAGCGCGAGGGGTTGACGACGTCGAAGGCGGTGTTCACGGGCCGGTAGCCGGTGTAGTCCGCCCAGGGCCTGGGGTTGTACTTGCGGCCGCCGTCGTGACCGAGGAAGTTCATGCCGTCGTTCTTGAGGGCCTCGAAGACGGACTTGCCGGCGATGTTGCCGACACCGACCGGGTCGGCCGGATCCATCGAGTCGTCGTCGGGGTCCAGGCCGATGCTGGTCAGCAGGTCCCGCATGGGCTTGACCCGGCTCGGGATCACCTGCTTGACCAACTGGTACTGGGAGTAGATACAGGCGATGTTCATGTTCCGGTTGGTGGCGGACTCGCTGGACGGACGGCGGGGAATCCGGGAGTGCACACCGACCGCGGTCTCATGGTAGGGCGCCACCGCGTCGAACCACCCGAGACCCGTCAGGTGGTTGATCCAGAGGAACACCGTGACGTCCATCGGGCCGAAGATCTCCGATGAGGGGGAGATCCCGGCGCCGTCGTCCTCGGGCTGGAACCACTCGATGTAGTTGTCCTTGTCAAGGTCGAACTCTGCCTGGGCCGCCTTGCCGCCCTCGGCGGCGGCGGCCGTGCCGGCGTGACCCAGGGGGAGCAGCGCGGCGGCGGAGGCACCGCCGATGAGCAGCGACCTGCGCCGCGGGGAGAAGCCTGAGACAGGAGAGTGTCCGGTCGTCATGTGCCGTCCTTGTCCTTGAGAGGGGATTCCTTGCATGGCAGAAGGCACGGCCCGCCGGAACGGACCGTGCCTTCTGAGATCGAGGGCCGGCTCAGCCAGTCATGCGCGCCGGAGAACGGGGGCGGGTCAGGTCCCCGGGTTCATCCCTACCGCTTGTGCGTCTCCATCAGCCGCACCGGTTCGTACCCGGCGGAAAGCTGGTAGTACGCGCAGACGTCGATGAATTCCCCGTCGGGGAACCATTTGACGCCGAAGAGGTTCAGACGCTCACCGGGATAGGCATACGGGGCGTTCGTCGCGAACCGCGCGATGTGCGGCTCTATGGGCGCGGGCACCGCCGCCGGATCCAGGCCGCGGCCCGGCGGCGGGGCGAATGCGACCCGTACGATCCGTGAGGAGTCCCAGCGGAAGGTGATGTTGGCCCGCATCGACCTGCTGGCGAACTCCAGCATGCCCTCGTCCGCGTCGTACAGCCCGATTTCGCGCAGCATGGCACGGAGCGCGCTCGGTTCCGGACGGCCGTCCGGGGTGAACTGGAAATACAGGTTCATCGTCTGCCGCTTGTAGTCGACCCCGACCATCGCGACTTCGTCGAGGCCGTAGCGGGCGAAGAGGCCCGCGTTGTCGGCCACGGCGTGCGACACGGACGGGACCTCGGCCAGTTTCGCCACCGGCTGCAGGTCCTGCGGGAAGTGCGCGTAGAGCTTCTTGAAGCCGCCGGTGACACCGCAGTCGACGAAGTGCTCCCTGATGGTCCAGCGCCCCTGCAGATCGGAGAGCAGGGAGTGGACGGGGTGGTCCGTGGGTTCGAGGAAGCCGTGCGCCACCGCGTGCGGATACGGGTCGCCCAGTCCCGGAGAGGCGGTGAAGCTGTAGTCGAGTTCTCCCGCGTGCCGCCCTCCGGTCTGCAGACTGAGGACAAGCAGAGCGTCCTCGATCGACTCGCCGAAGGTGCTCAGCAGGGGCCAGACCTTCTCCCGGGAACAGGCCACACCCACTAAGTGGGCCGACTCTTCGATGGCCGAGTAAACCCTTTCGAGTTCGACAGCTCCGGACATGATGCGTGCGTCCTCCAGTCTGAAGGTGAGCGCTGGTGT
Organism: Streptomyces sp. CNZ287; assembly: GCF_007827615.1. Lineage (NCBI taxonomy): Bacteria > Bacillati > Actinomycetota > Actinomycetes > Kitasatosporales > Streptomycetaceae > Streptomyces > Streptomyces sp. CNZ287. The sequence continues at coordinate 10,350 of NZ_VISV01000036.1, read as the reverse complement.
GAGCAGGAAGTCCGGATGGGCGGACCGCGGCGGGCCCGGGACTTCTCCCGGCTGAAGACAGGGGCGGCGAACCCCGCACCGCGGGTGCGGAGACGCGTCAACGCCACGAAGGGCGGACTCCAGCGGTGCAATCATATGTATAGGTTCTTCGCCTCTGGTCGTCAAGGCCCCGGCGGCCCCGCGCCACCCGGATGCGACGGCACCGGTCCGTGTCCTGCCGCGTCGCCCGGCAGAACCCGGACCGGCACCCGGTGCCCGCGCCGGGATCGGCGACCCGGGCCGGCACCGGTCGGTCACCGGACCTTCGTGGCGGAGAGGAGGGCCGGCACCGGGATGACGTCCTTCGGCAGTTCGGCGGGGTCCTTGGTGATCGCCTTCGTCACCTCGAACCCGCACTCCTCCAGCCAGCTCCGGTAGACCGACAGCTTCTGCGGGCCGCCCTGGCCCATGGTGCAGCCGATGAAGAAGGCCGGGAAGAAGTCGACGTTGTAGTTGTCGGTGTCCGTGAGGTTCTCGGGGTACACCGGGACCAGCACGTTGACCTCGCCGCCGACCGGCAGCGACCGGTTGACGCCGGTGAGGATCCGGATCACGTCGTCCTTGTCGAACATGTCCAGGAAGTGCTTGATGAGAACGACGTCGAAGCCCTGCGGGATCTCCTCGAAGACGTTGCCGCCGATGAACGAGCAGTGTTCCGCCACGCCGTGCGCCCGGAAGTTCTCCAGGGCCTCCTCCTCCTTCTCCGGCAGGTCGAACGTCGTCACCCGGAGCCCGGGGGAGGCCTTCGACTCGTAGGCGTGGATCGCCCCGAGACCCGTGTTCCCGGCGAGGTCGAGCACCTGGGCGCCCGCCGAGATGTCGACGTTCCCGAAGAACCAGGGGTCGATGTTGGCGGTGACGTTGTCCATCAACGTCCCCCAGGACTCCCGGAGGTCCTTGTGCTCGGCCACGGCGTCGTACATGGTGCCCTCGGTGACGCCGTAGAACTCCTTGAGGCCGACGAGCGTGCCGGTCCGCGCGCTCTCGGTGAGGTGGAAGAGCTGCCTGAGCGCCACCACCTTGATCATGTTCATGTAGGTGAGCGCGCGCTTCAGGTCGCGTTCGGGAACCTCGCCGAGCGCGTCGAGGGTGTACGTGCCGGACGCCTCGTCGCGCGCAACGAAGCCCTCCTTGATGAGCAGGAAGAGAAGCTGCTCCACGGCGTCGGGCTTGGTGCCCACCGCGGCGCCGAGGTCGGCCGCGGTCATGCCGGGCTTGTCGCGCAGTGCGTCGATGATGCCGAGCTCGAAACAGGACAGCAGGGTCATAAACCGGGTGGGGCCCACCATGTAGTCGCGGATGCGCGCGAGTGTGGCTCCTTGTGTCATTTCTCTGGCTCCCTTCGAGTTGGTCGTCTCCCGCGGGCGGCGGCGCTACGCGGTCGCCAGGCCGGCCGCCTGCGGCAGCCGGTCGGCGGCGTTGGTGGCCACCGCGAGCACGCCGCCCAGCCAGGGCGAGTAGTCGTCCGGGCGGGCCGCCAGGTCCGCGCGGAGTTCCTCCGGCGCGACCCAGCGGACGTCGGCGACCTCCGCCGGGTCGGGCTTCAGCGGCACGCCCACCGGCACCAGCCCGACCACGACGTGGTCGTACTCGTGCTCGACCCGGCCGGTGTGCGGGTCCTCGGCCCGGTAGAGGTACACGCCGGCCTCCTGCAGCGGCACCCCGGGCAGCCCGATCTCCTCGATCAGCCGCTCGCCGGCGGCGTCGAACAGCGCCTGCCCGGGCGCCGGGTGGCCGCAGCAGGCGTTGGCCCAGCGCAGCGCGAACCGGGTCTTCACCGCGGCCCGCTGCTGGAGCAGGATGCGGCCCTGCTCGTCCAGCAGCATCACCGAGTACGCCCGGTGCAACCGGCCCGGCGCCGTGTGTGCCTCGGCGACCCGGAGGGAGCCGAGCGCGGTGCCGCCCGCGTCGACGAGCTCCACCAGTTGCGATTCCCGAGTAAGCATGACGAGGTCTCCTGCCTCCCGTGGGGAAAGGTTTTCCGGCATGCCGGCGCCCTTGCCGCGCATGCCGGTGGTGTACGTGCCGCGGTGGGCTCAGTCCGCGTCGTCCGGGGTGTCCCGGCTCCATCTGCCCAGTGCCATCTCGGCGGTGATGCCGGGGCCGAAGCCCGCGATCACGCCCGTGGCGTCCGCCTGCGGCGTCTCTTCCTCGATCAGCCGGCGCAGGGCGTCGAGGACGACGGCGCTGGCGATGTTGCCGCGCTCGGTGAGCGTGGCCCAGCTGTGCCGGAACATCTCGCGGTCGACGTCGAGGAACCGCGCGAGGTCGTCCAGGATCCGCGGACCGCCGGCGTGGATGATGTAGAAGTCGAGCTTGCCGATGTCCCAGTCGTGGTCGGTGGCGAAGTCCCGCAGCACCGGGGCGAGCGGCTCCATGGTGCCGGGGACCCGGCGGTCGAGCTGGAAGTGGAAGCCGGTGTCGCGGACGGCGTAGGAGATCCAGTCCTCGGTGTGCGGGATGAGGTACGAGCCGTTGCGCTCCAGGCCGACGCCGGTGCCGCCCTCGCCGCGGACGACGGCGGCGGCGACGGCGTCGCCGAAGAGCCCGTCGGAGAGCAGTGAGCCGATGTCGTCGTCGCCCGGCTGGTAGCAGAGCGAGCACAGCTCGCACGAGACGATGAGGACGTTGCCGCCGGGGTGGGCCAGACAGAAGTCGTGGGCCCGGTTGATCGCCGCCCCGCCGGCGGCGCAGCCGAGCTGGGCGATGGGGATCTGGCGGGTGTCGGAGCGGAAGCCCATCGTGTTGATCAGCCAGGCGGTGAGCGATGGCATCAGGAACCCGGTGCACGACACGTAGACGATCGCGTCGATGTCGCGCGCCGCGACCTCCGCGTTGGCCAGCGCCTCCTCAATGACCTCGGGGCAGCGCTTCTTGGACTCGGCTTCGTAGACGCGGTTGCGTTCTTCGAATCCGGGGTGCGCGAGGGTTTTTTCGATGGGCTGGACGATGTGCCTTTTCCGTACGCCGGTATTCCGGATCAGCCGCAGTGCCAGCGGAAGCTGCGGCTTCCCACCGTGGACGCGCTGGGCGAACTCCAGCGTCTCTTCCATCGTGATGACATATTCCGGCACGCGCACCGACGGCTTGCAGAGCCTGGGCATAGGTACCTTCTGTCGTAGAGATCAGACGGCCGGCAGCCGAATTGCGCGCAGGGTTCCCCTGCCACGCAAAACCGCAGCGGACGTGATCCGCTGCGGTGGGGATGTCGTGCGAGATTGGGCACGCCCGCGAAGGGCGGACTCGGAGCGACAAGTATATTTATAGATTCTTCGCCAGTCGGCCGTCAAGCCCCCGCCGTCGCCGGGGCGGTCGGTCACCCGCGTGACGTGCCACAAGTCACCCACGGTCACGAACCGGAGCGGTGATCCCGCCCGTGACCCACCGCGTATGCGGACGTGTTCGGTGCGCCGGTGCGGCCGGTTCCGATCCGCTCGCCGCGCCGTCGCACGGTGCTGTGGCACGGGGTTCATTCCGGCTGCATCTCTTCCAGCGTGGCCGTCACGTCGTCGGGGTGGTAATAGACCCGGCCGATCTGCTTGTAGCGGCGCCAGCGGTGCATGTGGGCGTAGCGGTAGACCGTGCCCTTGGGTATCCGCCAGATGCTGGCGATGTCGTTCGCCGTCAGACCGGTGCTCGCGAGTTGGTACTTCATCCGACCTCTCTTTGCGTGCGCATCCGGCGGGCGAGTCTGCTCCACCAGGTGACCGGCCAGGTGTGGGCGGCGGAAGCCGTGCAGACGATCTCCGAAGGCATCGCGTCGCCGTGGGTGCGGATCAGGGCGACGAGGGTGCCCTCGCAGCCGGCGTCGGGACAGTCGCCGAGGTGGACGCGGCGGAGGCGGCCGGGGTCGGCGACCTTGCGCGCCCGCCGGGAGAGTTCCTGGATCTCCTCCGCGATGTCGCCCGCGGCCGGGTGGCGGGCGAGCCACTCGACATGCAGGCACAGGAAGCGCGCGAGCGCCGGGACGTCCCTGGCGGGGGAGTTCAGCCGGCGTTCCTCGGCGACGAGTCCCGACCAGGAAGCCAATACCGTGCGGATGGCGGCGCGCACCTCGGCGGCGGCCGGATTCATCGTGCCGGTCGCGGAACTCTTCCTGGCGACCTTCCGGATGACCCGTACCATCTCGGGACCCGGACTTCCGGTGCAGTCGGAATAAAGTGCGGGAAGGTTGAGCAGGTCGCTCTCGAGCCGGCCCCGGCAGGATGTGCAGAGCCTACTTCCTCCGCCGGTCACTCCCCTGATTTTCGTGGAGCTATCGGTCAGCGTACTTCTGCAGGACGGGACTCGACATATTCCGTGCCTTGTGAGCATTTCCCCTCCGTGAGTATTCGCGGAGCGCCGGCGGTGTCACCCTCGGACGGCTTGGGGGCCGTGAGCCCGCCGTGCGAAAAACAGTCTGCAAGACGACTGATTCACGTCAAGGGAAGGTCTGGTTCGTAGCTAGATCCTGTCAGTTTGGTGGGCTTCCCGGTCCGGGGCGGGGGAGCGCGGTTCGTCCGGCAAACGGCTCCCACCAGGGCGTCCGTCCCTCGTTACGGCACGTTCCGGACGGTGATGTTCGCGTGGCGTGATCCGGTTGCCGATAACGGTGAAACCCCGGATGTGCCGGTGGTTGACGCCCCGAAACGGGCGAACGGATTTCCGATTCCAGATGTCCGCGGAATTTTGCCAAACGGAAGTGAATCGTCTTGACGACTCACCCCGGCGTGCCTTCCGCGAGCCCGCGTTCCACGGCCGCGATGAGCTGCGGCCGGAGCTCCTCGGGACGGATGATCGCGTCCACGGAACCCACCTCCCGCGCGCGCCGGATCGAGTGCACGCCGTCGAACTCGGCGGCGACCTCGCCCAGTTTCTCCGCGCGCACCGCCGCCCACACGCTCTCCAGCCGCCCGGCGAGCTGCGCCCGCTCCCGGCCCGAGGCCGCGGAGAGACGGGACTCCAGGCCCGTCACCCGCGCGTCCGCGGCCGTACGGGCGTCGACCTCGGCGGCGAAGACCACCGCGGCGGCCGGCGCCCCGCCGAGGACCGAGGCGTACGAACCGTCCACCGCCAGCACCGTCATGCCCGGGTTCAGCGCCTTGGAGAACACCACGAACGCGCCGCCGTGGTAGCGCGAGATCACGCAGAACACGATCGGGCCGCGGAAGTTGACGATCGCCCGGCCGATCTCGGCCCCGTACTCCAACTGCAGCTCGCGCATCGACTCCGGCGAGCCGTCGAAGCCGGACAGGTTCGCCAGCACCACCAGCGGCCGGTTCCCGCTCGCCGCGTTCACCGCCCGGGCGACCTTCTTCGACGACCGCGGGAACAGCGTGCCCGCGGTGTACGCGTCGGGCCCGTCGGTGGGCGGGAAGCCGCGCCGCGGCACCGACCGCGACTCGATGCCCACCAGGCACACCGGCCGCCCGCCCAGGTGCACGTCCTGCACCACCGCGGTCTCCGCCTCCGCCATGTCGGCCCAGCGCTCCAGCACCGCGTGGTCCTGGTCGGTGACCGCGCGCATCACCGTGCGGATGTCGAACGGCTTCTTGCGGTCCGGGTTGGTCGCGGCGGAGAAGATCTCCCCGACCGTGGTGAAGTCGCTGCCCTCGGCGGCGTGCGGGAAGTCGCACACGTCCCGGTCGACCGGGTCGGAGGTCCGCGCCTTGCGCGGGCCGGCCTCGCCGGGCAGCACGTAGCTGTGGTCGTAGTACGACAGCAGCACGTCCCGCGCGGCCTTCAGGTCGGGCGCCCAGTACTGCGCCTGCCCGTTCGGGCCCATCACCCGGTCGTAGCCGCCGATGCCGAAGTTGTCCTCCGCCGAGACGCCGCCGGAGAAGTCGAGCGATCTCTTGCCGGTCAGCACCATCGCCGAGTCCGGGGTCATCACCAGCACGCCCCGGGTGTGCATCAGCATCGTGGCCTCGGCGTTCCAGTACGGCTGCGCGCCGACGTTGACGCCCGCGACGACGACGTTGATCTCGCCGCCGTCCTGGGTGAAGTGCACGATGCGGCGCAGCGCGCGGGCGATCCAGTCCATGTTCTCGGTGCCCGAGTCCATCGCGATCCGGGCACCCGCGGACAGCGCGTACCACTCGACGGGCACCCGCAGCCTCTCCGCCAGGTCGAGCGCCGCGACCACCCGCGCGCACTCCGCCTCGGAGAGCGCGCCCAGCGCCTTCACCGGGTCGCCGAGGAGCACGACGCGGGTGACACCCTCCGGGTAGCGCTCCGTCGGCGTGGTGGCCACGCCGGCCACGAGGCCGGCCTTGTTGAGGCCCTTCGGCCGCTGCACGGGGGCCAGTGCGCCGGAGTCGTCGAGGTCGTGCTCGGTGAAGGTGCCGCCGGCACCGGCGATCATGTCGAAGAGCTCGTACGGGTAGACCGTGCCCCGGCGCCGCACCCGCAGCACCTTCTGGCCGTAGTCGTCGAGCGGCTGGAGCAGGTCGGTGGGCGGGGCCGTGACGCTGAGGCGGACGCCCGCGGCCACGTCGTACGAGACCCGCACCGCGGCCGGCACGAGACCGCCCCGCCGGTCGCGCCGGCAGCCGAGGAGCAGCACCTCCTCCACGCCCAGGCCCCGGGTCGTCGGCAGGACGCGCCGGGCCACGTCGTTCAGCTCCGCGAGCGTCAGATCGCTGGGCGGGCGGACGTTGATGAAGATGCGGTTGGTGTCCTGGCGTCTGCTCCCCGGCCGCCTGACCTGCTCCCTGCGGATCGCGTCCAGGCAGGCGCCGAGCGCCGCCTCGACCTCGGGCAGCGCGAGGATGCGGCCCTCCTCGTCGCGCAGCGGGGTGAGGTCGCGGACCTGGGCCATGGCGACCAGCCGCTCGTCCGCGGGGTTGCTCGGCGCGACGCAGCGCAGCAGGTAGACGTCCTCGTTGACGGACGGCAGCCGGGTGAGGTCGAAGTTCCGCAGCCGGCGCAGCAGCAGCCGCTGGCCGATGAGCGGGTGCATCCCGCGCATCAGCTTGTCCTCCTCCGGTCCTTCGGGGGAGGGCAGGAACGTGAAGTGCTGGGGCGACGCGCCGTTGTGCCCGGCGACCGTCGTGGTGATCCGGTGCAGGCTGGCGGGGAGCGATCCCGACAGCGCCGCGCGCAGCCCGGCGGCCATGTCGTCGGTCTCCGGGGGCCGGCCGGTCCAGGTGAGGTAGAACTCGGCGACGACGGCGGTCGAGTCGGGCTCCGCGGCGGCCACCTCCGCGACGGTCGCGGCGGCGCCGGCCAGGTCGCCGAAGTCGGCGACGGTCACCAGCAGCCGGTGCGAGACGCCGTCGAGTTCGTAGCGGCCGGTGACGAACGGCCGCCCCGCGACCGTCTCGCAGCGCACGCCGGTCAGCCGGTGGTCGCGGTAGGCGCGGCGGACGAGGACTTCCAGCAGCGGGTCCGCCTCGGTGTCCGGGCGGGCGATGCGCTCGCCCAGCAACTGGATGAGCGACTCGGGGCTGGCGACCATGTCGGCGATCCGCCGGTCGCGGTCGGGCGCGTCCGGGTGCGCGTCGAGGTGGTGCAGGTGGTCGCGTATCCGGTTGTAGACCGTGGCGCGGGTGTGGCGCAGCAGCGGCTGCGCGTACCAGCGGAACACCAGGCTCCGCGCGAGCCCGCCGACCAGCGGGAAGCGCAACTGCGTGGCCCGGATCAGGCGTTCCAGCGCCTGGCTCACGACCTGGCGCAGCCCGTCGGGCGGCGGCGCCTCGGTGAGCCACTGCTGGAGCAGCGCGGTGATCACCGCGACGTCGGCGGTGGCCGCCTGCCGGGCGAGGAAGATCCGGAAGACCGCTTCCTCCAGCGCGGGCGTACGGTCGAGGCTCTCGACGCCGTAGTGGCCCAGCACGCGGGTGAGCCGGCCCTGGAACGTCTCGGAGAGCCCGGCCCGTTCCGCGTCGAGACTCTGCAGGTAGGTGTGGAAGAACTCGCGCGGGCTGCGCACCCAGGTCTCGGCCGCGGTCTCCTCGTGCTCCGGCTTGTTGCGGCTCAGCTCGGAGAGATCGGCGAAGACCTCCAGCAGCCCGGCCTCCGCGGCCAGCGGCCGCTCCGGCAGCACGGCGCGCACTGCGAGGTAGCCGGCGAGGGCGTCGTCGGCCCCGGCCGGGTCGACGTCGAAGCCGAGAAGTCTGCTGCGGAGGTCCGCCAGGCCGCGCGCGGCCCGCTGCTCCGCGCTCTGCCCGGCCGCCTCCGCGGGCAGGTCCAGGTCGGCGCCCGCGGCCACGGGCGCGGCGTCGACGTCGTCGAGCGGCTCCAGACGGAGCAGCGGCGCACCGGTCTCGACCTGGCTGCCGACGGCGACCAGCGACTCCTTGAGCACCGCGCGGAACGGCGCGCGCAGCACCGTCTCCATCTTCATGCTCTCCAGTACGAGCACCGGGGCGCCCTCGTCGACCTCGTCCCCGGCGCCGAGCGGCGTCGCGACCACCAGCGCGGGGGCGGGGGAGCGGACCACGCCGCCCTCGTCGCGGCTGATCCGGTGCGTCACACCGTCGACCTCGACCAGGTGCACCGGCCCGTGCGCGCCGGTGACCAGCCGGAAGCGGTGGCCGTTGAGCCGGATCTGCCCGGTGTGCTGGTCGAACCGCTCCAGCACGGCGTCGACGGCCCGCACAGTGCCGTCGTCCGTATCCGTGCCGGAGCGGAAACCGACGCGGTAGCGGCCGGGGCCGGTCTCGGCCACCGTGAGCCGGTACCCGGCGCCGCGCAGCGTGAGGTCGACCGGGCGGCCGCCCTCGTGGTGCACCTGCGGGCGACCGCCGCGCGCGGTGCCCAGCAGCCGCTGCAACTCGGCCTGCTTCCCGTCCTCGTACGCCTCGATCGCCGCGACCGCCAGCGCGACGCCGGAGTGCCGCGGCGACGCCAGCCCGCCCCCGGCCCGTACCCGGTCGATCCAGCCGGTGTCGGCGCCGGCGTCGATCACCGCGGGCTCGTCGAGCAGGTCGAGGATGAAGCTCTTGTTGGTGGTGCCGCCCTCGATGAGCACCGTCGTCTCGCGCATCGCGTGCCGCAGCCGGGAGAGCGCCTCCGCGCGGTCCCGCCCGTACGCGATGACCTTGGCGATCATCGAGTCGAAGTCGGCGGGGATGGTGTCGCCCTGGCTGACGCCGGTGTCGACCCTGATGCCGGGACCCGCGGGCAGGTCGAGCAGCGCGATACGGCCCGGGGCGGGCGCGAAGTCGCGGTCGGGGTCCTCGGCGTTGAGCCGGGCCTCGACGGCGTGCCCCAGCTCGGCCGGCCGCTCGCCGGTGAGCCGGCCGCCCGCGGCCACGTGGAGCTGCGCCTTGACGAGGTCCATGCCGGTGGTGGCCTCGGTGACCGGATGCTCCACCTGGAGCCGGGTGTTGACCTCCAGGAAGGCGAACATGCCGTCCTTCGGCTGGTACAGGAACTCGACCGTGGCCGCGCCCCGGTAGCCCACCGCGAGCGCCAGCCGCTCCGCCGACTCCTTCAGCCGCGCCACCTGCTCTGCTGCCAGCACAGGCGAGGCCGACTCCTCGACGATCTTCTGGTTCCTGCGCTGCACGGAGCAGTCCCGTACGCCCAGCGCCCACACCCCGCCCTGGCCGTCGGCGATCACCTGGACCTCGACGTGCCGCGCGTGGACGAGCAGCCGCTCCAGGAACAACGCGCCGTTGCCGAAGGAGCGTTCCGCCTCCTCGCTGGTGCGCTGGAACGCGTCGGCCAGCTCGTCCGGCGCGTGCACGGCGCGTACGCCCCGGCCGCCGCCGCCCGCGGTCGCCTTGAGCATCAGCGGATAGCCGATCCGCTCGGCCTGGCGCAGCGCCGTGTCCAGATCCGCGACGGGGCCGCGGCTCCACGGCGCGACCGGGACGCCGACCTCCTCGGCGAGGAGCTTGGCGCTGATCTTGTCGCCCAGCTTCCGCATCGCCTCGGGGCCCGGACCGATGAAGGTCACGCCGAGCTTCCCGCACAGCTCGGCGAAGGCGGGGTCCTCGGCGACGAAGCCCCAGCCCACCCACGCGGCATCGGCGCCGGACTCGACGAGGGCGCGCTCCAGCACGGCGAGGTCGAGGTACGGGCGGTCCGCCGCTCTGCCCAGGTCGTAGCCGAGGTCTGCCGCGCGTACGAACGCGGCCGTGGCGTCGGCGTCGGTGTAGAACGCCACCGTCTCGATCCGCGGCGCGCCCGTGGCGTTGAGCTCGCCGACGGCCTTGATGAGCCGCATCGCGGCCTCGCCACGGTTGATGATCGCCACACGGCTGAACACCGGTCAGACCTCCCAAGTTCACCTACAGTCGGCGGGCGCGCCGGCGGCTGTTCCGCCCGGCGCGCCCGCTGCGTGTCGGGCCGGGGCCGGATGGGGCCCCGAGCCACGGGTTG
>NZ_VISV01000035.1:0-25054 GCF_007827615.1 Streptomyces sp. CNZ287 | reverse complement strand
CCCGGTCTCATTCCGAACCCGGAAGCTAAGCCCGACCGCGCCGATGGTACTGCATGGGGGACCGTGTGGGAGAGTAGGTCACCGCCGAACAATTCGTCATGAGAGCCGTCCCGAACGCTTCGGGGCGGCTTTCGTGCGTTACGGTGGCCGATATGAGCGGCCGCGCGCACCTGATGTGGGACCAGGCAGTCACCGCGTACGACTTCGGTCCTGAACACCCCATGGATCCCGTTCGGTTGGTGCTGACCATGCGCCTCGTCGAGGAACTGGGGATCGACAAGGCCGTCGACGTCGTTGCCGCGCCCGCCGCCGGCGAGTCCACGTTGCGGCTCGTGCACCGGCAGGACTACATCGACGCCGTGCGGCGGGCCTCCGAGGCGCCGGCGGAAGCGGATCCCTCCTACGGGCTCGGGACCGTCGACGATCCGGCGTTCGCGGGGATGCACGAGGCGTCGGCGTTGATCGCCGGGCAGTCCGTGGCGGCGGCGGAGGCCGTGTGGGACGGGCGGGCGGTGCACGCCGTGAACTTCGCCGGGGGGCTTCATCATGCGATGCCCGGTGCCGCTTCGGGGTTCTGCGTCTACAACGACGCGGCGCTGGCCATCGCGCGGCTGCTGGAGTTGGGCGTAGAGCGGGTGGCGTACGTGGATGTGGACGTGCACCACGGCGACGGCGTACAGGCGGCGTTCTGGGATGACCCGCGGGTGCTGACCATCTCCGTCCACGAGCACCCCAGCACGCTCTTCCCCCAGACCGGCTGGCCGGAGGAGACCGGTGGGTCCGGGGCCGAGGGGCAGGCGGTGAACGTCGCGCTGCCGGCCGGGACCGGGGACGCGGGGTGGCTGCGGGCGTTCCACGCCGTCGTGCCGGAGCTGCTGGCGTCGTGGGGGCCCCAGGTGCTCGTGTCGCAGCACGGGGCCGACACGCACGCCGAGGATCCTCTGGCGCACCTCGCCGTCAGCCTGGACGCGCAGCGTGCGGTGATGGAGACGTGTCACGCCCTGGCGCACGCGCACGCGGACGGGCGCTGGCTGGCGCTCGGCGGGGGCGGGTACGCGGTCGTGGACGTCGTTCCGCGCTCCTGGGCGCATCTCTGCGCCATCTCCGCCGGCCACCCCGTTCTTCCGGCTACGGAGGTCCCCGAGAGCTGGCGGGCCGAGGCGCTGCGGCGGACCGGGCAGCAGGCCCCGTACCGGATGACCGACGGGCGTGACGCCTCCTGGGCGGACTGGGACGCGGGGTACGACCCGGGCTCGCCTCTGGATCGTGCGGTGCGTGCCGCGCGGCGGACGGCGTTCCCCGCCCACGGGCTGCTGCCCTGAAGGAGCCGGCCCCGCCGCGGCTTTCTTGTGGGCGAAATAGTCGGGAAGCCGCCCGTTCCGCCCGTAAGGGCGGCCAGAGTGGGGCGGGTGTTGACCGACGCACCCTTGTTGCGTAGGCATCTGCTGGCGACGGGCATCGCCGGGCCGGTGGCGACGAGCCGCGACAAGAGCCTCCGCAGGTATCAGCAGTTCGCGGCCCGCGATCCCCGGGTGCTGCTCGGACTGGAACCGGAACGCGATTGGTCGGTGGCCGAGTTGCTGCGGCTGATGGCGGAACGCTGCGGTACGAGCGGGGATCCGGGCCGGATCTCGGGCACCGAAGTCATCGATCCGGACCGTACGATCGACGCCCTGCACGCCTTCGCGGAGCGGCTGCGCGACGCCGCGCGCGACTGCGAGGCGGTGCTGTTCGGGACCGGGCATCCCGACCGCCTCCTCGGCTTCTACGCCCTCTTGGCTGCGGGGCTCTCGGCGGCTGGGTGCGTTGTTCTCACCCCCGGTGAGGGCAGAGATGTCGACATAACGACCCGATTCGGCGTACGCACATACCGGCTCAACTACCCCGGGTCCGTTGCCGTTCTGGGCGACCCGGGCCTCTCCGCCGGGCCCGCGACCAGGGGGGTCCATACTCACTCTCCGCTTCCCCTGCGTGCGGCACTCGGTGCCGCCGCGGCCGCGGGCGGGCCGCTGCCCGGGCTGGTGGTGGGGGACCACGGATGGGCCTGCGGGGCTGGTCAGTTGGGCATCGAGGCCATCGGTCTGGCGGACGCGGACGACCCGGCACTCTTCGTCGCCCAGGTGGAGGGTCAGGTGTCCGTCGTGGTGCCACTTGATGACTCTGTGCAACCGGACAGCTACGGGCCGGTGGCGGACTATGTGCTCAAACACGCCCGTCTGTCACTGTAGCCATGCGATCGCTACTCCTCTTCCCCACTTGCATCACCCGCCCCTAATCTGGGGAGGAGCGCGCATGCGAGGAGGAGGCACCGGAGGGGAAGCCGGTGTCCGTCATGTGCGGAAGGTTCAGGTGTGTCATGGCTGCAAGCGATAAGCCTCTCAACGAGGTTGTGTTCCTGACCGTGGCTGAAGTAGCCGCGGTGATGCGAGTGTCCAAGATGACCGTGTACCGATTGGTGCACAGCGGCCATCTGCCGGCGATCCGGGTGGGGAGGTCGTTCCGGGTACCGGAGCAGGCGGTGCACGAATACCTCCGCGAGTCGTATGTGGGGGTGGAGTCTGCCTGACGGGTCCGAGCGGTTGCGCACCCTCGATTACGTCAATCCAGTTCGCCCGGGTAGGCTTGGGCCCCTGTAAGACGTGTGGGCCCTTGCCCGCCCACCCCGACGGAGAGAAGTGAGCGAGGGTACCCGTGGGCTCTGTGATCAAGAAGCGGCGTAAGCGGATGGCGAAGAAGAAGCACCGCAAGCTGCTGAAGCGCACGCGAGTGCAGCGCCGCAACAAGAAGTAGCGGTAGCCCGCACCCGTTCCGCCGTCCATCCGCCTTTCCCGGCGGGTGGGCGGCGGTTGTGCGTGGTGGCGCGTTGTCCTGCGTATACGGTGGGGCGATCGCGCGTACGGGCAGGCAAGGAGAGGAAGGCGAAGGCCAGTGGGCAGAACCGTGCTCGTCACCGGCGTCGCCCGCCCCCTCGTCGGGCGCCTGGTCCGCCGGCTCATGCGGGAGCCGGACGTCGATCGCGTCGTCGGCGTCGACGCCAGGGCGCCCGAGCACCAGCTCGGCGGCGCCAACTTCGTACCGGCGGACATCCGCCACCCCGTGCTCGCCCGGATCCTCGTCGAGCACCGCGTCGACACCGTGATGCACATGGACGTCACCGGCACCCCGCTCACCCGCGGCGGCCGGGGGGCGGTCAAGGAGAACAACGTCATCGGGTCCATGCACCTGCTCGGCGCCTGCCAGCAGGCGCCGCGCGTGCGGCGGCTCGTCGTCAAGTCCACCACCAGCGTCTACGGCTCCGCGCCCCGCGACCCCGCCGTGTTCACCGAGAGCACGCCGCCCAAGGCGCTGCCCAGCGGCGGCTTCGCCAAGGACGCGGTGGAGGTCGAGGGGTACGTGCGCGGGTTCGCCCGGCGCCGCCCGGACGTCGCCGTGTGCGTGCTGCGGTTCGCCAACATCCTCGGCCCGCGCGTGGACACGCCGCTCGCCGAGTATCTGGCGCTGCCCGCCCTGCCCACGGTCCTCGGCTACGACCCGCGGCTGCAGTTCGTGCACGAGGACGACGTCATCGAGGTGCTGCTGCTCGCGGCCGGCGAGCCGCGCCGCGGCACGATCAACAGCGGCACGTTCAACATTGCCGGCGAGGGCGTGCTGCTGCTCTCCCAGGCCGCCCGCCGGCTCGGCCGTCCCACGGTCCCGGTGCCGCTGCCCGCGGTGACGTGGGTCGGCTCGGCGCTGCGGTCCGCGGGCATGACGGACTTCTCGCCGGAGCAGATCCGGCTGCTGACCCACGGGCGGGTCGTGGAGACGACGCAGATGCGTGAACTGCTGGGCTTCACGCCGGAGTACTCGACGGCGGAGGCGTTCGCCGACTTCGCCGCCGGGCGGGCGGCGGGGCTGCTGCCGCCGCGTGAGGTGCGGCGGGCCGTCGACGCGGTCGGCGAGCTGCTGGGGCTGCCGGGGACGCGGACCCCGGCGCAGGGGGACGGAGTTGCGAAGGAGTCGGTGCCCGATGGCTGACGCGAAGGTCATTCCGTTCGACGACGACCGCTCCCGCGGCGGAGGCGGCAAGTCCCGGCGCCGGTCAGGCGCGGGCCGGCCGCGGCGCGCGGACGGCGGCGGCGCTGCGGGCGCGGAGGCGGCGCTCTCCGCGCTGCCCGGCGGGGAGGGGCCCGCGGACGACGAGGGCGCGGACCGTACGGACGCGGCGGGGGACCCGGCAGGGGAGGCGGGCGCCGCGTCGGCGGACCGTACGGCACCGCCGGGCACCGAGGCCGCGGACGCGGTCGCCGAGGCGCTGCAGAGTGCCCTCATGAGCGCGCTGCCGCGGCTCCTGGGCGGCGGCTGGGAGCGCAGGGCCGCCGACGCCCTGGGCTTCCTGCGGCGGCGGCTGACGGGCGACTACGAGGTCGACGAGTTCGGCTTCGACGCGGAGCTGACCGACCAGGTGCTCGTGCCGCTCTTCCGGCCGCTCTTCGAGAAGTACTTCCGGGTGACGGTCAAGGGCATCGAGAACATCCCCGACACCGGCGGCGCGCTCGTCGTCGCCAACCACTCCGGAGTCGTGCCCTGGGACGGGCTGATGGCCCAGGTCGCCGTCCGCGACCACCACCCCGCCGACCGCCATCTGCGGCTGCTCGCGGCCGATCTGGTGTTCGTGCTGCCGTTCTTCAACCAGCTCGCCCGCAAGGGCGGGCACACGCTGGCCTGCGCCGACGACGCGGCGCGGCTGCTGGCGCGGGGCGAGGTCGTCGGCGTGATGCCGGAGGGGTTCAAGGGGATCGGCAAGCCCTTCGCCGACCGCTACAAGCTGCAGCGCTTCGGCCGCGGCGGCTTCGTCTCGACGGCGCTGCGGGCGGGGGCGCCGATCGTGCCGTGCTCGATCGTCGGGGCGGAGGAGATCTATCCGATGCTCGGCAACGCCAAGATGGTGGCGCGGCTGCTCGGGTTGCCGTACTTCCCGCTGACGCCGACGTTCCCGTGGCTGGGGGCGCTCGGGGCCGTACCGCTGCCGACGAAGTGGACGATCGAGTTCGGTGAGCCGATCCCCACGGACGGCTATCCGCCGGAGGCGGCGGACGACCCGATGCTGATGTTCAACCTCACCGACCAGGTGCGCGAGACGATCCAGCACACGCTGTACAAGCTGCTCGTCGAGCGGCGGTCGGTCTTCTTCTGACCCGTCACCGCTGCTCCGCCCGCTTCGCGCGCGTCCCTACTCCTCCTCGCCGATGTCGAGGCCCAGGTCGGGCAGCGGCAGCAGCGGCGGGAGGGTGATCTCGGGCTCCCTGGGCGGCTGCTCGGTAGGCGAGGTGCTGCTGTCGCCGGTCTCCTGGCCGCCAGTCTCGTCCCCGTCGGGCAGCACACCGCCGACGAGGCCGTCCTCGCCGACCAGCCCGTCCTCCTCGGTGGTGCTGGGCTTCGGCTCGCCGTCCTCGCCGACCTCGCCGTCGGCGGTGGCCGTGGACGACGGGGCGGGCTCGGCCTCGTCGGTGTCGGTGTGGCCGCCGCCGGTGCTCGCGGTGCCCGGCGCGCCGCCGCTGGGGGAGGTGTCGTCCTCGGGTCCGGGCAGCAGCGACGACAGCGGGGCTACGTCCTGCTTTATGGCGTCGAAGATTGAGCTGACCTCGTCGCCCAGGTCGCCCAGCTCGGGGGGAAGCCGCTCGCGCAACTGCTGCCAACTGCGCTCGTTCTTCTGCGAGAAGGCGGAGAGGGTCTGCATGGGGCCGAGCGAGCCGTCGTCGTCGTACGCGCCGCGCAGCAGCTTGCGGCCTTCGCCGGCATCGTGCCGTACGTTGTCGAGGGCTTCGCGGACCTCGCCCATCGACTCCGCGTCGAGGTCGCCGGCGCGGCCGCGCTCCATCAGGCGCCGCGCCTCGTTCAGCCGCGTGCTGGCCTGGTCGAGGTAGATCCGGCCGCGCTCGGTGTCGCCGTCGGCCATGCCGCGGCGCAGGTCCTCCATGCCGCGCTTGAGGCCGTAGAGGGTGTCGCCCGGGAGTGCGTCGGAGCTGACCGCGGCGGCGGCGCTGAACGCGCCGGCGGCGACGCCGACACCGGCGCTGCCGATGGCCACGCCGCGGGAGAGGCGGGAGTGCGGGCGCAGCCGGGACAGCGGTCCCGCCGCGCGGTGGGCGCCACGCTTGCGGGGCGCGGGGATCAGCGGGGCTTCGGTGCTCTCCGCGGTGTCCGTGTCCTCGGCGAGCATTGCCTCCATGGCGGCGATGAGCTGGGTCCGCTGGACGGTCTTGACCTCGGGGTCGAGGGTGGGCCCCGGCACCGAGGCGAGCCGTCCCGCCAGGCCCAGCAGCCGTGCTTGCTCGGGATCTGCCGCAAGCGCTTCCGCCTGCTGCGCCCGAGACTCCTCATCAAGGGCCTGGGCGAAGGCGTTCGCCCGTCGGTGTGCCGATACGGATCCGATCACGGGCGGCACCTCCTGTCGACTCGGGGTCTCTGTGTGGGACTCCCTATCCCGCCCGCATAGTTGTACTCCTTGACCCATTTCACCCGAAGGGGTGAGCCGAGGTGGACAACTCGCGACCGAAGAAGCCCTGCTACCCGCTCAACGACGGGCAGGGCAGTCGGGTTACGCGGTGGCGTTGATACTACTTCGGCGGGCGCGGACGCCCCGGGTATCGGAAGAGTCAAGGGAGATCGCTTCCCGTCAGCGGGCGTCGTCCGGCAGCAGCCGGGCCAGGGTGCGCACCGCCCGGTACTGCAGGGTCTTGATCGCGCCTTCGTTCTTGCCCATCACCTTGGCGGTCTCGGCCACCGACAGCCCCTGGAGGAAGCGGAGGGTCACGCACTCCTGCTGCTGGGGGTTGAGCTTGCGGACGGTCTCCAGCAGCGCGGTGTTGGAGAGCGACTCCAGCACGGAGTCCTCGGGGCTGCGCTCGGTCTCGCTGGGGTCGAGCATCTCGCCGGTGGTGACCTCCAGCCGGAACCGGCTGGACTTGAAGTGGTCCGCCACGAGGTTGCGCGCGATCGTCACCAGCCAGGCGCCGAAGTCGCGGCCCTGCCAGGTGAACGTGCCGATCCGGCGCAGCGCGCGCAGGAAGGTTTCCGAGGTGAGGTCCTCGGCCGTCGCCCGGCCGCCGACGCGGTAGTAGATGTAGCGGTAGACGGTGTCGGCGTACTGGTCGTAGAGCCGGCCGAACGCCTCGGTCTCGCCGGACTGGGCGCGCTCGACCAGGTCCATCATCCGGCGGCTGTCGCCGGTCGAGGGCTGCGGCTGCCTGGTCTGCCTGCCGCTGCGCTCGCGGGTGCCCGCGCCGCCGGCCTGCCGGCGTCTGCTGCCGACGGCGGCGCTGCCGTCGGTGAGGGCGTAGGCGGGGCCCGCGACCGGGCCGGCGGCGGGACTCGCGGCGGGGCCGGCGACGGCCAGGGCGGGCGAGAAGAGGCGCAGTTGCTCGATCACCTGCGCGCGCAGCGTAGCCAGACCTGAGGCGTCAACCCCGACGGATGAGTACACGGGACTCCCAGAGGCAGTGCTTCCATCACGTTCAGTGCGGGACCGTTGACCGGCGTAGGTATGCGCGGGCACCGGATTGCGTCTGAGGAGAATAACGCTTCGTGTCGGGCGCGCTACCTCCAGTTGCTCAAATCACCGTTTCCGTCCGATCTGTAGCGTATTGGCGACTCCTCAAGTATCAGCCGCCGGATTGAGTTTGATCGGTAAGTGACACGAACTGCCTGGTTCATGGGCGTGTTGTGTGTTTCCCGGAGGAATCGGTCACGGGTGCGCTGCCGGTGACCTGTTGACCGCGGGGCCGGGGACGCCGGCCGGGGCGTGGACACGCGGGCTCGATTCAGCGTCGGCGGCGCTGCAGTGCGGCCGCCGCGGCCGCGCCGCCGGCCACCGCGCCGACGCCCGCCGCGGCCGGGATGCCGACCTTCGCCGCCTTGCGGCCCGTACGGTAGTCGCGCAGCCGCCATCCGTGTTCGCGCGCGTGCCTGCGCAGTCGCGCGTCGGGGTTGATCGCGTACGGATGGCCGACGAGGGAGAGCATCGGGATGTCGTTGGCCGAATCGCTGTACGCGGCGCAGCGCGACAGCTCCAGCGTCTCGGCGGCGGCGAGGGCCCGTACCGCCTCGGCCTTGGCGGGGCCGTGCAGCACCTCGCCGACGAGCCGCCCGGTGTAGACGCCGCCGACGGACTCCGCGACCGTGCCGAGCGCGCCGGTCAGGCCGAGCCGGCGGGCGATGATCGTCGCGGTCTCGACGGGGGCGGCGGTGACGAGCCACACCTTCTGGCCGGCGTCGAGGTGCGCCTGCGCCAGCGCGCGGGTGCCGGGCCAGATGCGCTCGGCCATGTACTCGTCGTAGATCTCCTCGCCCATCTCCATGAGATCGGCGACGCGATGGCCCTGCACGATGGAGAGCGCGCTGGACTGCGCGTCCTCCATGTGTCCCGAGTGCTCGGCGCCGGCGAGGCGGAAGTACGCCTGCTGCCAGGCGAACCGGGCGAGATCGCGGGTGCGGAAGAACTTGCGCTTGTAGAGCCCGCGGCCGAAGTGGTAGAGCGCGGCGCCCTGCATGATCGTGTTGTCGAGGTCGAAGAAGGCCGCCGCGTGCACGTCGCCGTGGACGGGGAAGTCCGGTTCCTCGTCCTCTTTCGCCGCCTTCGCTCCGGCGTCCGCCGTGACGTCCCCCGCGCGCGCGGCTTCCGCGTGCTCCAGCTCCTGTGACGTCTTGCGTGCCGCCTCGGCCGCGGCCTCGCCGGCCGCGACGCTGCGCGCGGTCGCGCGGCGTCTGCGGCTGAGCCATCCGAATGCGGCCATGCCGATGAGCATAACGGCGCGAGGCGGGCCAACCAGTGTCGAGGGGCTGGGCCTCCGCGGACGCGCGCGTGAACTCCCGGGTGATTCCTGCCCGTCTCTGTACGCCCCTTGCCCGGCTCCTTTCGTTGTGTGCCCGCTCTCTGTCCTGTTCTGCTCGCTTACGGGCGGCTCCGGATGCCCGTGGGGGACGGCACAATCGATGGCATGAGCCTGTTGCGACGTAAGAGCACCGCCTCCGCGCCCGCCCCCGCCGACCGGACCGTGACCCTCCTCGGCAAGCCCGGCTGCCACCTGTGCGACGAGGCGCGCGAGGTGGTCGTCTCCGTCTGCGCGGAGCTGGGCGCCGGCTGGGAGGAGCGGGACATCACGCGGGACGAGGAACTGTACCGGCGCTACTGGGAGCAGATCCCGGTGGTCCTCGTGGACGGTGAGCAGCACGACTTCTGGCGGGTCGACCCGGAGAGGCTGCGGCGGGCGCTGCGGTCATGACCCGCGGGGTGACGCCCGTCACTTTGCCCGGACAAAGCGGACACCATCTTTGTGCACGCGTTCACAAAGGCATAGCCTGCTCTCATCAGTGCGGTTTCGCCCCGGCGGGCCGTACGCGGCACCGCGCTAGCGTCAGGAGCACTGTGGCAACTGGCCGAACTCACCGAACGGCGACCCGTAGCCGAGGGATCCCCGAGGCCACCGTCGCCCGGCTCCCGCTTTATCTGCGGGCCCTCACGGCGCTCTCGGAGCGCTCCGTGCCCACGGTCTCCTCCGAGGAACTGGCCGCCGCCGCCGGCGTCAACTCGGCGAAGCTGCGCAAGGACTTCTCGTACCTCGGCTCCTACGGCACCCGCGGCGTCGGCTACGACGTCGAGTACCTCGTCTACCAGATCTCACGCGAGCTCGGCCTCACCCAGGACTGGCCCGTGGTCATCGTCGGTATCGGTAACCTCGGCGCCGCCCTCGCCGGCTACGGCGGCTTCGCCTCCCGCGGCTTCCGCGTCGCCGGGCTCATCGACGCCGACCGGGCCATGACCGGCAAGCAGGTCGCGGGCCTGACCGTGCGGCACACCGACGAACTGGAGCCGCTGATCAAGGAGAGCGGCGTCTCCATCGGCGTCATCGCCACCCCCGCGGGCGCCGCGCAGGCCGTCTGCAACCGGCTGGTGGAGGCGGGCGTCACCTCGATCCTCAACTTCGCGCCGACCGTGCTGAACGTCCCCGAGGGCGTCGACGTGCGCAAGGTCGACCTCTCGATAGAGCTGCAGATCCTCGCCTTCCACGAGCAGCGCAAGGCCGGCGAGGAGGCCGAGCTGCGCGAGGCCGAGGCGGCCGCCGCGGCGGCACGCGGCGGCACGCCGGAGGCGGACGCGGTGGCGGGCCCCAGCGCCGCCGCGAAGAAGCGCACCGGGCAGGGGCCCGACGGGGACGTGCCCGCCGTGATGCCCGCATGAGTGTCCTCGTCGTCGGCCTCAGCCACCGCAGCGCGCCCGTGAGCGTGCTGGAGCGGGCCTCGCTCGCGCCCGACGCGCGCGCGAAGCTGCTCGCGGACGCGGTGGCGGCGGCTCCGGTCACGGAGGCCGCGGTGCTGGCCACGTGCAACCGGATCGAGCTGTACGCCGCGGTGGACAAGTTCCACGCGGGCGTCGCCGAGCTGTCGACGCTGCTGGCGCAGCACGCGGGCGCGAGCCTGGAGGAGCTGACGCCGCACCTCTACGTGCACTACGAGGACCGCGCCGTGCACCACCTCTTCACGGTGGGCTGCGGACTGGACTCCATGGTCGTCGGCGAGGGGCAGATCCTCGGCCAGATCAAGGAGTCGCTGGCGCTCGGGCAGCGGCTGCACACCGCGGGCCGGACGCTGAACGACCTCTTCCAGCAGGCGCTGCGGGTCGGCAAGCGGGCGCACAGCGAGACGGGGATCGACAAGGCGGGGCAGTCGCTGGTCTCGTTCGGGCTTGCGCAGCTCGCGGCCGGCGCCCCGGTGGCCGAGTGGGTGGCGGGACGCCGCGCGCTGGTGATCGGCGCGGGCTCGATGTCGTCGCTGGCGGCGACGGTGCTGGCGCGGGCCGGGGCGGCGGAGCTGGTGATCGCCAACCGCACGTACGAGCGCGCGGAGCGCCTGGCGGCGAGCCTGAACGCGGGATCCGCGGTCGCGGGCGGCTGGAGCACGGGGCCGACTGCGGCGGACACCGGTGCGCCCGCGGCGGGTTCGATCCCGTCGCAGACCGGGCCCGCGGAGGGCACCGGCGGGCCGGCGGCCCGTGCGGTGCGGGTCGAGGAGATCGCGGACGAGCTGGTGACGGCGGACGTGGTCGTCTCCTGTACGGGCGCGACGGGCCTGGTGCTGACGGCCGACGAGGTGCGCGGCGCGCTGCGCCGCCGGGACGGGGACACCCCCCTCGCTCTGCTCGACCTGGCCATGCCGCGTGATATCGATCACGCCCTGCACGAGACGCCCGGGGTGCGGTTCGTCGACATCGAGGCCCTCGCCGGGGCCAGCGCCGATGCGCCCATGGCCGCCGATGTGGACCAGGTGCGGGCCATCGTCGCCGGCGAGGTCGACGACTTCGGCGCCGCGCAGCGCGCCGCCAGCATCACGCCCACCGTGGTCGCGCTGCGGACCATGGCCCAGGACGTCGTCGCGGGCGAGATCGCCCGTTTGGAGGGTAGGCTGCCCGGGCTCGACGAACGTCAGCGGGCCGAGGTGGCGCAGACCGTGCGCCGCGTCGTGGACAAGCTGCTGCACGCGCCGACCGTACGGGTCAAGGAGCTGGCCGCCACCCCCGGCGGAGCGGGGTACGCGGACGCCCTGCGGGAGCTCTTCGACCTCGACCCGGCCACCGTCGACGCCGTCAGCCGCGCGGACTCCGGCCGCGCGGCGGCCAGCGCACGCAGTGAACGGGAGCCGTCATGACCGCAGCCAAGCCGACGCAGGCGAAGGGGGCCGGGGCGCAGGAAGCCCCGCGCTTCCAGCGCCCGTTGCGCCTCGGCACGCGGCGAAGCAAGCTCGCGCTCGCGCAGTCCGAGCAGGTTGCCGAATCGGTACGCCGTCTCACCGGGCGCCCCGTCGAGCTGGTCGAGATCACCACCTACGGGGACGTGTCCCGGCAGCACCTCTCCGAGATCGGCGGCCAGGGCGTCTTCGTCGCCGCCCTGCGCGAGGCCGTGGTGCACGGCGAGGTGGACCTCGCGGTGCACTCGCTGAAGGACCTGCCGACCACGCAGCCCGAGGAGCTGGTCATCGCCGCCGTGCCGCCCCGCGAGGACCCGCGGGACGTGCTCGTCGCCCGCGACGGCCTCGGCTTCGAGGACCTGCTCGCCGCCGGCGCCCGGCCCCGTATCGGCACCGGCTCCGCGCGCCGCGCCTGCCAGTTGCACGCCTGGGCCCGCTCCCTCGGCGGCGCGATAGAGACCGTCCCGGTCCGCGGGAACGTCGACACCCGTATCGGGTACGTACAGAAGGGCGAGTTCGACGCCGTCGCGCTCGCCGCCGCGGGGCTCAGCCGCCTCGGCCGGCTGGCCGAGGTCACCGAGCTGATCCCCCTGGACGCAGTCTTGCCCGCCCCCGGCCAGGGGGCCCTGGCGGTCGAGTGCGCCTCGTCGAGCGCGCACCTCGCCGCCCAGCTCGCGGAGCTCGACGACCCGCAGACGCGGGTCGCCGTCACCGCCGAGCGGACGCTGCTCGCCGCCCTGGAGGCCGGCTGCAGCGCGCCCGTGGGCGCGCTCGCCGACCTGCACGCGGAGGGTCCCTCCGGGGCCGCACTGGGCACAGCGTCCACTGTCACCGAGATGCGCCTGCGCGGCGTCGTCGGCACCCCCGACGGCTCCGCTCTGGTGCAGATGTCCGCCACCGGCCCCGTGCCGGCGTCGTACGACGACGCCGTGGCGCTCGGACGCGAGCTCGCAGAAGAGATGCTCGCCAAGGGCGCGGCCGGTCTGATGGGGGAGCGACTTTGAGCCCCACGCCTTCGACCCGTAAGGCCAGCGCGTCGGCGCGTACCGCAGCGACCGGCGCGGCCCGGCCGCCCGGTCCCGCCGCCCGCGGGCACGTCACGTTCCTGGGCGCAGGACCCGGGGACCCCGGACTGCTGACGCTGCGCGCCGTGGAAGCGCTGTCTGCGGCAGACGTCCTGATCGCCGACCCCAAGGTCCTCGCCGTCGTACGCGCCCACGCGCGCGTCGGCGCGGTCATGCCGCACACGTCGTCGGCGGCCGCGCCCGCGGCGCATACGTCGGCGGCCGCGGGGGACGACGAACCGCCAACGGCCGCTGACGCAGGCCATCTTGTCATGGAGGCCGCGCGCGCCGGCAGGCGGGTCGTGCATGCCGTGGCGGGCGATCCGGGCCTCGACGGCGGTGCCGCGCAGGCGATGCGCGCGTGCGCCGCCGAGGGCATCTCCTTCGAGGTGGTGCCCGGGGTCGCGACCGCCGTCGGCGTGCCCGCGTACGCCGGCGTGCCGCTGCACGACCCGCAGGGTACGGACGTACGCGTCGTGGACGCGGCGACCGCCTCGGAGCAGATCTGGGGCGAGGCGGGCGCCAGCGACTGCACGCTCGTGGTGCAGACGTCCCTGGAGGCCACCGCGGCGACGGCGCGCGAGCTGGTCGCCGCGGGCCGCAAGCCGGACACCCCGATGACGGTCACGCTCGCGGGCACGACGACGCGGCAGCGGACGTTCAGCGCCACGCTCGGCAGCGTCGCGCAGGTGCTGAAGGCCGCGAAGGTGCTGCCGTCGCCGGACGCCGGACAGGCGGTCATAGCGGTCGTCGGCGAGCAGAGCGCACCGGCCCGCCGCGAGCAGTTGGCCTGGTTCGAGTCCAAGCCGCTCTTCGGCTGGCACGTGCTCGTGCCGCGGACGAAGGAGCAGGCGGCGTCGCTCTCCGAGCAACTGCGCTCGTACGGTGCCGTGCCGCACGAGGTGCCGACCATCGCCGTCGAGCCGCCGCGCACCCCGCAGCAGATGGAGCGGGCGGTCAAGGGCCTGGTCACCGGGCGGTACGAGTGGATCGCCTTCACGTCCGTCAACGCCGTCAAGGCGGTGCGGGAGAAGTTCGAGGAGTACGGGCTGGACGCCCGCGCGTTCGCCGGGATCAAGGTCGCCGCGGTCGGCGAGCAGACGGCGGCGGCGCTGGTGGAGTTCGGCGTACGGCCCGACCTGCAGCCCAGCGGCGAGCAGTCGTCCCACGGGCTGCTGGAGGACTGGCCGCCGTACGACCCGGTCTTCGACCCGATCGACCGGGTGTTCCTGCCGCGGGCCGACATCGCCACCGAGACGCTCGTGGCGGGGCTGAAGGACCTCGGCTGGGAGGTCGACGACATCACCGCGTACCGCACGGTGCGCGCGTCGCCGCCGCCGGCCGAGACCCGCGAGGCGATCAAGGGCGGCGGGTTCGACGCCGTGCTCTTCACCTCGTCCTCGACGGTGCGGAACCTCGTCGGCATCGCGGGCAAGCCGCACAACGTGACGGTCATCGCCTGTATCGGCCCGGCCACGGCGAAGACGGCGGAGGAGCACGGGCTGCGCGTCGACGTCATGGCGCCGGAGCCGTCCGTGCACCGGCTGGCCGAGGCGCTGGCGGAGTTCGGCGCGCGGCGCCGGGCGGCGGCGGTCGAGGCCGGGGAGCACGTCACCCGGCCCAGCGAGCGCAGGCCGCGGCGGCGGGCGCGGACGACGACCACGAGCTGACGGGGGCCCGGCGGGGATGTCACCGCGGGGGCGTACGGTGGAATCCACCCGGCCCCCCGCGGCCCGGTGGGGGGCGCGTCCGCATGTGCCCTCCTTCGCCGGGCCGGTCATCGGCCGCCCCGGAGCACCACGGAGGTAAGCACACGTGTCCGGCACCGACGCCCCGCACCCCGGCCCTGTCACCGTTCCCGTCGTCCGCCCGCGGCGGCTGCGCACCACGCCCGCGATGCGGCGCATGGTCGCCGAGACCCGGCTGCACCCGGCGGAGCTGATCCTTCCCGCCTTCGTACGCGAAGGCATCGACGAGCCGGCGCCGATCGCGTCCATGCCGGGCATCGTGCAGCACACCCGCGACTCCCTGAAGAAGGCGGCCGCCGAGGCCGTCGCCGAGGGCGTCGGCGGGATCATGCTCTTCGGCGTCCCCGAGGAGCACAAGAAGGACGCGGTCGGCTCGGCCGGCACGGACCCGGACGGCATCCTCCAGGTCGCGCTCCGCGACGTGCGGGCCGAAGTCGGGGACGACTTGGTGATCATGTCCGACGTGTGCCTGGACGAGACCACCGACCACGGGCACTGCGGGGTGCTGGACGCCGCGGGCCGGGTCGACAACGACGCGACGCTCGTGCGGTACGCGGAGATGGCCGTGGTGCAGGCGGACGCCGGGGCGCACGTGCTGGGGCCGAGCGGCATGATGGACGGCCAGGTCGCGGTCATCCGCGAGGCCCTGGACCGGGCCGGCCACCAGGACGCGGGGATCCTCGCGTACGCCGTGAAGTACTCCTCCGCCTTCTTCGGGCCCTTCCGCGAGGCGATCAACTCCTCGCTGCAGGGCGACCGGAAGACGTACCAGCAGGACCCGCCGAACGCCCGCGAGGCGCTGCGGGAGCTCTCCCTCGACCTCGCGGAGGGCGCCGACATGGTGATGGTCAAGCCGGCCGGTCCGTACCTGGACGTGCTGCGCCGGGTCGCCGACGAGTCGGACGTGCCGGTGGCGGCGTACCAGATCTCGGGTGAGTACGCGATGGTCGAGGCGGCGGCGGAGCGCGGCTGGGTGGACCGGGACGCGGCGATGATGGAGACGCTGACGGGGATCAGGCGGGCCGGGGCGCAGATGATCCTGACGTACTGGGCGATGGACGCGGCCCGGAAGCTGCGCGGCTGACGCGCGGGGGCCGAGCGGCGCGCCGCCGCCCCGGCCCTCTTGCGCGACGCCTGCCAGCAGCCCCGCCAGCCGGGCGCGGGCCGGCACGGCGATGGTGAACGCGCCGGTGATCCGCCCCGTGCGCACCAGGTCCTCCGCCTCCGCCGGGGCCACGCTGAACACGCGGCGGCCCCCCGGGCGGGCTCGGCGGTCGCCGCCTGCCGGGACGCCGCGGCGGAAGGCGGTAGCCACTGGTTGTCCCGCGCCTGGGCCATGACCGGGTACCGGTCACGGAGATCTGCGAGGGGCCGTGCGCCGTGTACGGGGACGGGCGCGGGGCGGCTCCGCCGTGGCCGGGGGAGCCGCCCCGCGGGACCGGCGCCGTCAGCGCCGGCGCGCGCGCAGCACCGCGTCGTGGTGTTCGGCCGGCTGGTCGGGGCCGTGGTGTTCGTGGCCTTCCGGGGCCCGGCGGATGCGGACTTCCGCGACGTCGATGTCCCAGGCGTCCGTGGCCAGGTCCGCCGCCACGTCCTCTGCGGTGAAGTGCACGCCCGGGTGGGCCTCGGCGATGTCCGCGGCACGGGGGTCCGTCTCGTGGTGGCCGACGACCAGCAGGGTGCCGCCGGGGGCCACCATCGCCGCGAGGCGGCCGAAGAGCGCCCGGCGGGAGGCGGTGGTGTGGACGTAGTGGGTGGTGACCAGGTCGAAGGGGGCGCCGTCCGGGGCGGAGCCCGTCAGGTCGGCCCGTACCCACGAGATGCGTCCCGCGACCTCCGCGCCGCGTGCCTCGGCGTGGGCGCGGGCGCGGTCCAGCGCGGTGGCGGAGATGTCCACCGCCGTCACCCGCCAGCCGCGCTCGGCGAGCCAGATGGCGTCGGCGCCCTCGCCGCAGCCGGCCTCCAGCGCGGTGCCGGGCGGCAGGCCGGCGAGTTCGGTCATGAGCTGCGTGTTGGGGCGGCCGCTCCAGATCGCGTCGCGGGCGCGGTACTTCTCTTCCCAGTACGCCTCGCCGAACTCTTCCGTCGCGTTCGTCATCCCGGTGTCCCTCTCTGTCGTCGTCTCGGTCGGTACGTACGTCACACGCCGACCCGGCGGGCGGCGACCGCCCGGCGGGCGTCCTCGGCGGCGAGGTCCGCGTTGATCTGCGCGCCGGCCATGGCGCCGGCCGACGAGGCGGCGTGGACCTGCGCGGTCATGTCGGTGACGTTGCCCGCGACCCACACCCCCGGTACGTCGGTGCGGCCGGTGGCGTCGGCGGGGACGTGCTCGCCCATGCCGGACGGGTGGGCGACGGGCGTGAGGCCGAGGGCGGTCAGGAGCCCGCTGCGGGCCACCATGCGCGGGGCCACCGCGAGCGCCTGGCGGGGGACGACGGTGCCGTCCGCGAGGCGCACGCCGGTGAGCCGGTCGGCGGCGATCTCCAGGCCGGCGACCTCACCGGTGACGACGCGCACGCCGAGGGCGTCCAACTGCTCGGCGTCCTCGCCCGCCGGAGGCTCCGTGGTGTGGGCGAAGTACGTGACGTCGGCGCTCAACTGCCGGAACAGCAGCGCCTGGTGCAGCGCCATCGGCCCGGTCGCGAGCACGCCGATGGCCTGGTCGCGGACCTCCCAGCCGTGGCAGTACGGGCAGTGCAGCACGTCCCGGCCCCAGCGCTCGCGCACGCCGGGGACGGCGGGCAGTTCGTCGACGAGCCCGGTGGTGACGAGGAGCCGCCGGGCCCGTACGGTCCGGCCGCCGGCGAGGGTGACGGCGAAGCCGCCCTCGCCTTCCCCGGCCGCGCCGTCGCGGGCGCCGTCCGCCGGCTCCCGGGCCACCCCGGTGACCTCGCCGGGCACCACGTGGCCCCCGTACCCGCGCACCTCAACCCTGCCGCGCGCCAGCAGCTCGCCCGGGGGCATGCCCTCGCGGCCCAGCAGCCCGTGCACGCCGTCCGCCGGCGCGTTGCGCGGGGCACCCGCGTCGATCACCGCCACGGAGCGGCGGGAGCGGGCCAGCATCAGCGCGCCGGTCAGCCCGGCGGCGCCGCCGCCGACCACCACGGCCTCGTAGCTCTCCGCCGGCTCGTCGGCCGCCCCGGGGCCCTCCGCCCACGCGGCGGTCCCCGCCCACTCGGCGATACCGGCCCTCTCGGCCCTGTCGGCCCCTTCGGTCACGTCGACCACCTCCATGCCGACGACCATGCGGCCGGCACCGCCGGATACGCAAACTCTATTGCCGATATGGCAAACTCTCCGTATGGCCGACACCGACAGCGCCCCCGACCCCGACGGCGAGCCGGGCACCGCCCTCACCGCCGTCGGCCCCCGCCTGCGCGAGCTGCGCCGCCAGCGCGAGCAGACGCTCGCCGAGCTCTCCGCGGCCACCGGGATCTCGGTGAGCACCCTGTCCCGGCTGGAGTCCGGCAGCCGCCGCCCCACGCTGGAACTGCTGCTGCCGCTGGCCCGCGCCCACGGCGTCACGCTCGACGAGCTGGTCGGCGCCCCGCCCACCGGCGACCCCCGCATCAACCTGCGCCCGGTCACCCGCAACGGCATGACGATGCTGCCGCTGTCCCGCCGGGCCGGCGGCATCCAGGCGTTCAAGCTGATCCTGCCCGCGGGCAGCGGGCGCCGGGAGCCGGACCTGCGCACCCACGAGGGCTACGAGTGGATGTACGTGATGAACGGCCGGCTGCGCGTCGTGCTCGGCGAGCACGACCTGATCCTCGAACCCGGCGAGGCCGCCGAGTTCGACACGCGCGTACCGCACTGGTTCGGCGCGGCGGATGACGAACCGGTGGAGTTCCTCAGCCTCTTCGGCGGTCAGGGCGAGCGCGCCCACCTGCGCGCCCGCCCGAAGTCGGCCTCGTAGCGGAGGAGCCGCCGGGCGGCCGCTGTCAGTGCGGCGCGATAGCTTCCCGGGCATCTTGCGGCGAACCGTCGAAAGGGAAGTCATGTCCTGCCCGGAGCTGCCCCGGACCGCGTCCGGCGAGGTGCTGGTGATCTGCACGTACTACGACAAGGGCGAGCCCTGCTGGGGCGGGCTGGGCGACCGGACCGGGGACGGCGCCGCGACCGTCCCTGACGGCGGCGGCCCGGTGCGGCTGCGCCGCGTCGCCGACGCCGGCTGGGACGGCCTGCGCGGCGGGAACGTGCCCGCGCTCCTCCCGGGCGGCGGATCCGACGCGCCCGTCGCCGTCCTGGTGGACTGCGCCGCGGTGTACGGCGGCGAGCCGCTGCTGGTGGACGTGGCGGCGATACCCGGGCGCGGGGCCCGGATAGCGGCGGACCGGCTCGGGGAGATCCTGGGCGCGCTGCTCGACGGGACGCTCGTGTTCGACGATCTCGTCCGCGTGATGGACGGGCAGGGCACCTACCAGGGCGATGCCGGGCGTCCGGCCTTCCCCGCGCCGACGACCCCGCCACCCCGGTCCTTCCCGGCCCTGCCCGCCACCGACGGCGCCCTGCTGGTCCGCACCTCTTTCGAGGACGACGAGGGCTGGCGCGCCCTGCTGGCCGAGCTTGGCGGGACCGACGAGGAGGGGTGGGTCGGTGCGGATATTGACCCGGACGACATCGACGTGGACGAGTACCCGCTGACGGCGCTGGTCGTGGACGACCCCGCCTACGCGGGCCTGCCGCCCGGCGCGGTCCCGGCACTGGTCCCGCCCGGGGGGCACGCCGTGGTGGTCGCGCTCGCCGACGCCGGCACCTTCGCCGGGGCGGACCGGCCGCTGGTCGCCGTCGACCTCGACGACGTCCCGGGCCACATCGCCGTCCTGCCGTGGCGCGAAGCGGGCTCCATGGTCTGCAACCTGGAGATCGCCAACATGGACTTCTCCGACTACGTCGCCGTGGAGGGCGTGAAGCCGTGGTGGGAGGACGCGTAGGCGCGACCGGCGGGCGCGGGCGCCAGGGTCTGTCTTCACTCTCGCGTCGTTCGCCCGTAGGGGGGCGGCGCAGGGGGCACCGCCCACGCCCCCCCCGGGCGTAGGGGGAGTCTGGTGCGTGCGATCGCAAGGCGGAGGGCCGACCGCATAGGGGGCCTCTTCGGTCGATCCCGACAACGCAGCGAGCGTGCGTGCCGGGCTCCTCCCCCACAGCGCGCTGCGCGCACGTGGGCGGTACCCCCAGCCGCAGACGGGAGAGTGAAGACAGATCCTAGGACTGCTCAGTGAGGAACGTCTGCAGGACGGCGGTCAGTTCGGCCGGGGCGTCTTCCTGGACCAGGTGGCCCGCGCCCTCGAACAGTTCAAGACCGGCGTGCGGGACGAGGGCGTGCAGTTCGTGCGCCTTGGCGACGGGGATCCAGGTGTCGTCCGTGCCCCAGCAGATGAGCGCGGGCAGGTCGATCTCGCCGTAGCGGGGCTGGATCTCGTCGGTATAGCGCTGGTCGGCCTGGGCGATCTGGCGGTAGAAGGCCGGGCGGCCGGCGTCGTCGGTCCAGGGCGCGACGAGGGCGTCGAGGACCACCGGGTGGAGGCCGGGGCCGCCGGTGGTGGTGATGTACTCGCGGACCAGCGCGGTGTGCAGTGCCGCCGGGAGCTGCTCGAAGACGGGGGCGTTGTCCCGTACGAGACGGAAGAACGGCGAGCCCCAGGGGGCGAGCGCGACGGAGTCGACGAGGGCCAGCGCGCGGTACGTGGCGCCGTGCAGCAGGTGCGCGCGCAGCGCGACGGCGCCGCCGAAGTCGTGCGCGACGACCAGCGGCTCGTCCAACCGCCAATGATCAAGCAGTTGGACGAAGATCCGCCCCTGCGCGTCGAGCGAGACGTCCTGTCCGGCGCGCTTCTCCGACTGCCCGTACCCGGGCATGTCCCAGACGTACACCTCGCGCCCCCGCGCCAGCGCCCGCGCGACGGCCCGCCAGGTGTACGACGACCACGGCGTCCCGTGCAACAACACCACCGGCCGCCCCCCGGCAGCACCGAGCCGGTCCCAGCGGACCTCCCCGGCGGCGCTGGGGAAGGTCCGCGTCAACTGCCAGTCGCTCATGACGAGCACCCTACGGGAGCCGCCCGCGACCGGTCGGTCAGAGGCGCTCCGGCGTGCGGATGCCCAGGAGGGCCATGCCGGTGTTGAGGGTCCGGGCCGTCAGGTCGCTGAGGAAGAGGCGGTTCTCCACCTGCGCGGGGGTGTCCGCCTTCAGGACCGGGCAGTGCTCGTAGAACGTCGTGAAGAGCGACGCGAGTTGGTAGAGGTACGCCGCGATCTTGTGCGGCGCGTGCTCCTCCGCCGCCTCCGCGACCACCGCGGCGAAGCCGTCCACGTGCAGGCCCAGCGCCCGCTCCGCCGGTTCGAGCGCCAGCTCCGGGTGGGCCGCCGGGTGCGCGGTGTCGCCGGCGCGCCGGAGGATGGAGCGGATCCGGGCGTACGCGTACTGGAGGTAGACCGAGGTGTCGCCGTGCAGGGACACCATCTGGTCCAGGTCGAACTTGTAGTCCCGGGCCGCGGACGTGGACAGGTCGGCGTACTTGACCGCGCCGATGCCCACCTGCGCGCCGCGCTCGGCGATCTCCGCCTCCGTCAGCGGCGGCACCGCCTTGTCGGCCTTCTCCCGGACCACCGACGACGCCCGGTCGATCGCCTCGTCGAGCAGATCCTCCAGCCGTACGGTCGTGCCCGCCCGGGTCTTGAACGGCTTGCCGTCCTTGCCCAGGACCGTGCCGAACGCGAGCTGCGTCGCCGTCACGTCGCCGTCGAGCCAGCCCATCCGGCGGGCCGTCTCGAAGACCATCCGGAAGTGCAGCGACTGCCGGTGGTCCACGACGTAGAGCAGGGTCTGCGCCTTGAGGTTGAACACCCGGTCGCGGATGGCGGACAGGTCGGTGGCCGCGTACCCGTAGCCGCCGTCGGACTTGCGGACGATCAGCGGGACCGGCTGGCCGTCCTGGCCCTTGATGTCGTCGAAGAAGACGCACAGCGCGCCCTCGGAGTCGACCGCGACGCCCGCGTCCGCGAGCAGCTCGCAGGTCTCGTCCAGCATGTCGTTGTAGCCGGACTCGCCGACGATGTCGGCGTCCCTGACCTCCATGTCGAGCTTGTCGAAGACGGAGAAGAAGTAGAGCTTCGACTCGTCCACGAACCGCTGCCACAGCGCCCGCGTCTCCGGGTCGCCCGACTGCAGCGCGACGACCCGGCGCCTGGCCCGCTCCTTGAAGGCGTCGTCGGCGTCGAAGACGGCGCGGGCGGCCTTGTAGAGCCTGTTGAGGTTCGAGGCGGCCTCTTCGCCGGAGACGGCGGCGCCGTCGGCGCCGCCGTGGTCCAGCTCGTGCGGGTGCTCGTCCAGGTACTGGATGAGCATGCCGAACTGCGTGCCCCAGTCGCCGATGTGGTGCCGCCTGACCACCGTTTCGCCGGTGAACTCCAGCACCCGCACGAGCGAGTCGCCGATGACCGCCGAGCGCAGGTGCCCGACGTGCATCTCCTTCGCCACGTTCGGCTGGGCGTAGTCGATGACGGTCGTGCCGGGGGCGTCCGCGTACGGCACGCCGAGGCGGTCGTCCGCGGCGCGGGCGGCGAGGTTCGATGTGATCGCCGCGTCCGTCACCGCGATGTTGAGGAAGCCGGGCCCGGAGACCTCGACGTCCGCGAGCACGTCGCCCGCGTCGACCCGCTCGGCGACCTGGCCCGCCAGCTCCCGCGGGTTGGTCTTCAGCCGCTTGGCCAGCGCCAGCATCCCGTTGGCCTGGAAGTCCGCCCTGTCGCTGCGTCGCAGCAGGGGGTCAGCGTCCGCCTCCTGCGGCAGTGCTGCCGCAAGGGCGTCCGCGACGCGCTGCCGGACCTGGGTGGCGAGGGACGGGACTGAGGCCATGTTCGTGATCGCCGCTTCCTTCTTGGAGGTGGGACGGGCCCTCAGTATCCCATGCAGGGCAAGGCGATTTTGTTTGGGAGAATGGGTCCCGCAAGCGCTGCAGAGACGCGCGAGAGAGGAAGTCAGGACTGTGGGTGCCACCACCGAGGCCGCCGACTGGGTCTCCCGTTTCGCCGACGAGGTCATCGCCGAGGCGGAGCGCCGAGCCCCCGGCAAACCGGTGGTCTGCGCCTCCGGCCTGTCCCCTTCGGGCCCGATCCACCTGGGCAACCTGCGCGAGGTGATGACCCCGCACCTGGTGGCGGACGAGATCCGCCGCCGCGGCGTCCCCTGCGAGCACCTGATCTCCTGGGACGACTACGACCGCTTCCGCAAGGTGCCCGTCGGCGTCGAGGGCGTCGACGAGTCCTGGGCGGAGCACATCGGCAAGCCGCTGACCTCCGTGCCCCCGCCCGCGGGCAGCCCGCACGCGAGCTGGGCCGCGCACTTCAAGGCGGCCATGGAGGGCGCGCTCGCCGAGATGGGCGTGACGTACCGCGGCATCAGCCAGACGGAGATGTACACGGCGGGTGCGTACCGCGAGCAGATCCTCTTCGCGATGCGGCACCGCGCCGAGATCGACGCGGTGCTCGCCGAGTTCCGCACGAAGCCGAAGCAGCAGAAGAAGCAGCAGCAGAAGCCGGTGGACGAGGCGGAGCTGGCCGCGGCCGAAGGCTCCGGCGCCGCCGACGAGGACGACGGCCTGACGGCCGGCGGCGCGTACTACCCGTACAAGCCGTACTGCGGGGTCTGCGGGCGCGACCTGACGACGGTCACCGCGTACGACGACGAGACCACCGAGCTGACGTACACCTGCGCCTGCGGGCACGGCGAGACCGTGCGGCTCGCCGAGTTCGACCGCGGCAAGCTCGTGTGGAAGGTCGACTGGCCGATGCGCTGGGCATACGAGGGCGTGGTCTTCGAGCCCTCCGGCGTCGACCACCACTCGCCCGGCTCCTCGTGGAACGTCGGCGGCAAGCTCGTCGGGATCTTCGGCTGGGAGCGGCCGATCGGCCCGATGTACGCGTTCGTCGGCATCAGCGGCATGGCGAAGATGTCGTCGTCGAAGGGCGGGGTGCCGACGCCCGCCGAGGCACTGGAGATCATGGAGCCGATGCTGCTGCGCTGGCTGTACGCGCGCCGCCGGCCGAACCAGTCGTTCAAAGTCGCCTTCGACCAGGAGATCCAGCGGACGTACGACGAGTGGGACGCCCTCGTCCGCAAGGTCGGCGCGGGCACGGCGCAGCCGGGCGACGTCGCGGCGTACGAGCGCGCCGCGGGCACCGCCGGCGGGCCGCTGCCGGCGACGCCGCGCCCGCTGCCGTACCGCATGCTCGCCTCCGTGACCGACGTGACCGCGGGCGACGACGAGCAGACGCTGCGGATCCTCGCCGACGTCGATCCGGAGCACCCGCTGACGTCGCTGGCCGACGCGCGGCCGCGGCTGGACAAGGCGGAGCGCTGGATCACCACGCAGGTCCCGGCCGACCAGCGCACCCAGGTACGCAAGGACGCGGACGCGGAACTGCTGGCGTCGCTGGGCGACGGCGAGCGCGAGCTGCTGCGGCTGCTGCTCGCCGGTCTCGATGAGCACTGGTCTCTGGACGGGCTGACGACGCTGCTGTACGGGGTGCCGAAGCTGCGCGCCGGGCTGCCCGCGGACGCGAAGCCGACGCCGGAGCTGAAGGCTGAGCAGCGGGCGTTCTTCGCGCTGCTGTACCGGCTGCTGGTGGGCCGCGACACCGGGCCGCGGCTGCCGACGCTGCTGCTGGCGGTCGGGCAGGAGCGGGTGCGGGAGCTGCTGGGCGGCTGAAGCCGCGGGGCGGGGCGCCGCCGGCCGGTCAGGCGGTGCCCATGCCCTGGTTGTAGCGCGCCTTCAGCTCGTGGGTGTACGTGCGCAGGTAGCGCTCGCCCAGTGTGCGGCCGTCGGCGTACTGGACGCCGTGGACGTCGCGCAGGTACCGGGCGAACACGCGCGCGGACGGGAAGCGGCCCTCGTCCACCACGTACTGGCGGTAGAAGCCGAAGAGCGCGTCGTCGTACGGCACGCCGTCCGGCAGCCCGACGACCTCGGCGCTGTCGTCGGCGGGCACGGGCGGCGCGACGGGCTCGGGTGCCGGCTCGGGTTCGGGTTCGGGCTCCCGGGGCGGCGGGACGGCGGCGGGCGCCCGCTGCGCCGCGGCCCGCTGGTGGCCGTTGACGGCGGCGGGGGCGCGCAGATCGCGGCGCGGCGCGGGCCCCGGGATCGTCGCGACGGGCTCGGGGGCGGGCAGCGGCTCGGGTTCCGGCACGGGCACGGGGGAGGTCGCGGTGGCGGGCGGCGCGGGCTGGGCCTGCGGGGCCGCGGCCGCTGGCTGGTACGCGACCTGGGCGGGCGGCGCGGTCTGTACAGGCGGCACAGCCTGTGCGGTCTGTGCATTTTGTGCAATTTGGTCGGTTTGTACGTCCTGTGCGGGCTCCAGGGCGTGCGCCGTCCGCGCGGCCGACCCGGCCGGCCGCAGCGGCGCGTCGATGCCCGCCGCCGCGAGACCCGCCTGCGCCGTCTCCGCCAGCGGCACCCCGTACCGCGCCAGCTTCAGCGGCATGACCGCCTCCACCGGCGCCTTCCGCCGCCACGCCCGGCC
>NZ_VISV01000034.1:0-35376 GCF_007827615.1 Streptomyces sp. CNZ287 | reverse complement strand
ACAACCCCATCACCGACGGCACCCGCATACCTCCCCGACGAAACAACACGACGTGCCGTCCCTGCCGCAGAACCACCGACATCATGCCTGAACAGCGAAAACGCAACGATCACATTCGGAAAGACAACGGCTTCTGAGACCACCCCCCGCCGCGGCCCTGACCCAGCGCCCCCGGGCGATCCTGAAACACACCACCTAAACCGGACCTCCACGGCACCTGCCCCTGGCCCTTCAGCCATTCCTCAGGAGGAACATACTTCCTGTCACACCGACCCCAAGGACCCCCGTCCGATCCCTTCGCCCCACCATCACAGCGACCGCTCCACGAACGGCTTAGCCGAAGGGGTCCTCTCCGGCACTCGCGCGGCCGTCGTACACCTCTCTCCAGCGCCTTGGGACGTCCCAGGACGGCGTCATCCAGACTCTTGTCTCCGCAGGTTGAAGCGTCTCTCTTCCCGAGATGTCCCTGCCCGGGCCGCGGCGCTGGGCCCACGGAGGCGACCGCTGCCAACGTAGCGGACCGAAGCCGCGACACCGCGGCCTCCCACCGACAGGAGGGCGCACTCTCCTGTCGTGCCCAGTCAGCGATGGAGGTGCTGTGCATGCGAGTCGTTCATTCCCATGGACGTTCCGAACGGGAACTTGAGCTGCGGATTGGCCGGCCCGATGCCACGTTGGCTGACCTAGCGGCCGCGCTTGGAGTGCCCGTGGGTGGGCTGAGTCTGGATGGCCGGGTGGTGCCACCGGAGACAGGTCTGCACGAGTCGGGGCTGGTCGACGGTTCCCGGATGATCACGGGGAAAGACCAGGTCGAACTGCGGCCGGGGCAGCCGGCGGTGGTGCTGCGGCTGGTGGGCGGGCTCGAAGCTGGCCGTAGTGTGTCGCTTCCCGCCGACCGGACGGTGATCGGCCGAGGTACTGGGGTAGATGTCCGCGTTGCGGCGACTGGGGTATCGCGGGAGCATGCTGCGCTCGAGGTGTCGTCTGACGGGCGGGTAGCGGTCACCGATCTCACATCGGCGAACGGCACCGATCTGAACGGCCGACGGATCACGGAGACGGTGGCACTCGCGCCTGAGGACTTGGTCTCGCTGGGCGGTGAGATGCTGCTGCGGGTGCTGCCGCCGGACCGCCTTGGCCTGACACAGCGCGTCAATCCGGTGCGGGAGGCCGGGCTGAGCGGCACGTTGCCCTTCAATCGGCCACCGCGTGGCGGAGCGCCGATCGTCCGGCCGCCGCTGGAGGTCCCCGCTGCGTTGGCGCAGTCCGGCAAGACCCCGTTCAGTGTGTCCAGCATGCTCGGTCCGTTGCTGATGGCGGGCGCGATCGTCGCGCTGACTCGTGATGTTCGGTATGCGGCCATCGCGGCACTGAGCCCGCTGATGTTCCTGGCGAACTTCGTGGAGGAACGGCTCCGCGGCAGGTTCGGCCTCCGCCGCGGCAGGCGGGCACATGCGGCTCGGCTCGCTGCCTTCGGCAAGGCGGTCGAGGCGGCGCACTTGGCCGAGGTCCGGGCGTGCCGTGCTGCGTATCCCGATGCCGCCGAGGTGGTTTACCGGGCCACGGCACCAGCGCTCACCCTGTGGGAACGGCGTCCTGGGGCACCGGATTTCCTGCGTGCCGTGGCCGGTTGGGGGGACCTGCCGTGGGCTCCGCCGCTGCGTAGCGAAGGGTCGGGGACGGCTCCGGAGGCGGAGGCCATCCTGGCGAGGTACGGCACGCTGCCGCAGGTGCCGGTGGTGGTCGGGCTGGCCGGCGGCGAGGTCGTGGGTCTGGAGGGCGAGCGGCGGGCCTGTCTTGCCGTGGCCAGGTCTCTGCTGTGTCAGGCCGTCGTGGGCAGTGGGCCTGCGGACGTCACGGTGGCGGTCTTCGCCGATCCCGAGCGGCTCGCCGACTGGGACTGGACCAAGTGGCTGCCGCATGGCGCGGACCTGCGGTCGAGTAGCACGCGGCTGGTGGCTGCGGGCCCGGAGCAGGTTGATGCGCTGGCCAGGAACTTGCGCTCCACCGCTGCAGCAGCCGCGTCCGGAGGTCAGAGGCAGGACGGGCCTGTGCTGTTGGTTGTGGTGGACGGGGTCGCGTTGCTTGAGGGCCGCCCCTGCCCTCTGCGTGACCTGCTTGCCGGTGACTCTCTGGGGTGCGGCGGGGTTGTCCTGACCGCTCGGTTGCCCGCACTGTGCACCACGGTGGTGACCGCTTCGGCCGAGGGCACTGGACGGATACGCGATGTGGCCTCTGATGCTGCGGTGGACGGTGTCCTGCTTCAAGGCATGCCGGTGGCCGAGGCGCGCAGGACCGCCCGGGCGTTGGCCCGCTACGAGGATCCCGAGCTTCCGATGGAAGGCGCCACCCTGCCCGACCGGATCACCCTTCTCCCGCTGCTCGACCTGCAGGACACCACCGGTGAGGCCATCGGCGACCGCTGGAAGAGCCGGGTTCCAGCGCTGCGGGTCCGGGCGGTGCTCGGAGTCAGCGAACGTGACCTGTTCGCTGTCGACCTTGACGACGACGGCCCGCATGCCCTCATCGCCGGGACCACAGGCTCCGGGAAGAGTGAACTGCTCCGCACGCTGATCGCCGCCATGGCCGTCGACGCCGACCCCGAGCACCTGACGTTCGTGCTGGTGGACTACAAGGGCGGCGGCGCCCTGGACGAGTGCGCCGAATTCCCCCACACCGTCGGTCTGGTCACCGACCTCGACGAGCAGCTCGGACAGCGCGCTCTTCGGTGTCTGGAGGCCGAGGTCCATCACCGGGAACGGTTGCTGCGCCCGCTCGGCCTGAGCCATATCCGTGACTACCAGCGGCTGCGCGACACCGGACGCCACGACCTGGAACCCATGCCCCGGCTGGTGGTGGTGATCGACGAGTTCGCCACCCTGGTCAAGGCGCTGCCGGACTTCGTTGATGCGCTGGTGAGCGTCGCCCAGCGTGGGCGCAGTCTCGGGGTGCACCTGGTCATGGCCACCCAGCGGCCGGCCGGGTCGGTCAGCGATGCGATCAAGAACAACGTCAAGATGCGGATCGCCCTGCGTCTGGAGAGCTCCACGGACTCCCAGGACGTGATCGACGACTCCGCCTCCGCTGCGATCGGCAGCCGCCAGTGGGGCCGTGCCTACTACCGGCTGTCCGCCCGGGAGGTGCTTCCTGTGCAGACCGCGCTGTCCACCGGCGTCACCCCGCGGGCCGCGGTCACCGCGCCGGTCACCACGGTGCCCTTCGTCCTCAGCGGTGCGGCCCCGGAGGCATCCGGTGACGCTGAGGGCCCCACCGACTTGCAACGTCTGGTGACGGCCGCCCGGGAGGCGTTCGACCAGCAGGGGTTCGCCCCGCCGCGCCGGCCCTGGCCCGACGTGTTGCCCGCCCGGGTCCTCGCCGCCGACCTGGCCACCGTGGCCGAGCAGGGCCTGCAGACGCAGACCACGTCCCTGCCCGCGTACGCACTGGCCGACGACCCCGATCGCCAGTGCCAGTACCCAGTCGGATGGGATCCCGCTGCCGGGAATCTCCTCGTTTACGGTGCCAGCGGCTCCGGGACCACCACGGCACTCACGGCTCTCGCCCTGAGCCAGGCTCGCCACCACTCACCCAACCGACTGCACCTGTTCGCCCTCGACTTCGGTGCGGGCGGCCTCGCCCCGCTGGACGCGCTCCCCCACACCGGGGCGCACATCGGCGCGGCGGAGCGTGAGCGCCAGGTGCGCCTCATCAGGCTCCTACGCCGAGAGCTGGACTCGCGCAAGGCCGCGGGCCCGGTGCCCGCGCCGGACTGGCTGGTCCTCGTGGACAACCTCGGGGCCCTGCTCTCCGACTTCGACAAGGACGTGGCCAGCCTGAACCTGGTCGACGAACTCGCCCGGGTCTACGCGGACGGCCCCGCCGTGGGGATCAGGTTCGCGGTCACCGCCGACCGCTCCGGCGCGGTTCCTACCGCATGGTCGGCACTGACCCTGCAGAAGCTGCTCATGCGGCTCGCCGACCCGGGTGAGTACAGCTACTTCGACGTCCCCCGCGCCGCCGTCCCCACCTACGTTCCGGGCCGGGCCCTGGTCGCAGCCAGCCACCAGGTCGTCCAGATCGCCCTGCCGGGCAAGGACCTGGCCGACACCGTGACGCAGGTGGCCGCGCTCTGGCCCGACGCGACGCGCAGCGCCCCCGGGATCGGGCTGCTGCCACCGGAGGTGCCGTGCGCCGACCTGGACGCGACCGCGTCCACCACGTCGGATCCGTGGTGGATCCCCGTCGGCCTGGACGCCGACAGCCTCTCCAGCGCCGGCCTGCGGCTGCACGAGCGGGACCACGCCCTGATCGCCGGCCCGCAGCGATCCGGGCGCAGCACCGCCCTGTGCACCCTCGCACGCCAGGCAGCGAACGCCCCTACAGCAGCTGTGCTCGCGTTCGCGCCGCGCCGCTCCCCGCTCCGCGACCTGCCCTGCCTGACGGCCCTGGTCACCGACTACGAAGAGGTCGACGCCATGCTCACCGCCCACCCGGGCCCCGCCCTGCTCCTGGTCGACGACGCCGACACCATCGACGACGAACAGGGCGTTCTCCAGCGGTGGCTGGCCACCGTGTCGTGCGGTCACCTGGTCGCCGCGGGACGCGCCGACGGATTCCGCCGTCTGTACGGCCACTGGACCCAGCCGGCCCGCGACAGCCGCTGCGGCTTCCTCCTGGCTCCCGACCACGACCTCGACGGCGACCTACTGGGCACCACTCTCCCCCGCCACGACCGTCAGGCCCCGCTTCCCGGACGCGGATACCTGGTCACGGACGGAATCGCCGGCGGGATCCAGGTAGCCAGGTGAGGTCGGCCGTGGACACCTGCGGAAGCGCACGGAACGTCATCGGCTTCGCCCTCACGGTCAATGACGCGGGGCGTCGGGGGCCGGACCATATTCACGTAATCGCTTGGGGGTGACGACTGATGCCACCGAAATATGACTTCGCTGCAGCCGAGCGGCTCAGCAACGAGCTGTCCCAGCTCATCGCGAAGATCGACTGGTTCCTGTGGCTGCGGACGACACAGCGCAAGACGCTTCTCGGCAGTACACGCAGCGACAACTGGCAGGGCACGAGGCGCAGCGCCTTCGAAGTGGAGTTCACGCGGCAGCAAGCGGCGTTGACCGAGTCCAAGGCCGCAGCCCGCCGGCTGCAGACGGCGATAGCACACGCCACCGCAGCTGCACACGCCGCCGAGAAAGCCGAGAAGAGCAAAGACTAAGGAGCAGCGTGGGTACTGTATCCGCGATTCCAGACAATCTGTACCTCTACGCTGGCACCTGCACCAAGGGTGCAGAGCAGCTGCAGACCTGGGTACGGACAGTGTTGGCACCCGCTCTCAGGGCCTACCAGAACGGCGGGGGAACCTGCTTCGTCATCGACGGTCAAGTAGCCCAGCAGGTAGCTGCCGCGTACTACACCGACCGCGACGTCAAGGTGGTGGGCCTGGCCTTCTCACAGGCCGGGGGCTACTCGGTCAGCGGGCCGGGCTTTCCGATCCGCGTCGATGACAAAACCGTCAGCGCGGCCTTCCAGAAGCTGCAGCTCAATACAGTGCAGCAG
Organism: Streptomyces sp. CNZ287; assembly: GCF_007827615.1. Taxonomy (NCBI): domain Bacteria; kingdom Bacillati; phylum Actinomycetota; class Actinomycetes; order Kitasatosporales; family Streptomycetaceae; genus Streptomyces; species Streptomyces sp. CNZ287. Next base: position 29,811 of record NZ_VISV01000034.1, on the reverse strand, counting down.
ACACAGATCGACGCCGGGGCTGCACTCGCCAAGAAGATGATGGGCACCAAAGTCACTGAGCTATCCGGACTGTTGGAGGAACTCAGACGTCACGGCAAGGATCCCTACTTCAACGCAGGGTTCTTCAACGGCCTGGACGGACAGAGGCTGGAGAAGGCCATGACGGAAATCCCGGCACTGGTGAGCGCCTACTCCTCCGGACTATTAGAGGGGAGAGTGCACCAACGAGTCTTCAACCAGCTCACTCGCCCCGTTGTCAAGTCCCGCATCCCGGTGAGCCTGGATGTCTACTACACGTCCGCGGCCCAGAAGATGAAGTTTCTCGACGCGCTCGCCGCTAATCCGACTGCTGCCCGCCACTTCGTCCGGCCATTGAACAACAATCATCTCCTCTTGCGTATCTTCGACAGCAACGTGAACACCGAACCGTGGTGGCGTAGCAAGCTGGCCGAAGTCTTCTCTGCTGTTATACCGACATGGCCACAGGGCGCACAGCCTCCCGATGGCTCGGCAAACCTCTCCTATGAACTCCAGCTCGCTGGGCACCTCCCCTACCCGTCGGTTGACCCCTACGGCAAGAAATACAACCGTGAGCAATTAGCGGTGCTGAGCTGGGCCGAGCTGAACAGAGACATCATCCTCAGAGAGGCGCGCAAGTACGGCATCGATCCGCGGGCCATCGTCGCCGCGATTGCCTGGGAGGCCATGCACAATAAGCGGCCTTACAACCCCTTCCCCCCGCCAACTCCCGACCTTACCGGACTGAAACTACCCGTCAAAGGCCGAACGTCGGTGGGTCCAGGGAAAGTACACATGAACGCACAAGTAGTCGAGGACGTCGAATCACTGGGCCTGATGCCCCGTCTCAGCATGAAGGAACGCGAGGAATTGCTCAGCACCACCGAGGGATCGATCCGGTATATCGCCGCGATCCAGGGAGCCTTCGCCAACACCACCGCCAGATTCCCAAAACACAACGCAGCGGGCCCGCCTCACGGAAACCTGAAATTACTCCTCCACACGTACCAGGGAGGGAATTACGCCGACGGAATCGACGAATGGAACAAACGCCTGGCCGACCCAAAGAAAGATCCCGTGACCTTCGACACCGAAATGTCCAACTGGGTAAAGCGATCCGAGGTCCAGATATTCCTGTACGACGCCCTGCACGCAAGGGACGGATCGCTCCCTCCATTTCCCGCCACACCGCCGCCGTGACAACCGACGCCACGGGCCTCGTACCGATTCCTGCACTGCCACGAGGCCGCTCAGGATATCCCAGAAAGTCTGGGCACTCGCATTCACGCTTCACACCGATGACATCACACCCGAGAAACCCGGAAAGGACCTCACATGACGACGGTCAAGTCCACCGACTTCGCACACACCGAAGCCGGCAAGATGCTCAGCCTCATCAACAACCAGCTCCCGCAGCTCATCCAGCAGTTGAACGGCCACGGCCAGCAGCTCAGCGACCCCAACCACTGGGACGGTCCGCTCGCGCAGCGGTTCCGGGGTGAGGTGTGGCCGCAGGCCAAGACCGACCTCGACCGGATGAAGGCGTCGCTGGAACAGCTCCAGCAGCAGGTACAGAAGATCCTCACCAGCATCTCCAACGCCGGCGGGGCGTAACCGAAGTTCGCGAGCATGATCGGAAACTGACATGGCTGAGACCGACCCGGCCCACCCGTGGACCGATGAACTGAGCGCCGCGGACCTTGAGCAGCTCGGTGTGGAACCGTTGCGCCGCACCGACCCGGTGACAGTCGGGCCCTACCGGGTGCTTGCCCGGCTGGGCGGCGGTGGCATGGGTCGGCTCTACCTGGGGCGGGAGGCCACGGTCCTCTCGACCGCGGCCTCCCGGCCCGGCCCTCCTGCCACGGCGGGAGGGCCCGACCCGGAGACGGGGGACGACGAGTCCGTCGCGTACGGCGCCGGTTCCCTGGTGGCGGTGAAGACGATCCGCCCCGAGTACGTCGAGGACGCGCCGTTCCGGCGCCGCTTCGAGCGGGAGGTGGCGGCCGTGCGCCGGGTCCACGGCCGGTATACCGCGAGTCTGCTCGGTTCGGGATTCGACGACGACGAGCATCTGTGGATGGCCACTGCCTATGTGCCGGGGCTGAGCCTTGAGGACACGGTGCGGCGCTTCGGTTCCCTGTCGGCGCCCGTCGTGTGGCGGCTGGCGAGCGAGGTCGGTCAGGCGCTCACGTCGATCGCCGCTGTCGGGATCGTTCACCGCGACCTCAAGCCGTCCAACGTGCTGTTGGGCCAGGACGGTGCACGAGTGATCGACTTCGGAGTCTCCCACACGGCGGATGCCAGTGCGCTGACCGTGACCGGCCAGCATCTCGGGACCCCCGCCTTCATGTCCCCTGAACAGGCGGACGGCGGGCAGGTCGGCACAGCCTCCGATGTATTCTCTCTCGGATCTGTCCTCGCGCTGGCGGCCACCGGGAGGGCACCGTTCGGCGGAGGGTCGGCCGGTGAGGTCATCCACCGGGTCATCTACTCCGAACCGAGCGCCGAGGTGCTAGAAGAGGTGGCCTCCGCTGACCCCGCACTCGCCGATCTCATCAGCAGGTGCCTGGACAAGGACGCGACCCGGCGGCCGACGCCGCAGCAGATCGTCAACGCTGTGCACGCCCAGGCATCGGCTGCACAGTGGCCAGCCACCGTCAACGACCTTATCGAGGCGCGAACCGCGTGGGTCGGCCGCACCGCCAGCGTCCCGCAGGCGGACCAACTGACCGTGCTACGCCGCGCCGCCGCGCCAGCGCACACGCCAAGACCACGAAAACACGGCCGACGGCGCGCTCTGGTCCTTTCGGCCGTGGTCGCAGGCATCGCAGCCATCACCACCGTGGTAGCGATGGCTGCCACAAACTCGCACCCATCCGGTACCGCGGCCCCGTCCCAGCCCTCCTCCCCCCACACCTCTCCGCACCGCACCGCTCCCAGCCCTTCTCACCGATCAGGACAGCCCTCGGATGTTCCTGAGTCCACCACCCCCACGCCCACGCACACCACAACGCCCGAGCCTCCCGAGATCGTCGTCACCATCCCACCAGCGGCCCCGAAGGAAACCGAAGAACCCGACGTCACGGAGCCACCCGCCGAGTCGCGCACGCCCGACCGCCGGCCCGCGGAGAAACCGCGCCCGACCACAACCGTCACCTCCCCACCGCGCCCGCCGGCTTCGAAGCCCGCGAAACCGTGGGAATCCTGCACCTTCTACTCCGGGACTGCACTCACCGATTACGGAGACCGGGGCAGGCGAGTCAGTCAGGTGCAGTGCATCCTCACCAAACGTGGATACAGTGTCGGGCCCGACGGAGTGGACGGGGACTTCGGCCCCAACACCCAGGCGGCCGTCAAGAAGTTCCAGAGCAGACACCATCTCCAGGTGGACGGTCAAGTAGGCGTGTACACCTGGGCGGCACTGAGGAAGTAACGGCGCCGGTACACCCCGGTCGGTGAAGCGAAAGCGGTAGGTCCTCGCTGTAGCTCAGGACGCCGCGTGTTGCCGGTACACGGTAGGCGACATCCCCACGCCTGCTGAATGCTGCCCGAACACCGCCCGGGTCACGGCATCTCCACCGTGCCCCGATCCGGCGCACGCTCGCCACCGCCGAGCACACGGACGACCTACGGGTGCTCAAACCGCCGACGAGTCCCGGCCAAGGCGCCTGTGGGGGGTCCAGTGCCGCGCCTGGGTGGTCCGCTCCTCCGCGGCTACCGGCCCACCGCGTCGCCGCCGCCCGACCCGCCGCCGACCAGGCGGCGGAGCTGCTGGCGACGCTGGCGCTGGCCCACCCGTACGCCGCCCCGTTCACGGGCCCCGTTCCGTACCACCCCGAGGAGAGCCAAGGATGATGAGCGCCCGCGAACCGGCTTCCGTGCCCGCCTTGGAGCGGTACGGCCCGCTCGACGACCTCCGTCCCTCGGCGCGGGCCTGACGCCGGCTCAGGCCGGCATCCACCTGGCCACCGACCGGGACGAGCGCCCCGTCGCGCTGCCCGCGCCGGTGCCCGCCGACAGCCGGGTTGCGGTGCTGGGCGAGTCCCTCTTCGGCCGCGTGTTCGCGCTCCGGCTACTCGCCGTCGGCGCCCGGGTCACCGCCGACACCCAGGAACGCGGCGGATGGCGCCGGATCCACCAAGCCGCGGGGGACCGGCTGTCGTTCGCCGGCGACCTCGCCTCCTGGCCGCCCGTATGTGCCACGCCGCCTACCGCGGGTCCCGGCCCTCAGGTGCTGATCAGCGACCGGCGCAGCCCTCCGCGCGCGACCGTGGAGACCGGGGACTGGTGCACGGTGGTGCACATCGCGCACGACCGCCGCGGCCCGTGGGCTTCTGGGGTTCCGTACACGTGCTGCTCGCGCTCGGCCCCCGCCACGCGGACTCCGTCACGGACCTGCTGGGCGCCGAGGCCGGGCGGCACACGGCCGGCCTCGCGGACGGCGAGATCAACCTCTTCCCGTCCGCCGGAGTCCGGATACTGCGGGTGGACGTCAGCCCGTGGAGAACGAACTCCTCACCCCGGCGCAGGGACGGCCCGGCAACGGCTCAGACGATCCCGGCAGCGGGTACGACGGGTGCCGACCGGCGCATACCCACGCCATCCGACCGATACCGAACTGGGCGACCTGGCCGCACCCGGTTCCTTCCACAGCGTCGGCCAGGTGTGCACGCCCTCCTGACCGTCCACCTGTGGATGGCGTTCGTGTACGAAGAGTTCTGCCGGGTCGCGCCGCTGCCGATGTACCGGACGACGGCACTCAGTTCAGGTCTCGCAGATCGTACAGCGACGCAGGCCCGGCAAAGCCGTCCGGATGATCGCCAGCACTTCTGCGTGTGCCCGACCACTTACGGTATTCGCCTGGCGGCATCCCGAAGGCTGATTTGAAAGCTCGGCTGAACATCGCAGCATCCGAGAACCCCCACCGCGCTCCGATGGCTGCGACGGGGCAGTGCGCATAGCACGGCTGTGCCAGGTCGGTCCGGCACCGGTCCAGGCGGAGGTCCCGGATGAGGGCGCTCACGGTCTGCTTCTCAGAACGGAAGAGTTGGTGCAGGTAGCGCACGGAGATGCAGTGGGCGTCTGCGATTGTCTGCGGGGATAATCGAGGCTCCGGCAGGTGCGCCTCGATGAATGCCTTCACCTCGCGCAGGAGCACGGTCTGGCGGGTCTCCGGCGGCAGCAGGCCCTCTCGGTCCGCGAGGCCGCCGAGGAACGCGGACGCGAGCTGTACGGCGGCTGCCCCGAGGCGTTCGGCCTCCAACTCGCTCCACTGACCACCGCCGGCCAGCCCCTGGAGGAACCCCGCCAGGAGGGATCCGGTCCCCTGCACGGGAAGCCGGCGTGACAGAAGATCCCGCATCGACCGGTCGGGAAGCGGCACAGCCGTTTTCGGCAGATGGAGGATGGTCAGCCCACCGCCCTGGGGCACCTGCATCTGCCACGGTTGCGACGTGTCATACAGGAGCAGGTCGCCCGCTCCTACCTGAGTATGGCTGTGTGCCTGGTCCACCGTCATGATCCCGCGGGTCATGTAGCCAAGCTCCCACAACTCGGGGTCCGACCGCCGGATAAGCCCTGCGGTACGTGCCGAACTCAGGGGCGAGAACGACAGGACGGACACCCTGATGGGCCCGAGCTCCAGCGCAGCGGTCGAGCCCTGGAAGTCTTCGTAGTGCTCGCTGACGATGTGTGCGGACGGGAGATCCTGCATCAGCAGGTCGCGCCACCAGCCAAACCTCTCAGCCTTCGGCACGGTGGCCGTATGCATCTCAGGCCAGCCCACTGTTCCCCCTCGTGCTTGATGTGCACGTCGTGACAACGACTATGCGCTCTGTGCCAATTACCCAAGCCCGGACCAACGGAACACTACTGGCCCGAGCCGCATTCATGATTCCGCCACGAAAAAAGTCTTGGTCGGCGGCTCGCTCACAGCGCAGGTGTGGGAGCCGACCAGACCTGGCCCGGGGGGAGGGCCGTGGCCGGCGGTGCTGTGTCCGGCCTCGACACGGCACTGCCGGCGCACGGCCCGTATGCGCCGTCGCCATCGGCAGCCAAGATTGTCTGGAGAAACGCGATGCGCGCATCAGGACTCCGCGGAACAGGCGGCACGCCACTGCACAGGCGGGCCGCAGGGCTGGCTCTCCCGCTCTTGCTGCTGCTCGCCGTGATCGCGTGCAGTGGCTCGTTGGACCCGACGCCCAAACCAGCGCGACAGGCCGGAAACGGCAACCAGGCTGAAGAGCCGGAAGCCGCGGAGTTTCCGGACAAGGATCTGATCGTCACCGCCACCTGCGCCCGGGTCACCGTCACCGGGTGGGACGTACGGACCTGGAAGACGGCCGCTCTGCGTACGTTCGACATCCCGGCCGAGGTCGCGGTCAACCGGGAGGACTCCGACGCCCGCTCGCCCTTGATCGAGCTGTGTGGGAACGCCTTCCGCGGCCTCGGCGGGCCGGACGACGGCCCTCGCGAAGCACCCGAGGACTCGCGGCGACGACTCTTCGACAAGGACGACACGCGAATGGCGGTCCTCCTCCTCAACCCCGAGACCGGGGGAACGCTTGCCGGCTGCCTCGACGCCGAGGGCAAGGTCACCGCCCTGTCCCGCCAGGACAGTGACGCATTCACCGACGCTCCCCGGGAGCGGAACGCTGTCTCCTTCGAGGACGGCGACGCCGTCTGGTTCACCCAAGACATCGACGAGGCCACGGTTCGGATCGTCAGCCGCTCCGCGTCCGAAGAGCATGCACTCTGGAACACGGCGGCGGCGAGGGCATGCACAACTATGACGCCCTCACGGTCGTCGGCAACCCGACGCGCGGCGTCTACGGCGCGGCCTTCAGGCCAGCCCAGACGGGCAGAGAGCAATCACGCCGATCAGCGGCTTCGGCTGGAACATCGTCAAACTGCCGCGGGAAAGCACGGTGATCAACCCGATTCGGATCTGTTTCCGATCCCGTACGAATCCGAATGTGAACCGCGTGGCTGGCTCGATGACGTCACCGTTCTCTGCGGGCACGTGAGGGCGGAGTACGACGTGGAGCGGACGAACTCGTTCTCAAGGCTGGACACGTCCCTCCTCGACCGCGACGAATCCATCCGGAAGGGCCTGCTGAGCGGGCCGATCATCCCGTCGACCGACCGGGGAACACGGTGCGCGCCATTTCCCCCGACGGGCAACAGATGATCTTCGCGTCTCTCCAGGGAAGCAGTTACACGTACTTCCGATCCTCTACCGCTCCCGGCTCCAACCCGGAAATGATCAGTGCGGCAGGAGCGCTTGAAGCGCTGAGTTCTGGGGACATTCTGGAGTGGCGATGACGCTCGGGTCGAATCGGACCTGGCCGCACACGTGAACGGATCACGCAGGTGGTTGGTTCGGGAGAGCACGGCAGGGCTCCCGATGCCTTGAGAGCGGGTACGACGTGGTGGGGCCCGCGTCGGGTGAGGTGTGAGGAGGGTGGAATGGGGGTGGGCGGTCCCGGACGGCTTGCGGGAGAGCTCCCGCCCTCTGCTGCCGGTCCAGGTGTATCCGCAGGGTGGCGGCACCCGGAACACGCATGCTCGAGCGGCGTGTTCGCGGTGATCGTCTACGTGCTGGTGTCCGGCTGCGCCGACCCCCGGCAGCGGATAGCGAAGGAAGATCAGAAGGCCCTGGAGACACCGATCATATGCGGGGTGGAATATGTCGCGCTGGAAGGAATTACCGGAATCGCTGGACCCGAGGGTCCGGCAATTCGTGGTGCAGTTACGCCGGTTGAAGGACCGCAGTGGGCTGAGCCTGGCCTCCCTCGCCGGCAAGACCGGGATCAGCCGCTCGTCGTGGGAACGCTATCTGAACGGAAAGGCGCTGCCGCCCCCGCGCGCAGTGGAGGAGCTGACGCGGGTCACCGGCGCGGAGCCCACCCGGCTGCTGGTGCTCCGGGACGTCGCCGCGGAGGCGTGGCGCCAGCAGTTCACCCCGGACGCCTCGGCCCGTGCGGAGGGCGCGGACGGCGCGCAGGCGCAGAGCGATGCGCCGGCGGAGCAGTTGGCGACATCGACGCTGCCGCCGGCCGGGGACGAAGGACCGCCGGGGGTGCGCAAACGCCTCGCCCTCACGGCCGTCGCCGTCGCCGCTCTCCTCGGGCTGGGCGCCGGGATGCTGGTGGCCACGGCCTGGGACGACGGCGGGGACGGGGACGGGGACGGGGTCGCCGAGACGGTGAAGGAGGCGGCGGACACGCGCAGCCCGAGCCCGAGCAGCAGCCCGTCGCCCCCCGCCGACGAGAACGGCCCGTACGTCTTCAAGGCGGGCAAGACCTACCCCTGCAAGGTCCGCAGAACCGACGCGCTGAACGGCAGGCTGGGCGCGGGGTACAGCACGACGACTACCGCGGTGCTCGCCGGCCCGGGCTGGGACGTGGTGGAGGCCCAGTGCCTGCTGGACCATCACAAGCTGGACCCGGGTCCCGTCGACGGCGTCTACGGGCAGCAGACCATCGCGGCCGTGGCCCAGTTGCAGAAGAAGAACGGGCTCGTCGCGGACGGCATCGTCGGTGAGCACACCTGGCAGGTGCTGCGCGGATGACCGGCCCGCCACCCGAGGGCGTGGCGCTGGCCGAAGGACTCCGCGAGATGCGGGCGCGTACCGGCCTGAGCCTGGCGGCACTGGCCGGGCGCACCGCGTACAGCAAGTCCTCCTGGGAGCGGTACCTCAACGGCAATCAGGCGGTGCCGCGGCAGGCCGTCGAAGCACTGTGCGCACTGGCAGCGGAGCCGCCGGCACGCATGCTCGCCCTGTGGGAGCTGGCGGACACCGAGTGGAGCGGACGGGCCCGCTACACCCGCCCCGCCTCCCCACCACCGCTGGCCCCCGCGGGCACCGCCCCAGGGCAGACCCCAGCCGACCCAGGGCGTGCCCGGTGGTGGCATCCGTTCATCGCGGGTGCGACGGCGGCCGCCCTTGCGGTCATGGGGCTCTCCGCGCTGGCACTGACCGGTTCCGACGGCGACTCCGGCGAATCGGGAGGGCCAGCACCCTCAGCCCTGAGCCCGCCCGCCGGCTGCTACGCAAGCGCGTGCGACGGGAAGGATCCCGAGAAAATGGTCTGCGGGCCGACCGGCAGAGTGGAGTCGGTCGGGCCGGAGCACCGTACCGAGACGGGCGCGTGGCTCGTCATCCGCTACAGCGCGACGTGCGCCGCCGGATGGGGCCGGCTCTGGGGCGCGCGGATCGGGGACGCGATCGAGATCTCGGCACCCGGCGCCGAACCGCGCCGGGTGGTCGTCAACAGCAAGGCCGATACCGGCGCCTACCTCTTCACGCCGATGGTCGGTGTGAAGAGCCGGGACAGTCTGAGACTGTGCTTCATCCCAGAGGCCGAAGAAGACACCGAGTGTTTTCCCTCCTGACACCAATGCCGAGGACGGGCTGCATACCTGACCAGCGCTGTCGGCCTACGCCGACAAACGCAGACCGCCACTGCTGCAGCTCTCCCAAGCCCGCCACCATGGAGGCATGTCCGAGTCCGCAGTCCGCTGCACCGACCGGCCTCCAGCTGCTGGCACGGCACACAAGCACCCGCATCAAGGGCCGGAAGAAGGCACCGGGAGCCCTTCCACCTGTACTTCACCCCCACCTCCGCCTCCTGGCTGAACCTCGTCGAGCGCTGGTTCACCGAGCTGACCCGCCGCAAACTCCGCCGCTCAACCCACCGCAGCGTCACCGAACTCGAACGCGACATCCGCGGCTGGATCAACGAGTGGAACAAGATGTCAACGGTCACCGTCCCGCCCGCGTCAGGCGCTCTCCCGCCGGCCAGATGCCAGACGTGTTCGCGTACGTCGGCCCGTGCGGCGCGGATGGCCCGCAGAGCCTTCTGGCCGGAGGCTGCGAGGGTGCCGACCAGGCGGGAGACAGTCGGGTCGGAGGCGACCGGCCCGAACACGGCCGTTCAGACCGCAACGTCGCGATGTCCGCGAGGCAGTCCCCACCGAGTGCGACCGCCAGGGCGACGTCCAAGAGGATCCTGCCGGAATCGTGGACGCCCGCGGCTTCCGCCACGGAGCAAGAGCCGCAGATATGGCCTGGTCAAGCCCACTCTTGCGGACCGCTTCCACGAGCAGGACCGAACCGGCCTGTGAGACGACCTGACGGCCGTCGTCCCGGACAGGCAAGCGAGCGTACGACCCGATACTCCTCTTCACCTGAGGAGTGCAGCTTCCTGACGACGAACAGGACCCTAGACAAGTCCCATCGTCCCAGGTCAGACGCACTCCTCGCTTATTTGATCAGCCACCGCACAGCCCACCTCGCGAAAGCGCGAGGCTAGTGGTCGACGGCGTCGAGGAGCAGGTAGCCGGGGAGCTGCCAGGCGGAGGGTGCGGGTGTGTCGGGTGCTCAGGCGGTGAGCCAAGGGGCAGGGGTTGTCCGCAGCGGGGTCGGGTGAGATGGCGAATGGGATCGGGCGAAGCGGTCTGGTCATCTCAGGCGAGGCATCCGACTTGTCACATACGCTCATTCAACAGTCTTTCTGGTACCAGATGCGAAGATCGACGGCCTGCGGCTCGTCAAGGCGGTTCTATGGCTCATGGCCGTGACACGCGCTGGGTCCCCAACACGCTTGAGTCGAGGGCCCCATTGGTCCAGGCCCGAAATATCGGGTCGCGGAAGACAGGTGATGGAAATGCGAGATGAGGCCGCCAAGCGGGTCGAGCTGGTTTTCTCCCTCTTCGACGCCAACGGCGACGGAGTCATCGACTCCCACGACTTCGACCTCATGACGGGCCGTGTTCTGCAGGCGGCAGCCGCTTCCGACGACGACGCCAAAGCCGCTATCCGGGCTGCGTTCCGCCGCTACTGGACCACGCTGGCCTCTGAACTGGACGCCAATGGCGACGGTGTGATCACCCTGGACGAGTTCCGTCCCTTCGTGCTCGACCCCGAGCGTTTCGGTCCCACGATCGCCGAGTTCGCCGAGGCCCTCTCCTCGCTCGGCGACCCCGACGGGGACGGCCTGATCGAGCGGCCCCTCTTCGTATCGCTGATGACGGCGATCGGCTTCGAAGAGGCGAACATCCATGCCCTCTTCGACGCCTTCGGTCCGGACGCCGAAGACCGCATCACCGTGGCCACTTGGGCCGCCGGCATCAAGGACTACTACGCTCCGGACATGGCCGGGATCCCGGGCGACGAGCTGGTGGCCGCCCGGGCCGGCTGACACACTCCGTCAGCGGCCTTTCCCGGCCGCGGGCGGCACCGCTACGGCGTCACCGAAGTACCGGCTTCCACCGGGACGGCCCGAGCGTTGCGGGCGTCATGGCTAGGGCTTGCGCGCGAACACCCACCGGTTTCCCTCCAGCGCGTCGTTGGGCTCGGGAAGGGGGCCGCGTCGGTGCCGGCGGGTGAAGTCGAAGGGCGTGTGCATCGAGGTGGACCAGCCCCTGGCCGTCAGGGCGCCGGCGGAGTCGGGGCGTGGCCCCTTGTCGAAGAGGTTCAGCAGGTCGATGCCGATCTGCTCCCGCGTCGCCGTGTAGATCGGGCTGTCGCGGTACGCCTGCAGGTCCTTCTCCAGCTTGGCCTCGAAGGCCAGAGCACTGCCTCCGGCGGTCAGCCTGTCCACCGTGTCGATGAGGTACGTCTCGGCGGGGCCCGGCAGGTAGAAGAGGAGCCCTTCGGCCAGCCAGACACTCGGTGCGGCCGGGTCGAAGCCGACGGCGGTCAGCGCGCCGACCCAGTCCTCGCGCAAGTCGACCGGTACGGTGACGCGCTTCGCCTTCGGGGCAGCCGACAGGTCCGTGAGCACCCGCTGCTTGAAGGCCAGCACGCCGGCCCTGTCGATCTCGAAGACGACGCAGTCGGACGGCAGATCCAGCCGGAAGGCGCGGGTGTCCAGCCCCGCTCCCAGCAGGACCACCTGGCGGGCGCCCGCACCGACCGACCGGAGGAGGAAGTCGTCAAGCGCCCTCGTCCGCAGGCCGAAGTAGCGGGCGAACCGCCCCCACAGCGGGTTGGCGTCCCCGTCCCGGGCCTGCTCGATGCGCACCGGCCAGTCCGCACAGGCAGGAGCTGCACGGACGAAGTGCTCCGCGTAGGCGTCCCGGGCCAGACAGTCATGGCGGTGGGTCTCGATGGCCCGTGCCGCGGAGACGAGGAGGGCCGTCAGGCCCACACCTCCCTCCACGCCTTCCACGTCCGTGTGCTGGGGCGTCGTGCCTGCCATGCTTCCTCCGTCGGCGGAAGTGGGGGATGAGGGATGCTCACTGGTCGGATGGGGTGGGTCCTCGGTGCCGTGTGCGTCGCTCACCGGCTTGTTCTCTCCGGGAGCAGGACGGGTTTGACCACACGGCCCGCGTCCAAGTCTCGTTCGGCCTCGTGGATGCCGGCCAGCGGGTAGGTGCGGATCAGCTGGTCGAAGGGGAAGCGTCCGGCCTGCCACAGTCCGATCAGCCGGGGTATCAGCACCCCGGGTACGGCGTCCCCTTCGCAGATGTGACGAATGCTGCGGCCGCCCTCGAGCATCCCCGGTTCGAGCGCCAGCGGAGTGTGGAGACGCGCCACCAGGCCGAGGGTGCCGGTGGGACGCAGGGCGTGCAGCGCCCTGTGGATGAGCGGGGGTGAGGCCGTGGTGTCCAGCGCGTACTGGGCGCCGCCGTCGGTCAGCCGCCGGATCCGTCCGGCCAGGTCTGGCGAGGCGGCAGGCAGGGGGGTCGCGCCGAACCGGTCGGCCGAGGCGAGCCTGTCAGGGTGCCGGTCGACGGCCACGGTCAGAACGCCCGCGGCGGTGGCCGCCATCACCGCGGTCAGACCCACCGCTCCCGCCCCGAGGACTACGAGGGTGTCGCCGGGGCCGGCGCCGAAGGTGTTCAGTACGGCGCCGGCGCCGGTGAGGGCACCGCAGCCGAGGGGCCCGAGCAGTTCGAGCGGTAGTACGGGGTCGACCCGTACGGCGTTGCGAGCAGCAACCAGGGCGTACTCGGCGAATGAGGACTGGCCGAACCACCTGGGTGCCAGTGCTTGACCGGTCGCGTCGGTGAGCCGTGGCGGTTCCTCCTTGCGCCCCCCGAAGAGATTGAGGGAGGCGAAGGAGTCGCAGTAGGCGGGGGCCGCGCCGCGGCAGGTCCGGCAGTGTCCGCAGGAGTCGAAGCTCAGCACGACGTGGTCCCCGACGCCGATCGCGGCGTCCGGGCCGCCCCCCGTCCGCACCACGACCCCGGCGCCCTCGTGGCCGAGGACGGCCGGCACCGGGCTCCGGCCGGCGGATCTCCGGACCGCGAGATCGGTCCGGCACATCCCGGTGCCCGCGATCTCGACCAGGATCTCGCCGGCGGCGGGCTCCGTCCGCAGAACCACCTCCTCGACCGTGAACGGGTTCTCGTACGCGCGCAATACGGCTGCCTGGAACCTCACGGTCACGCCTCCTGCGGGCGGTGGACGACGAACGGCCGGAGGTTGCCGTACAGCCCCCACGGCCCGCCCGCGACGCCGACCCCGCTGTCCTTGACACCCGCGAAGGGCTGGGCGAGGGACAGTTCGGCGTGATGGTTGACCCAGGCCGTGCCGCATTCGAGCCGCTCGGCCACCGCCTCGGCCCGGTCGAGATCGGTACCCCACACGGAGCCACCCAGTCCGAAGCCGGTGCCGTTGGCCGCGTCGACGGCTTCGTCGAGGCTCCGGTACGGGAGCACGGGCAGCACCGGTCCGAACTGCTCCCCGGTTACCACCGGAGCGCCGGGCGGCACGTCGGTGAGGATCGTGGGAGCGAAGAAGTAGCCCGGCCCGTCCAGCCGGTGGCCGCCCGCCGCCGCCCGGGCACCGTCCGCGAGGGCCTGCTGGGTGACCTGCTCGATCCGGGCCAGCTGCGGGGCGTTGTTGACCGGGCCCAGCCGGGCGTCGGGGTCGAGGCCGGCCCCGACGGTGACGGTCTTCGCGCGCTGCGCGAGTGCTTCGACGACCTCGGCGTGCAATCCGGCCGGGGCGTAGACGCGTTTGACCGCCATGCAGACCTGCCCGCAGTTGCGAAAGGCCGCCCAGAACAGCCGGTCCACGATCCGGTCCACGTCGACGTCGTCCAGCAGTACGGCAGCGTCGTTGCCGCCCAGCTCCAACGTGACCCGGGAGAGTGAGGCCGCCGCCGCTTCGGCGACGGTCCGCCCGGTGGAGACCGAACCGGTGAAGGTGACGTGGCGGATGCCCGGATGGGAGGCGAGACGGGCACCGAGGGGTTCGCGGCCGGTGACGACGGTCAGGACGTCCTCGGGCAGGGCGGTAGCAAGGACGGAGTCGAGCAGCCGGGTGGCCAAGGGGGTGAACGGGGACGGTTTGAGGACCACGGTGTTGCCCGCCGCGAGCGCGGGAGCGAACTTCGCCGCCGCGAGCTGGAGGGGAAAGTTCCACGGCACGATCGCGGCCACCGGCCCGAGCGATCGCCAGCGGACCTCGCTGCTCACCGGCCGGCCGTCGACGATCCGCCGGGTTCTGGGGGCGAGGTCGGCGAAGTAACGCAGGCGGGCCGCCGTACGGGCGACCTCCGCGTACGACTCGGCCAGGGGTTTGCCCTGTTCCCGGGTGAGCAACCGTGCGAGGTCATCGCCGGCCGCCTCCACCGCGCCGGCCGCCATGCGCAACGCAGCGGTGCGTGCGGCGGGGTCGGCCCGCCAACCGGGCCAGGCCCGGTGGGCCCGGTCGACCACGGCGTCCAGCTCGTCCGGCTGCTGATCGGGAGCTTCGTCGAAAGCCTCCCCGGTGGCCGGGTCGACGACGGGGAAACGTATGGCCAGGCGTCCGGGGAAGCGAGCGGCCTCAGAGGTCGGCATGACGGCCCTCAGTGCACGGAGGAGACGCCGACGGTGTGCTCTGCGGCGTGCCGGTCCATCTCCGCCCGGAAAGCGGCCACCAGATGCGGCTGGATTCTTCCGGTATTGCGGTCACCGCCCTCACAGACCGCTCCCCGCACGCCCACGATGTCCGTACCGATGCGGGTCAGCGGACCGAGGTCGGCCTGCGTGACACTGCCCGCGAGAGCCGCGAGCCGGCCGGACGCGTGGGCCAGCCGGACGAACTCCGCACACACGTCCGGCAGTACGTGGTCGAACAACCGCGTCCCGTCCTTGACTGCGGTATCGAGCATGGCCGCGTCGGCGCCGGAGCGGGCGGCGATGTCGGGCACGGCGAGCGGATTGACGCAGCCGATCCGGTGGGCGTCGGCGTAGCCCGAGGCGACGACGAGCGCGTCCGGGCGGTGGTCCTTCACTGCCCGGACGACCGCGCGCATGACCTCGATGCCCTGATCAGGCGTCGTGCATCCGTAGAGGCCGACTTTGATGTACGTGGCCCCGGAGACGACCGCGCCGAGTGCAGCCTGGGCTACCGTGCCGGGCTTGTACGGGACATCCCCCACGGTCGCGGACACCGGCTTGTCCGCCGGGACCGCGTCGCGGATCTCCCTGATGACCCAGGGGAAGTTCGCGCCGAGGGAGCCCTCGTCAGGCTTCTTGACGTCGACGATGTCGAGATGCTCCGCCGCTTTCGCGCAATCGAGAGCCTCCTCGACACCGTCCGGGGAGATGAGAAGCAACACCCTGACCTCCTTCGCCGCCAGTCCTCCGCCCGGCCAAGGGGCAGGGGACCGGGGTTCGCCTGGCTGATGTGCGGTGTGCTCATCATTTCCGTCACTCTCGGGAACCGGGAGGGCGCACAGAGTACCCAGGATGTTCAGGCCCGCACCCACGCGCCGTTCATACCGGAGTAAACCATGCCATTGATGATGATTCGTTCGGCTGGCGAACAGCTCACCTCTCCGGAGGTCCTCTTGGACGGACCGGGGCCAGAACCCCCTTGCCATGACGAGCGGTTCGCCCGCTTGGAGTCGGACGGCACCTGGGCGAACTTGCTGGAGCCCTCCCAGGTACGCGACGACGGTGCGTGTCTCGCCGTCGTTGGGGTACCCGGACGCGGCAGCAACGCATTCATCGCCATGAACGGAGGTCAGCCTCATGGGACTTGGCGGAAGCATTCTTCTGATGGCCGCGGGTGGCATTCTCGCCTTTGCCACCAACTGGGACGTCAACGGTCTGGATGTCCAGGTGATGGGCTGGATCATGATGCTCGCCGGCTTCGTCGGCCTTGTCGTCATCTCCAGCGTGCAGCGCCGCCGCCGCGCGGTCGCGCCTCCCACCGAGGCGGTCGTCGAGGAGCGGCATCGCTACTACGAATAGCGGCGCACGGCCACCGGTGTTCACATCCGCCGAGGCGTGGTACCCGCCCCTCGATGACGGACAAGCAGACGACGCTTATGCCATCGGACCAGCTCACCGGGCGAGGGAGTGACCCTCATCCGCACCGCGGGTCTGCTGCCGCACGCCGGCAGCGGAGGAGAAGCGTTGCCGGACGGCCGACGTGCCGCTCCCGTGGCGCAACCCCGGGATCCGGTGACCTTGTGGCGCCGGCCTCCCGGCACCGGGGACGGCCGACGAGCGTTCGAACAGATCAGGGAGAGGACGATTCATCATGGCAAGCACGCAGGGCAAGTTGCGCGAGCAGGTGGATACGGCTCGTGGCCGACTGGGTGGCGGTGTCGAGGGCGTGAAAGACCGGGCCCAGAAGGGGGCCGCGGACGTCAAACGGGTCGTCGACGACAAGACGCCGGACCGGGTGCGTCACGCCGCGGGGCGCGCGGGCCATGTGGCCGAGCGGGCGGCCCGTACGGGGAAGAAGCGCCCGGTGCCGGCGGCGACCGCCGTCGGTGGTGCGGTGCTGGCGCTGGTCTTCCTGCTCTTCCGCCGTAGCCGGCGCAACGGCCGCTGAGCGGGGCCGGCACCACCGGCACCGGTTTCTCGACGTCGCCCTTCCGGGCCCGGCGCTCCCCAGGTCGCTCTTCCGGCTAGGGGTCACGCCGGGCCCGGACGCCGGTGGCCCCGGCTGCCGCAGGTGCGTCGCGAAGCCGTTGCTCGGCCCGGTCACCTCCCGGTGAGTTTCCTGACTGGTCTGGCGGTGATGGCGTACTCGGTGAAGTGGCCACGTGCGGTGAACCCGAGGCGAGGTGGACGGGTTCGCCATCGGCGGATGCCCGCCTCAAAGCCACGGCGCTCGTCCGCCAACTGAAATACTCGGTCTCGGCGCGGCGGTCTCGGCTCCTGCGTGGCTACTGGTCCCAGGCTGCACCGAGCGCCAGCAGGCGCTCGCGGTACTCGATGACCTCGACCCATTCCGGCGGCCAGGCCGCCGCCCCGTGGCACGCGCCGGCGAACGCCCCGGCCAGCGCGGCAATCGAGTCGGAGTCCCCGCCGGAGTAGGCGCCGCGGCGCACGGCGGCCGGCGGGTCGTCGGGGTGCTGGAGGAAGCAGAACAGCGCGGTGGCGAACGCCTCCTCGGCGATCCACCCCTCGCCGGTGGCCAGGCAGGGGTCGGCGTCCGGATCGGCGTCCGGCAGCGCGGCCTCGACCCGGTCCAGGACGGCCAGGCACTCCTGCCAGCCACGGGAGATGAAGGAGACCCGGTCCACATCCTGGGCGTGCTCGGCCAGATCGCCCAGCCAGTCGGCCCGGTACACCGTCCGGTTCGCCTCCGCGTAGGCACGCAGCAGCGGCAGCAGGTCCTGCGGGTCCGTGCCCTGGACCAGCAGGTGGACGGTGTGCGCGGTCACATCGCCGGCTGCCAGCGCGGTGGGGTGCCCGTGGGTGAGGCCCGACTGCAACTGGGCCGCGCCGGAGCGCTGTTCAGCACTCATCCCCGGGACCAGGCCGATCGGCGCGACCCGCATGTTCGCCCCGCAGCCCTTGGACCCCACCACGCTCGCCCGCTGCCAGGGACCGCCCCGCTCCAGCGCCTCGCACGCGCGCAGGCACGTCCCCCCGGGAGCCCGGTTGTTCTCCGGCGAGTGATACCAGCTCAGGAAGTGCGCCCGCACCGGCGGTTCCATGCGCCCGGCGGTAAGCGGCCCGCCGGCCAGCACCGTGTGCAGCGCCTCGCCGAGCGCGAGCGTCATCTGCGTGTCGTCCGTGACGTACGCCGTGCCCGAGGAGACCGGCAGCGGCAGCGAACGCCACTCCCCGAACTCCGCCTCGATCCGGGCGAAAGTGCTGAACTCCGTGGGAAAGCCCATGGCATCCCCGATGGCCAGCCCCAGCAGTGCCCCCGTCGCACGCGTCATCCCGCACCCACCCCATCGTTGTTCCGGTCCCCCGATCCTAGGAGGCCCGGGCAGCCCCGGCAGCGGCGCGCCCCCAGCCCCTCGGCGACCAGCCCGTCGCCCCACACGCCCAGCACCGCGCCACCCGCATCGTCCAGTTCCCGGCCCGAAGCGGAGTCGGCGAAGAAGGGCGCACGAGCGGCGGCAAGCGGCCTCGATGCCTCCCTTCAGCGCGACAACGGTCGGGCGCGCCGCGCGGGAGCCGGCCGGCTCGCCAAGCTCCCGCGCAGCAGCGCAGGCTTCAGTTCCCTTTCCGGCAGATGCCTGTCAGCCGGTCGTCATTGCGCACGCTCGCTGCCCCCGAGGTGCTGAGGACGTGGCAGCCGGCGTCCACCCGGACGGCGATGCGGTCGCCGTCGCGTTCGCCCCGGACGGGGCTGCCGTCGACGAACACCACCGCTCCCTCGTGGCCCTCGGGTACGGGCACACTGACCGTCCCGGTGGTGTTGCCGGGCACCTGGACGCCGAGGTCCTGCCGGTCGCCGGACCGGTGGAAGGAGACCGCGATCGTGCCCTTGACCGTCGGGAGCGTGACGGAGCCGAAGCGTTGGTCGCCTGTCTGGGGCTTGACCTGGAAGGTCGCGTAGCCCGGCGAGGTGGGTTCGATGCCGTACATGTCGCGTGGGATGACGTAGGCGGGAGCCGTCGCCCAGGGGTGCGACCAGGTCATGTTGCTCTTCTGGCCCGGGTCCCAGGCTTCGCCGGTGGCGCCGGCGCCGATGTCGAGCATGTGCAGCCAGCCGTTCGTGCCGGTGGAGGTCAGCAGGTCGAGCGCGTCCTGACCGTGGCCGGCGCCGTACAGGGCCTCCAGCAGGAACCCGGAGCAGTAGACGCTGCAGGCCATGCCGCGGGAGGAGATGTAGTCCGCGACTGCGCCGCGCCGGCCGGCGTCGTCCGGGACCCCGAACGCCGACGGGAAGACGCTCGCGTGCACCGCGTGGTGGCCGGTCGGGACGTCGTCCCTGTCCAGTCCGTCGTCGTAGGCGCCCTGCCCCGGGTCGTAGAACCTGGTGTTCAGGGCGTCGCGGATCGTCCGGGCCTTCGCCCGGAATTCCTCGGCGTCGCTCGTGTGGCCGAGTTCGCGGGCGATGGTCTCCATCTGCCGGTAGTTGCTGTACGCGAGGGCGTTGAGGACGGTGTTCTGGTCGGTGAACCGGTAGCCGTCGCGCTGGCTGTCGGGCCAGTCGACGATGGCGTCGCGCTGGACGATGGTGCCGGTGGCCGGGTCGTAGTCCTCGTCGAGCAGTTTCGGCTTGAGCGTGTCGTAGGCGCGCTCGATCTGGGCGGTGGATCCAGTGCGTTGCCAGGTGTCGTACACGGCGCTGATCACGTACATCGGCCATTCGGTCGGCCAGGTGCGGTTCTCCTCGAAGTAGTCCATGGAGTACTGGCTGAGCGTCGGGTCCTCGGCGAGGTGGAGGTTGGACAGAAGCTGGATGTAGGCGTCGGCCTCGTAGTTGGTGCGTTCGCGGGTCCAGGAGTCGGTGAAGAAGTTCTGGTTGGCGGTCTCGATGGTGTCCTTGGTGAACTGCCAGACCCTGACGAGATCGGGGTCGGAGGAGGTCAGCTCGGCCGCGTCGCGGTCGAAGGGGTAGACCATGGCGAGCGCGCTCAGGTTCTCCTTCGTGATCGGGACGGGTGAGTCGACGATGTTCAGGTAGCGGAAGACGCGCATGCCCCAGGTGTCGAGGGTCTGCCGGCCGTCTCGGAGGGTGAGCACGTCCTCGTACGTGTTGCCGGTGCGCATCCGGTAGCGGGCGGTGTGCGGAGCCGACAGTTCCTCACCGAATCGCAGCCGGACCTGCTGGTCCTGCCGGCCGTCCAGGGTGAGCCGGACGCCGCCCATCCAGGTGCGGCCGAAGTCGACGAAGTAGTCGCCGCCGCCGAGATCGACGATCTTCTGGGGGGCGTGCGTCTGCTCCTCGACCTTCGCGAACGGTGTGGGGGCGAGCTTCTCGTACGGCTCCTTGACCTCGGGGGCGGTCCAGCCCTGGCCGGTGAAGCCCGGCTTCCTGAACCCGTCCGGGAACGCGGCCATGGTGACGTCTTCCCGGGGGGCGTACCAGTAGTTCGTGCCGATGCTCTCCGTCGACGTCCAGATGTCGCTTCCGGTCCTGGCCTGCCAGCCGGCTCCCGTGCCGAGGGTCTGGGTGGTGCCGTCGGTGTAGCGCACGATCACGTGGGCCTGGAAGCGCCGGTCCTTGGTGGCGTAGGCGATCGCCGAGAGCGTGTGCGGGCCGCGTTCGCGGAGCCGGTCCGTGAGGTCGAAGCCGTCGTAGCGGACCTCGTCGCCGGTCGGGCTCGTCGGCCCGAGCCCGACGAACTCTCCGTCCAGGTACATCTTGTACACGTACTGCTTGGCGCTGGAGAACGCGGAGCCGGTGGCAAAGACGGTGGCCCAGGCGACCTTCTTGCCCGGCGCGAGCGAGAAGTCGTCCCGGAACAGCGCCCAGTCGTTGGCGAGGTTGGCGTTGAGGCAGTCGACTCCGGTTCCGAGGCTGAGCGCTCCGTCCTGGACGGTCCCGCAAGGGAAGCCTGCCGCGGGATCGTCGAAGTCGTTGCGGTACAGCTCGTCACCGTCGCCGGTCAGGTCGGTGACGCGGACATCGTCCACGACGCCCGTCTCGCTGCCGCCGTTGCGGAAGCCTATGACGCCCTCGGCGTAGGTGGTGTCGGTACGGCGGTCCACGACGCGGCCGTCGAGCGACGTGGTGAGGGTGGAGCCGACGGCTTCGATGCTGACCCGGTGCTCGGCGCCGGTCTTCAACTCCGTCCCGAGCGGCACCGGGGCGCCGGCACGGAATGTGCCGTCGGTCTGGATGTGCGGCACCAGGGTGCTGGGGTTGGCGGCGCCGGCCGCCCGGAACTGCCACATGTAGCCGTTCCTTTTGTCCGGGGACCGGAAGCGCACGCCGAGCGCGGTACGGGTGACCGTGAGCGTCAGGTCGACGCGGTAGTCGGTCCACTTCTCACCAGCGGGCGGGCGGGGCCACACGGGGGCCGAATTTCCCCAGTCGGCGCCGGGACCTGTGCCGAACGAGGCGGACTCGGACCACCCGGAGGGCCGGCGGTCGTCATCCCAGACCTGCACGCGCCACCGGTACCGCTCCCCCGCCCGGAGCGCGGGACCGGCGTAGCGCACCGCCGACGACTGCGCGGATGCGACCTTGCCGGTCGCCCACACCGGGCGGCCCGCGCCGACGCGCGTCACCTCGATCTTGTACGCGCCCTGCCGGCGCAGCGCCGACTGCCAGCCGAACTCGACCGTCCCGGTGATGTCCACGTCCGTGGGAGCCGGCAGCGAGTTCGTCCGCAGCCCGGTCGGCGCCGACGGCCGCTCGGGCGCGCGGGACACTCCCTGCTCGTCCGTGGTCCCCGCGGCCGGCGCGGTGAGGGCGGCGACCGACGCGAGCACCGCGGCCACGACGGTGACGGCGCGCCAGGGCCCGGGTCTTCTTCTCCGAAGTCTCATGGGTGCCCCCTCATTTATTGAAACGATTCAATTTATGTGTGCAGCGGAACCGTATTTCGCTTTAAATCCCGCGTCAATATGCGCTGACACGATTCATGGAATCTGAAGACGTCCACTCAGGCCCACCTCAGTCGGCGGCGTCGGTGAGCAAGGGACCCCGGCAGAGCGGGTGTTGGCCCGACGACCCGGCATCGGTGGCGGCGGTCTCTGTAACGCGCCTGAAAAGAGCGCGGGCTAGCGTGGCCGGACTCCGGGCAGGGACGGCCCCGGAGGGAGCCGAGCCGGAAGGCAGGTGGGACGCGTGCGACTGACCCCCCGGGAGCAGGAGCGGCTGCTCATCCATGTGGCCGCGGACGTCGCCGAGAAGCGCCGGACGCGCGGCCTGCGGCTCAACCACCCGGAGGCGGTCGCGCTCATCACCTCCCACGTACTGGAAGGCGCCCGCGACGGCCGCAGCGTCGCCGACCTGATGGCCTCCGGCCGCAAGGTCCTCACCCGCGACGACGTCATGGACGGCATCCCCGAGATGCTGCGCGACGTGCAGGTGGAGGCGACCTTTCCGGACGGCACCAAGCTCGTCACCGTCCACGACCCCATCGCCTGACGGGAGGACCGCGTGATGATCCCGGGAGAGATCCGCTACGGCGACGGGGCCGTCCGCCTCAACGAGGGCGCGGACGTCGTCCGGCTCACCGTGCTCAACGCCGCCGACCGGCCGGTCCAGGTCGGCTCCCACTATCACTTCGCCGAGGCCAACCCGGGCCTGGAGTTCGACCGCGCCGTCGCCCGCGGCAGGCGCCTCGGCATCGCCGCGGGCACCTCCGTGCGCTTCGAGCCGGGCGTACCCGTGGAGGTCGCACTGGTGCCGATCGCCGGCCGGCGCGTGGTGCCGGGGCTGCGCGGCGAGACGGGCGGGGCGCTCGATGGCTGAGCTGTCCCGGGCCGCGTACGCCGACCTCTTCGGGCCGACCACCGGCGACCGCATCCGGCTCGCCGACACCGACCTGCTGATCGAGATCGAGGAGGACCGCTCCGGTGGCCCGGGGCGCGCGGGCGACGAGGCGGTCTTCGGCGGCGGCAAGGTCATCCGCGAGTCCATGGGTGTCTCCCGCGCCGCCCGCGCCGACGGCACCCCCGACACCGTGATCACCGGCGCCGTCGTTCTCGACCACTGGGGCATCGTCAAGGCCGACGTCGGTGTCCGCGACGGGCGCGTCACGGCGCTCGGCAAGGCGGGCAACCCCGACACCATGGACGGCGTGCACCCCGAGCTGGTCATCGGCCCGGAGACCGAAGTCGTCGCGGGCAACGGCAAGATCCTCACCGCGGGCGCCGTCGACGCCCACGTCCACTTCATCTGCCCCCAGCTCGCCGACGAGGCGCTCGCCTCGGGCGTCACCACCCTCATCGGCGGTGGTACGGGCCCCGCCGAGGGCAGCAAGGCCACCACCGTCACCCCCGGGCCGTGGCACCTGGCCCGGATGCTGGAGGCCATGGACGGCGTCCCCGTCAACGTCGGCCTGCTGGGCAAGGGCAGCACCGTCTCCAGTGAGGCGATGCGCAGCCAACTGCGCGGCGGTGCCCTCGGCTTCAAGATCCACGAGGACTGGGGGGCCACCCCCGCCGTCATCGACGCCTGCCTCGCCGTCTGCGAGGAGACCGGCGCGCAGCTCGCCCTCCACAGCGACACCCTCAACGAGGCCGGCTTCGTCGGCGACACCCTCGCCGCCCTCGCCGGCCGCACCGTCCACGCCTACCACGCCGAGGGCGCCGGCGGAGGCCACGCCCCCGACATCATCACCGTCGTCTCCTCCCCCCACGTCCTGCCCAGCTCCACCAACCCGACCCGCCCGCACACCGTCAACACCGTCGAGGAGCACCTCGACATGCTGATGGTCTGCCACCACCTGAACCCTGCCGTGCCCGAGGACCTGGCTTTCGCCGAGTCCCGCATCCGGCCCACGACGATCGCCGCGGAGGACGTCCTGCACGACCTCGGCGCCATCTCCGTCATCTCCTCCGACTCCCAGGCCATGGGCCGCATCGGCGAGGTGGTGCTGCGCACCTGGCAGACCGCACACGTGATGAAGAAACGGCGCGGTGCACTGCCCGGCGACGGCCGCGCCGACAACCTGCGGGCGCGCAGGTACGTCGCGAAGTACACGGTCAACCCCGCCGTCGCCAACGGCGTCGACCACGAGATCGGCTCCGTCGAGCCCGGCAAGCTCGCCGACCTCGTCCTGTGGGACCCGGCGTTCTTCGGCGTCAAGCCGCATCTGGTGATCAAGGGCGGCCAGATCGCGTACGCGCAGATGGGCGACGCCAACGCCTCCATCCCCACCCCGCAGCCGGTCCTGCCGCGCCCCATGTACGGCGCCGCCGGCCGCGCCCCGCACGCCAACTCCGTCTCCTTCGTCTCCCCGCTCGCGCTGGACGGTCACCTCCGCGACCGCCTCGGGCTGGGCAAGCCGATGGTCGCGGCCAGCTCCACGCGGTCGCTGACCAAGGCGGACATGCGGCTGAACGACGCGACACCGGACGTACGGGTCGACGCCGACACCTTCACCGTGACCATCGACGGCGACGTGGTCGAGCCAGCCCCTGCGGCGGAGCTGCCGATGGCCCAGCGCTACTTCCTGTTCTGAGCCATGCCGCCCCCGCCCGCCATCCGCGCCGCGCTGCTCGTACTCGCCGACGGCCGCTTCCCCGCCGGCGGCCACGCCCACTCCGGCGGCGCCGAAGAGGCCGTCGCCGCCGGGCGGATCACGGACGCCGTGGGGCTGGCGGCGTACTGCCGCGGCCGGCTGCACACCGCCGGGCTCACCTCCGCCGCCCTGGCCGCCGCCGCCTGCGCCGGAGCCGACCCGCTCCGCCTCGACGAGGCGGCCGACGCCTGCACCCCCTCCCCCGCCCTGCGCGCCACCGCCCGCAAGCTGGGCCGCCAACTGCTGCGAGCCGCCCGCGCCGCCTGGCCGAACGCGGAGCTGGACGCCCTCGCCGAGGCCCGCCCTCGCGGCGTCCACCAGCCCGTCGTCCTGGGCCTCGCCGCGCGGGCCGCGGGCCTCGGACCCGGCGACGCCGCACACGCGGCCGCGTACGAGGCGGTCTCCGGGCCGGCGACCGCGACCGTACGGCTCCTCGGCCTCGACCCCTTCGAGGCCACCGCCGTCCTCGCCCGCCTCGCCCCGGAACTGGACGACGTCGCCGCGCGGGCCACGGCGGCGGGTGTACGTGCGGCCGCCGCGGGCCGAGCCGAAGTAGGGGCCCTTCTGCCCGCGGCGGGCGCCCCGCTCCTCGACATCGCCGCGGAGGAGCACGCCGTCCGGGCGGCACGGCTCTTCGCCTCGTAGGCAGACCCCGGCCGACCCGGCCGAGCTCGTGAGAACCCAGGGAGACGGCATGCACCGCGACCACCCGGAGACCACTCCGCAGCGCTACTCCTACGGCACCGCCGCGCGCCGCCTCGGCACACTCCCGGCGCCGGCAGGGCCGGCAGGGAGCGCCATCCGCGCGACCCCACGCCGCGCCCTGCGGGTCGGGCTCGGCGGTCCGGTGGGCTCCGGCAAGACCGCCATCGTGGCCGCGCTGTGTCGGCTGATGCGCGACGAGCTGGCGCTGGCCGTCGTCACCAACGACATCTACACCCGCGAGGACGCCGAGTTCCTGCTCCGCGAGGCCGTACTGCCGCCCGAGCGGATCACCGCGGTCCAGACCGGCGCCTGCCCGCACACCGCCATCCGCGACGACATCTCCGCCAACGTCGAGGCCGTCGAGGAACTGGAGGCGACGGTGGGGCCCCTCGACGTGGTCCTGGTGGAGTCCGGCGGCGACAACCTCACGGCCACCTTCTCCCGCGGCCTGGCCGACGTGCAGCTCTTCGTCATCGACGTCGCGGGGGGCGACGACATCCCCCGCAAGGGCGGGCCCGGCGTCACCATGGCCGACCTGCTCGTCGTCAACAAGGTAGACCTCGCCCCCCACGTCGGCTCCGACCTCCGGCGCATGGCGCGCGACGCGCGGACCCAGCGCGGCGAGAAACCGGTCGTGTTCACCTCTCTGGCGCGGGAGGGCGGCGTGCGGCCGGTCGCGGACTGGCTCCGCGAGCGCGTCGCCGCATGGCGTACGGCATGACGGACCCCGGGGCCGCACACGCCGACCGTACGGACGGTCCGGCCCAGCGCCCGCCCGGCCCCCGCCGGTCCGCCGCGCGCGTGCCCGCCGGCGAAGTCCGCGCCCGTGCCCGTATCACCGCCGCCCCCGACGGGCGCGGCGGCACCGCCCTGCCGGAGCTGGCCGGGGACGGACCGCTCGCCCTGCGCCGGATCCGGGCGGGCGCCGGGGAGGCGCGGGTGTGCCTGGTCGGGGCGATGGCCGGGCCACTCGGCGGCGACCGGCTGGGGCTCGACGTGCGTGTCGAGGCCGGTGCCGCCCTGAGCGTCACCAGCGCCGCCGCGACCCTGGCGATGCCGGGCACCGCCGGCGAGACCGCCCGCTACGACGTGCGCCTCACCGTCGGCGACGGCGCCGTGCTGCGCTGGCTGCCCGAGCCGATGGTCTCCGTGCGCGGCAGCCGACTCCACGTGACCTACCGCGTCGACCTCGCCCCTACCGCCCGCCTGGTGTTCCGCGAGGAGCAGGTGCTCGGCCGCGCCGGTGAACCGCCCGGCCGGCTCGTCTCACGCCTCACGGTACGCAGCGGGGGCCGCCCGCTCCTCGACCAGACCACCGACTACGGCCCCGGCGCCCCTGCATGGGACGGCCCCGCCGTGCTCGCGGACAACCTCGCTGCGGGACAACTGCTCACCGTCGCACCCGAGTTCCACGACGCTCCGGCCGGGCCATGCGTCCTCGCCCCCGGCCGCGCCGTCCTCACCCCACTGCCTGGCCCCGGTACCCTCGCCACCGCCGTGGCCCCGGACGCCCAGATCCTCCGCACCCTGCTGGACGACGCCCAAGCGCGGGCCACCTACCGCGGTCGAAAGCCCTGAAGGGTGCGACAGAAGGTGGTGTCATGGCGGGTGGCCCGCGTGCCGAAAACGCCCGGGCTGTGCCGGTTCATCCCGCGGTCTGGACCGTGATGCCTGGAGGCGTCTGGATCGTCGGGGTGCCGTCGGCGGACAGGGCGATCTCCAAGGGGGCGCCGGCGAGTTCGAGGCCCGTGGCGCGGAGAGGGAGGAGGGCTCGGGGGACCTGCGGGGAGATCGTCAGTGTGGCGTGGGGAGCGTCGGGGGTGAGGCCCAGTAGCGACTGCAGGACCAGGACCGCGGACGCCGCTGCCCACGCCTGCGGGCGGCAGGCCGCCGGGTACGGGGCCGGACGGCTGCCGGAGTCGGTGCCGTAGCCGGCGAACAGTTCCGGCAGCCGGGCGCCGAAGTCCCGGGATGCGTGGAGCAGGCCGGTGGCCAGGGCGGCCGCGGGCTCCGGGAAGCCGGCGCGGACCAGGCCGTGGACGGCGGTGGCCGTGTCGTGCGGCAGACCGAGCCGATGTGGTGGCCGAACGGGTTGTAGCCGCCGGAGTCGCTGCTGAGCGTGCGCAGTCCGAAGCCCGAGTCGAGGTCGCTGCCGGCGAGCCGCTCGGCGAGCAGCGCGCTCTCGTCCGGTTCCAGCAGGCCGGTGCCCAGCAGATGTCCGAAGCCTGAGGTCACCGAGTCGACGGGGCGCTTGTCGCGGTCCAGGGCGACGGCGGGGTACAGGCCGCGGGCGTCCTCGACCCGGAATGCCTCGCGGAACCGGGACTTCAGGCGCTCCGCCCATGCCCCCAGCGGTCCGCGCCCGGCCGGCCGAAGGCGCGCAGCAGCGCGGCTCCGCCGCGGGCGGCCTCGTAGGCGTAGCCCTGTACCTCGCACAGGGCGATCGGCGGCTCCGCGAGCCGGCCGTCGTGGTACTGGATGCCGTCGCGGGAGTCCTTCCAGCCCTGGTTGGCCAGGCCCGCGCCGGTGGTGTCGACGTGCTCCAGGAAGCCGTCGGCGTCGCCGTACTCGCTCATCCAGGCCAGGGCCCGCTCGCGTGCGGCAGCAGCGCCTCGACCTCGGCCGGGTCCAGACCCCAGCGCCGGGCGTCGTGCAGCAGGGTCACCCACAGCGGGGTGGCGTCGACCGTGCCGTAGTACACGGGCGGCAGCGTCGCGGACTTGCCGGACAGGCGCAGGCCCGCGCGGCGTACCTCGTGGAGGATCTTGCCCGGCTGCTCCTGGGTGGCCGGGTCGGTGACGGTGCCCTGGCGGTGGGCCAGGATCCGCAGCGTGCTCGCGGCGAGCCGGGTGCCGAGCGGCAGCAGCATCCGCACGGCCCACAGCGAGTCGCGGCCGAAGAGCGTGGCGAACCAGGGGGCTCCGGCCGCGAGGAAGAGGTCGTCGGGGCGCCGGAGGTCGGCCAGCAGGAGCCGTTCGAGGTCGGCGGGGGACCGGTCGAGCCAGGCGTCGAGCCGGCGGTCGGCGCTGCGTACCCGGGGGGTGCGCCAGGGTGGGCTGCCGGGGGCCGTGGCGGGGAACGGCTCGCCCTCGGCGTCCTCGGCGGTGCACACGAGGTCGGCGTCCCACACGTCGCCGGGGGCCAGTGCCACGTCGTAGTGGAGCCGGCCCCCGGCGGCGCCTGCCTCGATGCCGGTGGGCGCGGGAAGCCGGTCAGGCGTACCGTCACGGTGGCGTCGGTCCAGACGAGCGTGGTGCCGCTGGCGACGTCGATCACGGCAGCGGCCGGGCCCGGCGGCCGGCCCGCTTTGATCTGCTCCATGGGGATCCGTACTGGGACACCTGGGGCGTGACGGTCCAGGACCCCGACGGTTATCTGCTGGTCCTGACCACGCGGAACTTGGCCCCGTCAGCCGCGTCGATAGCCGACCGATGGCGAAGTCCGACGCGTGCGGCGCGGCTCGAATCGCTGTGACCGCGCCGCTGTCTCACACGCTGATCACTTCGATCCCGGCGTCGGTGAGGCGAGCGATCATGTCGCCCGAGGCGGCTGAGTCGGTCACCAGGACGTCGATGCGGTCCAGGCCGCAGATCCTCGCGAACGCCCGTCGCCCCAGCTTTGAGGAGTCGGCAGCCACGATCACCCGGTGGGCGCGTTCGGCGAACAGGCGGCTGATGCTCGCCTCTTCCTCGTGATGAGTCATCAGTCCCAGACTTGAGTCCACACCGTCGACGCCGAGGATCGCGACATCGAGCGCCACGTCGCTCATGACGCCGCTGGCCAGTGGGCCGACGAGTTCGTATGTCTGGGGACGCGCGACGCCGCCGGTCAGCACCAACTTGATCTGCGGCCGGACCGCCGCTTCGCTCGCGATGTTCAGGGCATTCGTCACCAGGGTCACGCTGGGCGCCGGCGTGCCCGCAACCTGCTCGGCGCCGTCTCCCGCTGCCCGGATGATCAGTGCGCGGGCCACCTCGGTCGTGGTCGTACCACCATTGATGCCGACCACTATCCCCTGGCCGATCTGATCGGCGACCGCCTCCGCGATACGGCGCTTCTCCGCGGCGTTGTGCACGGACCGGTAGCGGAGCGGCAGTTCGTAAGACACCCCATGGGCGATCGCTCCGCCCCGGGTACGCACGAGCAACTGCTGCTCAGCCAGCTCGTCGAGGTCTCGGCGGATCGTCGCCGCCGAGACCTCCAGCACCGATGCAGCCTCCTCCACCTCGAGCCGCCCGTTCTCGGCCAGGTGCTGCAACAGCCTGCTCCACCGGTCGTGCTTGGACATCCCACCGCCCCTTCTCGCGACAGTCCGCCGAGCATCGTAGCCCTCTGCGCAAGTGCACGATCACGCATCGTGGCCCCCTCGACCGAGCCGTCGTAGGTCCGTCAGGTCACAGTTCGGGGTGACATCTGGACGAGGAGCATCTCTGGATGCATACTCACGCCACACAGGGTGCGCGATACTGCTCTGAGAGCACCAGATTCAATCAACTTCAAGCATCCGCTCGAGAGTCTTCCCACGAAGGTGGCGTCAGAGATGCGCAAGAGCACGATCAGGATCCTCACGGTCTGCGCTGTCGGTGCGCTGGGCCTCACGGCTTGCGGTGACGACGGGGGCGGCGGCGACGGTGACGGCGGTGCCACCACGATCAAGTTGGTGGCGGCGGATTACGGGGATAAGGCGTCGAACGCGTCGAAGGTGTACTGGGATGACGTGGTCAAGCGTTTCGAGGCG
>NZ_VISV01000033.1:0-35547 GCF_007827615.1 Streptomyces sp. CNZ287 | reverse complement strand
GTGTCGATCGCGGCGTCGACGTAGCTCATGTCGCAGCCGTACTCGCCGTGCTTCTGCGGCGTGTTGACACAGACGAAGTGCACGTCGCCGAAGGCCGCCGCCTCCTCGTACGACGTGGTGAAGCGCAGCCGGCCGGACGAGCCCTCGACGCCGGAGACGTGCGCGCGCAGCAGGTCCTCCAGACCCGGCTCGTACATCGGCACCCTGCCGGTGGACAGCAGCTCGACCTTTTCCTCGACCACGTCCAGGCCGAGCACGTCGAAGCCCAGCTCCGCCATCGCGGCGGCGTGCGTGGCACCGAGGTAACCGGTGCCGATGACGGTGATCTTCAAGGTCATGGTCCCGAGCATAACGGCGGGCTCCACCACACCCGCCTGGGCAACCATGGGCCCGGGTGCGGAGTCTGACTCATGAGCGTGCACCAAAGGGAGTGGGGATCGTGGCGAGGCAGCATCTGGACGGAACGGGCAGCGGAACCGACGAGCCCGGTACGCCGCGCGCCCGCGAACCGGAGGCGCCGTACGCCGGGGACACGTCGACGGCGGCGCACGCGGCCTACGTGGACGCGGCGTTCGCGCCGGGCGCGCAGGGGACACCGGGAGCCCCGGGCGCACTCGGGGGCAGGCCCGGGGGACCCGACGGCCGGGACCCGCTTGCCGACCCGGTGACCAGTCCGGCGACCGGCCCGGCTGCCGACCCGGCGACCGGCCCCGGCGGCCCGGACGACCCGGACGGCCCCGAAGACCCCGCCGGCGCCCCCTCGCACGCCGCGCCCCGCCGCCGGATGCGCCGCGGCCGCAAGGTGCTCCTCGGCGCCGTGATCATGCTCTTCGCCGGCGTGCTCATGGTCGCCGGCGGCCTCTGGTGGGCGTACGAGCACTACACCGGGCGCGTCGACCGCATCCCGAACGCCTTCCCGACGAACGTGCCGGAAAAGCACCGGCCCGCGCCGTCCAAGGGCGGTGAAACGTACCTTCTCATCGGCGTCGACGCCCGCTCCGACCTCCCGCTCACCGGCGACGGCGCCGGTGAGCACACCTGGAAGCCGGGCGCGCAGCGCAGCGACACGATGATGCTCGTCCACCTCCCCGAGGGCCGCGACGGCGGCTACGTCGTCTCGCTGCCCCGCGACTCCTGGGTGAACATCCCCGGCCGGGGCGACGCCAAGCTCAACGCGGCCTTCTCCTACGGCGGCCCCCCGCTGCTCATCGACACCGTGCAGCGCATGACGAAGGTCAAGATCGACCACCTCGCGGTGATCGACTGGAGCGGCTTCAAGCGGCTCACCGACGCCGTGGGCGGCGTGGACATCACCATCGACGAGACCACCCCGCGCCGCAACGGCGGCGGCGAGTGGACCGCCGGGACCCACCACATGGACGGCAAGACCGCCCTCGACTACGTACGCGAACGCCACGGCCTGCCCCGCGGCGACCTCGACCGCACCCAGCGGCAGCAGAACTTCCTCCGCGCCGTCATCACCGAGACGATGTCCTCGGACAACTTCTCCAACCCGCTCAAGGTCAAGCGCCTGCTGGACGCGGTGACCGCCACGGTCAGCGTCGACGACCGGTTCTCGGACGGCGCCATGCGCGACCTGATGTGGGACATGAAGGGGGTGCGCTCCGGCGACCTGGTGTTCATGAACGCCCCGGTCGCAGGGCTCGACATGATCGAGGGCCAGTCGGTGGTGCTCCTGGACGACAAGGCGGGCGACCCCCTGTGGGAGGCCATGCGGAACGACACCATGGCGCAGTACGTCGAAAAGTACCCGACCGACCGCCTGGGCGGCACGGCACCCTGAGCCGGGCCGCGCCCCTGTCGCCAACGTCACGTAGGTCCGCTCGCCGCGCACGGCATACCATCAGAACTACTGAACGGTAATGAGCATGCGCGGGAATGGAGAGAGCCTTGGCAGGAGCGCCCGAATTCGACCTGTACCGCCCGGCCGAGGAGCACGACATGCTCCGCGACGCCGTACGCTCGCTCGCCGAGGCGAAGATCGAGCCCTTCGCGGCCGAGGTGGACGAGGAGGCGCGCTTCCCGCAGGAGGCGCTGGACGCGCTCGTCACCAACGACCTGCACGCGGTCCACGTCCCCGAGGCGTACGGCGGCGCGGGCGCGGACGCGCTGGCGACGGTCATCGTCATCGAGGAGATCGCCCGCGTCTGCGCCTCCTCCTCCCTGATCCCGGCCGTCAACAAGCTGGGTTCCCTGCCTCTGATGCTCTCCGCCTCGGAGGAGCTGAAGGCGAAGTACCTGACGCCGCTGGCACGCGGCGAGGCGATGTTCTCGTACTGCCTCTCCGAGCCCGAGGCCGGCTCCGACGCGGCCGGCATGAAGACCCGCGCCGTACGGGACGGCGACTCCTACGTCCTCAACGGCGTCAAGCGCTGGATCACCAACGCGGGCATCTCCGAGTACTACACGGTGATGGCCGTCACCGACCCGGAGAAGCGCTCCAAGGGCATCTCCGCCTTCGTCGTCGAGAAGTCCGACGAGGGCGTCTCCTTCGGCGCCCCGGAGAAGAAGCTCGGCATCAAGGGCTCCCCCACCCGCGAGGTCTACCTCGACAACGTCCGCATCCCCGCGGACCGCATGATCGGCGCCGAGGGCACGGGCTTCGCCACCGCCATGAAGACCCTCGACCACACCCGTATCACCATCGCCGCCCAGGCCCTCGGCATCGCCCAGGGCGCCCTGGACTACGCCAAGGGCTACGTCCGCGAACGCAAGCAGTTCGGCAAGCCGGTCGCGGACTTCCAGGGCGTCCAGTTCATGCTCGCCGACATGGCCATGAAGATCGAGGCCGCCCGGCAGCTCACCTACGCAGCCGCCGCCACGTCCGAACGCGGCGGCGCCGACCTCACCTTCCAGGGCGCCGCGGCCAAGTGCTTCGCCTCCGACACGGCGATGGAGGTGACCACGGACGCGGTCCAGCTCCTCGGCGGCTACGGCTACACGCGCGACTACCCGGTGGAGCGCATGATGCGCGACGCGAAGATCACGCAGATCTACGAGGGCACCAACCAGGTCCAGCGCATCGTCATGGCCCGCAACCTGCCCTGATGCGGGCGACGCCGGACCCCGCCGCCGCGCGGCGGGGTCAGAGGCGGGCTATGTCCGGGATGGCGGCCTTCGGTTTGCGGCGCGGGGGCATGCGGCCCAGGAGGCAGATGTAGCGCGTGGCGCGGTGGCGCTGGCCCCCGGCTTCGTACGGCGCGAGCAGTTCGAGCATGCGCTCGTCGTCCGCGTTGCGCTCGCCGGCCAGGGTGTAGCCCACGATGCGGGGCAGGTGCAGGTCCCCGACGGTGACCGCGTCGGCGGCGCCGATGACGCGCTGGAGGGTTTCCGCCGCCGTCCACGGGCCGATGCCCGTGAGGGCGGTGAGGCGGCGGGTGGCGGCTTCGAGGTCCATGTCCGCCGCCGCCTGGAGGGCGCGGGCGCGGCGGACGGCTCGTACGATCGTCGCCGCGCGCTTGCCGTCGACGCCCGCGCGGTGCCACTCCCAGGACGGGATCATCGCCCAGCCGCGCGCGTCCGGCATCACCCGCATCCGCAGCTCCGCCCCCGCCGGGCCCGGGGCCTCGGTGCCGTAGCGGTGCAGCAGCAGGCGCCAGGAGCGGTACGCCTCGTCCGTGGTGACCTTCTGCTCCAGCACCGACGGGATCAGCGACTCCAGCACCACGCCGGTGCGGATCAGGCGCAGGCCCGGGTGGCGGCGGCGGGCCTCATGGACGACGCGGTGGCGCGGCGTGAACGGCTCCGGGTCGTCCTCGGCGCCCAGCAGCGCCGGGAGGCCGTCCAGCAGCCACTCCGCGCCCGGGCCCCACGCCTCGGCGGCCACCGCCCCGCCCGCCGGGGCGACGCGCAGCGTGCCGGGGCCCGCGGGGGTGCGGCTCGCCCGCCAGACCGCGCCGTCCGCGACGCGGAACGCCGGATCGCCGGGCCCCCGCCGCAGCACGCCCAGAGTGCGCCACAGGTCGTACGGGCCCGGGGGTGCCCAGGTCCGGGTACGGGCGCGGTGGTCGGGGGCGGCGGACACGTCGCACGACTCTAGCCTCCGCCACCGACAGCCACGGCAGCGGCCGGCGCCGGGAGTTGCCCGCGCCGCGGTGCACCGCCCGCGGGAACCGGTCCGCGTCACAGGCGACCGGCACGCGTCCCCCTCTCAGCCCCTTCTCAGCGGCGGCCCTGGTACGACGCCGAACTCGCCCTCGTCGCGCCCAGCCTGTCGTACAGCCGCACCCCCGGGCAGGCCGTCGCGAAGCCGTCCCGGTGCCCCGAGATGACGTTCATTCTGACCCGCGTCCCTCTGGCGTACTTGCCGCCGCCCGACACCTTCGTCTGCTTGCCCTCCGGGTCCTTGCCGAACAGGCCCAGCTTCCACGCCGTCAGCCGCGACACCGCGTTCACCGCGGCCTGGGACGGCACCGCCGAGTCGTAGCTGCCGAGGACGGCGATGCCCATGCTGTTGTGGTTGAAGCCGTACGTGTGCGCCCCCATCACCGCGCGCGTGACGCCGCCCGCCCGGCCCTCGTAGACGCGGCCGCACTTGTCGACCAGGAAGTTGTAGCCGACGTCCGCCCAGTTCAGGCTCTGGGTGTGGTAGCGGTATATGCCGCGGACGAGACCCGGTGCCTCGGTGCAGCGGTAGTCGTTGCCCGTCGCCGAGTGGTGGACGAAGGCGATGTTCACGGTCTTCGTGTACCGGTACCCCTTCGCCCGCCTGCTCTCGTCCGCGCCCCACCCCTTGCGCGTGACGATCTCCGGCCGCGGGCCGACGAACGGGCCGACCGCGGCGGGCAGGGCGGGGTTGAGGCGTACGGCGTCCGCTTCCGACGCGGCCTTGGTCTGCGCGGCGAGTTCGCCCGCGGCCGCGGTGCCGGCCGCTCGCGCCTTGCCCGTTGCCGCCCCCGCCCCGCCCGGGTCGATCAACTCGGCGGTCAGCCCCCGCGGCAGCCCCGCCGCCCCCACAGCCTCCGCAGCGCCCGCCGCCCCCGCCGCGTCCGCCGACCGTGAGCGCGCGGGTACGACGCGGACCTCCACCCCCGTCGACTCCCCCACCCACAGCGGCGCCGTGCCCCCGCGCCGGGCCGCCGCGCCGCCACCGGCCCCGGCACCGGCCTCGCCGCCCGGCTCGGCGCCGGACCCCGGGTCGGGCGCGTCCGCGGCGTGGGGGTCCAGGTCCTGCCAGCCGGACCACCGGCCCGTCTCCGCCGACCTGGCCCGTACCCGCGCGCGCCCGTCCAGCTCCGCCTCCGGGTCCTTCCAGACGACGCCGACCATCGTGAACGGCCCGGCGTCCGGTTTCGAGAGGCCCATCGTGCCCGCCCCGGGCCCGCGTGAGGACGAGCCGAGCGGCGCGAGCGGCAGCGACTGCGTACGGCCGGCGGCCCGCTCGGCCTCTGCCGCCCGGGGGAGCGCGCCCGCCGAAGCGGGCGGCGCCGCGAGCGGGGTGAGCGGCGCGAGCAGCGCGGCGGCGGATATCGCGACGACCGAAGAAGAAAATGCGTACATATCACGCATCTTTTCCATACCCCCCACCGCTGTCCATTTACCTCTGCCGGACGGAGTAACGCGACGGCGTAACCTGACGGCGATGAACCCCACCGCCGCCACCCCCGCCGCCCTGCTCGACGCCGCCCTCGCCGCTGACCCGGCCCGCCCGCTGGTCACGTACTACGACGACACCACCGGCGAGCGCGTCGAACTGTCCGTCGCCACCTTCGCCAACTGGGTGGCCAAGACCGCGAACCTCCTCCAGGGAGACCTCGCCGCCGAGCCCGGCGACCGGCTCGCGCTGCTCCTGCCTGCCCACTGGCAGACCGCCGTCTGGCTGCTGGCCTGCGCCGCGACCGGCGTCACCGCGGTGCCCGCCGACCCCGACCCGGCCGCCGCCGACCTCGTCGTCTCCGGCCCCGGCGCGCTGGAGCAGGCCCGTGCCTGCACCGGCGAGCGGGTCGCCCTCAGCCTGCGCCCGCTCGGCGCCCGCTTCCCGCAGCCGCCGGACGGCTTCCTCGACTACGCCGTGGAGGTGCCGGGGCAGGGCGACCGCTTCCAGCCGTACGCCCCCGCCGACCCGGACGCGCCTGCGCTCGAAGCGCCCGGCGCCCGGTTCACCGCCGCCGAGCTGGTCGCCCGCGCCCGCGCCGACGCGCAGTCGCGCGCGCTCGCGCCGGGCTCCCGCACGCTCTCGACACTGGGGTACGACACGTGGGAAGGGCTCTCCGCGGGCCTCTACGCCCCCCTGGCCGCCGGCGCGGGGGTCGTGCTCTGCCCGTACCTGGACCGGCTCACCCTCGAACAGCAGGAGAAGCGGAGGGCCGACGAGCGCGTCTCGTGACGCCGGTCCGCGCCCCCGCCCCCGAGCGACGCGCGCGGGCGCATGTATCGGGTGTAGCGCCTCATTCGTGATGCGATGTACCGCATGAGGCGGACCGTACGACCCCGGGGGTGCTCGGCCGTCTGCACACGTGGACAACGGCCGAATGAGTGTGACGGATGGGCGCAGACGAGACCGGCCCGCGGGAGGGCGCATCCCCGTACCAGGCAGACCCCCCGCCGCCCCGCCGCCCCCGTCCGCGCAGCCGCCGCCGCGTCCTCGCCCGCCGCGTCGGCCTCGGCCTGGCCGTCTTCCTCCTCGCCCTCTCCGGCGTCGGCTGGTACTTCTACCAGCGCTTCGACAGCAACATCACCGTCGACTCCGCCACCGCACGCGAGCTGAAGCGCTACGAGGCGGAGCGCCCCGCGCCCGCCGCCGGCGGGGCCACCAACATCCTCGTCCTCGGCTCCGACTCCCGCGCGGGCAGTGAGCGCTACGGCCACGACACGGGCGTCGAGCGCTCCGACACCGCCGTGCTCCTGCACCTCGCCGGGGACCGCGACGGCGTCACCGCCGTGAGCATCCCCCGCGACCTGATGGTGAAGATCCCCGACTGCCGCCGTCCCGGCGGCGGGACGAGCGGCAAGCAGGTCAACCAGTTCAACTTCAGCTTCGCCTACGGCGGTGCCGCCTGCACGATCCGCGTGGTGGAGAAGCTCGTCGGCGTGCGCGTCGACCACCACGTCATCGCCGACTTCCAGGGCTTCAAGGAGGTCGTGGACGCCGTGGACGGCGTCGAGGTGTGCCTGCCGGCGGCGATGCATGACAGATCGGCCAAGCTTCGGCTGCCCAAGGGCCGCCAGGTGCTCGACGGAGAGCAGGCGCTCGGCTACGTACGGGCACGCAAGTCCCTCGACGGCGGCGGCGACACCCAACGCATGTCGCGGCAGCAGGAATTCATGGCCTCGCTCGTCAACAAGGTGCAGAGCAACGGCGTGCTCTTCAACCCGCTGCGCCTCGCCCCGCTGCTGGACGCGGTGACCTCCGCGCTCACCGCCAACGAGGAACTGTCGTCGCTCACCGAGCTGTACGACCTCGTACGCGTCGTCCGTGACGTGCCCCAAGAGCGCGTGCACTTCATGACCGTGCCGCGCCGCCCGTACCGCCTGGACTCCAACCGCGACGAACTGGCGCAGCCGGCGGCGCGAGAATTGTTCGGCGCACTGCGAACCGACAGCGTGGTGCGCTTCGTCTCCGAGGGCAGGAAAGCCAAGCAGAAACGGGACTCCGGCGCGCCGCCCGTATACAAGGGGACAACCCCTGTGGATGACATCTGCCGATAGAGCGGATCAACGCGCACAAGGGGGGCACGGTGTATGGAGGGGATGCGCGGGATGTCCTGTTACGAGTGCGTGGAATTTGTCACGGGCGTCGCCAGTCGTCGAAAGAGGCGGCTAGTGTGAGCCGACCGGCCGCCTGACAGGCGGTCGTCGAGCGTATGGCAGGAAGTCCGGCGCCGGCAGGGGGAGGCGCTGACCGAGCGATGTGAGGAACCCAAGCGACCGTGGATGGGCGAGGCCGTGGACACGCCGGCGAGGTCGACCCCGCCGATCAGTGGGTGTTCAATCCCGAGACCGGCAGCTACGAGCTGCGTCTCGACCCGCAGATCCCGGGCAGACAGGCGCCCCAGCCCCACGGCCACCACGCACCGGGTCCGCACGGTCACGCCCCGCACGGGTACGGCGGCCCGCCTCAGCAGCCGCAGCAGTACATCCCGCAGCAGAGCGGGCAGCCCTCGCACGGCCAGGCCGCCCCGGGCCCGCAGCACGCGCAACCGCCGCACGCCCAGCCGCACCCGGGCCCGCCGCAGCCCGGCCAGCCGCATACCGGCGGCCCGCCCCGGCCCGGCGACAGGCACCAGTCCCACGCGTCGCCCGCGGAAGCCCCGGAGAGCCTTCAGGAGCCCCGCCTGCCGTCCCAGCGCCGTCGCGGCGCGGCCGGCGGCTCCGGCGGTGCGGGCGGCTCGGGGCCGGACGGGGACGGGCCGCGCAGCCGCCGCCGCCCCAAGCCCCGTAAGAGCAAGAAGAAGAAGGCGCTGATCTGGGTCGCCGGCGGCCTCGCGGTCGTGCTCTTCGCCGTCGGCACCGCGGCGTTCCTCATCTACCGCAAGCTCAACGGGAACATAGACAAGGTCGAGGTCGCCGGCGAGGATCACGCGGCGGTCATCGACGGCCCCGTCAACATCCTCGTGATGGGCACGGACAAGCGCACCGGCAAGGGCAACGACGGCTACGGCGACATGAACAGCCCCGGCCACGCCGACACCACGCTGCTGTTCCACGTCTCCGAGGACCGCACCAACGCCACCGCGATGAGCATCCCGCGGGACATGATCACCGACATCCCGGACTGCAAGACCAAGCAGGAGGACGGGAGCTGGAAGACCATCCCGGGGACGTACGAGACCAAGTTCAACGAGAGCCTCGGCCAGTTCGGCCGCGACCCCGGCTGCACCTGGAAGACCGTCGAGCAACTGACCGGGCTGGACGTCAACCACTTCATCCTCGCGGACTTCAACGCCGTCAAGGACCTGTCCAGCGCGGTCGGCGGCGTCGAGGTGTGCCTCGCCGAGGACATCAACGACCCCAAGTCGAAGCTCAACCTCCCCGCCGGCCGGCACACGGTCGAGGGCGAGGAGGCGCTCGCCTTCGTCCGCACCCGCTACTCGGTCGGCTTCGGCAGCGACCTGAGCCGGATCGAACTCCAGCAGCAGTTCCTCAGCTCGCTCATCCGCAAGATGAAGTCCGGCGGCTCGCTGAGCAATCCGAAGAAGATGTACGACCTGGCCGACGCCGCCACCAAGGCGCTCACCGTCGACTCCGGCATCGGCAGCGCGAAGAAGCTCATGGACCTGGCCAACGACCTCAAGAAGGTCCCCCAGGACGACATTACTTTCGCGACTTTGCCCGTCCTGGACAACCCTGAGGACGACGCAACAGTCCTCATGGATGAGGCCAAGGCGAAGCCGCTCTTCAAACTGCTGGCCGCGGACAAGCCGTTCGACGGGGCGAAGAAGGGCAAGAAGGACAAGCCGGTGAAGAAGTCGGAGCCCGGGGAGGTGAGGGTCGACGTCGTCAACGGCGGCGGGGAGTCCGGCATGGCGTCGGCCACCGCCGGGTGGCTTCTCGACGAGGGCGCGGGCTACGCCGCCGAGGCCGGCAACACGCCGGATCTCCAGCCGGAGACCCGGCTTGAGTACGGTCCTGACCAGGCCGAACAGGCCGCACGGCTCGCCGACATGATGGGGCTGCCGAAGTCGGCCATGAAGAAGACGGGGGAGAACGCGGGGGCCGGGGGAACCATGACGCTCACGCTCGGCGAGGACTTCGCTGCACCGGGCACCCCGGTCGAGGCGCCCGACAAGGCGCCGGACGGGGTGCAGAACGTCAAGGCCGGAGACAAGAACGTCTGTGCGAAGTGAGGCGTACGTGCGGACTGGACACCGCACGTCCGCGATCGACCAGGAGGCCCCATGCGCCGCAGCAATGTCCGCGGTAGCGGAGCAGACGGTCGACCCGACAGAGCCGGCGAGCTCGGCTGGGACGACTCTCTGTACGAAGACGCGGGCGCGCCGGGCATGCCGCGGCAGCGCGGCTACGCGCGTCACACCGGCGACCACGACCCGCACGACGACGACGGCCGCGAAGGACCGGGCCCCGGCGCCCACCCCGGGAGCCACGCGGAAGGCCCCGGGGACGGCGGACCGCCACCGCCGCGGCGCCGCCGCGGGATGCGTATCGCCCGCTGGTTCTTCGGCATCGTCGCCTTCCTCATACTCGGCACCGCGGCTGCGGGCTACCTCTACTACCGCGACCTGAACAACAACCTGGAGAAGGACCGCCTCAACCTCGGCAAGAACAAGCTCGACGAGAAGCAGCCCAACGCGGACGGCCAGACCCCGCTGGACATTCTGCTCCTGGGGTCCGACAGCCGGAACTCCGACGAGAACGTCCGCCTCGGCGGCTCCCGCGCCGACCGCGGCCGCAAGCCGCTCGCCGACGTGCAGATGCTGCTCCACGTCTCCGCGGACCGCAGCAACATGTCCGTCGTCTCCGTCCCGCGCGACACCCGGGTGACGATTCCGGAGTGCACCGACCCCGACGACGGCACGGTCTACCCGGAGACCACGTCCCAGACCATCAACACCAGCCTCCAGAACGGCGGTCCCGGCTGCACCGTCGCCGCCTGGGAGGCCCTGACCGGCGTCTCCATCGACCACTTCATGATGATCGACTTCGCCGGCGTGGTGAGCATGGCCGACGCGGTGGGCGGCGTCCCCGTCTGCGTACGGGACAACGTCTACGACGACGACTCCGGGCTGCGCCTCGAAGAGGGCGAGACGACCATCAAGGGCGAGCAGGCGCTGCAGTGGCTGCGCACCCGGCACGGCTTCGAGGACGGCAGCGACATCGGGCGTACGCACGCGCAGCACCAGTACATGAACTCGATGGCCCGCCAGCTCAAGGAGGGCGCCAAGCTCTCCGACCCCGGCAAGCTGCGCCGCCTCGCCGAGGCGGCGACCAACGCGCTCACCGTCGACGACGGCCTGGGCGACCTGAAGAAGCTCTACGACCTCGGGAACGACATCAAGCGGGTGCCGCCCGAGCGCATCACCATGACCACGATGCCGTGGGTGCCGGACCCGCAGAACAACGCGCACGTCGTACCCAACGAGGAGGACGCGCCGCAGATCTGGTCCATGATCCGCAACGACGTCGCCTTCGACGGCAAGGACAAGCCCAAGAAGAAGAAGCCGGACGACCTCGTCGCCCAGGCCGAGCCGAAGGCGGACATCCCCGTCCTCGTCCAGAACGGCACGGGCACCACCATGTACGCCCCGGTCACCGGGCGGGCCGGCGACATCGCCGGGGTGCTCGCCGAGGACGGCTTCACCCAGGCCGCCACGGACGCCACGCCCAAGTCGCAGGCGGACACCACCGTCTCGTACGCGACAGAGGAGCAGCACGCGAACGCCCTGGCGGTGGCCAAGGCGCTCGGGCTGCCGGACCGGGCGGTGAAGGAGTCCAGCGGCGTCGACGGGGTGACGCTGGTGGTCGGCGCCGACTGGCGGGAGGGCAACGCCTATCCGCCGGACGCCGGCGGCGACGCCGACGACGGCGAGGAGGCGGGGCCCGAGAAGGCGCCGGAGAGCTCCAACCCGCTGGCGGGCAGCGACAAGAAGGCGTGCATGGACGTCAATCCGTCCTACACCTGGTGATGCCGCGGCCCCGCGCGCGTGCGGGCGGGGCCGTACGGAAGCCCGCGGCGAAGGCGGCCGGAGGTCAGCCCGCCGTGACCGCGGGGCGGCGGCTGGCGATCACCTTCTGCGCCAGCGACCGCGGGCTGGTGAGGAACCCCCAGCCCCACGACATGTGCATCGTGGCCAGCGCCACCGGGATCTGCACACGCGCGCGTGCCGGCAGACCGCGCCCCGCGGGCACCGAGCCGGCCGCGATCCCCACGGCGTACGCGAGTGGAATCGCCAGCCCCAGCGGTGTCAGCGGGGTGACCAGCACGCCCGCGACGATGCCGGCGAGGGCGGCGGGCGGCGCGAGATAGCGCGGGTTGATCGAACCCTTGTGGTACCGCGCGACGACGCGGCGCCAGCGGCCGTAGTCCTTGTACTGCTTGGCCAGTGCCCGCAGGTTCGGCCGCGGCCGGTACGAGACCCGCAGCTCCGGCGAGAACCAGACCGCCCCGCCGGCCGAGCGGATCCGGAAGTTCAGCTCCCAGTCCTGCGCGCGGATGAACTCCTCGTTGTACCCGCCCTGCTGCTCCAGCGCCTCCCGGCGGAAGACGCCGAGGTACACGGTGTCCGCGGGCCCCGCCTCGCCGCCGGTGTGGAACGCGGCGTTGCCCACCCCGATGCGCGCGGTCATCGCCGCGGCGACGGCCTGCTCCCAGCTCGTCTCGCCCTCGGCGTGCATGATGCCGCCGACGTTCTGCGCGCCGGTCTCGGCCAGCAGCCGGACGGCGGTGGAGATGTAGCCGGGGGAGAGCATGCCGTGGCCGTCGACGCGGACGACGACGGGGTGCGAGGAGGCCGCGATGGCGGCGTTGAGCCCGGCGGGCGTACGGCCCGTGGGGTTCGGCACCGTCTGCACCCGGCAGCGCGCGCCGTCGGCGGTCTCGCGGACCAGCTCGGCGGCGATGGCGTCGGTGCCGTCCGTGGACGGGCCGAGGGCGATGACGACCTCCAGCTCGCCCTCGTAGTCCTGCTCCAGGATGTGCCGCACCGCCTCACGGAGGTGCCGCTCCTCGTTGAGCACCGGCATGATCACGGAGACCGCGGGGGGAGTCGCAAAGTCGTTCATGGCGCCGCTCAGGTTACCGCGAACGGGGGATCGGGGCGTGCCCGCAGGGTGGCGTTAAGCGTACGGACGGCGTGTGCGGGGAAGGACGGCGCCTGCGTCCCTACCGTGGTCGGGTCCGTGCCCGTGCCGCCGTGCTGCCGCCCAGGCACAGACGCGCCCCTGCACGCATGTGCGCGCGGCGGACGACGCCCGTATCCGAGCCCCGTGGAGGTCCCCACACCGTGCCAGCCCCGTCAGTGAAGCGCCCGCGCTGGGGTCTGCGGATCGCCACCGCACTCTCCCTCCTGCTGCTGGCGACCGGTGGGGCCGGGTACTTCCTGCTCAGCTCCATCGGCTCCGGTATCGACAGGGTCGACGCCTTCGGCGGCATCTCCGACCGCCCCCGGGAGGGCCACGGACTCACCTTCCTCGTCGCCGGCGTCGACCGGCGCGACAGCGTGAGCGAGGAGGACCGGCGCAAGTACCGCCTCGGCGGGGAGCCGTGCAACTGTACGGACGCGCTGATGCTCGTCCACCTGTCGAAGGACCGCGAGCGCGCGAGCGTGGTCAGCATCCCGCGCGACAGCTACGTCGAGCTGCCGCCGCACACCAACCGCGCCCTCGGCGAGCGGCGCACCGCGCACGCCGCGAAGGTCAACGCCGCGTACACGCACGGCGGTCCGCCGCTGACCGTACGGGCCGTGGAGAAGCTGTCCGGGGTGCACATCGACCACTACGTGGAGATCGACTTCGCGGCCTTCATGAAGACGGTGGACGTGGTCGGGGGCGTGCAGGTGTGCACGCAGCGCCCGCTGCGCGACAAGTACTCCGGTCTGGACCTGCCCGCGGGCACCAGCAGCCTCGACGGCGGCGAGGCGCTGGCGTACGTACGCGCCCGGCACCTG
Organism: Streptomyces sp. CNZ287; assembly: GCF_007827615.1. NCBI lineage: Bacteria > Bacillati > Actinomycetota > Actinomycetes > Kitasatosporales > Streptomycetaceae > Streptomyces > Streptomyces sp. CNZ287. The sequence goes on along the minus strand of NZ_VISV01000033.1, from coordinate 21,964 downwards.
GACGGCGCGTCCGACATGGGGCGGATGAAGCGCCAGCAGCGCTTCCTGGCCGCCGTGATCGACAAGCTCACCGGCACCAGCGGCCTGATGAACCCGCTGCGCTTCCGCGAGGTCGGCTCGACGCTCCTGGGCTCGGTGCGTACGGACGCGGCACTTGACACCGGCGCGGTGTTCTCGCTGGGCAAGGCGCTGCACGGGTTCTCGCCGGGGTCGTCGGAGTTCGCGACCGTGCCGGTGGCGGACATGGACTACGAGGTGCCGGGGCTCGGTACGACGGTCAGGTGGGACGAGGAACGGGCCCGGCGGCTCTTCGACAGGCTGCGCGAGGACAGGCCGCTCAAGGCGCGTGGCGGGGGCCCGGACGGCAGGAAGGGACAGGGAAAGGGGCAGGGCAAGGGACAGGGCAGGGCGGCGCCGGTGGAGGTGCCGCCGGAGCAGGTCCGGGTCCAGGTGGCGAACGGCACGGGGGAGGACGGCCTCGGCGGCCGGGTGGACCGCTCGCTGGCCCGCATCGGCTTCGACACCACCGGGGCGCCCACGACGGCGGCGCGGACGGACCGCACGGTCATCACCTACGACCCGGAGTGGGACCGCTCCGCCCGCTCCCTGGCGGCCGCCCTCCCGCACGCGAAGCTGGTACAGGAACGCGGCCACGGTGCGCTCATGGCGGTCACGCTGGGCGACGACCACGAGAAGGTGCACCGGGTGCGGCCCGCGGACCCGGTCCTGGACGGCGCGGACGTCTGGTCGGCGGTCACGGGAGACGAGGTCCTCTGCACGTGACGCCGCCCGCGGGGACGGCGGGGCGGCGCGCGGTCGCCTGCGCAGACGGGGCCGACAGCAGCACGCGGTACAGGGGCGTAGGCGGTCGCCACCCCCGGGCCGGCGTACGCCCCGGAACGCGCGTGAATCCCCCGGCGTGCTTCGAGCAGCCCTGCCCGGCACGGGCGACGTCGCGGTGAGGCTCCCACCCGGCGGTGGGCCGGGCGTACCCCGCCGCCCGACCGCGGTCAGGCGGGTTCGCTGCGGGCGCGGAGGTTCTTGATCGCACGGCGGCGGGCCAGCCGGTGCGTGCGCCGGATCTGCGCCTCCTGGCAGCGCCGCTCGTCGCGCTCCGTCTCCGGCGCGACCGCCGGCACCGGGCGCGGGCGGCCCTGGTCGTCGACCGCGGCGAAGACCAGGTACGCGCTCGCGACCTGCTTCGCCGGCGTCGACTCGTTCCACCGCTCCGCCATCACCCGCACCCCGACCTCCATCGAGGTCCGCCCCGTCCAGTTGACCTGCGCCAGGACGTGCACCAGGTCCCCGATCCGCACCGGCTCCAGGAACACCATCTCGTCCATCGACGCCGTCACCGCGGGCCCGCCCGAGTGGCGCCCCGCGACGGCCCCCGCCACGTCGTCGACCAGCTTCATGATCACGCCGCCGTGCACGGTGCCGAGGAGGTTCGCGTCGTTCGCCGTCATGATGGACGACAACGTGGTGCGGGAGGCCGAGGTGGGTTTCGCCTCGCCTGCCGCCGGCCGCGCCTGATCGTTCATGTGTGTCACTGTATGCGGCGCGCCGCTTTGCATCAGAACCGCTACAAGCCCGGTCCGATTCAGAACCCCCCTTCAGGTCGGCACGGCGGGCAGGGCACACTTCCCGCATGAGTGACTGGCCCGAGGGTTGGACTGCAGACAGCAGGGACCGGTACGGGCGCGGCAGCCGCGCGTCCGATCCGGAGCCCCACCGCGTCATGCCCGTCGTGGGCGGCGGCGGGGTGCCGCCGCAGCGATCCCGGGGCTACGACGACGGCCACGGTGCGTACGGCGACGGTTACAACGAGGGGCAGGTCTACCGCAGCGGCGGCGGCGACCCCTCGGGACCGTACGATGACGACGGCGGCGGCCGTCAGGCCGGCGGCTACGGGAAGCCGCCGCCGAACTGGCGCAAGCGGATCAAGATCGGCGCCATCGTGGCGCTCGTCATCCTCATAGTCGTGCCCGTCGTCACGTACTTCTGGGCGGACTCCAAGCTGCGCCGCGAGGTGGACCTCAGCAAGGTCGAGGACCGGCCCGGCGACCAGGACGGCACGAACTACCTCATCGTCGGCTCCGACAGCCGCGAGGGCATGTCCAAGGAGCGGCAGCAGGAACTGCACACCGGCTCCGTCGAGGGCAAGCGCACCGACTCGATGATGATCCTGCACACCGGTGACAACGGGAACACGATGGTCAGCCTCCCGCGCGACTGGATGGTCACCATCCCGTCGTTCACCGGCTCGGAGACCGGCAACCGCATCCCGGAGCAGACGCAGAAGATCAACGCCGCGTATGCCATCGAGGGCCCGGAACTGCTGGTCCGCACGGTCGAGTACAACACCGGCCTGAAGATCGACCACTACGCCGAGATCGGCTTCGGCGGCTTCGCCAACATCGTCGACGAGCTCGGCGGCGTCGAGATGTGCTTCGACGAGGCGGTCAAGGACAAGAACTCCGGCGCCGACTTCGAGAAGGGCTGCCAGGACCTCGACGGCGCCGAGGCGCTGGCCTTCGTCCGCAACCGCTACGCGCTGCCGGGCGGTGACCTGGACCGGACGAAGAACCAGCAGAAGCTGCTGTCGAAGCTGGCCAGCGAGTCGGCGAAGTTCACGACGATCATGAACCCGTTCAAGCTCTACCCGACGATGGGCGCCGGCCTGGACTCGCTCATCGTCGACAAGGACATGAGCCTGTTCAACGTCGCCCAGATGTTCTGGGCCATGAAGGGCGTCTCGGGCGGCGACGGCAAGTCGATGAACCTGCCGGTCGTCTCCGGCGGCACCGACCCGCGTCTCGGCTCCGTGCAGAAGTGGGACGAGCCGAAGGCGAAGCAGCTCTTCGAGCAGCTCAAGAACGACGACAAGGTCACCGTCTCGGCAGACTGAGCGGTGGCCAACCGGGCAAATTGATCAGTCGGACGGGACCCCGGCCCGTGGTGGGCCGGGGTCCCGCCGTCGTACGCCTCCGGGGGCGCGCCGCGCTCAGCGCACCACCGTGAACGTGTCCGCTGTCCGCGCCGGGCGCTGCCGCGGCGGGGCCGCCGCGTGGCCCACGGCCACCGAGCCCATCGGGTCCCAGTCCGCCGGCAGGTCCAGCACCTCGCGGACCACGTCCCGGCAGAACATCGTGGACGACACCCACGCGGAGCCCAGCCCTTCGCCGGCCAGCGCGACGAGGAAGTTCTGCACCCCGGCCCCGGTGGCGACGACGAACATCTCCCGTTCGGCGGCGTTGCGCCGGTCGTCGGGGTAGGTGTGCGAACCGTCCATCACCAGGCAGGGCACCACCAGATACGGGGCGTTGCGCAGCACGTCCCCGCGGCGGATCCGCTTGGCGATGGACTCCTCCGTGAAGTTGCTCAGCTCCCGCAGGTCCCGGATCCACGCCTCGCGCATCGCGTCCAGCAGTTCCGTGCGCGCCTGCTGCGACTCCAGCAGAACGAACCGCCACGGCGTCGTGTGGTGCGGCGCCGGCGCCGTGACCGCGGCGGCCACGGCCCGCCGCACCGCCGCCGGATCCACCGGCTCCGCGGTGAACTCGCGCACGGTACGCCGCTGTGTCACCGCCTCGCGGACCGCCTCCGAGGTGCCGAGGCGGAACATGTCCTCGGCCGGCTCCCGCACCAGCGCCCGCGCGTCAGGACCGTCGTCCTCGCCGGCCGGGGCGACGAGCTGGGGCAGCCCGCTGAGCACCGCGACCGGCAGCCCGTGGGCCTTGCCCTTGACCAGCTCGCCGGCGGCGGCGAGTTCGTCGGCGGCGGCGACGATCGTGCCCTCCAGGGTGTTGCCGTACGTGTCCGGGGCGCCCCGCAGGTCGTCGAGCACCCGGACGCCGGCGGCGCCGATGGCGACGTCCGTGACGCCGTTGCGCCAGGGGCGGCCGAGGGTGTCGGTGATCAGGACGCCGACGTTGACGCCGAGGGCCGTGCGCAGTCCGGCGCGGAGCGCGCGGGCGGAGGCGTCGGAGTCCTCGGGGAGCAACAGGACGGTGCCGGCAGGGGTGTTGGAGGCATCCACGCCGGCGGCGGCCATCACCAGGCCGTGCCGGGTCTCGACGATGCGCAGCGGGCCGCGGCGGGCGACGAGGCGTACGGCCTCCTCGTCGATGGCGGCCTCCCGGTCGCCGGGCACGGCGGTCTGCCGGACCCGGCCCTCGGCCTTGCTGACGATCTTGGAGGTGACGACGAGGATGTCGCCGTCGGCGAGCGGTGGTCCCGCGAGGCCGGGCGCGGCGGCGGCGACGAGCTTGGCGAGGTCGTCGCCGGGGCGGACCTCGGGGATGCCGGGCAGGGCCCGTACGCGGAACTCCGGGGCACCCGCCTGCCCCGCGGGGGTCTGCGTGCCGGTCTCCGTGCCCGTACCCGGGTCCGCCGTCATGCCCGTACCTCCTGAGCCAGCTCCAGCGCCGCCGCGGCCATCCGCGCCGTCGCGTCCATGTCGCGCATCATCAGCGGCACCGCCCGGCAGCGGATCCCGGCGGCCTCCACCGCCGGCACCGCCGCCGCGTCCACCTCGTCGACCAGCCAGCCGTCGATGAGCCCGGAGCCGTAGTGGAGCGCGACCGCGTCGGCGGTGGACTCGACGCCGACCGCGGCGAGCACCTTGTCCGCCATGCCGCGCACCGGGGCGCCGCCGACGATGGGGGACAGGCCCACGACGGGCACGTCGGCGTCGGCGATGGCCTCGCGGATGCCCGGCACGGCGAGGATCGTGCCGATGCTGACGACGGGGTTGGACGGCGGGAAGAGCACCACGTCGGCCTCGGCGATGGCCTCCAGCACGCCGGGCGCGGGCTTGGCCTGCTCGGCGCCGACGGGCACCACGGCGAGCGCCGGCACGGAGGCGCGCAGCCGCACCCAGTACTCCTGGAAGTGGATCGCCTTGCGCTCGCCGTCCACCTCGACGGCGACGTGCGTCTCGACCCGGTCGTCGGTCATCGGCACCAGCCGCACGCCCGGCCGCCAGCGGTCGCACAGCGCCTCGGTGACGGCGCTGAGCGGGAAGCCGGCGCCGAGCATCTGGGTGCGCACGATGTGGGTGGCGAAGTCGCGGTCGCCGAGCCCGAACCAGCCGGGCCCGACGCCGTACGCGGCCAGCTCCTCCCTGACGGCGAACGTCTCGTCCGCGCGGCCCCAGCCCTGCTCCTCGTGGATGCCGCCGCCGAGCGTGTACATCACGGTGTCCAGGTCGGGGCAGACCTTGAGGCCGAACAGGTGGATGTCGTCGCCGGTGTTGCCGACGACGGTGACGTCCGCGTCCGGCTCTGCCTGCTTCAGGCCGCGGAGGAACCGGGCGCCGCCGATCCCGCCGGCCAGTACAACGATGCGCATGGCGCCCAGTCTTGCAGGCGGGGCTCAGTGGCGGGCGGGCTCCTCGGTCGGGCGGGCGGCGCCGCAGGCGACCGTGATGCGAGGGGGACGGTCCTCGTGCATCGGCATCTCGGTGAGGGCGGGGAAGTAGACGTGCAGGCTTACGGCGGGCGTCAGCGCGTCGTTGACGACTTCGTGGACGTACCCCGGCGCGAAGACGCGTTGCGCGCCGGGCGTGAGGGTGCGCGCGGTGTGGTTCGCGCGCTCGGTCAACTCCCCTTCCAGCACGGTGAGTACGCCCGAGGACGGGCCGTGGCCGTGCGCTCCGCTGCGCTGTCCCGGCAGCCAGCTCAGCAGCCACACCTCGTAGCCGGGGCCGGTGCGCAGCCGGTGGTACCAGCGGGTGACGGGGTCGTAGTCGACGAGCGGCGCCCAGGCGTCCCGGTCGGCGGCGAGCGCGCGTGCGAGGCCGGCGAAGTCGGCGACCGTGGCGGGGTGGGCGGGCGCGGGCGGGAGGAGGTGGGGGAAGGCGAGCGGGTCGCCGCCGATCTGGATGTCGCTGAGCATGGGGCTCGGGAGTCCTTGGCGTGTGTGGTGCGCGAGGAATGCGGAGAGTGGCGAAGGGGTGGCCTGCGGAGCAGGCAGCACGAAGCGGAGCTGGAGCCTCAGCGGCTACAACAGCTCGGACACTCCTCGCTCGGCCGGTACGGCCACGGGTCCGACATGCGCATCAGCAGAGCGGATCCGGGGGTGTTTGTCAACTGGATGTCCGGGTTGACCGCAAGGATTCACACCTTCCGGTTGCCGGGCGTGGCGAAAGGTTTATTCACCCCGTTGTACGGAGAGACGGCGACCAACCGCAGGGCGACCATCGGGGCCGGGGTGCCGTTGTGCATCCGTGACGCGACTGTGATCTTCTTCGCTTTGCCGGGCGGGCCGCAACGGCGCTGTAGCCCCGATCGTCTCCCCCGGTAGGGGCGCCTGCCGGGATCGCCGTCTATCGGACTGTCATGGTCTTGGCCGATATGAACACTATTCACGAGGGCTTGGTGCCGCAGGGTGAATAAGAGGTCCAATAGCAGATCCCGGCTTGACTGTGCCAGAGCGGCGTACCTGTAATTTCACACGTGTCCGTTCAGGCGATTCAGTAACGGCAACATCACGGGGAAGCAAAGACGAGGGGCGCACATGACCGAGCTGTTCCAGCAGGTGCTGGTCGAGGAGGCGGACGAGGAGCTCGGGTGGCAGGAGCGCGCGCTGTGCGCCCAGACCGATCCCGAATCCTTCTTCCCGGAGAAGGGCGGATCCACACGCGAGGCCAAGAAGGTCTGCCTCGCCTGCGAAGTCCGGTCCGAGTGCCTGGAGTACGCCCTCGCCAACGACGAGCGCTTCGGCATCTGGGGCGGCCTGTCCGAACGGGAGCGGCGCCGGCTGAAGAAGGCGGCCCTCTAGGGTCTGTCTTCACTCTCCCGTCTGCGGCTGGGGGTACCGCCCACGCGCGCGCAGCGCGCTGTGGGGGAGGAGCCCGGCACGCACGCTCGCCGCGTTGTCGGGATCGGCCGAAGAGGCCCCCTATGCGGTCGGCCCTCCGCCTTGCGATCGCACGCACCAGACTCCCCCTACGCCCCGGGGGCGTGGGCGGTGCCCCCTGCCCCGCCCGCCCTGCGGGCGAACGACGCGAGAGTGAAGACAGCCCCAGCCGGTGCGGCCGGTGCCGTAGCCGTGCCGTAGCGGGCACTGTCACCGGCGGCGCGACCGCGCCGCCGGGCGGGCCCGGAGGCGGCGAGCACGGCGCCACGGGATTCGCGCGGGCGTGCGCCCGGCCCCCGTACGGCGTACGTGACCTCGGCGGAACCCCGCGGCGGCCCGGGGATCGTCCGCCAAGTCGCCCTGTGACGGAGGGACCCTCTAGTGTGGGGCACCGTCCACGACAGCCGCCACATTCCCGGGAGGTGACCCGGACTCCACCAGGGGTCCGCACCTCGATGTCCGAGCACAGCAACGCTGACTTCGCGGCCGGCTACCCGGCCGCAGCCGACGCGGCAGGCCGGCCCGGGACGACCGCGGCCGCCCCCGGCGGCGGCACCCCCGCCTTCCCCCGGCACGTCGTCACCGCCGTGCTCGTCTCGCACGACGGCGAGCGGTGGCTGCCCGACGCGCTCGCCGCGCTCACGGCGCAGGAGCGCCCCGTGCAGAGCGTCATCGCCGCCGACACCGGCAGCGCCGACGGCTCCGCCCGCATCCTCACCGAAGCCCTCGGCGCCGAGCGCGTGCTCCACCTCGCGCGCCGCACCGGCTTCGGCACCGCCGCCGCCGAGGCCGCACGCACCGCGGGCGTGCTCACCCCCGACCAACTTCCGTACCTGCGCCGCCCCAGCGGCTGGGACCCCGTCAGCCGCAGTTGGCGCGACGACGCGTACGACATGCCGGAGTTCCCGCACGGCGAGCCCGTCCAGTGGCTCTGGCTGCTGCACGACGACTGCGCCGCCGAGCCCGACGCGCTCGCCGCCATGCTCCGCCTCGCCGACGACATGCCCTCCGCCGCGATCATCGGCCCCAAGCTGCGGAGCTGGTACGACCGCAGGCAGTTGCTGGAGGCCGGCGTCTCCATCGCCCACAGCGGCCGCCGCTGGACCGGCATCGACCGCCGCGAGCAGGACCAGGGCCAGCACGACGGCGTCCGTGACGTGCTCTCCGTCTCCACCGCCGGCATGCTCATCCGCCGCGACGTCTTCGACCAACTCGGCGGCTTCGACGCCCGGCTGCCCCTCATGCGCGACGACGTCGACCTGTGCTGGCGCGCCCACAAGGCCGGCCACCGGGTCGTCGTCCAGCCCGACGCCGTCATGCGGCACGCCGAGGCCGCCGCCCGCGAGCGGCGCTCCATCGACTGCATGGGCAGATCGGGGCAGACGGCAAAGGGGGCGAGCCCGCACCGCGTCGACAAGGCCGGCGCCGCCTACACCCTCCTCGTCAACTCCAGCGCCGCGGCCCTGCCGTACATCGCCTTCCGGCTCGTCCTCGGCACCCTGCTGCGCACGCTGGCGTATCTCGTCGGCAAGGTCCCGCGGCAGGCGCTCGACGAAGTGGCGGGGCTCGGCGCCGTGCTGCTGCGCCCGCACCGCATCGCCGCCGCCCGGCGCAGGCGCGGCAAGCCCGCCGTGCCGCCCGGCGACCTCAAGCCCCTCTTCCCGGGCCGCGGCGCGACCGTACGCGTCACCGTCGAGCAGGTGCTCAGCAACTTCAGCGGCCGCTCCGAACCCGAGCTGTCCGGCGGCGGCCGGCACGGCGGCGCCGTCGAGACCGGCCCGGGCGACGACGATGCCGACTTTCTCGAAGTCGAACAGTTCGCCCGGCTGAAGCGGGTGGCCCGCAAGCCGGGCCCGGTGCTCTTCGCCGTTCTGCTGCTCGTCGCCCTCATCGCCTGCCGCGAGCTGATCGGCGGCGGCACCCTCATCGGCGGCGCGCTCCTGCCCGCCCCTGCCGACGCCGGCGACCTCTGGTCGTCGTACGCGGACTCCTGGCACCCCGTCGGCACCGGCGGCACCCAGGACGCACCGCCCTACCTGGCGTTCCTCGCCGGTCTCGGCACCGTCCTGTTCGGCAGCACCAACGCCGCGCTGACCCTGCTGCTCGTCTGCTCCGTGCCGCTGGCAGGCTTCACCGCGTACTTCGCCTCCCGTCCGCTCGTCAGCTCCCGGCTGCTGCGCGCCTGGGGGAGCGTCGCGTACGCCTTCCTGCCCGCCGCCACCGGCGCGCTCGCCGCCGGCCGCATCGGCACCGCGGTGCTCGCCGTGCTGCTGCCGCTCCTCGCCCGCGCGGCCGTCGCCGCGAGCGGGCTGCGCGGCCGGGCGAGCTGGCGCGGCGCCTGGGCGTACGCGCTGCTGCTCACCGTCACCACCGCCTTCACCCCCGTCGTCTGGCCGCTGGCCGCCCTCCTGGCCGCCGCGCCGGCCGCCTGGGCCGTCGTGCGCGGCCGGAGCCCCGTCGGGCCCGGCCTGCGGCAACTGGCCGTCCTGGTGACCCCCGTGGTGCTGCTGGCGCCCTGGTCGCTCGATCTGCTGACCGAACCGTCCCGCTTCTTCACCGAGGCCGGACTGGACACCACCACCGACGACGTGTCCCCGCTCGGCCTGCTGCTCGCCTCGCCCGGCGGTCCCAACGCGGGCGGCAGCGTGCTGCTCGCCGGCATCGTGCTCGCCGCGCTGGCCGCACTGTTCCGCTCCGACCGGCGGCTGCCGGTGGGCGCCGCATGGGCCGTCGCCGCCGTCGCCGGGCTGCTCGCCGCGGCCGGCGCGGGCGACGGCTGGACCGGGCCGCAGACGCTCGTCTACGGGCTCGCGCTGCTGGCCGCCGCCGTCATCGGCGCCGACGGCGCCCGCCACCGCGTCGCCGAGCAGTCCTTCGGCTGGCGGCAGCCGGCCGCGGTGCTCGTCGCCGTCGCCTGCGCCGTGGGGCCGCTGGTGCTGGCCGTCGGCTGGATGTGGCGCGGGGCCGACGGGCCGCTGGAGCGCGGCGGCGCCGACCAGGTGCCGGCGTTCGTCGCGGAGGAGAGCCGCACGTCGGACCAGCCGCGCACGCTGGTCGTCGGCGGTTCGGCCGCCCAGGTCGAGTACATGCTCGTACGGGGCGCGGGCGCCCGCCTCGGCGACGCCGAGCTGGCCGCGGCCGGCGGCGGCAACTCCCGGCTCTCCGGCACCGTCTCCGGGCTCGTGGCCGGCTCCGGCGCCGACCAGTCGGCCGAACTGGGCGCGTACGCCGTGCGCTACGTCCTCGTACGCAACGACGCCCCCCGCACCTTCGGCCGCGTACTCGACGCCACCCCCGGGCTGACCCGGCTCAGCCAGCAGGACGGCGGCGCGCTCTGGCGCGTCGACGCGCGGGTCTCGCGCGCGACCGTCGTCGCGGGCGACGGCGAGGGCCAGGGGGCCGCCGAGCCCGTGCCCGTGCCCGCCGGGCCCGTCGAAGTGCACACGGACATCGAGGACGGCCCCGAGGGCCGCGTGCTGCGCCTCGCGGACGCGGCGAGCGCCGGATGGCGGGCGACCCTGGACGGCGAGCCGCTGGAGGCCACGACGGTCGACGGCTGGGCGCAGGGTTTCGAACTGCCCGCGGGCGGCGGGCGGCTGGACGTCACGTACGACACCGCCGTGACGCACACGGCGTGGACCTGGGCGCGCGGCGCGGCGCTGCTCGTCGTGCTGGTGCTGGCGCTGCCCGGGCGGCGGCGCGACGTGGACGACGACCTGCCGGAGGCGGGCACCCCGGCGATCCCGGCGCAGGCGCTGGAGGGCGACGGGCGGCGCGCACGGCGGCTGCGGGCGCAGGCCGCCGCGGCGGAGGCCGAGGGCGCCGGGGCGCCCGGGGGCGCGCCCGAGGCGCCGCCGATGCCGCCGGCTCCGCCCGGTTCCCCTGCCGTGCCCGGTGCGCCCGACGAGCAGCCGGCCTGGGCCGCGGCGCCGGTGCCCGGCGCCGGGCAGGCGGAGCAGGGCTACGGGGACACCTCGGTCGCCGACCCGTACGCGGCCCCGCCGCAGGGCTACGAGTGGGACGGCACCGGCTACGGCGGGCAGTACGGCGGGACGTCGTACGAGGCGCCCTACGAGCCGCAGTACGACGCCGGCGCGTACGAAAGCGAACAGCGGCCCGGCGCCCCCGCGGTGCCCCAGCAGGGCGGCCAGGGCTACGGCGACGGCGAGCAGGATCCGTACGGCGCGGGGCAGTACTCCGGCCCGTACTACGACCAGAGGAACTACGGCGCGGGCGCCGAGCGGGACGGGAGTGACAACGCGTGAAGACCGGCCCCCTCACCCTGATCGCCGCGGCGGCCGCGCTCGCCGTCACCGCGGGAATCGCCACTCTCACCGTCCCCGGCGACGAGGACGACGCCGGCAAGGCCGCCCCCGCCGCGGAGCGCATCGCTGTCGAGCGCTCCACCCTGCTGTGCCCGCAGCCGGGTGACACGGAGGTCGGCGAGACGACGTACACCTCCTTCGTGCCCGGCGGCGAGGGCGACGAAGGAAGCGCCGAACTGCTTCCCGCCACAACGGAGTCCGAAGCCGCGGAGCAACAAGAGAAGAAGGACGACGACGGCAAGGGCGACGAGAGCAAGGGCGACGGACAGAAGAAGGACGACGCCCCCGACCCCGTCGCCCCCCTGAAGCGCGCCGGCACCCCCGCCGAGGCCACCACCGACGAGGCCGAGGCCCCCGCGCTCGTCGGCACCGCCCACGGCGACTTCGCCCCCGGCTGGAGCGTGCAGCAGACGACCCTCGTCACCGCGGGTGACGGCCGCGGCCTGTCCGGCGCGCGCTGCACGGCCCCGGACAGCGAGTTCTGGTTCGCCGGCGCCAGCACGATCGACGAGCGCCGCGACTACGTCCAGCTCACCAACCCCGACGACGAGGCCGCCGTCGTCGACCTCCAGGTGTTCGACAAGGACGGCCCGGTCGAGAGCGAGGCGGGCAACGGCATCCAGGTCCCCGCCCGCTCCAGCGTCTCGGTGCTGCTCTCCACGGTCGCCGAGGAGCCGTCGATCAATGTCGCGGTGCACGTCGCCGTGCGCTCCGGCCGCGTCGGCGCCGCCGTGCACGCCGCCGACGAGCAGGTCGGCGGGGACTGGCTCCAGCCCGTCTCCGAACCCGCGCCCGGCGCGGTCCTCCCCGGCATCCCCGGCGACGCCACCTCCGTGCGCCTCGTCGTCTACGTCCCGGGCGAGGACGACGCCGACCTCGCCGTGAAGCTCGCCGGACCCAACGGCTCGATCACCCCCGCCGGGTACGAGTCGGTGCACGCCAAGAGCGGCATGACGACGGCGATCGACATGCAGAACCTCACCAAGGGCGAGGTGGGTTCGCTGATCCTGGAGCCGGAGGACGGCAGCAGGACACCCATCGTCGCCGCCCTGCGGGTGACCCGCGGCAAGAACACCGAGCAGGAGATGGCGTTCATCCCCTCCGCCACGCCGGTCGAGGAGCGCACCACCGCCTCGGGGAACTGGCCGAAGGCCGCGAGCCTGTCGCTCACCGCGCCGGACAAGGCCGTCGAGGTCAAGGTCACCGCGTCGCCGGGGAGCGAGGGCGGTGAACCGGCGGAGGAGACGTACACGGTCAAGCCCCGCACCACGCTGACCGTCGAGCCGCCCAAGACGTCCGGCACGAAGGGCACCTTCGCGCTCACCGTCGAGCGTGTCTCGGGCGGCGAGCTCTACGCCTCGCGGACGCTGGAGACGAAGGAGAGCGGCATCCCGATGTTCACGATCCAGACCCTCCCCGACGACAAGGGGATGGTCGAAGTCCCGGACGCCGAGCAGGACCTGGGCGTCCTCACGGACTGACGCACGGTGCCGCCGTCAGTCCTGGCCGTAGTGCGGATCGACCGACTCCGGGGCGACGCCGAGGAGTTCCGCGACCTGCTCGACGATCACCTCGTGGACCAGCAGCGCGCGCTCGTCGCGGTTCTTCGTACGGATCTCGACGGGGCGGCGGTAGACGACGATGCGGTCCGGGCCACCGCCGCCGGTGACGAGCCGGCCGAGCGGCACCCCGCCGTCGTCCTCCCAGCCGGCCGGGCCGCTGCCGTCGCCGGGGACGTCGAGGACGGCGAACTCGACGCCGGCGAGCTGCGGCCAGCGGCGTTCCAGCCGGGTGGCGGACTCGTGCACCAGGTCGACGAAGGCGTCCGAGCGGCTCACCGCCAGCGGCACCTGCGGCGGCGCCACGGGGCCCCGCATGCCGCGGCCGTGGCGGTCGCGGGTGCGGCCGCGCGGGCGCGGCGGGGGCCCTGGGGGCGGCGCCGGTCGTTCTGTGTGCTCCATCACCGATGAGCGTAGCCCGCGCCGGGCCCGCCGCAGACCATCCCGGGGCAACCCCGGGAATGTCGCGAAGTGAACGGTCGGCACAGGAATCGGCCCGCAGATGAACGGGCCGGAGTCCGCCGAAACCGGTTGGATTGACATGATTTGCAGCCAGGGCTGATCACTTGCAACGTCGCAGCCACCCGCGATGTGACCGACGTCGCAGGTCAACTCGGCCACACGCGCCCGGCTTCGCGCCGGACGGCAGGCGACACGGGTGGGTGACGCGATGGTGAGTCGTCGCGGCCCGCTCAGGAGTGCGGTACCGTCCAACGTCGTGAGCCCTGTACGTCGCTGTTCGCGCACCGCATGCGGCCGAGCCGCCGTCGCGACGCTCACCTACGTCTACGCCGACTCCACCGCCGTCCTCGGCCCCCTCGCGACGTACGCCGAGCCCCACTGCTACGACCTGTGCACGGAGCACTCCGAGCGGCTCACGGCCCCGCGCGGCTGGGAGGTCGTCCGGCTCGCGGTCCCCTCGGGACCCGCGCGGCCCAGCAGCGACGACCTGGAGGCCCTGGCCAACGCCGTGCGCGAAGCGGCCCGCCCGCCCCGCGCGGCGGCGGACGGGGACGGGATGGCCGCCCAGCGCGCCGTGGCCCCCGGCGGCCGGGACGCCGACCCCATGGAGGTCGCGCGCCGCGCCCACCTGCGGGTGCTCCGCTCGCCCGAGGGCTGACCGCCGCCCGCCTCGCCGGCAGCCCGCCGGGCCGTTCCCGTACGGTCCCCCGCCTGCCCGGCCCCGGACGGCGTGTGTCCGCCCCATCGCGTACTGTGCAAGCCTCAGCAGCGTGCGAAGGGCGGTAAACCGTGACCGATCTCTCGGCGATCGTGAAGGCGTACGACGTGCGCGGCGTCTTCCCCGAGCAGCTCGACGAGCCGCTCGTCGAGCTCTTCGGCGCCGCCTTCACCGAGACCACCGGCGCCGGCAAGATCGTCGTCGGCCATGACATGCGCCCCTCGTCGCCCGCGCTGGCCGCCGCCTTCGCGCGCGGCGCCGTCGGCCGCGGCGCGGACGCCGTCCTCATCGGCCTGTGCTCCACCGACCAGCTCTACTTCGCCAGCGGCCATCTCGGCCTGCCCGGCGCCATGTTCACCGCGAGCCACAACCCCGCGCGGTACAACGGCATCAAGATGTGCCGCGCCGGCGCCGCCCCCGTCGGCCAGGACACCGGGCTCGCCGAGATCCGCGCCACGGTCGAGCGGTGGCAGGCGGAAGGGGCGCCCGCCCCGGTCGCGAAGCCCGGCAGTGTCACGCAGACCGACCTCCTCGCCGACTACGCCGCACACCTGCGCTCCCTGGTCGACCTCGGCGCCATCCGGCCGCTGAAGGTCGTCGTCGACGCCGGCAACGGCATGGCGGGCCACACCGTACCCAGCGTCTTCGACCCGCTGCCCGTCGACGTCGTCCCCCTGTACTTCGAGCTCGACGGCACCTTCCCCAACCACGAGGCCAACCCGCTCGATCCGAAGAACATCGTCGACCTCCAGGCCGAGGTCCGCAGGACCGGCGCCGACGCCGGCCTCGCCTTCGACGGCGACGCCGACCGCTGCTTCGTCGTCGACGAGAAGGGCGACCCGGTCGCGCCGTCCGCGATCACCGCGCTGGTCGCCGCGCGCGAGCTGGAGCGCAACGGCGGCGGCACGATCATCCACAACCTGATCACCTCCTGGTCCGTGCCCGAGGTCGTCAAGGAGCACGGCGGCACCCCCGTGCGCACCCGCGTCGGCCACTCCTTCATCAAGGAGGAGATGGCCAAGACCGGCGCCATCTTCGGCGGCGAGCACTCCGCGCACTACTACTTCCGCGACTTCTGGAACGCCGACACCGGCATGCTCGCCGCGCTCCACGTCCTCGCCGCCCTCGGCGGCCAGGACGGCCCGCTGTCGCAGCTCGTCGCCGCCTACGACCGGTACGCGGCCTCCGGCGAGATCAACAGCACCGTCGACGACCAGGACGCCCGGCTCGCGGCGGTCAGGGCCGCGTACGCGGGGCGCGAGGGCGTCACGATCGACGAGCTGGACGGGCTGACGGCCACCGGCGACGGCTGGTGGTTCAACCTGCGGGCGTCCAACACCGAGCCGCTGCTGCGGCTCAACGTGGAGGCGGGTGACGCGGAGACGATGGCGCGGGTACGGGACGAGGCGCTGGCGCTGGTACGGGGCTGAGGCGGCGGGTGCGGGGCGGGCGGGCCGGTAAGGGGCGGCGCCCCAGGCGTACGGCCCTTACCCCGCCCGTACGGCCCTCACCGCCGCCCGCGCGGACGGCCGCCCCGCGCCCGTCCACAGGGCCCGCCCGCGCGCAGGCGGGCCCGTCCCCCCGGCGGTAGGCTGGCCGCCTGCCGCTCGTACGCACCACCGAGCACAGCACCGCAGCAGCCAGCCGAAGGGGACGCACATGCCGGTCGACGCCAGCCTCCTGGAGATCCTCGCCTGCCCGGCGTGCCACGCCCCGCTGCGCGAGAGCAAGGACGGCGCGGCCGCCGGCGCCTCCGACGCCCCCGGCGAGCCCGAGCTGCAGTGCACCTCCGACACCTGCGGCCTCGTCTATCCCGTACGCGACGACATCCCCGTCCTGCTCGTGGACGAAGCCCGCCGCCCCGCCTAGGCCCCGCCATGCTCGACGAGTCGCTGCTCGACGACCCCGGGGCACTCGCCCGCGCCGACGCCCGCGGCCTGCTGCGCAGCGTCGCCCAGGCCGGTGCCCAGACGCGCATCGCCGCCCGCCAGGCGGCCGAGTCCGACCTCGCCCGGGTGCGGCCCGACGGCCGTCCCCGCGCCGTGCTCGTCGCCGCCCCGGGCCCCGTCGCGAACACCACCGCCGACCTGCTGCGCGCGCTGACCGCGGGCGCCAGCCCTGTCGCCGCCCTGCGCCCCACCGGCGCCCGCCCCGAGCCCAGCGCCCTGAACTGGACGCTGCCCGGCTGGGCCGGCCCGTACGACCTGCTGCTCATCGCCACCGACTACGGCCGCGAGCCGGGCCTCACCGCGCTCGTCGAGCAGGCGTACCGGCGCGGCTGCACCGTCGCCGCCGTCGCCCCGCGCACCTCCGCGGTCACCGAGATAGCGACCTCCCGCGGCCTCGCGATGCCCCTGCTGAGCGCCCCCGGCGAGCAGATCGAGACCGGCGGCCTGTGGCCGCTGCTCACCCCGCTGCTCGCGCTCGCCGACCGCATCGACCTGATCGACGCCCCCGACGAAGCCCTCTCCCGGGTCGCCGACCGCCTCGACATCGTCGCCGAGCGCTGCGGTCCCGCCATCGAGACGTACGCGAACCCCGCCAAGACGCTCGCCGCCGAGCTGGCCGAGTCGCTGCCGCTGCTGTGGAGCGAGGGCCCCGTCGCGGGCGTCGCCGCGCGCTACTTCGCCCGCCAGCTGGCCGCCGTCGCCGGCCGCCCCGCGCTGCCCGCGACGCTGCCCGACGCGCTCGCCGCCCACGGCATGCTGCTGTCCGGGGCCTTCACCTCCGGCGCCGACCCCGACGACATCTTCCGCGACCGCGTCGAGGAGCCCGCCGCGCTCCGCGCCCGCATCGTCCTGCTGCACGACGAGTCCGCCGACACCGCCCGCACCCCCCGGGAGGCCGCCCCCGCGGTCCGCGAGCTGGCCTCCGCCCAGGGCACCCCCGTCAGCGAGCTGGAACCGTCCGACGGAGATCCCCTGGAGGCCGCGGGCGAGCTGATCGCCACCGCCGATTTCACCGCCGTTTACCTCGCCCTGGCTGCAGGTTCCGCCTGACCCGTACCAAGATGGCCGTATGGATCGCCTGAACAACACCGTCCGCCCGTACGCCTGGGGCTCCACCACCGCCATCCCCGAGCTGCTCGGCACCGACCCGACCGACGAGCCGCAGGCCGAGCTGTGGATGGGCGCCCACCCCGGCGCCCCCTCCCGCCTCGACCGCGGCGCCGGGCCCGTCCCCCTGGACCAGGTGATCGACGGCGACCCCGAGGGCGAGCTGGGCGCGGCGACGGTGGCGCGCTTCGGGCCCCGGCTGCCGTTCCTCCTCAAGGTGCTCGCCGCCGCCGCCCCGCTCTCCCTCCAGGTCCACCCCGACCTCGCCCAGGCCCGCGTCGGCTACCTCGACGAGGAGGAGCGCGGCGTCCCCGCCGACGCCCCCGAGCGCAACTACAAGGACGCCAACCACAAGCCCGAGCTGATCTGCGCCCTCACCCTCTTCGAGGGCCTGTGCGGCTTCCGCCCGCCCGCGGACGCCGCCGACCTGCTCGACGGCCTCGGCGTCGACGGCCTCAAGCCGTACGCCGACGCCCTGCGCGCACAGCCGGAGGAGGACGCGCTGCGCGAGGTGTTCGCCGGGATTCTGCGCGCGGACCGCGACGAGCTGGCGGCCACGGTCGAGGCCGCGGGCCGGGCCGCGGAGAAGCTGGGCACCACCGGCAGCCCGTACGCCGCCGACTACGCCGCCTACGGCGCCCTGGCACGCTCCTGGCCCGGCGACCCCGGCGTCATCGCCGCCTACCTGCTCAACGTCATCAGTCTGCAGCCAGGCGAGGCGCTCTTCCTCGGTGCCGGCGTCCCGCACGCCTACCTCGACGGCGTCGGCGTCGAGATCATGGCCAACTCCGACAACGTGCTCCGCTGCGGCCTCACGCCCAAGCACGTGGACGTGCCCGAGCTGCTGAAGATCGTCTCGTTCACCCCCGGCGCCCCCGAGGTACTGCGGGCGGGCCCCGACGGCCGCTACGCCGTCCCTGTCGACGACTTCCGCCTCCACCGCCACGACCTCGACGACGGCCCCGTCACCATCGACGGGACGGAGGGCGCGGGCCCGCAGATCCTGCTGTGCACCGACGGCAGCGCGGAGCTGACCAACGCCGCAGGCGAGCACCTGGCCCTGCACCGCGGCGAGTCGGCCTTCGTCCCGGCCGCCGACGGCACGCTGCACGCCACCGGCTCCGGCATGCTCTTCCGCGCCACCACAACCAACTGACCGCCACCCACCGGATCTCCGCGCCCCGCCGCGGGTCGTCCACGGCCGCGGCCGGCAGGGCTTGCGCCCACCGGCCGCGATGCTGACAGAATGTGCCGCCGTGAAGGGCGCGGCCTCCCGCCGCGCCCCGCGGAGGCAGATGGAAGGGAACCGGCGGCACATGGCTGCAGGCGGCGGTACGAAGGCGATCCTCGCGGCGCTCGGCGCCAACTTGTCGATCGCGGTCGCGAAGTTCGTGGCATGGGCCTTCAGCGGCTCGTCCTCCATGCTCGCCGAGGCCGTGCACTCCCTGGCCGACTCCGGCAACCAGGCGCTGCTCCTCCTCGGCGGCAAGCGCGCCAAGCGCGCCGCCACGAAGGAACACCCCTTCGGCTACGGCCGCGAGAGATACGTCTACGCGTTCCTCGTCTCCATCGTCCTCTTCACGGTCGGCGGCCTCTTCGCGATCTACGAGGGCTATCACAAGATCGAGGACCCGCACGAGATCGACCACTGGTACTGGCCGGTGGGCGTCCTCGTCTTCGCGATCATCGCGGAGACCATCTCCTTCCGCACCGCCATCAAGGAGTCCAACGAGGTACGGGGCAGCCAGGGCTGGTGGCAGTTCATCCGCCGCGCCAAGGCCCCCGAACTGCCCGTGGTGCTCCTGGAGGACCTCGGCGCGCTCGTCGGCCTGATCCTGGCGCTCCTCGGCGTCGGCGTCGCCCTCGCCACCGGCGACGGCGTCTGGGACGGGATCGGCACGGTGTCCATCGGCGTCCTGCTGCTGATCATCGCCGTCATACTCGCCGTCGAGACCAAGAGCCTCCTCCTCGGCGAGGGCGCCAGCGAGGCAGACGTCGAGGCCATCAGCACCGCGCTCGTCGACGGCGATGCCGTCACCCAGGTCATCCACCTCAAGACCCTCTACCTCGGCCCGGACGAGCTGCTGGTCGCCGCGAAGATCGCGGTGCAGCACGACGACACCGCGGGCGAGGTGGCGCGCGCCATCGACGCGGCGGAATCGCGGGTACGGGAGGCGGTGCCGGTGGCGAGGATGATCTACCTGGAGCCGGACATCGCCCGCGCACAGACGGACACGTAGCGGAGACCAGGGCCGGCGCGCACGGACCGCCGGCCGACCGCCCGCGCCCCCGCCCTGGCCGGCCGTCTCACCGGCTGTCCGGTCCGCGGGATGGCCAGTTCCCGTTGTCCACATGCCCACGCGGCGGGGGCGGCCTGCGGTAGATTCGGGGTGCAGAGCCAGACGTCGCTGCTGATGGCGATCGGGTGGCCCGCCAGCGGGCCGGCCGAGGGGGAGAGAGGGCCTCCGGCGGACTGAGCCGCAGAGGGACCGGTGTGTCCGTACGCGTGCGTGCGCCTGCGCGCCGCGCGCACGTCCCGTCTGCGCTCAGGGAATCCGATCACCCTCAAGGAGTTGCGACGTGACTTCCACCACCACCGCCACGAGCCCGGACTTCAAGGTCGCCGACCTGTCCCTGGCCGCCTTCGGCCGCAAGGAGATCCAGCTCGCCGAGCACGAGATGCCCGGCCTCATGGCCATCCGCAAGGAGTACGCCGAGGCCCGGCCGCTCGCCGGCGCGCGGGTCACCGGCTCGCTCCACATGACCGTGCAGACCGCGGTCCTCATCGAGACGCTGACCGCCCTCGGCGCCGAGGTCCGCTGGGCCTCGTGCAACATCTTCTCCACCCAGGACCACGCCGCCGCGGCCGTCGCCGTCGGCCCCGACGGCACCCCGGACGACCCCCGCGGCGTCCCCGTCTTCGCCTGGAAGGGCGAGACGCTGGAGGAGTACTGGTGGTGCACGGAGCAGGCGCTGACCTGGCCCGGCACCGACACCGGCGGCCCGAACATGATCCTCGACGACGGCGGCGACGCCACGCTCCTCGTCCACAAGGGCGTCGAGTTCGAGAAGGACGGCAAGGTCCCCTCGCCCGACACCGCCGAGAGCGACGAGGAGCGCGTCATCCTCCAGCTCCTCACCCGCACCGTCGCCGAGACCCCGCAGAAGTGGACGCAGCTCGCCTCCGAGATCCGCGGCGTCACCGAGGAGACCACCACCGGCGTCCACCGGCTCTACGAGATGCACCAGGCGGGGACGCTGCTCTTCCCGGCCATCAACGTCAACGACTCGGTGACCAAGTCGAAGTTCGACAACAAGTACGGCTGCCGCCACTCCCTCGTCGACGGCATCAACCGCGCCACCGACGTCCTCATCGGCGGCAAGACCGCGGTCATCTGCGGCTACGGCGACGTCGGCAAGGGCTGCGCCGAGTCCCTGCGCGGCCAGGGCGCCCGGGTGATCATCACCGAGATCGACCCGATCTGCGCCCTCCAGGCGGCCATGGACGGCTACCAGGTGGCGCGGCTGGAGGACGTCGTCGAGACCGCCGACATCTTCGTCACCGCCACGGGCAACAAGGACATCATCCTCGCCGAGCACATGCAGCGCATGAAGCACCAGGCGATCGTCGGCAACATCGGCCACTTCGACAACGAGATCGACATGGCCGGCCTCGCCAAGCTGCCCGGCATCGTCAAGGACGAGGTCAAGCCGCAGGTGCACACCTGGACCTTCCCCGACGGCAGGGTGCTCATCGTCCTGTCCGAGGGCCGCCTGCTGAACCTCGGCAACGCGACCGGCCACCCGTCGTTCGTCATGTCCAACTCCTTCGCGAACCAGACGATCGCCCAGATCGAGCTCTTCACGAAGACCTCCGAGTACCCGACCGGCGTCTACGTGCTGCCCAAGCACCTCGACGAGAAGGTCGCCCGCCTCCACCTCGACGCCCTCGGCGTCCGGCTCACCGAACTCCGGCCGGAGCAGGCGTCGTACATCGGCGTGCAGGTCGAGGGCCCGTACAAGCCGGACCACTACCGGTACTGAGCACGGCACCACCGCCGCCCGCCCGGGAACACCCGGGCGGGCGGCCGCGCGCCGGGGGAGAGTCGGCCCGCGTAGGGTGCCGGACATGCCGCGCGGACGCTATTCCCTCCACGACCCGTACGACGGCACACCGCTGGGCGACGAACACTTCCAGTGCGCCCCCGGCGCCTCCGGCTGGCGCTACACCGCCAGGACCACCGCCCCCGACGGCACGGCCACCGGCTCGGTCGACCTCACCATCGACCACCGAGGCCGCCCCGTCCGCCTCGAACTCCACGCCGCCGGCTGGCAGGTCCGCGGCGCGGCACTCGACGGCATCACCTGGGTCCGCTCGGACCCGACGGGAGAACAGGCCCGCGAGGGCAACGCCCGCGCCCAGGGGTTCACCGGCACCTCCCCGGCCTTCCTCATCGCCACCACCCGCCTCCTCGGGCCGCCTTCCACCGACGCCCCCCAACGACTCCGCCTCGTCGCCCTGACCCGCCCGGTCCTCGCCCCGCGCACGCTGGACCAGGCGTGGAGAAGGACGGGGGAGGACACCCACGGTACCGACACGGGTCCGCTCCGGGTGGTGAACTACCAGGTCAGCGATCTGGAGACGGGCGAACAGGGCGAGGTCCACATCGCCGGCGACGTGGTCCTGGCAGCCCCCGGTGTCGAACTCGAAGAACTGGACACCCCGCCCAACTCCCTCGACACCTGAGGGCGATTCGCATCGCCCGCGGTTGACCTGGTACTGTTCACGTCGCTCGAGCAGGAGGGCACGACGACTCCGCGACAGAGCACTCTCTGAACTAGCAGGCCCGGAGCGGGAATTCGCACCGGAAAAGGTCTGGTAAGGTTCGGAACACCGAAGGGAAACGCCCGGAGAGGCCCGGAAGGGTTTTGAAGGTAGTGTCCGTTCTTTGAGAACTCAACAGTGTGCCAAGTAATCGATGC
>NZ_VISV01000032.1:0-50746 GCF_007827615.1 Streptomyces sp. CNZ287 | reverse complement strand
CCTCAACTCGGCGTTCTCCTTGCGGAGTTGTTTCAGCTCCTCGCGCTCGGCCGTGGTCGGACGGTCGTCGCGGTCACCGCCGTCCGCCTCGGCCTGGCGGACCCACAGCCGCAGGGCTTCCTTATGGATGCCCAGGTCCTTCGCGACGTGCGCGACTGGGCGTCCGCTGGTGCGGACCTCGCGGACGGCGCGCTCGCGGAGCTCGTCGGGGTACTTCCGTGGTGCTGGCACTTGCTCGTGTGTCTCCTTACGCCAAGATCATAGACCTGGCTTCAGGGACGCTACGAAACAGGGTGCAGCTCAAGTTCACCGTCGTGCTCCAGCCAGGCCGAACGGTGGGTCAGCCTCGGGTGGACCCGGTCCCATGCCTGGGCTTCGGCCTTGCCGTAGTTGGCGGTGTCGGTGATGGTGGTGATCGCCGCCTCGGGCCAGGTCTCGGGTTTAGCGAAGCGGAACTCCTTGCCGTGCTTCGGCGGTCGCCCGCCCTGGGGATAGGCCAGGGAGTACTCCTCGGGCGAGGGCTTCGGCAGCCGCATCACCCGGTCACTGCGGATCCGTCCGACCAGCTCGACAGGAAGATCCCGCAGGACCCAGGCCAGGCGGGTGACGTCGTAACCCGCGTCCATGACGATCGTGATGTCCGGGTCACCGGGCGTCCACTGGCCAGCTGAGATGAGCCGCTCGGCCACGGCACGGAGCTGGGCGGCGGTGACGGCGGTCGCATCGTCTTCGGGCCCGAGCCGGACCACGTCCAGGATCGATGTCCACGAGGTGGCTCCCGGTTCGAGGACGGCGACGAAGGAGTACGGCCAGCCCGGGATGAACTGGGACGCGGACTTCGCCCGGCCATAGACGTGGCAGAACAACCGGTCTGCCGAGCACGGCGCGTCCGAGCGCAGCCACGGCGACACGTCGACCGCCAGCACCAGGCGCCCGCTCTCGAACCGGGGCAACGGCAGCCCGGCGAGCAGGGTCCGCAGCCTCTCAACGTCGATCCCGCCCCTGTTGAGAGCTCCGTACAACGCGCCGTGCCCACGCCGGTGCTCGGGCACCATCGTCAGATCCACCGGCGAGGTGACCGGCCCGTCGACACACAGCAGCGCGTCGGTGAGTTCGAACAACTCATCCCGCCGGGCAGTCGGACACTCGTAGAACTCGCCCCGGAAGCGTGACGCTTCCGCGAACGCTTCACGCCGGACATCGCGGCACACCACACTCATGACAACGGCCTTCGGTTGATCCCGTATCTCTGTGACGGAGCACAGGATCAAGCGAAGGCCGCCCTCACGTCCGACGAATGCCCAGGTGAGCGACGCAGTTCGAGCCGCCGTTCGAGGGTGGAAGAAAAAGAACAAGCTCAGGACGTCGGCAGGGCGTCGAGCGCGAGCTGCTCGTCGTCCTGGTCGACGATGTCGACGGGGGTGGCCTCTCGGCGCCGAGCCACCGGCCGACGATGCCTCGAACACACTGACAGTGGCCGAAGCGTGACGGACGCGGATGCGGTCTGCGCAGGACTACTCGGCGTCGGTAGCTGCGGGCACCGGCAGGTGGTGCACCTGAGCCAGCGGCAAGTCCTCGATGTCGGCCACCGCCAGGTTCATCACCTTCGGCCCGGCCTTGTAGAAGCTCACGCTGCCCACGGTGTACGCGACCTGCAGCCATCCGTCGACGAGCAGGCGCTTGATGCTCTTCGACACGCTGCCGGGTGAAAGCTTCAGCTCCTGCGCGATCTCCTTGGCGGTCCGCCGGATCGTGTTCCCCAGCGGGGCCGCGGTCACGTAGTACGTCAGCACGCGGAAGTCCGCACCGGGCCGCTCGGCGGTCTGCGTAAGCATCTCGTGCATCAGCGCGGCCGTGACCGGCAGTTCCATCTGCTCATCAGCGGGAGAGGTCACGATGCCTTCCTTGTCGACTTCCTTCTGGGCGCGGCCGGCGCGGGGACCACCGGGTGGCGCGCGACCTTCGTGGCTTCCACCTGGGAGGTCGCCGAGCCGTCGAAGGCGGCCCTGGGGTTCACCGCGAAGAACCGGACCCGGCCGATCTTCTCCTTCTCCAGCAGCAGGCCGCCAGCGTGCAGGCGCTCAACCGACTTGCGTACGGTGTCCTGCCGGAGACCCAGGAGCTGACTGATCTCCTTGAACGTCATGCGCAGCGGGTCGCTGGCTTCCGGTGCGTGCGCCAGGAAGAAGCCGAGAATGTCCCGGTCGTTCTGGGTGTAGCCGCTGTCCTTGTGCCAGACCCGCGCCATCAGCGCTTTCGCTACGTTGACGTGCCGCCCCGGGTAGGGCCGCCAGTCGTATCGCACTGCAACAGGCGGCTTGCTGAGCGCGCCCAGCGCGTCTTCGCCCAACAGCTCCAGTTGCAGGACTTCGCCCGTCCGTACGTCCGCCACGCTGTGCCGTGCTGGCCTCCGTCGCTCCATTTCCCTCCTCTCCACGTCACCCGGTTGCCTATAGGCAACCGGAGTGTCACCACCCTACTCACCGATTGCCTATAGGCAAGTCACGTCGGCAACGTGTCGCGCTCCAACCCCAGCAACCAGTTGCCTATAGGCAATCGCAGTGAGCAAATCCGTAACTCCAATCACGCTTTCGTCCACTCCATACAGCGCCTGACCTGCGCAAACACCAATCTCCTCTCTATACAGGGTCCAGAAGCACCCACGGGCTGCGGCAGCGTCTCGTCGGCCCCAGGGGGCCGAACCGCCGCCCTGCGGGCGGCGTCGGGGGCTCCTCGCCCCCGAACCCCTCGCCAGCGCCCCGGCAGCGCTGGACCTGCCGCGCTGCCGCCTGCCCTCAAGTGCTCGACCGCTTCGCGGCCTGCGCGCTTGACCGGTCGGGCCCCGGAGGGCCCTCCCTGGGCAGTTGCCCCCGGATGGGGCCTACCGCAGGTAAGCGAGGCGACCGTAATGAGCAAGCCGTGAGGTGCATCCCCCCGGTACTGCTGCCGGGGTGTACCCGGGGTTGGCCAGGTCGGCGGGCGTCGGTCAGGTGGGAGGGTGTCCTGGGCAGCGTCTACGTAGTGGGCGATGTCTGTGCCGTAGCAGGTGCTGCCGTGGGCGAAGGTCGGGGTGAAGGCGGTGCGGCTACGCGCGGGAAGTCGGCTCGGCGGTACGCCTTGGGTTGATCGTCGCTGAGGAGTGGGCCTCGGCGACTTTGCCGGTGTCGTCGACGAGCACGAGCAGCACCAGGCGCTGGCGGCCGGTGAGGTGGAAGCGGTCGGCGGCTTTGGTGGCGGCGTCGGTGGGCAGCCCGGTGTCGTAGGTGGCTAGCAGCCGTACGGCGTCGATGAGCGGGTCGCCGTGCTCGGCCGGGGGCCCGGCGGGGCGTCAGGGCGGACAGACGCCAGCAGGGCACCATGCCGTCGTCGACGACCTCGTCCTTCCTCCAGCGTGCGGTGATACCGGACCGTGCCGCCCGTGAGGCCGCGCTCGTTGCTGCGGCCGAAGGCCAGCCGTTCGTTGGAGTCGCAGCGTGCCGTCGAGGGCGGTGTCAGCGTGCCGTTGGAGAATGCGTGCGGGACGGCGTCAGAGGGAGTTGATCTTGGCAGTACAGCCTCGCCCCGGTCAGATGATCAGCCTGGAGCCGGACGCGGCGCATGCGCCCGGCACGCCAGGCGCGGCAACCGTCCTGGACGGCACGCTGCAGGAAGCGGTGCTGGCCGGGCCTGATGCGGCCCTGGTGCACCAGGTGCGAGGCCAGGCCGAAGCCGGTGAGTTGTCGACCCGCCAGTTGCGACTGGTGCTCTTGGTCGTCGGCGACGGCGACCGCCACTGGCGCTCGTTGCGCGAGGCGGTCCTGACCGGCACGGTGGCGGAGCGGATTCCCCTCGCCCGCGAGATCCTGACGCTGCACACGCAGTTGGAGCGGTGGCCGGCCCTGGCGTTCCGCGAGGTGGACGTCGCTTCGACGGCAGCGGTGTTCGAGGCCTGCGCGCGGATCGGTCTGCCGGGCTGGGAGGTGCAGGGTCCGACGCGACGTGGCCGGTCGAAGCGCGAGGCGCGCGAGCGGGCATCCTTGAGCCTGCTAGCGCACCTCGCGGGCGTGGCGGATCCGCTGAGCCGCGGGACCTCTGCGCTGCCCTTGCCGCGGGCCGGCGGGCGCGGCGGTCCCGGGCTGGGCGTCGAGGCGTTCTCCGCGTTGCTGCAGCGGCGCCTTCAAGAGGCGGAGCCGGGGCCGCAGTTGGAGACGGAACTGCTGGGCCGGGCGGAGCGCGCGCAGTTGAACGCCACGCACCAGCGGCTCGTGCTGTGCGCAGCGACCGGCCCGGGGTGGACTCGCGTGCAGCAGGCTGTGCTCGCCGACGTCGCGCGCATCCGCGGCGCGCCGGCCGGATTGCTGGCGCGGCTGGCGGACAGTGGCGGGGGCGGGCCGCTGCGCTACACGCGGGATGATTTCGACGCCGCCTCGGGGCAGCACACCGTGGTCGCGGAGTGGCAGGCTGGCGGGCGGCTGGTCACCGGGGGCCCGCAGGTGGCCCGGGGCCGGAAGACCGCCCGCCACAACGCGGCGGCCTCCGTGCTGGCCCGGCTGCTGGGGTTGGAGGAGCCGGCGCCGCAGGTTGCCGACGAGCCGGATTCCCCGCCACGCCCTGTGGACCTGACATCCGGGAAGAACCCGCTGCAGGTGATCAACGAGCTGAAGATGCGGGAGATCATCACGGATCCGTTGTGGGAGGTCACAGGGCTTCCCCCGCGCAGCAAAGCAGGGCACGCCGGCTTCTCCTGCGAGGCCAGTTGCCGCGTGGACGGCGAAGAAGTGGTCACCGCGCACGGGCGGGGGAAGTCGAAGGCCGACGCCCGGGTTCAGGCCTCGGCGGCGCTGCTGAACAAACTGCAGCCGCGGCTGCAGTCCGCGCTGTCCGCGGCGGGTTTACGGCGGCAGGCGCCGGAGGGGGCCGCGCTGTCGGCTCCGTCACCGGATCGCGTGCCTGCCTCACGGCGCGCTGTGTCCGCCCGTACGGGCGGCGAAGCCCCGCCGGCCCCGGCACCGCGCCCTGCCCCGGCGCCAGCGGTGAGTCCGGTGCCAGGCGTGCGGCCCGCGCCGGCGGTGGAGACGGTGGCGGGGATGGCGGCGGCCGCGGAGGCGGTAGCGGGCGGATGCGCGGTCACCTACCGTCCGGGCACCGGCGGCGGGCCCGGGCGCATGCTGCTGTACCGGCCGGAAGGCGCGTCGCCCGGCGCGCACGCGGCGCCGCCGCTGCGGCCCGCGCGGTGGGATCTTGCCGTCGACGGCCCGCAGCACGGGGTGCGGGCGGCGGCACTTGCCGGGTGGGAGCTCGACGAGGTCCTCGTAGCGGGCCGGTTGCTGCTGTCGGCGCCGGTGGAGGGGATGCACCCGTCGGCGGTCGCGTGGCGGGCGGTTGCACGCCGCGGCCTGGAGCTGATCGCGGCCGGGGGCCTGGTCCCGGGGCTGGGCCAGGACGGGTGTGACCGGTGGCTGCTGCGGGCGCCGGCCGGGGAAGTTGCGCGGATGGCCGCGGCGCTGCCGCCGCAGGCGCATAACGTGCTCCTCGACCGCGGGGCGCTGACGGTCCCGGCCGCCGCTGACGCGGTGGCCGGGCTGTGGAACGACCTGGCCGACGCACTCGGCCGCTCCTCCGGCGCCGCCGCGCTGTTCGGCGACACGGCGTACGCCGCCGCCCCCCGGCCGGCGCACGTGCTGCAGCCGTGGTGCGACCGGGTGGCCGACGCGCTGGAGTCCGGGCCGCCGCCCGAACTGGTCCTGGCGGTGGTGCTGCCGGGCGACGAGGAGGGGGTCTGGGACGGGCTCCTCGGCGTCGAGCTCCTCGTGCGGCACAGATGGGACGGGCCTGCGGTGCCGGCCGGCGCCCCGGGCGTTGATCCCGGGGAGACGGCGCGGGTGCGGCGGATGCTGCGCCAGGCGGCCGAGGCCTGGGCGCCGCTGGCCCGGCTCGCCGCCGCCCCGGTACCGAACCGGCTGGACCTCACCTTGGGGGAGGCGGCCGGGCTGCTCGACGAGGACACGGTGGACGAGCTGGTCGCACGGCGCCTGACGGTGCGCTGGCCGAAGGGCCTGGGCCGTGCGATCACCTGCGGCACCGTCGTCGGCACCCACACCACGATCGACGGCCGCCTCGGTCTCGACCAGCTCATCGACTTCCGCTGGCAGATGGCGATCGACGGGGTGGCGCTCGACGAGGAAGAGCTGAACCGGCTCGCCGAGGCCGCCCGGCCGCTGATCCGCATGCGCGGCCGGTGGATGCTGGTCGACCAGGCGACCGCCGCCCGCGCCCGCCACACCGGTCTGGACGGCCTGTCGGCGCCGCAGGCCCTGGCCGCCGCGCTGACCGGCACCGTCACCGTCGACGGACACAGCTATCCCTGCCGCGCCGAAGGGCAACTGGCCTCCACCCTCGACCAACTGCGCACCGGCCAGGCTCGTACGGTGCCTGTACCGGCGGGGCTGAAGGCCGAGCTGCGGGACTACCAGCACCGCGGGCTGGCGTGGCTGGCGAGCCTCACCGATCTCGGGTTCGGCGCGGTCCTCGCCGACGACATGGGCCTGGGCAAAACGATCACGGCGATCGCGCTGCACCTCCACCGCCGCCCCGCCGCCGACCGGCCGACGCTGGTGGTGTGCCCCGCCTCCCTGGTCACCAACTGGGCCAGGGAGATCGCCCGCTTCTCCCCCACCACCCCCGTGATCCGCTACCACGGCCCCGGCCGCACCCTTGACGGCCTCACCCCCGACACCATGGTGATCACCACCTATCAGCTCCTGCAGCGCGACGCTGCGACGCTGACCGGCACCGGCTGGGACCTGGTGCTCGCTGATGAGGCGCAGCACGCGAAGAACCCGCGCACCGCAGCCGCCCGCCGGCTGCGCGAGCTTCCCGCCGCCACCCGCGTGGCGATCACCGGCACGCCGGTGGAGAACGGCCTTGGCGACCTGTGGGCTCTGCTGGACTGGACGAACCCGGGCCTGTTCGGCACCCCCGCCGGCTTCCGGACCCGCTACGCCCGCGCCGCCGAGAAGGACACCGCGAGCGCCGCCGCCCGCCAGCTCGCCGCGCTGACCGCACCGTTCGTGCTGCGCCGGTCCAAGTCCGACCCGGCGATCGCCCCCGAGTTGCCCGACAAGCTGCTCCACGAGCGGATCGTGCAGCTCACCCCCGAGCAGACCGGCCTGTATGAGGCGGCCGCGCGCGAGACTATGGCCGCTATCGCGGACGCGTCCGGCATCGCCCGCCGCGGCCTGGTCGTCAAGCTCCTCACCGCGCTGCGGCAGATCTGCAACCACCCCGACCACTACACCAAGCAGCCCCACCCCGGCCCCGGCGGCGCGGCCCGGTTCGCCGCGCGCTCCGCGAAGCTGACGGCCCTGGACGAACTCATGGCCGCCATCACCGCCCGCGACGAGGCCGCTCTGATCTTCACCAGCTACGTCGAGATGGGCGAGCTGCTCACCGCGCACCTGACGGCCCGCGGCCACGACCCGCTGTTCCTGCGGGGTAAGACACCCACCGCGCAGCGCACCGCGATGATCGACGCCTTCCAGTCGGGCCGCAGCCGCTGTTTCGTGCTGTCCATCCGGGCCGGCGGCACCGGGCTGAACCTCACCCGCGCCAGCCACGTCATCCACTACGACCGCCCCTGGAACCCCGCCATCGAGGACCAGGCCACCGACCGCGCCCACCGCATCGGCCAGCGGCACACCGTCAACGTCCACCAGCTCGCCACCGAGAACACCGTCGAGGACCGGATCGCCGCGCTGCTGGCCGCGAAACGTGCCCTGGGCCAGGCCGTGCTCACCACCGGCGAAGCGGCACTGGGCGACCTCACCGACACCGAACTCGCCGACCTCATCTCTTTGGGGAGCCTGTCCTGATGGCCCTGCCCTCCGCCGCCGGCACCCCGCGCACCGACGATGGCTGGGCCGCGGCCTTCACCACGGCCTTCGAGCAGTTCGTCACCGACCGCGAACTCCTCACCGCCGGACGCGCCTTGCTAGCCTCCGGCGCGCTCGAACGGCCCACCGTCCACGCCTCGCTGGCCTCGACCCGCATCTCCCTGCCCACCTCCACCTCAGTCATCCGCCCCACACTCAGCACCCCGACCCTGACCCCCACCCAATGGCAGCAGGCGGCCACGGCGCTCGCCGGGACGAAGCTGGCCGAGGAGGTCCTCGACGGCCGACTCCCCGCACCGCTCGCTGATCCGAGCCGCACCGGGGGCGTGCCGCTCCTCCCCCAAGCCGACCAGCTCACCGTCAACTGCACCTGCCCGAGCGCCGGCCGCTGCGCCCACACCGCCGCCCTCGGCTACGCCCTGGCCGAACACGCGAAGACCACCCCCGGCGTTCTGCTCACCTACCGCGGCCGCACCCAGCGCCGCTTCCGCACCCAAGTGCGCCTGGCCGCCCACGCCCTCGTACCCGGAGCTCTCGAACCGCCCTCTGCGCCGAGCACCACCGAGCCGTCGGCCCCGCCCCCCGCCGCCGCGGAACACCCCGCCGGGCAGCCGCCCGTAGCGGTCGACAGCATCACCGGGGAGGCGACCGCGGGTGTGCCGGCGCAGCAGGTCTTCGACAACTGGGCCGCCAACGGACACCGGCCGCCGCCGAAGCTCGCGCCGCCGGTCCGGCGCCCGCTGCTCACCGAACTCGACGAACCCCCCTCCCCCGCACCGCCGGCACCGGCCCTGCGGCTGCTCGCCGAGGACGCCGCCGCCCGCGCCGCGGCCCTCCTCGACGACCCCGCCGCGCCCCCGGGCGAGCACGGCGATCCGCTCATCGACGCCGTACGGCTGCTCGCCACCTACGACACCGGGCTGCCCGCCGACGCCGCCACCGAAGCCGCCGGCCGCTTCCACCTGACCGGCCGCCAGCTACGCCATCTCATCGTCGCGTTCCAGCACGGCGGCCCCGAGGGCGCCTACGTCACCGCCTACGACCAGCCCACCGACCCCGACGTCCTGGCCGCCGCCGAGCAGGCGATCCAACCGCTGCGCCCCGCCCCCACCGCCCCGCTGGAGCGCGACCACCACCGGCTCACCGACGCCGCCGCCCGCGTCCAGCTCCGCCACAGCCCCTCCGGCCACTGGTACCCCTACACCTTCTGGCTGGAGGACTGGCAACCCGTCCCCGGCCACGCCCCCAACCCCGCCACCAGCTACAAAGCCGCACTCCGCGCCCGCCGCTGAACCGGTCACCGCACGAGCCCGGAGTACCAAGGGCGAGACCAGACCCCCGACGCGGCACTATAGTGTCACTATGGCGACGGATAACACGACGATCCAGACGACCAGGGCGACCCGCGACCGGCTACGGAAGCTGGCCGCCGAGCGGGGCATGACGATGGGTGAGCTGGTCGAGGAACTGGCTGGCGCGACGCTGACCGAAGCGGAACTGGAAGAGCGAGCTCACCGGGCCAAGGCGGACCTGGAGTCGACGCTCGGGGTCACCGTGACACCGGAGGACCAGGCCGCCGGCCGGGCGCTGTGGGAGCGCATCGCTGCTCACCCCGGTGCCGGACAGCGGGGCGCTGCTGCGTGAACGTCGCCGTCGTCCTGGACCACACGGCGCTGCTCGCTCTGCACCAGGCCCACCCCGTTCTGCTCGGGCTGTACGTCGAAGCCGGCCGCGGGCACGGCAGTCTGCATGTGCCGGCGCTGTCGCTGTACGCCGCCCAACGCGACCGCCGCGGCGTCGGGGATTACATCCGCTCGCGTGAGCTGTTCACCATCGAACCGTTCGGCGCGGACGAGGCGCTCGCAGCCGGGGCCGTGTCCCGCGACTGGCGGATCGGCCAGGCTGTCGCCATGAGCCTGCCCTCGGGTCCCTGGCCGGACGGCAGGCCCGTGCTGTCCCTGGAACCCGGCCTGTACGACACCACCCCGATCACCCCGATCGATCCCGGCCCTCCCTCGTAGGCGTGGCGCTGTGCTGGGCGGTGTGAGCCGCCCGGTGTACAGACGCTTTCAGGCCGAGCGTCCCAGGCGTAGCCGTGAGCATCGCTTGACCGGGGCGGCCCGGTTCGCGGTCACCGAGCCCATCCCACCCGCCTCAGGCATGAAGCCGTGGTACTCGGGGCTACTCCTCGAACCACACGGCCAGGCGGACGTTCCGGTCGCCGTGGACATCGGCGAGGGTGCGCATGACGGTCCACACCGGCTGCCACAAGCCGTCGGCGGGTACGGCATCGCGCCGCCGTGCGCGTTCGACGCGGAAGACCAAGGTGCCGACATCCCATTCCGTGCCCTCGTCCCACAGCTCACCGACGCGGTCCGGATCGACGGCCCGGGTGTCGATGCCGCTGGCCCGCGCGAACCCGCGGCTCCAGTCGTCCCGGTGCCGCAACTCCAGTGCGCCGTCCGGCAGTCGGCGGTAGCGGGCGACGGTGGTTGCCCGGGGGATCGCCGGCTCGTCCCAGTCGATGGCGAGGACTTCGTTCCAATCCAGCCAGGTGGCGCCGAACGCGGCCTCACCCCACGACGCGTGCTTCGTGCGGACCTCCTCCGACACGTCGGCGGGCAGGCCCCGGCCGGAACTGACCGGCCGCCAGTGGCCACTGAGGTCCCGGACGCCGAACAGGCAGGCGAAAGCCTCATAGTCCCTGGTCACGCCCAGCATCGACAGCTCGATGGCCGGATACCACGCCGTCTCCCCGACGGCCAGGCCAGGACCCCACGTGCGACACTCCACGAATCCCCGGATGTCCGTCCCCACCATCCCGATTCTGCCGCGCCCACGGCTCGTCGGGTCAACTGCCGGTCGGAGTGCCGTCGCCTGCTGCCGGCGGCGTCGTATCGAGGCGTTCAACGGTCTAGGTGGTAGCCCAGAGCGGCCGAGCTGCGTGGATCACTTCGGCGTCACAGGCTCAGGCGTCGACCGGTTCGGCATGCTGGGCGGCAACAGCTTGCTGTTGCACGATGCGGCTCGGCTCGCGCCGGCGGACGGTGCCGGGGCCGCGGGGCGGGGCGTGCGGTTGACCGTGCGGTGCCGACGCCCTTTCTGCTGCTTGCTCATGCTTCGTTCAACGAGCCAACGGATGAGGCGCCGCGGTCCTTGGGGCCGGGCCACCCGGACGGATGCCTCCTGTCGTCCTCGGCACGGCACCGCGGCACCCGCGCTCGCGGTGCCGCGGCGCGGTCGCCACCGCGCTGCTGGTCGGGTGAGTTCAAGCCGTCGAGCCCGCGGCGGTGACCGTGGCCGGGCCCGCGGCTACGGCCTGTCGACGCGGAGCGCCCACGGGTCCGGCAGCTCGGCGTGCGGGGCTTGCGGCCGGTGGCCCCGTCTCCAGCAAGTGAGCGAGTGCGTAGCGAAAAGGCGCCGTCTGCTGCGCGAGAAGTATTCGCACACCGGGGTCGGCTCAGGGACCCGATGAAGAGTGCAAGACGTCAGCGATGTCTCTCGCTGAGGGTGAGGGATCAGTCGAGTTCTGATGCCTCTTGAAGAGGCCTGCGACCTCCCGCAGAGTAGCGTCCTTCCGCTGCTGGTAGGCGTTCCTAATCGCCTGCAGCGTTTCGTACTCCGCGCGCGGCAGATATCCGGGGAATTCCTCTTCCCATGGATTACCCGTGAGCGAGAATAGCAGCATCTTCCAGTCGCAGGTCTCATAGGAATTTGCCAACTTCCGGTACAGCCGCCTCTCGGCGGTCAAATTGATCCACACCTCGTGTGTCGCTGCGTCGAGCCGGCGCAGCCACACGGCTCGCGCATCGCCCTCTACCGGGATGGGCGCAAGCTCCGCAAGGCGAAAGGCCATGTCTTGATGGAGTATGGTCACGATGCTCGGCACACGCCGCAGAGCAATCCCCTTCACCGCCTCAATCTCGTCGGGAAGCAGTGACAAGCGGGGGTCATCACCAGGAACGATGTCGTCCGGGTGTGTTAGCGGCGGGGAGGGCACAAAGGCTTCCAACGTCACCTCTTTCATGACCAGTCATGCTGCCACACGACGGTCACTTCAGGAGGTAACGAGCACGGCACCGCTACGGATCAGTGTTGCAGACCCACAGCAGCGCATCTGCCGCTATGGAGGAAGGGTTCGAAACAGCCACTCAGCTTGTCCTTTAACCTCCGTCCCGACTCTCACGCTCCCCCTTAATGGGGTGATCATGACGGGCTGCTCCGACACACTGGTTCGATGCGGCACGATGATGAAGAGCCTCTGTCCGGCGGCAACGTCAGCGATGGTGTCGTTCGCGTTGGGGACACAGTTCGCCGTCCGGCCGGACCATGGACTCCCGCTGTGCATGCCCTGCTTGCCCACCTGCATGAGGCGGGATTCGGCGCGGCGCCTCGCCCACTCGGCATCGACGATCAGGGACGCGAGGTCCTGACCTTCATGCCCGGAGATGTGGTCTGGCCCGACCGGTTCTCACTGATGGAACCCGCTCGACGACTGGCGCGCGTTGCACGGCTGATCCGGGACTTCCACGACGCCGTGCAGGACTTCACGCCGCCGTCCGATGCGCAGTGGCAGACGCTGATCCCCGCTGAGGACAGTGAGATCATCGCCCATAACGACTTGGCCCCCTGGAACCTCGTGGTCGCAGGTGAGGCGCGGTGGGCCTTCATCGACTGGGACGCTGCAGGTCCCGGCTCGCGCCTGTGGGATGTCGCATATGCCCTTCACGGGTTCATCCCGCTGTCCGCGCATCCGGACTGGCAGAGCCCGGACGCGGCGGACCGACTGCGAGTCTTCGCCGACGCCTACGGTCTCGCCGAGTCCGAGCGTCGTCGGTTGGTCCCTGTGCTGGGGCGCCGCACGCGTTCCATGCACGACTTCCTGCGCGACCAGGCAGCCCAAGGAGCCCAACCCTGGGCAAGGCTGTGGGCTGAAGGCCACGGTGACGCCTGGCGAAACGACGCCGAATACATCGAACAACGCGAAGCCCAGTGGATGCAGGTTCTGCTCGCTGTCTGAGGCATCAGTGCCGTGCCTGGCTCCCGGCATCGAACGACATCTCGAACTGTCGGATTCACTGGACCAGATCGTCGTGAACCGCGGGTCCGCTCGTCCGGGTACGCCGATCTGCTGGCGGCCTACCCCCCGGGGCGGGCCGCCGCGTCCTCACCGCGCCCGTGGCCCCGTCCCGGTCCGCCAGGACCGCAGCCGGTCCGCGATGTCGTACACGTCCAGCCGCAGCGCCCGGATATCGTTGATCAGATCCCGCCACTGCTCGTACGACGCCTCCACGTTCTCCCCCGAGGCCTCGATGTACGCCACGGTGACGCCGTACGCGAAGAACTCGGTGCGGGCCGGCAGCGGCCGCAGCAGCACGAGCGAGTCCAGCAGGGCGGCGGCCCGCCAGTACGCATCGGGGTCGACGCCCAGCCGCGGGGTGTTCACCCGGTGCCGCGCCACCGCGGCCACGAACCCCGAGTAGTCGGTCACCCCCAGTTCCTTGCCGAGCAGGTCCTCCTGCCGGTCCAGCAGCCACCGGTGGTCGATCAGTAGTTCCACGGATCAAGCCGCCCGCGAGGTACTGGGCGCAGGCGCGCCGAAGTCGCGGTCGAAGCCGTCGGCGAAGCCGGGCCGTTCCACGGCGGCACGGAACGCCTCCGTCGCCCGGCCCAGGGCTTGCTGTGTCTCCGCCTCCGCGGCGAGTTGCTCGACCAGGCTCCGGATACTCATCCCCCGGGAGGCGGCGAGCGCCTGCAGCCGGTCCCGCGTCTCGGTACTGATCTTCACTGTCGTGTCAGCCATGGCGCGAGTATACGGAACAGAACCCTGCCAGGAATACCTCTGCTGTCCGGGGCCTGGTGCACCACCAGATCCGCGCCCAGTCCCCTGGACGGTTCCCTGTGCGGCGGCACCGCCGGGCCCTACCCGTGCTCGGCGGCGCGCATTGCGGCCCGGACCCGGTCAGCACCGCGCGCGTACGTCTCCGACACGGCGTCAGCGCTCCAGCCGGGACAGGCCATCACCCCGCCACCACCGGTGCCCGCCGCAGACACAACAGGAGCGCCGGCCGTGACGCTGCGGCGGGCCCGCAGCACGGCGATCCGCTCCTTGAGCAGCAGCTCGGCGGCCCGCCGGCGGGCCGCCGCGGCCGCGGTGGCGGCCTCCCGCAGCGCGACCTCGCGGTTGGAGCGGAGGTGGATGCTGCGCATGGCCGCGGCATACGCGAGCTCGCCTTCCCGGACGGCCTGGTCCGTGCGCTGCAGGTGCTCGACCGCGTCGCGCGCCCAGCCGTCGGCGGCGGTCTGCGCGGTCAGCTTGGCCAGCACCGCCAGCGTCTCCGGTACCGCTCCCTTAGCCCGCGCGGCGGTCTGCTGCCGCTCGACCTCGCCTGTCACCTCGGCCTCGGCGTGCTCAACGATCGCGTCGACGCCGGCGGGGTCATCCAGCACGGCCCATGCGGCGGCCGCGGTCACGGCCGCGGTGTCGATGGCCTCCCGGCAGGCGCGCTGCTGCTCGCACACCGCACACCACCCGGCCGAAGCCGCACGCCCGCAGCCGGTGCACGGCTGCGCCTGCCGCGCGGCGTCGGCCGCCGCCGCAAGCTCTAGGCGCCGGGCTTCTTCCTGCTCGCGCAGCCGCCGTTCGGCGGCGGCCTGCTCGCGACGCGCCTGCTCCCCGGCGAGCTGCTCCTCGACGAACCGGCGCAACTGCTGCTCGAACGCCACCCACCACTCCCGCGGCGTCGCATCAGGCAGCGCAGCGGCCACCTCCTGGGCGATCCGGTGCCGGTCACCGCGCCGGTCCGTGACCTTCCGCTCGCAGAGCGGGCATCCCCGGCCGGTATCCATCCGCATCCCGTCGTCGCAGCGGATGTCGCTGCAGGTCGGCCGGCGCACCAGCCCGCGGCCCAGGAGCCAGCCGACCGGATCGTTCACCGGCTCCCGCTGCTCCCGCCACCGCCGCGCCAACCGCTCGGCGAGCAACTGCCCGCCCGCCGCCGGGTCGACCCTCTCACCGATCCCGGCCAGCAGCCGGAGCTCCCGCCGAGCCGCCGTGACCACCACCGCCCGGGCACCGCCGCGGTCCAGCCGCTCCCACAGGTACATCACCGGCCCGAACACCCAAGCAAGATCATCAGGCGGGCGGGGAACCCCCTCCCGTAGCCGGCGGTTTGCGACCTGGCCAGGGGCCGGCCGTGCCCCGGCGTCGCGGATGAGCTCTCCCCCGGAGCCGCCCGGCGGCAGCGGGTCCGCAGCCCTGGTCAGCCCCGTGATGGCCTCGTTCGGCTCTTCCCCGCGCAGCGGGCCACCTGCGCCGTCGACCACCTGCGGCGATGAACCGGACGGGGCGTCGGCGGGAAGCTGGTCCTCGCGTACACGCGCGCATCCCGGCAGATCACCGGGCCCGCACGCGGCTGCGCCGGACAACCACAGATCAGCCGCACTCTCAAGAATTTCTGGACCCACAGTGGAGTGGGTAGCGTGAAGGGCTGCAGATGCCCCACCCTCAGGAACCGCCTCGTCACCCCGGCTGACCTGGAGTTTCTCTGCCAGGGCCGGGTTTTGATCCCCCCCTGCAGTTGCCGCACCACCCTCGGCGGCCTCACGGGACCCTCCGACGCCGCGCGGGCCGGGGACCCGGCCCGCCGCCCGCGCCGCCTGCCGCATCCGCCGGTACGCACGGGCGACCGCCGGTACCACCAGGCGCTCCCGCATCCCGGGCTGCCGGGCGAGAACCTCGTACGCTTCCAGCCGCGCCAGCCTGCGCGCCCCGGCCGCGCTGTCCTGGCCCAGCAGCCGCGCGAGCGTCGCCGCCTCCCGGCCGTGCCGGTCCACTGCCCCCGGGCACATCGGCACCGACCCGTCCGGCCGGCCGTGCAGCACCGCCAGCAGCGCCGCCAGCCGGTCCCCCGCCGCGTCGTGACCGATCCGGCGGACAAGCAGCCCGCCCGGCCTGCTGCCCCAGCCCGGCGCGAACAACTCCTCACACACGCGCAGCAGCGCCGTCAGCTCCGGGCGCGTCAGCCGCAACGGGTCATCCACCGAGCCGTGACGGCGCGCCTCGACCAGCCGCTGAACCTCCCAGCGGATGCTCGTGGTCCGCCGCGAACCCGGGGGCACCTCGTCGACGCTGAACACCACCCCGCGCTGCAGCCACGGCCGTACGGTGTGCCGCACGGCGCTGTCCGAGATCCCCAGCCACCGGCCCAACTCCCGAGCCGTCACCAGGGCAGCGAGGTCCGCCGCGTTCGTCTTCGCCATCAGCACCACCGCTGCGGCCTGCACGCTTTCCGGCGCACCGTCCAGGGCCGGATCCGCCAGCAGCTCCCCCACCGCGACCCGCAACCTGGTCCGCATCCGGTCGGTCAGCAGCAGCGGGTCCATCCCCTCCCAGACCGCTCCCGCGTCCGCCACTGGAACCCCACGGCCGCGCGAGCCACCCCGGCGCGGCCCCGGCGTTCGCACCCCAGCGGCCACCGCCGCCGCCGCGCTCACTGGACCATCCCGATCGCACGGCCCTTCGCGGCCTGAGCACACGCAGGGCCGATCCCGCTGACCCCGGCCGGCGACAGCGGGATCGCGGGGACAGCGGTCCCCCCCGCTGCAAGAGCGCCACCCTCGCGGAACAGATGGGCACCACAGCCGAGGAAACCCGAAGGCGCGTGCACTCCCTGCACGCGAAGGGGCTGTTCCTCATCGCCGACGACGGCTCCCTGTGGCTGACCGTCCCACCCGGCACCTCCGTCTCCGCCCCCCGCGGCGAATGGACCTTCGTGGAACAGAAAGCGGCCGCGCCGCCCGAGACCCCCACCTGACCCCCGCCCCCCGCATCCCAACCGCACCACTACCGCGGCGCGCTGGGCCCGCACACGATGCAGATGCCGCGAAGTGTGCGTGGCACGAGCAGGTACAGCGCCGCTAGCAGACGTGACGCAGAAACGGGATCGGCTTCTGTCCACCGAGGCCGGGACATCACCCGAACGTGTGACATCGGACACAGCCAACCGGCATACGAGCCGGTCGGCTGGCTGAAATTCCAATACGCGGGACCGCCAGAACTGGCGCCCCACCGCGGAGGCATGCAAAATAGACCTCGTTGTCTCGGGGGGCTCCCCAGACAGCACGAAGCCCCCTAGTGGCGCTTCGCTCGCGGGAAACGAACGAATGATCGAAACCGTCCGCCGGCGGGTAACCGGCGAGCGGCCTTCGGAGGATGTGGCGTCCTCCTGTGGCAGATGGGCACTTAGCCCAGGTGACCGCTAATCACCTGGTAGCTGAGTAGCCCGGGGCGGCGGACCGCCGCCCCCCAGACCTATCTCATCCGACCCCCTCAACGCCGAGGTGCGGGCCGGGCGTCGGCAACGCGAAACACCCCACCGAACCGGCCAGCGATCGCATGCAGCGCTGCTGGCCCCACGGCGGGGTGTTGTGCGTCTGTCGGAGGGTGCAGGTACCCTTGAGCTTCAAGTCGATCACCTGTCTGTGTTTACAGGGTGGCTCGGCTGGCCTTCCGACCCGGGCCAACGGGTCTTGGGCCAATAAGCGGCTCCCCTCGGGGGGCCGCTTAAAATTTGGATCATTGCTGGGGTCACCCTACCTGGTAGGCGATTCTTGCGATGCAGGCGTGCCTTACGTGTCGTCAGGCGGCAACTGTGCATGGTCGTTGATCCCTGAGGTGGTCTTGAGCGCCCGAGGTGACGAGGCATCATGGAGGCCATGTCCGGCATCACCACGTCCTCCGGGAGCCCAGCGCTCAGCTACGCGACTCCTGCTCGACAGCGGGGCTACATCGCCGCCATGCAGAAGCTCGCAGCCAACCGCGAACCCGGCCTGCCGGTAAGGGTGTTCATCAGCGTCCCGCCCATGGTCAGCGGACGGCCGCACTGGCCGAAGCGCCTGAAATGGATCTCCAGTCAGATGCGTGGCGCCGAGATCCTCACCTACGAGAACTCCCTCGCCGGCACCGACGGCGACAGCTACGTCGCTGCCTGGAGGGAGCTGGCTCCGCACCTCGACGGCCTCGTCATCGTCGGCACGAAGCCCAAGCCGCACGGCTGCGTTCACCGGATCGGCCGCGTCGCCCGCCGCGAGGTCATCGACCTTGTTGGTGCGGGGAAACCCGTCCTGATTCATGACCTCACCTACCGTCTGGTGCCCGTCGTCGACTGCCTCCCTCAGCGGGTCGGCCCGCCCGAGAAGCCCGCGCTGAAAATGACCATCCCCCGTGGATGGGACCCCGCCGCGGACAACCCCACCCTGTGCGCCGCGCTCGAAGCACTGCGGCCCGTGACACCCGCCGAGTCTGCGAAGCTGCAGCCGAGCCACCTGCACCGCCCCTTCTGCCCGGCGTAGCCGGCGCCCGAGAGGCTCCGAATCCTGACGCACGCGATGCCGAGCAGCAGCCGCTGGCGCCGGGGACCTGAGGCAGCCGGAGCGCCTGGGCCGTCGTGGTGAGCCTTATGACCGCGCCCCTCCGAGCTTCGACGGCCGCGACACGGCAGGGGCGGTCGGAACGACGTGCTGCTCGTCGTAGTAGCGACGAAGTACTGCCGATGCGCCAGTGCCCTGGGCTGTTGCGATGCGCTGGAATCTCGCGCTGCGCAGATCCCCGGCCGTCAGAATGCGCGGATGCTGCCCGCCTGGGGGCAGTACCCGTCCGGGTCGGCCTTGAGGTCCCCGGCGGGTACGGTCGGCCCGGACCCTGAACCGCAAGCTCTGGAAGCCGGATCCCTGCTCATGCAGTCCCATTCACGGAGATCTAAAGGCGTCCGGGCCTTGGATCCCGGTGGCGCACCGGGTTGCGGGGCGCTGGGCTACCCATCCGGAGCCGTAGGCGCGTTCGTCATGCACGGTGCGGATGTGGGTGAAGCCCAGGGCGCGGTAGTAGGCGTGCAGGGCCGTGTTGGTGGTCCAGGCATCCAGGCGCAGCCAGTGGGCGCCAGCCTGTGCGGCAGTGTCGCCGCACCAGTCGATGATCCTACGGCCCAGGCCGCCGCCACCGCCTGGCTTCGTGAGGGTGAGCTTGTGGACGTACAGCGCCGGATCCTGGATCTCCTCCGGCGTCCACAAGACGGGGTCCGCGAGGGTGTCCAGGGTGACCGTGGCTACGGGGTCGCTGGTGTCGTTCTCGTGGAAGAGGAAGACGTCGCCAGACGCGATGCTCGCGCGCAGGAGGTCCTCCGGGTAAGGGGTGGACCACTGATCGCTCCCGCGAGTGGTGAGCCATGCGGCAGCATCGCGTCGGAACTGCTGGAGGCGTTCGAGGTCGTCCGGAGTGGCTCGGGTGACCTTCACTCTCCGCCCTCGCGGAGCGGCCGGCGGCGTTCGTACACCACGGTGTTGCGCGGGCCGGGCAGGGTCAGCATGGTCACCTGGACCGGCATGTCCTCGCGGTCGAAGCCGGTAGTGACGATCTCTATGGCGTTTACAGAGTTGCCGAGAGCGAGGCGGCGGTTCTCTTCAGCGTCCGTGAACCGCGGCCTTAGCTCGTCTACGGCGCGCAGGAGTTCGTGGCCCAGCTCGGCGAGCACCTTGTTGGTGCCGCGCTCGACGTTCCCGGGGCTCATCCAGTCGGTTCCGTCGACGATGCGCAGCGGCACGAAGCTGTCGTCGGTGAGGGCGGGTACGCCGTCGACGACGCTCGTCCGCCGGCGTACTCCGACGTGCTCGCCTGGCTTCAGGCTGAGCTTGGCGGCGATGCGGTCGTCTGCCGGCTGGGCGGTGACGGAGTCGATGCGGGACTTGCCGTCACGGGCTGCGGCCTCGACGAGGCGGGTAAGCAGGTCGGCGTCCGGACGGGTCTGGGCTTCGAATTCTTGCTGGGGCATGAAGATGACGGGCTCCCACTCGCGTACTAGCGCGCCGCGGGTGCCGGGACGGGTTTCCACCAGGCCCAGGGCGCGCAACTTCGCGATCACGTGGTTCATGGCCTGCCTGCTGAGGCCGTACTGCTCCCCCAGAGTGCCCGCTGGCGGCAGCCGGCCTGGCGAGGTGACATCACGGCGACGGAACTCACCCTCGCGAATCCGTGTGGCGAGGTCGCTGGCAGCCTCTTCGACCGTCCATCTGCGGTCCCCGCGTCGGGAGCTAGGCGGCTTCGTCATGCCAGCACCTTACAAGGTGACAAGTCAGGTTGACTCTGGTTGCGTCGCTGCGTTACACGCGCTCGGAGGGCGCTGCGCTGCCTTCGCAGGTCCGGCTGTCAACCCTTCCCGCAACCTGACATGTCAGCTATTGACTGAGTCACGCACGGCCACTACGGTCGTACCCGTGGCAACCTGACATGTCAGGTTGGTTAGCAAGTTCACAGCGGATGTCACCGCTTCGGCGGCGGCAAGGGGTTGAGCCCGCGCTCCCCCGGCCGAGGCACCCGTACCGAATAAGGAAGCACTCACCCGCACTTCGGAACAGCGTGCTGCGCTGTCTGTGCGCCAGGCCGCCGGGCGACCGGCCGGCCTGGCGGGCAGAGGGAAGCAGCACCTGCTCCACCCGCTCTGCCGCTGCCAGGAGGATCCGATGGCCCGTACTCGCCCCGGCCGGACTCGCACGAGGCGCACCAACCGTCGCGAGCCGCTGCTGCTCAGCAGCATGGACCCGCAGGACTTCAATATCCGTGTGGGCGAGGCGAAGTCGATCGTCTGCCCCGGCTGCCGGACGTGGCGCCGGCTGATGGGCAGAACCACGATCAAGATCCGCGATCACTGCGTCTCCGACCGGGTCCCCGAGGGCCAAAAGCACCAGCGCTGCGGCGGCGCCAACCAACTCGTCATCATCGACGTCGACGTCAAGCGGTGGCAGCGCACCGTCGACCGGCTGCTGCGCAACGGCGCGCAGCCCGACCAGCTCCGCGCCGCCCGGCAGTTCTACAAGCCGCTGCCGAAGCCCCCGCCCCCGGTGCACCGGGTGGTCCCGTCGGCCGCGGTCATCGTGGAGACGGTACGCCGGGCGTACGTTGACCACCGCGAACAGTGCCCCGAGTGCAGCGACCACGCGACCTGCCCCCGCGGCCAGCGCCTGGCGGTGACCGTCGCCCAGGAGCGACACCGTGAACCGCTTCGCCAACTGGCCCGGACCATCGACGAAGAGCAGCGGCACCGCCGTGAACGCCGCCGGCGTCAGCGCCGCGCTGAGAACGAATGGGCCCCTGTCGAGGCAGCGGTGAAGCGGGCCGACTCTCAACGTCTACGCGGCTTACGCGGTGCCGTTCCCGGAATCAACGGCCCCAGCCTGCCCCTGCTGCCGCGTCCGTCGACGAGCGGCAGCCCAGAGTTCGCCACCCGCCGCCCGATCGAAGTAACTACGAGGGGGAACATGATGGACCGGCAGCAGATCATCGACGGAGCGATCGAGGCCCTGGAGAAGGGCGAGGCGACAACGCCGGACGGGCAGGACCCCCACGCCCACGCAGAGATGCTGCGCACCGCGTACGCGCGTGGCGGCCTCGGCGGATACGCCGCCTTCAAGGCCGCACAGCGGATCCTGGCCATGTAGCACGCCATCGACCTACGACGAACGCGCTGACCCGCGCCCCGCACGAACGTCCACGGCCCCGTCCAACCACCCGCGGTTGGACGGGGCCGTGGCTGCTCGTACGAGCCGACGACGGCCCACCGCCTGAGCAGGGGAGGCCTACGCGGACCCCCCCGCCACCCCTACGGAGAAGGGCAGATCACATGCCTACCACCATTTCCTCTGCACCATCTGTCCCTGACCGGCCATTGCCGGATCGCCTGGACGGGATCCGCCGCCGAGCCGATGACGCCACTCCCGGCTCATGGCTGGTCGCGGATGGCTCCGACGGGGCACCGATCGTCTACGTCGAGACCGACTCCGGCCCCCGGGCCCTGTTCCGCAGCGCTGAGACCGAGGCTGACGCGCAGTTCGTCAGCACGGCCCGTGAGCGCATGCCGCAACTGATCAACGAGGTGGAGCGCCTCCGCGCCGAGATCACCTCGCTGCGTGCTCAGATCGCTCAGGAGGATCGTGAGCAGGACGCCCTCATCAACGAGCGTGACCGCCTGCACGAAGTGGCGGACAACCTGGCCTACGCGATCGCCCCGGTCGAGGTGATCGGCGAGCACTCCAGCGGCAACGACCCGTGGCAGAACGCCCTCGACTACATCGCCACCCGCAGAGCCGTTGAGGCGCACGCCGCGCAGGCGGGTGAGGGGCGGAAACCGACGCCGTGCAGCCCGGACGGCTGCCTGTACGAGCCGTGTTACCGGCACGAAGGCGAGGCCGCACACGCCAAGGGCGATCACGCCCTGTGCGGCGACGACTGCCCCGCGCAGACGGGCGGTGCCTAGCTCTTCGCGACACCCGATCGCCGGCCGGGCTGCCCCGCCGGGGACGCACCAGCACTTCGCATCGCGCTGCCCAGTCGCCCGCCGCCCGGCCTTCGCGTCGGTCGGTGGGCGGTGGAGAGCGCGGTGGACACCCGCTCGAACAACCGCGACAGCCCCGGCGACTTGGAACCCCCCGGGGCTGTCCAGGACCTGACTGGAGGACCTGTGCAACACATCATGACACGCCCCGCCCCGACCGGAACCAGCACCAGACTCACCCCCGACACCGCATTCCACCGGCTGGTGGCCGCCCTGGTGGCCGACGGCGACCACCGCGCCGAGCAGGCCGGCCGGCGGGCGCGGCGCACGCTCGCGGAACAGATGCCCGGCCTCGTGCGTCAGCCGGTCCTGTACATGACCCGCCCGCTGACCTTCCACAGCGAGCCCCCAGCGACTCCGCGCACCACCGACGAGGTCGCCGAGGTGATCACGTGAGTGCGTGTGGGCACCCGCCCCGCCTCGTGACGTACAACTGCGTCGGCGCGGATGGCAAGCCGTACAGGAAGGTGGTGCACGAGCCGTG
The DNA here is from genome assembly GCF_007827615.1 of Streptomyces sp. CNZ287. Taxonomy (NCBI): domain Bacteria; kingdom Bacillati; phylum Actinomycetota; class Actinomycetes; order Kitasatosporales; family Streptomycetaceae; genus Streptomyces; species Streptomyces sp. CNZ287. The sequence continues at coordinate 28,007 of NZ_VISV01000032.1, read as the reverse complement.
CACATGCGGCGGCAACCAGAAGTAGCAGCCACCTGACGGCCTGGACCGCCCATCATCAGGCGGTCCAGGCCGTCAAAGGCGCGCCTCCCCCTGCCCAGTTCGACGTCTCCCGCTGGCCCGCGGTGTCGCCGCGCGCCCAGCCTCCCCTCTTCCCCCTTCCCCCTGGTCTTTATGGCCGGGTGGAGCCCGCGGGTCCCCGGCCCGGGCCGTCCACGTCGCCCGCCGCGCCCAGCCCCTGCGCGGCGGGCGGTGGAGTCAGTCCGGATCCACCAGTCATCGACGGTTCCTGCGCCGCCCGTCGCCGCCGCCATCTACCGGGGCGGCGCCGGCGGGGAGCGTACGACGAACGACCGACGGCCCCGGGGCCTGCATCCCGGGGCCGTCTGGTGCTCCAGCCCAACCGGACAGATCAGGAAGGAAAACCGTGCTGTACATCATGACATCCCCCGCGCCGCCCGGTGGCCCGGGCGACAGCGACCCGGACATGGACGGAGCACTCCGCCGCGCCCGCGAGGGCCGACGGCGGTGAGCGCCGCAACGGCCTCCGGCACCGGGACCATGTACCCGCTCCCGGAGGACCTGACCACACCCGGGATCTACCTCCGATGGCGCCCGGGCGGGGTCACCGCCTGGATCACGACATCCCCGGACACGCTGCGTGCGGTGCGCCGGCTGACCGCTTCGGTACTCGCCGTCCGCGGCGTCGGCCGCGACGCCGTCGACGCTGCCGAGCTGGTCGTCTCCGAGCTGGTCGGCAACGCCGTGCGCGCCCTCGGCGCCCACGTGCCGCTGGTGGTGGAGGCGTACCTCGCCGACGGCGTCATCACGGTGGCCGTGCACGACCCCGCCCCCGACCTGCTGCCGCAGCGCAGCACCACGGAGCCGGACAGCGACCAGGCCGAATCCGGGCGGGGCCTGCCCCTGCTGGACCTGATCGCTCCCGGCTGGACCGTGGAGCGGTCGCCGCTCAGCAAGGTCATCTGCTGCCGCCTCGCGACCTGACATGCACACCGCCGGGGCGGACACGGAGGAAGGTCAGCCCGCCCACCCGGGCCGGGATCACCTCGACGTCCGCTCCCGGCCAACCCCTCTACTTCAACGACGTACGGAGGACTCATGAATTGGCGTCATCAGGCCGTGTGCTGCCTGTTGACCGAACTAAGTACGTAGTTTTCCCAGGTCAGTGACCAGATGACGGTCTCTGCGTTAGCCCGTTCGTGAACTCATCTGAAGTGCTCCGCAGGGACCTGACGAACCTGACCGTGCCCCAGATCGGCCGCCTGCAGAAGACAGGCAAGGCAGAGGAGCCGTACAGGCTGCTCGACCCTGCAGACGTCGTCGTTGAGCCGGTGGCAGAGTGGTTCGCCGAACTGCAGGCGTGCTCCAAGCCGCCGGCCACGATCCGGTCGTATGGCATGGACCTGCTGCGGTGGCACAGGTTCTTGTGGACGCTCGAGATTCCGTGGGACAAGGCGACCCGCGCCGAAGCCCGGGACTTCGCCCGATGGCTCCAACTCGCGGACAAGCCAGTGCGGTTGCACTGGCGCTACCAGAAGTACGGGCTGCCGCCCGGTGGGCTCCCGAAGCAGAGCCGACCAGATCGCGGCACGCCGAACCCGCTGACAGGCAAGGCGGGTCCGGGCGAGAAGTACGCGCCGACGACCAGGGCCCACAGCGAGACGGCCATCCGGCTGTTCTACGACTTCCACTGCGAAGAGGGCACCGGGCCACTGCTCAACCCATTCCCGCTCGACCGGTCCCGCCGCTCCCGCCGAGCTCAGGCGGCGGCACGACCGAACGCCCACCACAACCCGATGGAGGTCTTCCTCGACGAACGAACGGGCCGCTACCGCCCGACCGTGCCCAAGCGGATCCCGAAGCGGATCCCCGACGACCTGTTCAACGCCCTGTTCGCCGCACTCAACCACAACCGGGACCGGGCCCTGCTGGCCTTCTGGGTCTCCACCGGAGTCCGGGCCGATGAACTCCTCGGCAGCCAGACCAAGGACGCACTCCCGGGCCAGCAACTGATCGGGGTGACCCGCAAGGGCACCCGCGAATACCAACAAGTCCCCGCCTCCACCGACGCGTTCGTCTGGCTCCGCCTGGCCCAGGAACAGGCCTGGCGAGGCGGGGTCCCCCGGGGCCGCAACCAGACGCTGTGGTGGACGCTGAGGGAACCCTGGCGCCCGTTGACCTACGACGCGGCCCGCATGATGTTCAACCGGGCCAACGATCTCCTCGGAACGAACTGGACCCTGCACGACCTGCGGCACACCGCCGCCTACCGCATGGCCCGCGACCCCGAACTCTCGCTCACGGACGTCCAGTGGGTCCTCAATCATGCACATCTGTCCACCACGGAGATCTACCTGGCGGCCAGCCAGGACGAGATCGTCGAGCAGTTGCTCGCCCACCACGCCCGCCAGGCCGCCGGAAAGCTCCCAGCGCCTCGGCCGCCAGCTCCCGGTTACAACACGGCGAGCCTGGACGTCCTGTTCGGCCGGTCATGACGAGCACGGCACTGCTGGCCAAAGTGCCAGTTCAAGGCCCTGTTCTCGCGTTTCACGGCTCGCACTACAAGGCCCTGCAGAAGGCTTACCCGCCGCGGCCCGTCCCGGAGACCTGGCCGGAGACCGCGGTCGACAGCGACACCGTTCTCGACGTACTGAACGAGATGTTCAAGAACGCCAGCAAGAACACGCGCTACACACGCTGGCGCGGAGCCCGCAACGTGATGCGATGGCTCGAGCGCTTCGATGGCGAGACCTGGCAACAGCGCTGGCGCAACAGCCCGTTGGACAAGCACCTCGCCCTCGACCTTCCGGATCTCGGACCCTGGGTCCGCGAGCACGCGGACCCCATCCCCGACGGCGTCCTGCGATCGGGCATCCTCGGGATGGCCTGCGCTGACGTGATCCGGCCCGACCCCAGCTGGCTGCTGACCCGCCGGTCACGGCACATGCGTCAGATCGTGGCCGAGTGCCGCGACCCGGACGGCTTCGCCGCCCTGGAGGCCAAGGCCGCCCCGGGTGTCTGGGACGCCAAGCTCGGCCTGCAGGCCCGGAACCACATCTCGACGATCATCCTGGCCAAGGGAGGCAAAGTCGCCGACATCACGGTCGGCGACTGCCTCGAGCTGCGGGGAATCGAGCACGAGACCATGGCCACGGGAAGCGGCCGATCGCTGTTCTACCTCTGGCTCAAGGAGCTGGAAGTCTTTCCCCCGGAAGCGCCGGCCACCCTCCGTGACTTCAAGCGGCGGGCCGGGCAGGTCAGCGTCGAAGAGCTCGTGGACCGCTACCAGCTGCAGTGCCGCCCGGTCCGCGACCTGATCGTCGACTACCTCACCGAGCGCCAACCCGCCCTGGACTACACGTCGTTGGAAGGGCTGTCGCGCAACCTCGCCCAGCTGTTCTGGGCCGACCTTGAACGCCACCACCCAGGGATCGACTCCCTGTGACTGCCGAAGAAGGTCGCGACCGCATGGAAGGAACGCATTCGCACCAAGACCCGCCGCAAGCGGCAACCGGACGGCAGCTACATCGAGATCACCACCGAACGGCAGAGCGCCATCGCGGTGCTGAACATCGTCCGGGCCTTCTACCTCGACATCTCCCAGTGGGCCGTCGAGGAGCCGGGCCGCTGGGGGCCCTGGGTGGCGCCAAGCCCGGTCAAGGAAGCCGAGCTGAACTACAAGAAGCACGCCCGACGCCAGAAGGCGAAGTCGGACCAGCGCACCCGGGAACGCCTGCCCGTCCTGCCCTCCCTCGTCGAGGCCGCGGACCGGCAGCTCAAGGAAGCCCGCACTAGGAACGAGGCCGCCCTCGCGGTCACCCCAGGCGCCGCCTTCTCGGTCTTAGGCAAGAACTACACCCGCATCCGGCACCCCCGCTGGGCAGACGGAATCGCCGCCAACACCGTCTATGACGAGGACGGGCGACGATGCACTTTCGGCTATGCCGAGAACCGGGCCTTCTGGGCCTGGGCGACGGTCGAGTTCCTCCGCCACACCGGCGTCCGCATCGAGGAGATGCTCGAGGTCAGCCACCACAGCATCACCCAGTACACGCTCCCCACCACCGGGGAGATCGTCCCGCTCCTGCAGATCGCACCCTCGAAGACCGACCAGGAGCGACTCCTGCTGGTCAGCCCCGAACTCGCCGACGTGCTCGGCGCCATCATCTGCCGAGTCCGCGACGCCTCCGGGACCGTCCCGCTTGTCCGCTCCTACGACACCGGCGAGAAGGTCTGGAACCCGCCCATGCCGCTGCTGTTCCAGTGGCGCACGGGCGGCCAGAACAGACCGATCTCCGAGACCACGATCCGCCGGGCCCTCAACGAGACCCTCGACTTCGCCGGCCTGACCAACAACAGCGGTCAGCCGCTCGACTACCAGCCGCACGACTTCCGAAGGATCTTCATCACCGACGCCATCATGAACGGCCTACCACCCCACATCGCGCAGGTCATCGCCGGGCACGACGACATCTCAACCACCATGCGCTACAAGGCGATCTACCCCATGGAAGCCATTGAGGCCCACCGCGCCTTCATCGCGCGGCGACGGTCGACCCGTCCCAGCGAGGAGTACCGCAGGCCAACCGACGCCGAGTGGGACGAGTTCCTGGGCCACTTCGAGCTCCGCAAGGTCTCGATTGGCACCTGCGGACGAGCCTACGGAACCTCATGCATTCACGAGCACGCCTGCATCCGCTGTCCGATGCTCCGCCCGGACCCGCGCGAGCGGCGGCGCCTCGTCGAGATCAGGGACAACCTCGTCGATCGCATCGCCGAGGCCCAACGAGAAGGCTGGCTCGGCGACGTCAAGGGCCACGGGACCACCCTTGAGGGGGCCAAGGACAAACTCGCTCAGATGGACGCGCAAACGGCAAGAACCAGACAGTCGATCTACCTAGGAATGCCCTCGTTCGGCGAGATCGCCGCACGAGCCTGAACCCGTGGCTTCGTCAATCGGACGGCGTGACCGGGGACCGCATGCCGAGCCACTGCTCGGCGTCCCAGGCGTGGTATCGCTCTACCTCGGTGAACCCCAGCTTTGCCGCGAGGCGCATCGAGGCGACGTTTGCGGTCTGGGTGGCGAGCACTACCGGCTCGCCGGGAAGCTCGCCACCGAGCCAGTCGAGTGCCGCCGCGCATGCTTCGAAGGCATACCCGAATCCCCATGCCCGCGGCAGGAACAGGTAACCGAGATCGGGCTTCCCCGCAGCAGCCGGGCGATGCTGATCCGGTGCTCTCCTGAGCAGGATCTGGCCGATCATCGACCCGTCGAGATCGACGACGAAAATGCCGGGCCGCCGCCCAGGCACCTCAGGCACCTCGCGCTCGAGTTCGTCACGCGGCCGGGGGCCGCCGAGGTAGGTGTGAACCTCCGCCGAAGCGTGCAACTCGATGAACGCCGCACGGTCCCGGGCCTCGGACTCACGGAGCACGAGCCTCTCGGTCCTGATCGGGGCAGGTGGCCAGGCGACGTGTCCGAGCTCAGTCATGCCAGCTAGCCAATCAGCAGGCACGGCAGCGATCAAGACTCGCAGACCGATCAAGCCACCGGCCCAGGCCCCACCTCGCCAACGGGCCGGGCCTTATCAACCACGGCTCCGCCAGCGCGCTGGCGGAGCCGCTTCCATGAGAGGAGCTTCCGTGACCAGCACTCTTTCCATGCTTGGAGAGCTCGGAGCGTGCGCGACTTCTAAGTTCGGAGAACGTGAGGAAGACCCCGAACTGTTCTTCCCGACGGGCACCGGCGCGCTGGCCACGCTGCAGGAGGCGGAAGCCAAGGACGTCTGCCGCCGCTGCCCCGTGATCGAGCAGTGCCTGCAGTGGGCGCTGGAGTCCGGGCAGGAGGCCGGCGTCTGGGGCGGCATGACCGAGCAGGAGCGCCGCAGCATCAAGCGCCGCGCCGCCCGCCAGGCCGCGAAGGCCATGACGGGGACGGGGGCCGGGGCATGAAGTTCCGCCGCGAGCTGCCCGCCGACTGGACCCCTGCCGACTTCGACTCCTTCGAGGTCCTGGCCGCCATCGGCCGCCGACACCCCGCGCGCCGCGTCTCCCGGGCCCACACACCGCGCGGCCAGCGCACGGTGCGCCGCACGGTCGCGGCCGCGCTGCGCGCCACCCGGCCGCGGGCCGGGCTGCACTGGCCGGCCCGCACCGCGCCGCCGAGCGAGCCCGACACCGGGGCGATGACCCCGGCCGCCGTCGCCTGGCTGCGCCAGCACCTCAAGACGGACAACAGCACGCTGCCCGCCCGTCCCTGACCACCTGCTCACGCAGACGGCCCTCCGAGTCCTCGGCATCAGAGCTGCCGGGGCCTCGGAGGGCCTGGTCATGACCCTACCGACCCGCGGCGACCTCTTGCACGAGGCGCCGGAAAGAGAGGACATCCCCGTGGCCAACACCACCACCCGGCGCAGGCGGAATGCCGCCCCGCCGGTGAAACACCAAGGGGCCGGGCGCGCCAAGGCGACCAAGCCGCCGTCCGCCATTCCCGCCCAGGCCGCCGCTCCCGAAGAGACCGCCGTGCCGCTGGTGCACCCGGAGGCCGACCCGGTCCTGGCCGATGCCGCCGACCGCGCTGCCAACCTCCGGGACCTGGCCGCCGACGACGCGACCCATATCGTCGCCGACGGCCAGGAGCGCGCCGCCGAACTGTTGGACGGCGCCCGCGCGGAGGCCGCCTCGTTCACCGAGGCGGTCAACGCTGAGCGGGCGCAGATCATCGCTGACGCGATGAAGGAAGCCGACCGAGTCCGCGAGGAGGCCGCGACCACCGCAGCCGCCGACGCCGATCAGGTCCTGGCCGACGCCGACGCGAAGGCCAAGCAGTTGCTCGCCGACGCACGGGCGGAGGCCGACCTGGTCCTGGCCGACGCCCGCCGCCAGGCGGAGGAAGTCACCACCGCGGCGGCCGCGCGGTCCGACGAGGTCCAGGCGGAGGCCGCGCAGGCCGCCGCCAAGGTCCTCGCCGACGCGGAGGCCGCGCGCACCGAGCTGCTCGCGGCGGCGGAGCGCACCGCGGCGGAGACCCGCACCCAGGCCACCACCGACGCCGAAGCTCTCCTGGAGCGGGCGCGTGACGAGGCCGACCGGCTGCGCGAGAGCGCGGCCGGCCAGGCCGCGCAGGTGCGGGCCGGGGCGGAGAAGCTGGCCGCCGGCCTCCGCCAGGACGCCGACCGCGCCCTGGACGATGCCCGCACCTCTGCTGAGGAGCTGCGGGCCGCCACGGACAAGGACGTCGCCCGGCTGCGGGAGCAGGCGGAGAAGGACGCGACGTCGGCCCGGGAGGCGGCGGCCAAAGCCACGGCCGATCAGGCCGCCGCCGCGCAGGACCGAGCCGAGGCGGCCCGGGTCCTCCAGGCGGCGACGGAGCGCACCGTGCAGCGGGCGAGGCGCCGGGAGATCCGGACCGAGTCCCGCGCCGCGCGGCGCAAGGCCCGCAACGACGCCCGGCCCGCCGGCGGTGTCCCGTCGCTGTCCGGGCAGGAGCTGGTCCTGGTCGCCGGGATCGTCCTGGCGGCCGCGGTCGTCTCCACCCTCGGTCTGCTCTCCTCCTACACCGCGCTGGAGACCAAGGCCACGGGGTGGGGTTGGGAGTGGCCGTGGCTGCTGCCGGTCGGCATCGACGTCGCCATCCCGGCCTTCACCGGCGCCAACCTGGTCCTGATCCGCATGGGCATGGAGCTCCGGTGGATCCGCTGGGTGCCCCGGGCGCTGACGGCGGTGACCGTGTACCTCAACTGGAACGCCTCGGACAGCATGGCGGGGCGTCTCGGTCACGCCGCCCTCACGCTGCTGTGGGTCGTCTTCTCGGAGATCGCCTCCCACGTGTACGCCACGCGGATCGGCGCGGTCACCGGCAAGAAGCGGATGGAGACGGTGCGCCGCTCGCGCTGGATCCTCGCCCCGATCCCCACCGCCCGCCTGCGCCGCCGGATGATCCTGTGGGAGATCACCTCGTACGAGAAGGCGCTCACCCGCCTCCAGGAGCAGACGTACCTGCGAGCGCAGCTCAAGGAGGAGTACGGCTGGCGGTGGCGGTGGAAGGCTCCGCTGGACCAGCGGATGGCGCTCAAGCTCGACACGGCGCCCGCCGCGCTCGCCGACACGCTCACCCCCGAGGACGCTCACACCGTCGAACGGATGGAGGAGACCGAGCGCGCTCACCCCGACATGAGCGCGCTCACCCCGGGAGGGGTTCGCCGCGAGCGTGAGCGCCCGGCGCTCACCTCCGGCGCTCACGAGAGTGAGCGCGCCACGGAGGGGACGGACGCTCAGCGAGCGGAGGGCGCGCTCACGCGCAGCGAGAGCGACGCGCTCACCGAGCGCCGCCACGCTCGTATCCGTCTGCTCTACACCGAGCTCGGGCGCCGCCCGCAGTGGACGGAGATCCGCGACGCGCTCACCAACGCGGGCCTGTCCGATGAGCCGGTCTCCCGCCCGACCGCGCAGCGTCTGCGCGCTCAGGTCGAAGAGGCCACCCCGGGCGCGTAGGTGAGCGCCCGGTGAGCGCGACGCGCTCACCCCCCCCCGGCCCTCCTGCCGCTCATGGTCGCCCCTGGCCCGCGCCCCACGCTCCCGAGCGTGAGCGCGGGCCGGTGACGGCCACGGACGGCAGGCCGCTCGCCCGCACCCAGCCCCGAGCGGGGACAGCGGGCCAGGCGCGAACCGAGTACCGCCCCACCCGCGCAACGCCTCGGGGACACGGACTCTCTCCCCTTCCCAACCCCCGAGACCTGGAGGTCTTTTCGCATGACCGAGACCAGCACATCGTCTCCGGCACGTCCGAAGGCGGTGGCCCCTGAACGGCTTCAGCAGGGCCCTTCGCCTTCCCCCCGCCTGGCGCCGCCGGAGGTCATCCCGCCGGCGCTGGCGATCTGGGCGCCGGACCCTCCGACCTGGGGCCAGCGACTGATCCCGAAGATGGTCCGGGCCGGAATGGCTGACCTGGGCCTTTGGGTGGAGCCGCGGCCCTTGAAGCCCTCGTTCCACCTGGTCCAGGTCATCCAGGTCCTGGAGCGCTACGGCTGGTGCCAGTCCTTTGACTTCAGCCCCACGGGAAAGATGTGCATTCGCGGTGCCCAGACGTTTCTGGAATCCACCGGACACGTCTCACCTATCGGCCGCGGCAAGGCCGTCAATTACCTTCAGTCCGCCCTTCATCAGCAGGATGTCGACATGACTTTCTGGGCCTGGAATGACCTTTCTCATAACACCTTCGAAGGCGTACGGGCTATGATCTCCCACGCCTCTGATATCGCACGGAAGAACGGAGAATAAAATGACTCCCGAAGAGGAGGCAGCGTTCCGGCATATTTCCCAGGGGATCAACCAGGGGATGGCCTTCGGGGACGTCGATCCGTACGAGGACGTCAACGCGTACGGAACCCCGGTCGTGAAGACCCAGAAGGCTGGCCTGACGCGCCGCGGAAAGGTCGCCATTGCGGCGGCGGGCGCCGCGATCGTGGGCGGCGGAACCATCTGGTGGAACGTCCACTCTGCCGGTGTGGAGGCCGACCGTAAGGAGGCCGCGGCCCTGGAGGTCCAGATGAAGAAGCTTGAGCTTGAGGAGTTGCGGATCCGGAACGAGGCGAAGGTGAAGGACGAGGAGGCCGACAAGGCTGCCGCCGCCGCCCGCCAGGCCAGCGTGGACCAGTGCGTGAAGGACTCTTCCGACCAGATCGGCGAAGGGCTCGGATCGCCCTCGAAGTCCGACGTGATCGCGGACTGCCAGCAGCAGTACGACGCGGGCGTGGACGGCTCCGACATGACCGCGGCCGGCTCCGCGAAGGACGACGGCGGAGGCGAGGGGATCAACTCCGCCGCTCTGCTGGGCCTTGTTGCCGGTGGGGGCCTGGTGATCGCGGTGGCCGCGAACAAGGGCAGGAAGGCCGCATAGTTACGCAGAGTGCTTACTTACTTCCTCCCGTTCTGGCGGAGAGTGCCGCAACCGGACCTCATGGTTCGCTCAACTGGCACTTTCCGCCGGGCGGTAAGGAGTAGGTAACTACGGAGAGTGAGGAATCTATGGCGACCGATACGGTGTCTCCTGCGGTCCCCGGGCCGCCGGATCCGCCCGCGACGCCGGCCGCCAGCGGTGGGCCGATGACGGGGACCGGGGCCGGGTCCACCCCCGGCTGGCTGGCCGCGATCGAGCCGGCCCGGCCCACCACAGGCCCCTCCGCCGCGCGGCCGGCTGGCGACGATCCGGTCGGCAAGACGGACGGCACTGTGGACGCGGACGGCGCCCTGGACCGGTCCGCGCCCGGGGCTTCCAGCGCCACGTACCGCACCGCCGACGACGTCGTCGGCAAGGGGTCCGACGGGGCCGGCATGAAGTATAAGCGGAGCGTGATCAAGGAGTTCGGTCTGGCCATGGCCCAGCGCTGGGCGAAGGGCGGCGGGACCGCGAACAAACGCCTGGAAATGAGGAAGGCCCAAGCGCAGGCGTACCAGGTGAAGGAGGCCCGGACCACGACGGTCATGAAGTCGGGCGGACTTCCTTCCAGGAACAACTCCACCGGCGGCGGAGGTGGCCGGAACTCCTCCGGTAATTCCCAGGGAAACGGCCGCACGAATTCCGCCGGGAACAATTCCGGGGGCGCTGGCCGTGGCGGTACCGGCGGCGGTCGCGGGGGATCCGGAAGCAACGGATCTCCCGAGGGCGGCGGAAAGCATCAGGGCAGCGGCGGTAAGGACAGCGGTTCCGGTAAAGGCGGAGGAAAGGGCGCGCCCGGCTCCTCCGGATCCAGCAGGGCCGGAGGCCAGAGCAGCATGGGCAAGAGCAGCGGGACCGGGAGCGGAGGCAAGAACTCCGGCTCCTCCGGCTCTTCCGGCTCCGGTAAGGGGCCAAAGAACAACGGAGTCGGCTCGTCCGGCGGGAGCGGGAAGGCCGGCGGATCCGGGAAGGACGGTGCGTCCGGCAAGCAGGGCGCGACCGGCAAGGACGGGGAGGCCGGCTCTTCCGGCTCGTCGGGCGGCGGCTCCGGGAGCGGAGGCGTCGGCGCAAAGAAGGCCGGCAAGGGGGGCAAGGCAGGCAAAGACGGTGGGGCTGGCTCGTCCGCCTCCGGGTCGGGCGCCGGCGGGAAGAGCCCGAAGGCCAGCCACGGCCAGGACGGAGTCGACCGCCGCACCCCGTTGGAGAAGTCCCGGGATATCGGCCACGGTGACGGAGGCGTGATCCGGAACGGTGTCGACCACGTCAAGGCGTACGCGAAGGGCGCCAAGGACGGATGGGACGACAAGAAGGCGGAGAACGCGAGGGAACACGTACGTCTGGACAAGGCCCGCGACGATCACCGCAAGCACCGGGCCGGGAAGGACGGCCAGCCGAAGCCGGAGTACAAGGCGAAGGCGACCCAGATCACCGCGACCCTGGGCGACGGCCGGACCGTCGTCATCACGACCGATGAGGGAGACGACGGAGTGAGCACCGACGTAAAGCCGCTGATGGTGAAGGAGATCGACGCCAACGCCCTGACCCTGGGCACCGATGGCGCCCGCCGGTCGGTCAGCCGGAAGGAACTGCGCACCTTCAAGCAGTACGAGCGGAAGCTGGAGGCCAAGGAGACCCACCTGATCAAAATCGCAGAGGCGTGCAAGCAACTGCAGCGGGCCGCGGAGAAGGAAGCCGAGGACTGCCAGAAGCTGATGGAGCAGGCCAGGAGCGTCAAGGGCGGGGAGAACGTCGCGCAGAAGCTGTCCAAGCTGGTCGACGCGGCGAAGAACCAGGCGACGGAGGCCGCCGAACTCCACAAGCAGGCGCAGCGCGCCGCGGAGATGTGCAAGGTCGTGCGGACCAACATCGCCACCCGGTACGCCCCGCTGTACAAGGCCGTCGTGGACTCCGACGAGACGAAGCCGGCCGAGTTGCGCTTCTACAACGACAAGGGCTCGTACGCGCCCGCCGCGTGACGACCGACAGGAGCTGATCATGGCGGAACTGACGTACAAGGCCCTCGTGGCGAAGGTCGGGGCGAAGGAGAAGGCTCTGGCCCGGAATGCGGAGTCCGTGAAGAAGGCCGCGGACAACATCACGGAGTTGGCGGACGACACCGGGAGCGATGCGGAGGCCCTGGCCGCGAAGTCGGTCGACCCGGACTCCCGCTCCGAATGCCAGGAGCTGGCGAAGGTCATCCGGGGCGTGTCGCAGGGCGCGATCCAGTACGCGGCGAGGGCTCAGGACACGTCGAAGGCGGCCGCCGCGGCCGGCGACCAGGCCCGCACCACCCACGCCGGCTTCCAGGAGGCCTTCGACCGCTCGAACGTGACCGACCTGGAGAACGTCAGCCGCGACTGGCTGGAGCAGGAGTAACCGAGCACCACCCCGCCCCGCGCGCGCCCGTACCGGGACCGACTTCCGGTGCGGGCGCCCTTTTCTGTGCACCGCCCAGGAGGAGTGCCCTCGATGTCTACGACCCTTCGGACCGTGCCGAACGCCCAGCCGGCGGAGCGCGCCGCGGCCATCGCCCAGGTAGTCCTCCCCCTCGGGGCCGGCCTCCTGGCCCCCGCGCTGGACCCGAACGCGGCGGCCGCGGCCGGCGCCGGCTTCCTGGCCGGCGCGACCTTCGCCGGCGCCAACTACATGAACCGCCTGGGCCGCTGGGCGAACGCGCTCCCCGGCATCGACATCGCCCGCGCGCACCGCGACACCATCGGGATCTCCACGATCACCACGGGAATGTCCCTGTCGCTCGGCCTGGCCGAAGGCACAGAGGGCGTCGCCATGCTGATGGGCGGCGTCCTCGATCCCGTCTCCGTGCCCGGGATCCTCTCGCTGGGCTGGTGGGCCGCAGTCGGCCTGATCGGGTACCGGCTCCGCCGCGTCTTCGGCAAACACCAGGTGGTGGCCGTCCAGCAGCAGGCGCCGACCACGGGAGGGAACACCGGGGCGCCGGCCCCGCTCACACCGGCGGAGAAGATCATGGCCGCTTGGGAGCGGACGATCTCCGACCCCGACAAGGGCCAGCACCGCCACCAGATCCTCACCGACGTCACGGTGTACATGACGTACTGGACCGGGCGGATCATCGCCCCGGCCGGCGCCTCCGTGAACGTCACGAAGGAAGCCGTCTCCAGCGTGTACCGCGTGAACCCCGCCTGGATCACCATCCGGCACGGCGACCACGCCGGTGAAGCGCTGATCACCGTCTCCTACGTCCAGCCCACGGAGCTGGACCCCAACACCCTCCAGGGCGCCTGGGAGCGCGTGAAAATGCGCGTCCTTCCCAAGACTCACCTGGCCAGGGTGGAGCACGACCCCAACACCAAGGGCCAGTCCGCCCTTGTGGAGGCCGATGACGACCTGGACGCGCTCCCGCGCACCGTGGACCTGGGCGCGCTGGCCGGCGCGCTCCGCCGCTCCATCGACCTCGTCTCCTACGAGCCCAAGCGCAACCCCCGCCAGGCGATCGTCCGCGTGATGGACTCCAACCCGCTGGAGGCCGGCCACCTCTTCGAGGGCCTGGAATCGCTGAAGGCGACCCCGGGCGGCTGGGTCAACGTCGGGAAGATCGTCTCCGGCTACCCCGCGCGCCTCCAGCTCTTCGACCCGAAGCTGGGCGCCCTCCACATCGTCGTGGCGGGGACCACCGGCTCCGGCAAGGGCGGCGGCCTCCAGATCATCTCGCTGGCCTACCACGCCAACGGCATGGCGCAGATCTACGCCGACCCCAAGGGAGCGTCCAACCCGGCGATCCCGCGCATGGCCGCGTACTCCGGCCTGGGCAACTACGACGCGCTGGGCGCCATGCGCCTGTCCTGGTGGGTCCTCCAGCACCGGGTCGAGGAGGCCGCGCGCCTGGAGCTGAAGAACTTCCAGCCCTCGAAGTCGCGGCCGTACTGCGCCACGATCCTGGACGAGGCCGCCCAGATGCTGGGCCCCGGGGCCGTCACCCGCAAGGAAGCCGTGAAGATGGTCAAGGACGGCGCCAGCCTGGGCCGCTCCCTGGGTCTCCCCTGGGTCCTGGCGAACCAGACCGTCAACCTGGACCAGATCGGCGGGGAGCAAGCGATCCGCGCCAACCTCCTGGCCGGCGGGAGCTGGGTCATCCTCCGCACCGACAGCGACCAGGTGAACCTGGGCGACCTCCCCGACGGCTTCGAGGGCCTGGACCCCTCCCTGATCCCCGCGGTGTGGGTCGACGAGGACGATTCGCTGATCTACGACCCGAGCGTGGAGGAAGGCGACCCCCGCCGCACCTTCGGCCTGGGCTACGTCGCGGCCCCCGGCGGGCGCGCCGGCATGATGCGCTTCGCCACCCTTGAGGACGCCACCCCGCACATCCGGCCCGACGAGATCGCGGCGCCCTTCGACGTCCCGTGGTGGGGCGACGAAGCCGAGATGGAGGAGCGCGCCAGGACCCCCATCCCCGGCTTCGAGGAGAAGGGCGAAGGCGACGAGGACGGCCCGGAGACGGGGGAGGCGGGGACCAGCTTCGCGGGCTTCGATCTCCCGAAGGCGAAGGAGCGCACCGCCGCGGAGAAGATCCTGCACGCGCTCCGCGACGAGTCTGACCCCCTGTACGTCGACGCCCTGACCGAGGGCGAAGAGGTCGACCCGCAGGACATCGACTACGTGGACCGCAGCCAGCTCCTGGCGGCCACCGGCCTGAAGGAGTCGACCTTCGCCAACAACCTGAAGTCCCTGGAGGCCACAGGGAAGATCCACCGGATCGCAGAGGGGAAGTCCTCGAAGGTGGCCCTTGGTCCGGCGCCAGCCGCCAGCGACGAACCGGCCGCGTAACCACCTTCACATAGCGGTGCACTTCTCCCGCTCGCCGTGAGCGAGCCACACGGCGCACGGCGCCCCGCCGACCCTTGGCGCGGCGGGGCGCGGGCATTCCGCCGCCACTTCGGCCTCCGTCGACTCAGCGCACCCAGCACAGGAACGACCCGTTCGCCGGGAAGTGGGCTGCGCGTCGAACGCAGCACCTACAGCGGCCGCATCTCCTACTACACCTGCCGCCGCCCTCAGGGCTGACCGGCGGGCACCGTTGCCGCCCCGCCGTCCCTTCCGGGTGAGGGCGGTGCGGTGCCCGCCGGACCAGGCGCCCGGCCCACGGAGATGGAAGCCGACCAAGGCTGGATCACCGACCTGACCCGGAAGTCAACTACCCGCTACCCACACCCGGATCTTCCCCGGCGTCGCCCGGCCGCTGTGCGCGGCCCTGCTCATCCGCCGCCGCGGCCCCCGCCCTGACGAGAGCCAGCCAGAGTACGGAAGGCCACTGTCAACGGCAGCCGCCAAGAGAAGATCCAGCGGATCAAGGAACTGCTCTCACACACCCTGCCGCCGGACTCCGCCGCAGGAGATGAGCCAGCCAGTGCCTGCCCGCCTGACAGAACCAGTACAAACCCGCAGCTCCCCTGGCCCCAGGGACGCCACCGAGCCCAGCCCGCCTCTCCGGTAGGGCCGAACGGTCACAATGTCCGCCACCTCGACGCCGGGAGGCCACCCCCGTGTCCCTCCAGACCGCCGTGTTCATCGACTCCTTCGGGGCCCGCTGGCAGGACCCGCCGCCGGCCCGCTGCCGCGCTGCCGTCCTCAGCGTCAACCTCACCGACCGCCTCCTGAACCCCCCCGACGACACCGACGTCGGCGACGACCTCGTGCACCAGACCGGACGGGACCCGGCCGTACGCCACTACGTCCTGGGCACCCCCAGCGCCGTACGCATCATCACCGACGCCACACACGAACTCCTCGCGCTACGTGCCGCTTCCCCCGACCGACCGGTGCAGCTCCTGGTGTCCTGCTGGTATGGGAAGCACCGCGCACCCGCCATTGCGGAAGCGGTCGGCCGCGAGCTGGAGCGGGCCGGCGCCCGTGTCCAGGTCACCCACCGCCACATCAACCGGCCGCCGGTCCCCCGCAAACACCCGCGCGACGACTGCCGGATCTGCCGCATCCTCCGCGACGAGGTCCATGCCGAGGTCATCCACCGATGGGGCGACGCTCTCGCGATCGCGCCCCGCACCAGCGTGTGCACCGGCGGCCACGTGCTGATCCTCCCCCGCGGCCACGTCGCCGACCTCGCAACCGACCCCGTCGTCTCCGCCGCCGTGCAACTGCGCGCCGCGGAGCTCGCTGGCCGCCTCGACGGTCCGTGGACCTACCACACCGCCTGTCCGTCGAACGCGGCGCCGCCACACCTGCACGGACACCTCGTGCGGCACACCGCCGCTGACGAGAACCCCCGCCCCGCCGACCCCCGCATCACACCAGGAGAGCCCGCATGACCCACCCGGTGACCACCACCTCGTCCTCACCGCAGTGGCGGGCGCGCCACGACCGCACCGCCGTCCCCATGGACCGCTGGGGGACCGACCACTGGCTGGTGCTGTCCATGCTGGAGGACTTCAACACCCTCGCCGGCGGCGCCGTCACCTGGGACAGGCTCACCCTGTCCCGAAGGAACTGGTCGGGGCTCTACTGGGCCCGCTCCCACCACCGGATCATCCCCAACGGGCCGGACGCCGCCGACGCCTTCGGACTCCGTGTCCTCGACGACGACGGCAACGGAACCACGATGTACGGGTATTGTCACGCCGACGCGCTGGCAGACATGGTCGAGCAAGGCTTGGTCGCCGTGAAGATGCCGTCGGCCGACCCCGACGCTGGCGTCTACCTCACCCCCTTCGGCCGGCCGGTGCCCGACAGCCCACACCCCGCAGCACCCCTGGCCGCCGAGGATGAGGAGCGGCTGATGGCGTACGCCCGCTATCGGCTCACCCGCCAGGGCTGGGACCTCGGGCTGCTGCTGCGCGAGCACCGAGCCGACGGCGGAGACTTCAGGACCTTCACCGCGGCGGGCGGCGCGCATGGGCGTTGCGGACGGGCTCGGGCAACGGGCCTTCCCTGTCCGGATCATCCGCCGCACGCCAGCCGAACGAACCTCCCCGGCCCGGCTGAGGGAAGCGCGGTGACCATGCAGGTGCAGGAGAACTCCACCGGGCACTGGCGTGAGGCACACCCGCCGCGCACCGAGTGGCTGCCCGAGACCCGCACCGCCGGGACCAACTGGTTCCGCGCGACGTACCCGCGCCCGACCCGAGCGGAAGCGGAGGCGTTCCTCGACACCGAACTCGACTCCCGAGTCGACCCCGACAGCGCGCAGTACCGGCTCGTGGAGCAGATCACCACATTCCGCGTCGCGACCTCCGACGAGCGGCCGACGGCGCCCGCTGAGGCCGTCACCGTGCACCCCGCCAGCCACGCCCGCGCGCTCGCCGAGTACGTCCGCCAGATTCACGCCGACGTGTACGAGGACGCCGGGCAGCGCACCGCCGAGGGCGTACTGCGCGCCGTCGCCCGGATCGAGGAGTACGCGGCCCGGATCGAGGAGTCAGCCGCGCCCGAGTGCCCCGCGGGCCGGCTGCCGCTCGGCAGCGCGCCGATCGAGCGGTGCGTCGTACGAGGTCCGCACATGGTGCACGAGACCGCCAAGGGCCAGCGGTGGACCCGCCCGACCGATGACGAGGAGCCGTGACCACGGCCCCTTGGCACGGCCGGGCGGCTTGCCGCGGCACCGACCTCAAGCTGTGGCTGCAGACCTGCCGCGGCCGCCCTGTACGCGCCGAATGCCTCGACGAGGCGTTGCAGCACGAGGCGCAGACCATGCGGAGTCTTCGGAGGTCCGGTCGAGACCGCACCAGCCGGACCGTAATGCTCGACGCCGACACGATCGCCGTGCGCGTCGGCAAAGGCGCCGCCGGCAGGGGGGCTGTACGGCTGCACCTGGAACCAGTACCCGCAGTCGCGGACCAGTGCCCTTCCCGCCGAATCCGTGGAGGCGTAGCCATGTCCGAGAACACCACAAGCACCAACCCGACACGAGACGCGGCCCGCGTGTGGGCCGAGCTCATGCGCCACCACCCTGCCCTGGCCGCGGCCCTGGCGGTGCACCTGCGTCAGATGCCCGATGACTGGCCGCTGCGTCTGTTCGGCGCTGGGCGGCCGGACGCTGCGTTGGACCTGCCGCCGACGCCCCCTGGGCGGCTGCCGGAGATCGCCCCGGTGGATCCTGACGCCTCGATGGAGGACTGCCCGGCCTGCGGTGAGCGGATCGAAGCAGACCTTCCGGCCTGCCGGTATCACGCGGGCTGGAACGCCGGCTACCGCCACCTCAAGCAACCGATGGTCGAAGCCGTCCGCATCGACCCAACGGTGACGGTGCGGGCCCTGCTGCGCCGCCTCGCCACCGCAGACGAAGCCGCCGCGCGCGGCACACTCGCCGCCGCCGTCGATGCGCTGCTCCGCGACAGCCGCCCCGAGGAAGGAGAAGACACCAAGTGAAAACGACTGACCGAACTCCCCAACACCGCGCCCCTGGCGCTCAGCCGAAGCCGAGCACCGGGGCGCCATGCCGACTCCAGATCAAGCCCGCGGGCGTCAACGACCCTGCCCACGCCCGCGCTTCGAGCCGCGCGGCGAACTGCGGCCAAGAACTCAGCGCTGTGATCTACGAGCCGCTGCCGGCGGCTGATCAGCCAGCCAACGCCCCTCCCTCCGCCGCCCTGACCACGGCCAGCGGTACTGGCCCCGCCCCGAGCACCCCCAGGACGAGGAAATGCCATGACCTCACCCAGCACCCTGACCCCTGCCCCCCCACCCGCTCCCCTCCCCCGCGCTCTACGTCCTCGTCGGCGCCGCCGGAGGAGGCAAATCCTCCATCGCCGCCGCGTTCCCCCAGACCTGGCGGCTGTCACGAGACGACTGCCGCGAACGAGTCTCCGACGACGGCGGCGACCAGAGCGCCACCCCAGACGCGATGGCCGTGTTCGACGCCGTACTGGAAGGCCGCCTCATCCGCCGCCTGCCGACCGTCATCGACTCCACCAACACCGAAACCGACAGGCGAACCGACCTGGTCGACCGCGCCCGACGCCACGGGCTTCCTCCCGTAGCCATCATCGTCCGCACCTCACTGGCCACCTGCCTCGCCCGACAACAGCAGCGCCCGGCCAACCGCGCGGTCCCGGCCTGGGCGGTCATCCGCCAGCACCTCGGCATCCCCACCACGAGCCAACTACTCAGCGAAGGCTTCGCCGAAGTACACGACGCCGCCGAACTGGACCTGCTCCACTCCCTGCTGCACCGCGCCGCGCACAACTGCGATCCCTACGCCGGAGTCCGGCACGCCTTCGGAGAACTGGCTGACGTCTTCACCCGCAACCCCGACCCGGACGCCCCCCACACCATCCGCGGACACTTCGCCATCGCCGGCCACGAGCTGGCAATTCGCTGGCACAGCGACGGAGACCCGTACGACCACGGATGGCAGGCCCGCATCGACGACCAGCGCTGCGAGGACTGCGGAGCCACACTCTGGGCCACCGTCCACGACGCCCTGGACCTCCTCGACGCGTACACCGGCAAGATCCCCGACGAAGCCGTCTGCATCACGTGCGACACCACAGCCTCCGCGGACTGACGCGCTGCCCGATCCACCCGCCCTACCGAGGGCGGGTGGTGAGGAGAGCCGGACAGCCCATACGAACCGGCAGACCCCTGAACCCCGAGAGGCGCACCCCTGCCTGGACAGCTCCGGGTGCGCCTCCCCTGAACCTCGCCCCGTGAAGAGGCGAGATCGGAGACTCCATCATGCCCGCCCCCATGCTCTTACGTCAGCCCCGTACGCCCCGCGCGCTGCTGTGCACCGCGGTACTCGCCCTGGCCGCCGACTACATCCGGGTTCGCCGCGAGCGCGACATCGCGCGCCGACCTCACCGCGACCCGCTCACCGACCTGCCGCTGCGCGACACCCTCACCGACCGCAGCCACGCCCTGCACGCCCGTCACCCCGACGGACTCCTGGTGGTGATGGCGGACGCAAACGACTTCAAGCAGATCAACGACACGTACGGACACGAAGCCGGTGACCAGCTCATCATCGCCATCGCTGACCGACTGCACCCGTGGGCGGCCGACCACGGCGGGATCGCGGCCCGCCTCGGCGGCGACGAGTTCGCCGCCGTCGTGCCCCTCCCCCACCACCAGGCCGCGAGGCAACTCACCGCCCTCGCCGACTACGTGAACCGGCCCGTGCCGTACGCCGGCGAGCTGCTGCCGCTCACCGCCGCGATCGGCGCGGCTCACACCGCCGACCTGCCCGGCCGGCCCGTCAGCGACTTGATGCGCGCCGCCGATACGGCGATGTACCGCGTCAAACGCCGCCAGGCCACCGTCCCCCACCTCGGCTCCACCGCAGACGCCGACACCATCGGTGTTCGTGGCCGCCGACCTGGCCGGCCCGGCGCCCACCTCCCCGTCGCCCAGCTCAAGCGATGAGGGTCGTCGAACTGCTTGTCTGGCGCGACAACACACACTTCGAGGTCCGCTACGGCGAGCCGCACCAGCGTCCCTGCGTGCTCTGCGGCAACCCCACACCTATGCGCTCCCACCGCGGAGAGCCCGCACACAAGGTCTGCGCCGAATCCTGGAACGCGGCCAACCACGACCAGCTCAAAGTCCGCTTCGTGTCCGACGCCAATCACCAGAGCCGCCGGAAGCGCCGCGACGACCACGCCTGAGCACACCTCCACTCCCCCAGCAGCCGGGCCCTTCTGAGGGCCCGGCTGTCCAAGTCTCTGGAAGGCCATCATGGCGACCCCCGATAGCGACCCCAACCCTCAGCCACCCCCATTGGACTTCGTGGGAGACGTCGCGCTGACCCTTCTGCGCGATGGCTACGCCGCCTGCACGATCCGCATCCGCACCGGCATCGCCGCCGACACCCTCTACGCTCTCGCCGCCGCACACGGCATCACTGCCCCATGCGGCACCGTCGAAGGGCACGGCTGCCACCTCGCCCGGGGCGAAGAACCCTGCTGGGAGTGCACCACCGCGGAAGGCAGAGCGCAGGCCCGACTCGCTGCCACACGACGACGCACCGCCCGCGTCCGCCCCATCCGGAAGCCGCGGGCCCGCCACAACGCGGGGCCCGGCCGATGAATCAACCCCAACCCGGGACCAGGACCGGCGCCGGCCGCGTCGTTGACTGCTCCCTCGCCCCGTTGCCGCGGCTCACCCAACGAAGGCCCGTCCCCCGGTCCGTGACCGGGGGACGGGCCTTTCGTGTTTTCGGGATCTGCGGCTACCCCTCCGTGACCTTCGGTCAGGGAGTTTCATAAATGAAACGACTTTGATCTTGGTTGCAGTGGCGGCGCTGCTCGGACATGCCGCCCCTTCCTGGTGGCTACCTGCGCCAGCGCTTGAGGGAGAAGTCAGGGAGTGCCTCCTGGGCGAGGACCTGGGCAACCTGATCGAAGCTCTTCGCCGCAGGATGCCCGGGAGCCCAGTAGTGCACCGGCTCCTGGGCGCGGACACTCTCCGCAACCTGGACAGTCTCGGGGATCGTCGGAAGAACCATGTCCCCGTAATACTCCTGCACCTCCTCGACAAGGTCGGAGTAGAACTTGCCACGATTCTCCGGCTGAGTGCCGTTGAGGAGGACGTACCGGAGCTCTGCGGAACCACCGGCGAACTCGTAGTTGGACCGTGTCTGATCGATCAGCGCCTTCAGGTTCTCCAGTGTGTCGTCATCCTTGGAGTCCGGCTTAACGCAACCGATCGCGTAGTCGGACCCGGCGAGGATGCTCTGCTCCAAGGTGTCGAAGGTCCCCCGACAGTCGATCGCGAGGACGTCGAGCCCCGACTCTTCCGCGACGGCCCTGCGTAGCCACGTGTCGTGGGCCTTGCTGCGAGGATTCTTGATCTCATCGGACGCTTGGGCCATCTCCCGCGATCCGAGAACGAGGTACAGGTTCGGGATGGTCGCGAACGCGTCGTCGTCGTCGCCCTCGCCAATACGGGTGCGCGCCGGCAGGAGCGCCTCCTTCAAGGACGCATTGCCGAAGACAAGGTCGTACGTGTTCGTCATCGACGCGAGACGGCTGTAGACCCGCTCCGTGCGTTCCGGGTCGGCCTTTCGGTTGGCGAGGCCGTAGCCAAGGTAGGCGGAGGCCGCCATGGTCTGGTCGGTGTCCATCACGCCGACCACCCAGCCCGCGTGTGCCAGGGAAACACAAGTGTTGACCGCGTCAACGGTCTTGCGGGTGCCGCCGCCTTCGTTGCACATACAGATCACCAGCGGGCCGTTGCTGTAGCGACGCCGCAGCGGTGGCAGGTTGCGCGGTTTCAGGTGCGGAGGGGTCTTGGGGCCGGACACAGGGCCTCCCGGAACGGTCTGACGGTAGAGGTCTCAGCTAGCTGCGGCCTGGGCCGCGGCCTTGATTGCTTCGTCGTCGGCCGGAATGTAGCCGCCGACCTCCTGAAGCATCTGCAAGTGGGCGCGCGCACGGACGTCCAGCACGCCACGGGAATCCTGAAGCGCCCGCACGTGGATCTCGTCCGAGGCGAGAGCGATGACATCGGCGGCGCGGATCACCCAGACAGCATCGTCTGACTCGGCGATCTGCGCCAGCAAGACACTCGCACCCTCGCCAGTCTCCGCTTCCAGCCCCAACAGCGAAGCCGCCAGGTCTCGGGCAGAGACCGAGGAGGACTGCACGACCGCGGCGGCAAGGCGCTGGGTCACCTCGCTCGGCGAGCTGTACGTGCGATTGGCGACGATCCTTCGGCAGGCTTCTACGCGAAGGAGGTGTCGTTGATCGAGGGGCGAGGCCGCATCCCCTCCGGCGCTCTGCCGCGGGAGACTGCGCTGCTGCTCCCCTTGCAGTTCCGGCTTCGCCTTGCCGCTGGCTCCCGGCCCGGTCGGCGCCGCCGAGTTCGGCAGCGGCTTGGCGGGGGCACCCGGCCGAGCCGGAGGATCAGCCGGTGGCGCGAGACGCGCAACTGCCGCCTCGGCCGACAGCCCTTCGGACTGCATCAGGCCGTACGCCTCGGTGATCTTGTCGATTTCCTTGAGCTTGGACACGAGCAGGTAAGCCGGGTTCGGCTTGAGCTCGCCAGTGCGGATCGCTCGTCTCACCTCACCGTCGGGCAGTTCAGCGAGCCGGACACGCTTCGAGATGTCCGAGTTCTTGACCTTGCCGCGCCCGCCGGTGGCACCCAGCTCGTCAGCGATCTGGGCGTACGTATAGCCGTCCTCTACGGCCATCCGCTTGAAGAGGATGCCCTCCTGGATGGGGTCGAAGTTCTTGCGGTAGTTGTTCTCGCTCAGCAGTGCCAGATCCCCCTTCTCCAGGAGGTCGTTCCGCAGCACCGCTGGGATCTCAGAGTCTCCGCGTGCGTGAGCAGCACGTACACGCCGCTCGCCAGCGAGCAGTACCCACGCCACATGGTCCTCGAAGTGATCTCGGTAGGCGGGGTACTTGGCTACGTACTTGGCGACCGAGCAGACGGCCGGGTCCTGTACTCCGCCTACCTTCTCCAGGTTGTTCTGGAAGTCGGTCCACTCGGAGGAGTCGTCGCTGAACTCCCACTCCTCGCGCAGGTTCCGGGGGTTGTAGGCGACGGTGTCCAGGTCGGCTTTGAAGCGCTGCCCCTCGGCGACGGTGAAGTTCCCAGACACCCCCAGTCCCCTCTTAGCGGGGGAGCCGGACTTGGATGTGGAGGGCGGGCGTCCAGACCCTTTTCGCGGCATTGATCACTCCTGTGCGGGTGCGTAGGCACGAGCACCATAGCGCGTGATCTTGATGGGGGTATCGTCGGCCGCCGCGCCACGAGCGTTTCATTTCTGAAACGAGCTGCCTGCCTCCACCGGGGGTAACCGCGGCTCTGGGGCCGGCGCGAACCATGCGCTACCCGTTTCATTTATGAAACCCGGCAAGGGGTGGAGTCCCGCACTTCACGGCCGCGCCGCGCCGCTCTGCATGAGGTGCGACTACCGACCGGCTCTCCCGTGCATGCCGCTGACCTGCACCGGTTCATGCCCACCGGCCGATCCTGCCGAGAGCTTCGGGATGGGCACCGCTGGATGCCCTCCGCGACCGACATAGAGGGGGGGATAGACTATCCCCCCCCTCTATGGGTGCCGAAGGGAGTGTGAGGCGGATGCCGCGCGGCTTCCCCAAGCCACCCGAGCCGATCGACCTGCCTGCGCTCCTGACCCGAATGTGGAAACGCCATCGTGCTGCTGACGACTCCGGGCTGGAGCTCTTCCCCGACCCCGAGGCGCCTGGCGCTGCCTTCCTCGCCCTGCTCTTCGCCCGGAGCCGTCGACGTGCACTGCCGCTCGCAGTGCGCCGCGAGGAAGAACTCGACCGCCTCCGGTTGATTCGCCACCTGCGCCAGATGCTCGACGCCGAAGAACTGGCGACGCACAACGACGCCCACGCTGACGGCCTGCCGGCCGTCGAGGTCGGCAAGGTACTCGGCATCTCCAAGGACGGAGTGAAGAAGCGCCGGAAGCGTCTGCGAGTCGCCGTCGAGCTCGGCCGCCACGCTGTGCGCAACCCGAGGGTCCTCAGCGAGCATCTTGCCCAGGAAGAGGCTGTCGCGGCGCGACCCCGTGACTGGCTCGCCAGGCGAGTCGGCGATGTCTACGCCCGGAGCAGTGAACTGCTCGCGGCGCGAGTCCACCTCGCAGGGAACGAGGACTCGGAGTGGCTGGACGATCTGCAGCGACTCCTCGCCAAGGAGGACGCAGACCGCGACCGCGACCACGATCACACCGTGCTGGCCCATCTGCGATTCGCCGTCGAGGAGCTCCACGAAGCAGCAGCAGAGC
Source organism: Streptomyces sp. CNZ287 (assembly GCF_007827615.1). Lineage (NCBI taxonomy): Bacteria > Bacillati > Actinomycetota > Actinomycetes > Kitasatosporales > Streptomycetaceae > Streptomyces > Streptomyces sp. CNZ287. Next base: position 3,357 of record NZ_VISV01000032.1, on the reverse strand, counting down.
ACCCCGCCCCCGCCTCGGATACCGAGGACCCCGACGCCCTTGGCGCTCCTCAGGTCCTCGCAGCCGCTATCGAGCTCGTCGAGGACTACCTAGGCCGGAGCTTGAGTCAACCCGAGCCGTGAGCCGTCGGCCGACAGCGGCGACTTCCGCGCTGGCAAGCCGGGCCTCGGCACTGATGACTGAGTTGCACTGAGTTGCGGCGGCACCCGAGCGTGACCCGGCTCGGTAAGTCCTTGGCGGACCGACACGCCCTCGATGGGCCGCCTTGCTCTGCGGAACGATCGGACGGTGCGGCGCGCCGTGGTCCGGGGGAGTCCGCCAGGACGTAGAAGTGGTGCGTGCTGATGCCGTCGATCTTGCCGATGCTCGCCGAGTCGCGGCCGGAGTTGCCGGGCGACGGGGCGCTGCCGGGCGGGCTGGCGATGGAGCAGAAGATCGATGGCTTCCGGAGCATCGTCTTCGCCCGCCGCGCCGGCCGCGCGTTCATCCAGTCCCGCCACGGGACCGACCTGGCGCCGGCTTTCCCGGACATCGCTGCGGCCGCGGCCGCGGTGGGGGAGGACTTGGTCTTGGACGGTGAGCTCGTCGTGCCTGCCGAGGGTGGCCGGCTGGACTTCAGCGCGCTGCAGCGGAGGGCCCGCCGCCGTGGCCGTACGGCAGTCCAAGCAGCCGCGGCCCAGCCCGCGTACCTGATCGTCTTCGACGTGCTTGAAGCGTCCGGGACCGAGCTGCTGGATCGCCCCTACCGGGAGCGCCGCGCGCTCCTGGTGGACCGGGTCGGCGACGGGCTGCTCCGGCCGCCGTTCATGCTGTGCCCGGCTACCGGAGACCGGGCGGCGGCGCAGGGCTGGCTGGACCCCGCCTGGGGGCAGGTCGGTATCGAGGGTGTCGTCTGCAAGGGGCTCGCACAGCCGTATCTGCCCGGCCGCCGGGCGTGGATCAAGGTTCGTACGCGGGTCACCGCAGAAGCCATCGTGGGTGGCGTGACCGGCTCGCCGTCGGCACCGAGCACGCTGCTCCTCGGCCGGTACGACACCGGTGGGAAGCTACGGCTCGTGGCGCGCAGCACGCCGCTGACGTCTTCCACCCGCCGCGCGGTCGTCGAGCACTTGTCCCCCGCCGACCCGGATCACCCGTGGCGCGGCGTTCGCTTCAGCAGCGGCTGGGGCGCGCGCGGCACGTTGGAGTTCACGCCCGTACGGCCCGATCTCGTGGTCGAGATCCTCGCGGACACGGCCGTCGACGCCGGCCGCTACCGCCATGCGGTCCGTGTCCTGCGACCACGCGATGACCTGTCCCCGGGGCAGGTGTCACCCTTCCTCGCCTGACAGCGCATGCAGTTGGTCGGCACCGCACACCGTGCACGCGGTTGCGCCCGGCTGGGCGAGGGCCTGGAGCGCCTCGGCGGTGGTCAAGGCGCGGGACTCGGTGCCGACCCAGCATCGGATGTGGTGCACCTCGGTGGGCGATGGCGGGGGAGCGTCGGCAGCGAAGAGCGGCGTGTGGACGTACCAGCGGTCCGTGTCGTCGCCACGGACCGGCGGCCAGTCCCCTGCCTCTTCTTCTGGTTCAGGCGCGGCCGCGGGGGCCGGGGTGCGGGTGGGGGAGCGGCCGGTGCGGGCGCGTACGAGGGCGGCTCGGCTGCGGCGCACAGGGATGGGGCTGTAGTCGGTGCCGTCGACCGGGCGGACGTGGGTCGCCGGCACCGCGAAGGACACGTCGTACGGCTCGGAGTGGACCTTGGCGCTTCGGGAATCGTGGACGATTGACCACAGACTCACGGACACCTGGTAGTACCAGGCACCGCTGTCGGACTGGAAGCGGTCGCTCAGCCGGCCGAGGATCTGCTGATCGTCCGGCAGCCGGATCCATATCGGCGCGGTGACCGGTTCCTCCTGAGCCCCGTTCTCGTCGAGCCCCGCCTCGCCGAAGTCGCCGGCGCGGTCCATCACTCTGGCGCGTCGGCGGTGTCGGCACCCGCATGGTCGTCGGTGTGATCCCCGGTGTGCTTGAGCTCTGTTCGGGCTGCGACTCTTTCCGGCCCTTGAAGAGTGGCCCAGAACGGATGCACGACGATCTGGATCGACAGCTCGCGCAGACGGGCGAAGAGATCGCGCTCCTGCCGGAGCTGCTCGTCGGTGTAGCCGGGGGAGGGGGGACGCCGAACCGTGTCCTCGGCGGCGGTGCCGCTCTTGATGGTCCAGCCGTCGAGCGGGACGACGCTCGACGGGAGCGTCGCGCACAGGGCGTCGTACTCGGTGCGGGTCTTGTGCAGCTCACGCTGCAGGTCCAGCAGTTCGCCGGGGAAGGTTGTGGTCACCACACGCCTATCGTACGTCTGTGCGAGCACAGGTGAGGGGAGGCGCGCGGTAACCATCGGAGCGGCCCTGTCCAGCGCGGGCGCCCCAACCGCACAGCACCCGGCTCGTGACCTCACCACCAGGGTTACCGCCATCACCTGATGCCAGGCCGTGATCTCGATTGCCGCCCGTGGTGACGAATCCGGTTACCCCGCTCTGCTGTGCTGCCCCTGCCGCCCATCGACGGCGCCCGCGGCAGAGCCGCACGAACCCCACACCCCACCCTCGCCTCGAACCAGACGGCCCTCAAGGAAGGAGGCGCATCATGCCCTTCACCCCGATCACCGCCGGCCGCAGCCTGCGTGCTCGTCGAGCCGCGCACGAGGCTCGCCAAGAGCCCGTACCGCCGATCGGCTCCCTGATCCAGATGGCCCAGACGGTGGACCTCAACGAGCGGGCCCGCATCCGGCGCCAGGAGTCCGAGCAAGTCGCCGCAGCCCAGGCTCGCCTGGCCATGGACTGGGTCTTCGAAACCGCCCGGCCCTTCATGACGCAAGCCGCCTGGCAGGGCTACGCCGCGACCGAGTACGGCGAGGCCTGCGCCGTGGCCTGGCTGGGCACCGCGAGCAACGGCGGAAGCTGGTGGCTGCACCACCAGCGCATCGACGACGAGGGCCCGCGGCCCGGCGACGCGGTCTTGCTGATCGCCCCGTGCGCCTGCGGCGGCTACCGGAAGGTCCGCATCCTGTACGAGGACGACCTGTTCGAGGTGCTCGCCGAGCTGCCCTCCCCGCAGGCGCCAGTGCCGTGCGACCGGCGCCAGCGCATCCACCCCGACGCCATCTGCGGCGCGGCCAACCCCGCCCGGCGCAGTGCCGTTTCGCCGCCTGGGCAGCCCGAGGGCTGATCGCTTGTGCGACTGCTGCGACGAACTGCGACCGAAGTGAAAGACTGTGGCACCCGTGATCGCCAGCGGAGAGGGAACGGCGCGTGGACAGGGCTCCTGCGATACGCATGAACCGGACGCACCGCATACTCATCACCGTCGTCGTCCTCG
>NZ_VISV01000031.1:0-51794 GCF_007827615.1 Streptomyces sp. CNZ287 | reverse complement strand
CCCGCGGAGCGGGTTATGGGCTCGCTTCGCGAGCCCATAACGACCGTGATTCGCTTCGCGAATCACGGTTCCCTCGCTCCGCTCGGGAAACACGCTCCGCGTGTTTGGAAATTCGCGCTACGCGCGAATTCAACGGCTCCGCTTCGCTCCACCGAAAAACGATCGGCCGGAGGTCGAGCGAGTGATGCACCATGTAAGATCCCGAGAACTAGGCCACTACCAGGGGGGTCCCGTTTCGCCTGACTGTGAGTCAGCAACTCCGGTGAACTCTGCCCCGGAAGCAGTCGCAGCGTGGCGTCTAGCAATCTGAGTGCCTGGCGCTCACATGCCCAATAAAAGAGACACGCCGTAGGCGCTGCATCAATCATGTCGGCCTATGTGAAACTCCGAAAAGCGTGGTACCACCTGAATACTCGATTCCCCTACCGTGAATCCCTCTGCCTTGCTGAGGGATTCACGGGCCGTACGCGCGCCCGTAGGGCCGCCCTTGCCCGCTCTCGGCTCGACGGGGCGGCTCCGCCTGCCCGCCGCCGTTCGCCCTATCTCAACTCACCTAGGGCGGCGGTAGGCAGGAGGCATCACGGAGGGACGTCAGGGCTTACCGTCGCACCCTTTTCGGGCGTGACCTGCAGCTTTAACTTACCTGTGGAAAGCTGTGGCTTGGGTAGTTGCGGGTATTGTCGCGGGGGTAAAGGTGGGGGTAGTTCGGGGATTTGTCGCGGGGGTTGAGGCCCCAGCCATGTTCCACTATTATGAGTGTTGCCGGTTGGTACCCGGACAAGCCAAAAGCATCAACGAGAAGGGGCAATACGATGGACATTCTTATTTCCGGCGGAATCGTTAGCGCGAAGCCAGCGCCGAATACGCCGCGCGTCATTCTGGCCCGGACCGTCGCGAACTACCTGCCTCTCGCCTGCCAGCGAGCGGGAGCGCGGATCGTACGCAACGAGGACGCGAAGTACATCGGAATTCGGCTGGACACCGTTGCTGGCCCGGTCGTGCTGGAGATCCCCTCCACGCCCGATGCGCCGTTCCGTATCGTTCATGAACTGATCGAGCCGGACGCCAAGGGCCGCGAAGCCATCGAGAAGCTTCGAATCCCCCAGATCTACCAGCCCGCGGGGGTGGCGTTCCACGCCGCCGAATTCCTGCGGTCGAGGGGCTTCCTCGCGCCCGGTACGTGAGGTGAGCCGGTAGTGCCCCGCCCAGGAGGCTCTAGGGCCGCAGGGTGAGGGTGAATGCGCAGGTGAGGGGGTGGGTTCCCATCCCCTCACCTTCCACTATTATGAGTGGTGTCCGGTTGGTAGCCGGGCACGCCGAAGCATCAACGAGGAGGGCCAACCATGGAGACCAGCAGCGCGGTACAGCTTGTCAAGGCGCTGAAGTACAAGCCCGGATGGACGATCGACGCCGAGAGCGCCGAGAGCCGTTTCGAAGGCACGATCTGGGTCCGGTTCACGTTCGACACGTACCGGTCGGAGCGCCACCTGGCCGCACTGGGCTACCCCGAGGTGGTCAAGGACCTGCGGACCAGGTTCCGCGTCATCGTGGCGGACGTCGACGACGACGCCGAGCTGTACGGGCGCGTACTGGACGCCATTGTGCGACTGGAGACGCACGAGGCGCGCGAGTTTCTGCGCGTGGCGCCGACGAATTGGGCGCCCTACCACCCGCACCGCGTGGACGGGATGAAGAGGTGGGCCAAGCGCACCGGAGAGCCCATCGAGGCCGATCTCACGTTTGACGCCTGACGCCGCCGACGTCAGCAGCCGCCCCGGGGGCACTCCCCGGGGCGGTCCCGATCGATCTAGAGGGAGGACGATCATGGAGGGAACCTACATCCCGGCGGCCACGCAGTCGGCCCACGAGATCACCGAGTTCGAGGCCGAACAGGCGGCGGTCACCTGGCGGGACATCGTCCGTGACACCCGGGGACGACTCGGGACGCGGGCACTTCCCGAGCGGGTGCAGGAGATCGGGCGTCTGATCTTCGTTCTGGGTTTCGTCACGGGGGTGCGCAACGGCACCGGGGCGCCCGCGCTCACCGGTACTCCGATCAAGCCGGAGGTCATCGCGAAGGCGCTGCGCAAGCTGCGCCGTTCGGTGCGGGTCGAGGTGGCGGGCGACGATCCGACGATCGGTCAGCAGGTCGAGTATCACGGCAGCGTGCGCGAAGCGCATGGCTGGTACTTCGTGGTGGGGATCTACGAAGTGGTGGACGCTGCAGGTGTCGTGTCCAAGCGGTACGACCTGCGGAAGCTCATCACCGGCGGGTCGGAACTCTTCGAGGCGCGCCGCGCGAGCATCACGCCCATGGCGTACTGGGACGAGGTGCACCGCCGGGGCGAGTAGCGGCCGGCCGGGGCGTTGTGGCTGGTGAGGGGGTGGGTTCCCACTCCCTCACTTTCCACTATTATGAGTGATGTCCGGTTGGTAGCCGGACACGCCGAACACATCAACACGAAGGGGCACCATGACCAAGCAGGCCACCGAGGCAGGCGGCACGACCGCCCGCAACGCGGACTTCACCGATCTCGTCGCCATCCTGGAGAACCAGCAGGGCCGCAAGCTCGACGTTGTCGTCGCCGCTCCCGCGCTCACCGCCGAGAACGCCAACCTGATCATCCGGGGCGTTGACCCCCTGATCGAGAACGACGGCGTGACCGACGTCAACGGCATCTACCGGCCGACCCACGTCGCCGACGAGGGCATCGCCGACAAGCTCGGCATCCCGGTCGCGTACCTGCGCAAGATGCGTGCCCGGGTGCCGGAGCTCTATGACCTGAACGTCCAAGGCTGGCTGGAGCACGACCCGGCCCAGACGTTCCTCGTCCGCGCCTTCCGGGGCGAGCAGGGCCCGGACGGCCAGCCCGGTCCCGGGGTGGCGCGCGCGGTGCTGTCCCGCAGCTACAAGCGCATCGACAACCTGGACCTCCTGACGGCCGCGCTGGACGGCATCCGCGCCTCCGGCCACCCCGTGCAGGTCGCCAGTTGTGACCTGACCGACCGGCGCATGTACGTGCGCGTGAAGTCCGAAGCCGTCGCGGTCGAGGCGCGCGCGCTAATGCGCGGCTACCGGTCGCCGTTCAGCGGCAAGACCGCCGAGGAGTTGCCGCTCGTGTTCGCCGGATTCAAGATCACCAACAGCGAGGTCGGAAGCGGGGCGTTCGCCCTCACGCCGTACGCCGAGTTCGAGGTGTGCAGCAACGGAATGAAGATCGGGAAGGCGCTGCGGGAGGTGCACCTGGGCAGCAAGCAAGACGAAGGCGTAGTGAAGTGGTCGGACACCACCCAGGAGAAGATTCTTGAGGTGATCTCGTCCAAGACCGCCGACGCCGTGAAGACATTCCTGTCTGAGAGCTACCTCACCGACAGGCTCCACTCGCTGGAGGAAGACGCGGCACGCCCGATCAGCGATCCGGCGAAGACCGTCGAGCAGGTGACGAAGCAGCTCAGCATCCCCGAGGCGACGCGGCGCACCGTCCTGGATCACTTCATCAAGGGCGGCCAGAACACCGCCGGGGGTGTCATGCAGGCCGTGACCTCCACGGCCCAGACCCTGGCCGACGCCGACGCGGCACACGACTTGGAGGCACAGGCCCTGCCTGCCCTCGCACTCGCCGCCAAGGCGTAGCCGCACCAGACGCCCGGCGGGGCGCACCGGCCCTCCCCGTCCCGCCGGGCGGTCCGGCACCGGAGTTGGAACCCCTCGGCCCTCCGGTGCCGGACCCGCCCCGGCCCGCGGCCGTCCGCGCGGGCCGGGGCCGCCGGGGGCCGGGCCGGTCGAGCGGTCTTCTGCCCCTTGACCGCTCCCGGTCACGGCCCCCGGCCCTCACCACCGCATCGCCTATCTCCCGAGCAGCACGGCCCCTTTGCACTTCCCGAGCACCCCTCGCACCGAAGGAGACGTACCCATGTCCGGTCCGCTGAGAAGTGAGGCGCTGGCAGAGTTCAGCGTCCGCACCGTGCGTGCGCTGCTGAAGGGCGCGGGAGCCGGACACCACCATGTGGTGTGTGCGGCGCCGGTCGAGCAGGGCCGCCCCGAAACATCGGTGGCGGTCGGCGCCCGCGTCACGCTCCGCGGCCGTCCGCCGGTCGCGCCGAGTGTCCTGGACAGCGCCGAACTGGCCGAGGTCGTCACCGTGCTGATGGGCGCACTCAGCGGCAGCCGGGGCGGCGTGGTGGTGCGCACGGTCGACGACGCCGGCGGCGTGACGGTGCGCGGTTGGCGCGTCGCCGGGCACAAGCTGCAGCCGCTCAGCGAGCAAGAGGTGCGCGCCGCGTACGGAACCTCCGCCGCGACCGGGGAGCCCGTGGCGCTGGAGCCGGGCGTGATCTACGCAGCCGGATTCCCCGTGTAGCTGCATGCGCATCGGCGGGGCCGCACTTCGCGGCCCCGCCGCACCCGCCGTCATCTACGACCCCCGTACCGCCAAGCCCGGCGCCCCGACACCTCAGCCTGCGCCGCCGCAGGACCGCCGACCGAATCTCCGTCACGTGATCTCCCGAGCAGCGCAGCGACCGACCCGAGACGACAGGAGCAGCACATGCAGCGCACTGGATGGGCCTACGGCCTGCTCATCGGAAGCCGGGAGTGGCTGACCATCCCCGGCAGCGCCTACACCACGCCCGCCCTGGCCCCCGCTCCGGACCAGGCCGTCAAGCCTCCCGGCAGGGCTCACGAGCCCTGGGCGCTAGCCCGCGTGGAAGAGGTTGACCACCCTGGCGTCACCCTCGGCTGCGCCTATCGCGTCCTGGAGCTCCGGGACGAGACCGGCCCGACCGCGGGGACCGTTGCCGCCGGCTTCGGCCTCGACCCCGTGCGGGGGGCCAGCCCGTGCGGGAGCGGCGGCGTGATGCCCGATGCCCCGGCCTGTCCGGAACGGGGAACCCTACTGGTCCCCGTCGCCGAGGGCATGGATACCCCGATGTGCGCCGCGTGCGCGGCGGCGTGGCTGGGCGGTGGACGATGAGCCACCAGTTCCTCATGGCGCACGAGTTGCGGCGTGGTGACGACGACGCCGCGGACATCTGCCCGTCGTGCGTTGCACGGCGCCGCCGTCGCTCGTCGGCCTGAGTTGCACCTGCCCGCCCCTCTCCTGACCGGCGTGCCAGCCCGAGCGGGCGCCGCGCTGCTGCCCTTCCGTCTATCAAGGAGCCATGCCATGAACACTCGAAAGGTGTCCGTGCCCACGACCGACACGCGCCCCGAGATCGCCCCGTCTTCACAGACGCCCCGGAACCTCGACGTCCTGGCCCGCCAGGCCGATGCCGACGGGTGGGCGACGAGCATCGAGCACGGCACGGGTTGGGTCGAGTTGCTGCTGGTGGCCCGGGTCATCACGAGCGATCTGGCCACCGCCGAGGCGAAGTTCCGCTGCCTGTGGCGCACGAACTCCGCCGGCCGCTTCCGCTGGGCGGGCGCAAGCCTGTACCGCGACGGCGTCGAAGAGGCCTCCGGCATCGGGTGGCGCGAGCTGCTTGGCCTGGTGGCGCGCGGGACAATGTCGATGGTCGATCCGGACGCCGAAGCGGACGACCGCACCTGTCTGGGCCGTAGCGCCCGCCGGTGGCGAGCGCTGGCGGAGGAGTACGCGCAGGCGGCTGCGGAGGCGTTCGAGCGCGGGCGCAGCGTCCGCGCCGAGCTGGCCCGCCTGACCGCGCAGCGGCGCGGGATGGCGCCGGGGCAGGACGCCGAGTGGGCGGAGCGAGCCGCGGAGGCGACCGCGGTCGCCTTCCGGCTGCTGGATCGCCGCTCGACCCTGGCCCACCGGACGGCCCGCCGGGCCGCGCGTGACATTGCAAGCGCGGTCGAGGACGGTCGGCAGCCAGGCGCGCGGCGCGGGCACGAGCTGGCCATGCGGGTGCGTCGGTTGGCGCAGGCCTGCGCCGGGCACGCGGACGCGATCGAGGGCGGCGCCTTGGACGCCGAGGCGACGGCTGTGTGTGATCCGTACGTGGCAGCGATTGCAGCCGCGGCGGAGCGAGAGGAGGCAGAGTGGCGGGCGGCGCACCCGACAGGCGACGTGCGCGCCTTCGCCAACGACGTGATCCAGACGATCAACAACGCCGATGCGGAGTTCGCCGCGTGGTGGCACACCCACGCTCGCCCCGGCATGAGCTACCACCAGGGCTGGGATGCCTGGCAGGCGGAGCGCGGGCACAGCACCGGAACGGAGGTGACCGCCTCCCTTCGGCTGCGCGATGACACCGACCACGCGCTGTGCGTTCTGGGCATAGACGCTGCGCCGATCCTGCGGCAGCGCGCCATCGACGCCAACGACGCCGTGTTGCTGCTACGCACGGATCAGCTCGCCGAGTTCGCCGCGCGGGGCGTGGCCGCGGCCGAGCCGGGGCCGCACCACCGCCCGCGCGATGCGCACTCGTATGCCCAATCGGTGTGGTCGCTGCTGTGCGGCACCGACTGGGGCGGCATGTCGCTGGACATGGCGAAGAACCTGGCTGAGCTTGAGCGGTGGCGGATGGTGTGCCCGGCCGCGGAGGACGTCCGGCGGCTGCTGCTGATCCGGCACGGACTGGACGTGCGCGACCGCGCACACGCCCAGGTGCGCCAGCAGATCGAGGAGGAGCAGGAGGAGCGCGGCCGGATCGGGCGTGCGGCGTACGACGTCGCGTACGCCGCGGCCATTGCCGCGGGCGAACCGCACGAGGACGCCGAGGAGGCGGCGGTCGACGCCCGGGTGCGGACCGTGGCCGACGCCCAAGGGTGCGCCCCGGACGGTCGGGAGGCCTACCACCGCGGTGATGCGGTCTGGGTGGCTCCCAATCCCGACAGCAAGGACCGGCCTTACGTGGCCACCATCGCCTCGTACACCCCGGCCGGGGTGTTCCTTCTGCGAGACGCCTGCAACCGGCTCGAACGCGCGCACGCCGAGCGGCTGTCGCCCGCCGGCCCGGAGGAGGCGGCGGCCGACCGGGTCCGCCAGGAGCAGCAGCACGCCCAGGAGGAGGCCGAGCGGCAGCGGCGACAAGACGAAGCGCACGCCCGCGCCGTCGAGGCTGAGCGGCAGCGCAAGGCGCGTGAGGAGCGGCTGACAGCTCGCGAGCAGGCCGCGCGGATCGTGGAGCCGCCCACCACCCCGGGTGGGGTGTGGCGGCCGGTCCACGCGGTGCCCGCGTCGGTCGGGCGGCTGTGGCAGGCCGCCGCCCGCAACGGCTGGCGGCTGGCCCGGCACACCCTGGGCGATGAGCGGGCATCGGGCATCGAGGTGCGGATCACGGGCACGACCGACCGCGGCATATGGGACTTCCGCCTGCTGTGGGTCACGGTCCGCGGCCGGTACCGCGTGCAGTCGGCCCAGTCCCGCGCCCGATGGGCGGACGGCCGCACCGGCCCACGCGGCGGCGAGATCCACCCCACCATCGCCGACGTGCTGTACGTGATGAACAGCGAGACCCACGAGGGTGCCGCAGCGCCGCTCGGCGCCCTGGTCGGCATCGACGAGGGGGACTGACCCATGGCGCGTACTCGCACGCCGCTCATCCTGGCGGTATAGGCGCCGCCTGCCGATGGCGCCGATTCAGCGCGTGGCCGCTGAGGCGCATACGGCAGTGTCCGGCGGGGGGATTGACCACTCCCAATGTTCCACTATTATGGACTCATCGAGATTGACCGACCCCGAACAGCCGAAACACCCCGCCTGGGTGCCGGGAGCATTGGCCGGCACCCAGACGGGCGGAGGGCGCCATGACCGACTGCACGTGGATGTTCCACACCATCAACACCGACGGGGAGGTGTACGGCTACAACTATCCGGACCGCAGTCGCGGAGAAACGGAGACGACGCAGGCAGTCGATCCGTGCGCCGTCGTCACCGATGCCGCCAAGGCGGACAGCTTCACGTTCACCCGTGCCGTGGCGGCGATGGTCACCGGGCACTGCGGAGACGCCTACACGCCTGTGTGGCTTGGGCAGGGCTGGACCGTGGAGATCCGTTCCGGCTATCCGCTGTGGCGCACGAACGGGTGAGACGGGCGCCGCACGCCGCATCTGGCTCACCCGCCCCCGGTCGCGCCCTTACCTCACCGGAGCTTGACCGCGCGCTCGCCCTGATCACCGTGGAAGAGGATCCGCCATGCTCACCATCACCATCCCGCTGGGCCGAGTCGCGCAGGACTGACGGGCCGGACGGCGCCGGCGCCGTGCTCATGCGCACGTAGGGGTGCGAGACGGACAGGGCCGTCACCGACGTCCGTTACATCCTGGGCGTTTGGCGGGATGAGTAGGCCGGGCTGCGCCGCCAGGCGCTCCGGGCTCGTACGGGCGCCCTCCCTCGGGCACGCACCGGCGAGATGCCGGGCAGCGCAGCAGCCCTCCCCCCTTTGAGACCAATTCATACAGGTCACAGGGGGGTTCACCGCTTGAGATATGCCACTATTATGAGTGTTACCGAACCCGGCCTGCGTAGCTCAGCGGCAGAGCGGCCCTCTTATAAGGGGTTGGTCGCGCGTTCGAATCGCGCCGCAGGCACCACCTTCCGCAGCTCATCCACTCGCTTGCCCGACACTGCCGCGCCCGTGAGGCGCCGCAGCCACCACCTCTGATCGCGAAAGGGGCTACGCCGATGCCCGCCACGTCCCCCGCCAAGTCGACTTCCCGGACGGTGCCCGAGTGGGACCGGCTCGCCGTCACGGAACTCCTTGCCCACAACACCATCGGCGAGGCAGACCCGGAACTCACCACCACCATCAAGGAGCACGGCATCACCGACCCGCTGTACGTCACCACACTGGACGGTGCCGGTGTCAGGATCCTGGACGGCAAGGCGCGTCTGGCCGCCGCCTCCGCGCTGGACCTGCCCGACGTGCCGGTGACCTACCGGCCCGTCATCCGCACCGATGCCCTCATCGCCAACCCCGGCAACGTGCGCCCGGATCTGGAACTCACCGACGAGTTCCGGACCAGCATCCGCACCGAGGGCGTGCTCGTCCCCGTGCTGATCAAGCGCACGGACAACGGCCTTGAGGTGGACGACGGCGCCCGCCGTCTCGCCGCTGCCGTCGCCGAGGGCCTGACTCACGTGCCCTACGCCTACGACGAGCGCGACGAGGCCAGCCGCGACCTCGACATGATCACCACGGCGGAGCACCGGGCCAAGCTGCCGGAGTCCGCCGTGGCCGCCGCCCTCTTCCGGGCCTCGCAGCACGGCGCCGACATCAAGCGCATGGCCGCCGCCGCCGGGTGGACCCAGAAGAAGACCCGGGAGGCCGCCAAGACCGCAGGCGCCGCGTCCGTCCAGAAGGCCACCAGCGATCCCGCCGCCGCGTACCTGCTCAGCCTGGACGAGCTCGCCGATCTCGCTGAGCTGGAGAAGGCCGACCCCGAGGCCGCCGCGTCGATCGCCGAGCGGATGCAGGCCGACCCGCGCCAGATGTGGCGCTACGAGATCAAGCGCGCGCTCATGACAGTCGAGTACCAGCGCAGCGCGGAAAAGCACCGCGCGGAGCTGGAGGAGGCGGGTGCCCGGATCCGGCCCTTCGGTGAGATCGCCGAGCGGGCCGAGCCGGTCAGCCGTCTGATCGACATCGCCACCGCCGACAAGCACGCCACCTGCCAGGGCGACGTGTGGGCGCTGCAGGACGGCGCCGATCGCTACGAGCGCTACTGCGCCAACGCGCGGTTCTACGGCCACCGCCTGCCGAACTCGGAGGCGCCCAAGCCCAGCACCGCACAGCGCAGGAAGGTCATCGAGGGCAACAAGGACTGGGACGCCGCCGAGGAGGTGCGCAGGGCGTGGCTGGCCGAGGTGTGCGGACGGGCCAGCCACACCAAGGCCCAGAACGAGCAGTTCACCCGGGCCACCGCGCACGCGCTGCTGTCCGCCAGCGACGTGATCGTCAGCAAACTCGCAGGCGCGAAGACCAGGCAGTTGCTCGCCGAGCTGCTCGGCGTCAGCGAGGGCGCCTCATACGCGCGGCTGGCCGAGCGCGCAGACAGCGCGGCCAAGCGCAACCCCGCGCACGCCTTCGCCGTAGTCGCCGCCGCGCATGAGCTGTACCTGCCGCGCAGCACCTGGCGGACCGACAACGGGCACGACCGCCACCCGGCCCGCGCGGCTGCCGCGTGGTGGCTGACGCACCTGAAGGCCATGGGCTACGAGCTGAGCCCGATCGAGGCTGCCACCGCCGCCGGGGAGACCTACGACCCGGACGCCGACAACCCCGACGCCGAACCGCTGTCCTGACCGCGCACGCCCCCTCGGGGCCCGCCACCCCGGGCCCCGGGGGGCCGCTGGATCGAGCGCGCGTGCCTGCGAGGAAGGCCGACCGGCGCCCGCGTTCATCCGGGCACGTAGACCGCGTATGCGCCTCTGGGCGGGCGCACTTGGCGCGTGCTCGCCCGTCCCGACGACCTCACCTGACCGCCGCCACACACGCCGGAGTTCGCCTGTGCCCAGCCAGCCCAGCTTGGACGACGTGATACCCGACGTCGACCTGACCACCTACCCGGTCTCGGCCGTACCGGCCGCCTTCGACCGCGGCCACCTCTTCAGCCCCACCGCCGATCTGACCATGCTCGCACTCGACGACCGCTTCGATTACCGGCCCGGCGATGAGTTCGAGCCCATGCCGCCGCCTCCGCGCGCCAGCGACAAGCAGGCCGGCGGCTTCGGGTTCGGCTGGTGGTTCTACACCACCGCCAAGGTGACCGCCGCCGACTTCCTGGGCCTCACCGCCGGAGCCGAACTGTCGATCCAGTCGGCGACCGGCGTCATTCCCGGCGCCGTCGTGCTGGAGACGTTCCGCTTCGCCGCCCTGGTCCGCTTCCGCAACGGCGCGATCGACGACGCCGAGATGTACGTGCGCCGCCGCAACCATCACGGCCACTGGTACTGACCCCGCCCCGCCTGCCCGAAGACAGGGCTTCCCGACGACTTGGAGACCACCGATGAACAGCCACACCACCAGAGCCAGCAGCAGCGGGCAAGCCGCAGACCGCCGGTACCGGCCCGGCGCCGAGTCCTGGTATGTCAGCACCGGCCGCAAGATCCTGCACCCCCTTACGGATGTGGGGATCCTGCCCCAGCCAGCCGACATCCCCGCCAGCGGCTTCGGCATCCACGTCATGCACGATCAGTTCATCGGGCGCGTCCTGGTCCAGGTCTTCACCGCCACCCCTGCCCATGGGCGCCGGAAGGCCCGCGTGCACGACTGCCGGCCGACCCGTGCCGGTGCGGTAGTCGAGGGCCACTGGGTCGCCGCCCGGAGCCGGGTCTACGACGCGCTTGCGGCGGCCGGGTGCACCGACGTGACCCTCATGCGGTGCGGGGTGCGCGCCCAGATCCCGGAACCGGACGTACGGCCCCGCGTTGAGCTGACGCACCGCAGCGTGTTCAGCGACGGGCTGGAGGCGCTCGGCAAGCACGACGTGCGCGTGCCCGGCCACCCGCAGTTGCACGGCCTGCTGGTCACCCACCACGGCACCGGTCCGGAGGCCGTGACGTACGTCTACGCGCACGTCGACGATGAGCACCCCGTCTGGCCGGACGGCTTCTGCACGCTCGTCGACGCCGCCGAGTCCTGGGCCCGGCACTGCGGCCTGCCGACCCCGGACGTCGGGCAGGTACGGCAGTGACCGGCCGGGCCCGCGCCATCAGGGACGACGAGACCTGGGATGCCGACGAGTTGTTCGACGAGATCCGGCGCCGGTGCGAGCGCCTGTATCCGCGCATGCCGCGCGTGCTGGGCCTGAACCGCGACGGCCGCGAGGACGGCGCCTACGTCGACGACCACTCGACCGGCGGCATGAAGCTCCTCCTGCCGCTTCCCAGCACACACGGCGAGCGCGCCGCCCTGGCCCGCCTGGTGCTCGTCTACGCCGCCCACGACGACCGCGACGAGAACCGCATCACCCGACACCCCAAACACCCTGCCTGCCTGGATCTGTACCTGGGCTGACCAGTACTGCCGACCCGATTGGAGACCCTCGTGTCCACACCTGCCGAACTGCCCACACCTCAGGACTTCTTCACCGTCGCCGCAGCCGTCGCCGACGAGCTCGGCGACGGCTGGAGCAGCCGCCGAGACCTGGACTCCTCCGGCTGGGGCTTCTCCGAGCACGCCCAGGTCCTCACCGAGCACGGCACCGGCCTGCGCCTGCGTCTGGACATCGAGCCGCACCGCAGCGAACCGCGCATCACCGCCCACGGTCTGCAGCCCGACCGCCCCGCCGATCTCGGGCCGGACGACCTGTACAGCGCCGACATCTCCTACGGCGACACCTCCATGCAGTTGGCCAAGCTCCGTGCTCCGGCACGGATCGCCTCGCAGATCCGCACCCGAGTGCTGCCGGTGCTGGCCTCCGGCCACGAGGCCTACCGGGTGGCGGTCGCCGAAGCCCGCACGGCCCGCGACCGCCGCCGCGCCGCCGCCGAGCTGATCGCGGCCGCACACCCGGCCGTCTCGGACCCGCGGCTGGTCCGCGACATCGGTGGCCGCCGGCCGACGCTGCACCTGTCGTGGGCCGGTGAGCCGCACGGCTCGCCCAGCGGTCGCAGCGAGCTGCACCCGGCCATCCACGTCCAGGCCGGCTCTTTGGGCACCGCCCCGCACGTCACCGCAGAGTTCCGGAATCTGCCACCGGAGGCGGTGGCGGCCGCGGTCACCGCCGCCATCGCCACCTGGGAGCGGCTGACGCACCCTGAGCCACGCCCCCGCGCTGACCCGGCGAGCGCATCCACAAGCGAACGCTGACCGTCACGGCTCAGGCTGCATCGTCCGAGGACGCCGGAAGTAGGCCGTCTGCGGCTACGACTCACGGGGCGTTTATGCAGGTCAACAGGGGGGTTCTCCTCAAGGAGTATTCCACTATTATGGTCATATCAACAGCGGCGCGACAGCACTCTGCCCGTCGACCACGGCACCCCCCATCTACACCGCCCGGGCATGGGCGCCCCTCAGTGAGCCGCACGCAGGAAGGACACCGCCGATGAGCCTCACCCTCTCCGAGATCACCGCGTGGATTGCCGCCAACGCCAGCGAACCCGACGTGCAGAGAATCAGGGAGGTCATGAAGCAGCGGACCCAGGCACTGGCTGCGCAGGCAGCTGCCGTAATCACTGTCGGCGCCGAAGTCACAGTGGTCAACATCAGTCCCGCCGCGCTCAAGGGCACAAGCGGCACCGTCGAGAGCATCCAGGGCAAGTTCGCGACCGTGAAGTTCGACGAGGAATCCACCGCACAACTCCTGCTCGCCCGCAGCCGCAGGATCAACGTTCCGCCCGACGTGAAGCAGTACAGCATGCCCGGCATCCCGCTGGTGTGCCTGCGGCTGCGCTGAAACCCCTCTCGCCCCGCCGGGTCCCCAACGCGGCCCGGCGGGCGCCCCCTCCCCCAGGAGGTCGGCCAGAACGCCGCTACTGGAAAGGCGTTCCGCCGCCCGTGCGAGGCCAGACCGGCCCCGACGACGCTTCGAAGCCTCCACCCCGGACCGTCCCGTCACCGCCACGGCGCCCTGCCGCCGCGCCCGCGTGCAGCAGGCCGCTGTGCCCCCTGTCTCCTGGAGTCCTGCCATGACCCAGCTTGACCTGTTCTCCGACCAGATCACCGACCAGCCCGAGCGCGACGCCTCCCTTCGACCGCGGCGACCGGCTCTGCGTGGCCGGGAGCCGGAGGCGACCGCGGCCCGGGTCGCCGAGGCAGCGGCCCGAGCGTGGCACCGCAGCCGCGGCGGCACCGCCCTAGAAGTGCCGCTGGGCGTGGTCGCAGCGCTCGCCCAGCTCGCCGCGCCTGCCGGCCGCCCTGATCCCGCCGCGGCGCTGCTGGCCCTGACGCCTGACCAGTTGTGGCGAACCCTGGAGAGGATCTGGTCGGTGCGGTGGCTGAGCCGGCCCGAGCTTGTCGAGTGGGCCGCCCCGCTGCACATCTGGCTGCGGAACGCCACGCCCGACCCGCACCGCCTCCAGGCGGTCCACGACGTCGCCGCCGAGGCGCTCGGCACCGGTCTGCTGGACCTGACCGGCTCGCCCGACCCGCTGGAACGTTCGCGCGCCGACCTTCTCGGCCGGCTGCTGATGATGCTGCGCAGCGAAGGCACCAAGCGGTACTTGGCCGAGGAGCACACGCCAGCCGAAATGGCCGAGTTGGTGGCCCGCTTGGCCCTGGTGTCTCCCGAGCAACTGAAGCCGGGGAGTTGGCTCGCCGAGCCGACCGCCGGCACCGGCGGGATGTTCCGCGCCGTTGCCGAGGTGCTGCGCGAGGCGGGCCGCAGCCCCAGCGAGATCGGCTGGTTCATGCAGGACGTCGACGAGGCGGCCGCCGCGTGCTGCGCCGTCAACGCAATCGTGTGGGACCTGGGTCCGCGGGTGCTGGTGTACTGCGGCGACATCCTCACCACGCCGGACGGGTGGGAACGGGCCGACGCCGACCGGCGGGAGATCCTCGCGCATCACGCCCGCGTGGTAGGCGCCGCACTGCCGGTGGCGCGGATACAGCGCGCCCTGGCTCCGTTGGACCCGCCGGGAATCCGGGAGAAGCCAGAGGGGGATTGACCAGGAACGATTTCCCACTATTATGAGTGTTGTCGATGGACTGAGTCCACTGAGTCCTACGCCCGGGCGCAGAGCCCGAGCCCGGCGCCCGCGGGGCGGCTTATCCGCCCCGCCCGGTGCGCGCGCACCACCCCACCCCTTGATCAACTTTCGCCTTTGTAAGGAGGCTTGTCGTGTCCGCACGCTCAGATTCGGCCCCCGGCGGGCGCTCGGGCTCCGCCGAGGAGCCGGTAGAGCTGGTCATCAACTGGGGCCTGGGGCGGCACTCCAGCGCCTACCTGGCGCGCATCCTCACCGACCCGGCCGCTCACGGCGTCGACCCCGCCCGCACCGTGGTGCTGCACATGGCCGTCGGCAGCGAGTGGCCCGACACCGTCGCCGACTGCGAGCAGCACCTGCTTCCCGAGCTGCGCCGCCACCAAATGCGCCTGGTGCAGGTGGCGCGGGCCGGTCAGCTGATGCGCGACGGCATCGAGGTCCTGGACGACTCCCGCGACCCGCAGCGGCTCATCACCCGCGGCGGCTGGACGCTCTGGGACGAGCTGGAGCTCAACGGCACCGTGCCCCAGCAAGGCGGGCCGCGGCTGTGCTCGCTGCGCGCCAAGGCCGAGGTCGGCGACCGGTGGATCCAGCAGTCCCTGCCCGATACCCCGTTCCGGCAGGTGATGGGCTTCCACGCGGACGAGGAACGCCGCGCAGCAAGCGATCGCCGACACAGCCGCAATCCGCGGCGGCTGCCCGCCTTCCCGCTGATCGAGTGGGGGTGGGACAACGACCAGTGCGTGGCCTTTCTGCGCGACCGGTTCAGGATCGAGTGGAGGCCCTCGTACTGCTTCTTCTGCTGCTTCCCCGTATCCATGGGTGCCCTCCCGGCGCACCTGCAGCGGATGCGCGCCTACCCGGAAATCGCCGGGCGGGTGCTGCGGCTGGAGTACACCGCGACGCGGCTCAACCCGCGCGCCCGGCTGTTCGGCGATCGCAGCCTGCTCCAGCTCTTCGACCCGGCCGCGGCCGCCGACCGGCCGGTGCTGGAGGCCTTCGCCGCCGAGCTGGCCGATCGCGACTGGGCGGTCTACCGGGTGCGGCGCCTCCTGCCGGTCAGCGAGAAGAACCCGACCAGGCGCGCACCGGCGCTGCGGTCGGTGCGCCGGCAGGACACCGGCGGGCGGGCGCAGATGCGGCGGATCGTCGAGGACGTCGCCAACCGCCGGCGGCTGCGCCTGGAGGTCGACCCGGTGTACGGATCGGCGCGCGCCTGGGTGCGCGAGCGCGGGCCGGTGCTGCCGACGGGCGAGGAGTTCGAAGTCAGCACGCCCGCCGTAGTGCAGGACAAGGAGCAGGACCGGTTCGCGGCCGAGTGGGCCGCGCATCTGCTGATACGGCAGCCGTACCCGCGGCTGGACGAAACGCTCGCGCCGGAGACCTCCGCCGAAATGGAGGAGGACCGGTGACGGCCACCCCAGAGCAACTCGCCCTCACCGAAGCCGTGGGCTGTCGTTGCCACTTCGAGCACCCGCACGGCTGGCGCCGGCGGCGCGACGGCGGCTTCGAGCAGCGCCGCTACCTGGTGCGGCCCATCCCGCACCCGCTCGCGCGCCGCTTCATCCAGGAGAGGCACTACAGCAGGTCCTGGCCGGCCGCGCGGTTGAGCTTCGGCCTGCTCGACGGCACCCGCCCGCGCTGGCCGGAGGAACAGTTGGTCGGTGTGCTGGTACTCGGTGTACCCATGCACCCGCGGGTGCTGACCAGGCCGTTCCCGCGGCTGGAGCCGTACGCCGAGTCGCTTGAGCTGTCGCGGCTGCTGGTATTGGACGAGGTACTGGACAACGCCGAGTCCTTCCTGGTGCGCCGATCGTTCCGGCTCGCCGCGCGGGCGGGGGTGCGGGGAGTGGTGGCGCACAGCGATCCGCACCCGCGGCTGCGTCGCACCGGCGAGGCGACCCATGTGGTCTTCCCGGGCCACACGGGCACGACGTACCAGGCGTCCGGGATGAAGTGCTTCGGCCGTACCAGCGCCCGAAGCGTGGTGCTGCTGCCGGACGCCACGGTGCTCACCGACCGGGCGATCAGCAAGGTTCGCGCTGGGGAACCGGGCGGCCGCGGCGTGGAGCGGCGGCTGCTGGCCTTCCCCGGCGCATGGCCCCGCAGCCATGGCGAACCGGGCGGCCGGTGGCTGGCCGCGGTCCTCGACGCCATCGGCGCCAGCGTGCTCCGCCACGGCGGCAACTACCGCTACGCCTGCGCCATCGGCCCGAACCGCACCCGGGTCGTGATCGACCTGACGCCGTGCCCGTACCCCAAGCGTCACCACGGCGGCCTCGGCGCGCCAGCCGTCATCCGCGGCGGCCACGCCGTGTAGCCGGTCACCTGCTCCGGCAGTTCCCTGCCCGGCCTACGGCCGCGATCACTGCGCGACCCAACGACCGAGCCCGGCCGCGGGCCCAGGGCAGCAGCCCCGGGCCCGCGCCCCTCTCCAGCGCTCCAGACCGGAAGGAGCCGAGCCCATGCCTGCCTCCGAGCAGCTCCCCCTGCCGTCGTTCGATGACACGCCCTCGGACCAGAACGTATCCGGACCTCGGCGGCGCAAGTTCCTGCTCAGTGCGGGAAACGCCGACCTGGCTCGGCACGGCATCTACACCTGGTCCCTGCCCGCACTAGAAGCACGGCTTCCCGACGGACGGCGGATCGTCACCTGTCCCTCCGCCGACGCCTGCGACGAGGTCTGCTACGCCCTGGCCGGCACCTACCGTTGGCGGCCGGTGCTGGCCGCCCACACCCGCAACCTGGCTCTGGTGGTCGACCACCTCGACCGTTTCGAAGAGCTGATGACTCGTGAGCTGCGGCGCTCCCGGCGCTACGCCGTGCGCAGGGACCGTCCGCGGGTGTTCGTCCGCATCCACGACGCCGGGGATTTCTTCAGCGACGCCTACCTCAAGGCGTGGCTGCGAATCATCCGCAACACGCCCGAGCACATCGTCTTCTACGCCTACACCAAGGAAGTCCGGCGCTTTCGCCGCCTGGTGGAGCCGGATCCACCACCGGCCCACCGGTTCCGGTGGATCTACAGCACCGGCGGCAAGCACGATGCGCTGATCAACAGGGAGACCGACCGGCATGCCGAGGTCTTCGCGCACTCCTCCCAGATCAGCGCGGCCGGCTACTACGACCAGGCCGACTCCGACCTGCTGGCCGTGATGGGGCCCAGCAACCGGGTGGGCATGGCGGCGAACAACATCGCGCACCTCAAGGCTCGCCTGAACGGCGGCACCCTCGGCGAGCTCCAGGCCCGCCGTGCCGGCCAACGTGCGGCGACACGCGCTCGAAGGCGCCAGGCAGCCGACCGGGCGAACGCTGCCGTGCACGAACCCGACCCGGCAGAAGCCACCCCCAAGGAGGAATCCCTGTGATCGCCAACCAGCTCGACGGCACCTACCCGAAGCCCAGCCCCGCCGAGATGAGCGCGCCGCCGGCACCGTCCGGCCCTGTGCCAGACCTGAGCTTCTACGATGAGCTCGCGCCGCAGCTCTCCGGCGGCAAGGACAGCGCGCTGATGCTGTGGCTGCTGATGGGTGCCGCCCGCTCGGCTGGCTTGGTGCATCGCGTGCGTACGTATCACGCCTCGCTGGGGCTGCTGGATTGGCCTACGGTTTCCTTCGACGGGCGGCGGTGGCTGGGCGCGGCCGAACTGGCTGCCGCGCAGAGCGCCTTCTTCGGCGTGCCGGAGGGGTTGCACGTCGAGGCCACCCGCACCAAGCGGGGGGCGGACGGGCAGCGCACGCCCCACTGGCTGCTGACCGAGATGGCCGCCTACGGCCGGTTCCCGCGCGGCGGTAGTCGGTATTGCACCAAGTCGGCCAAGGACTCGGTGATCTCGGCGGTGTGGACGCCGACGGTGACCGACCGCAGCCGGGAGCTGGGTCGGCCGTACCGGATCCTCAAGATCATGGGGATGCGGCGGGATGAGAGCCGCTCGCGCAGCTTGCTGCCCGTCTTCCGCACCGTCGTGGACAACCGTGCCCGGCGCGTGGATGAGTGGCTGCCGGCGCTGGAGTGGTCGACTCCGGCGGTCAAGGAGTGGTGCGAGTCGTATCCGATCGCCCGGCACTGGACGTACGACTCGTATCCCGGCGCCGGGGACTGGGCAGGCACCTCCCGCTGCTCGTGCAGCTTCTGCGTGTTCGCCTCTCGTCGCGACCTGCTGCTGTCGGTTGGCCGTCGGCCCCGGCTGGCGGCCCTGTATGCGGAGGTGGAGGCAGTCCGTGGGGACACCTTCACTCCGCGCCTGCGCTTGCACGACCTGATCCACCAGGTCGAGCGGGGCGACGCCCCGGATCCAGGGCTGGTATGCGCCGACGACTCACCGGCCTTTGACGCTCTGGTCCGACAGGTGCGGGCCGCGCTCGTGCTGCCGCCGCGCAAACCGGTGGACCGCTCCCGCGACGCTGCCCTTTCCTGTACGCAGTGCGACGGCTGCATGTGAGCCGTACCTGGTTGGGCGGGCACGGAGGCGGATTGACGACACTGACGCTGTAGAGAACGGATGCGCGATGATGGAAGCCATGACACCTGTCACGGAACGGCTGCTGGAGCTTGCGGCTCTAGCCAAACGCACAGAAGACGGCGGCGAGCTGTACCGGCTGCTGCGGGAGGGACACCTGCTCTACCACCAGGGCCTGGCCGAGACGCGTCACGACGTTGCCCACCGCTACGAGGGCCGCGACGATCTGGCGGCGGCCTGCCGGCGGCAGGGCGTGCCGCGCGGTGCGGACGACACGAGCGGCGAGGCGGTGAACCTGCTGGCGTTCGCCCGGTGGGCGCAGACGCCGGCGGCGCTGGCCTTCGACGACCTCGCCGAGGACGCCGCCCGCCGCGGGGTGTGCCTGCTCCCCGAGAGCTGAGGCTCACCGCGGCGTGCTCCCGGTGCAGCGCATGACGACCGTCGGCGGCCTGGTGAGCTTGCTGTCGTGGACACCGTACGGCCCCGAGTAGCAATCACTTCGAAACCTGGCAGGGTTCTGGACCCCACGCGCCTCCTTCTGCCATTATGAGCCTTCGAGGGTCGAGGGTCGGCCCTCTCACCCCGCTCATGTTGAGGTAGCCATGCCCGCCCGCGCTCAGCTTGTGAACGCTCGCCAGATCGGTGAGGAGTTCGGGCTGAGCACCAAAACGGTCAACCGCCTGCACACCCAACGCTCCGCCACCGGCTTCCCGACGGCGGCGGAGCGGCGCGGCCGAACGCAGTACTGGCACCGCGATCGGGTCGCTGCCTGGTTTGCCGAGCGTGAGATCCCCGGACGCCGACTGCAGCAGCTGGGCACGGCGGTCGCCGACGGTGATCCGGACGAGCTGCTCAACGCCAGTCAGGTGGCCCGGCTGCTGGGCTACAAGAACCCCAACCAGATCACCACCTACCTGAGAGAGCACCCCGGCTACTTCCCGGAGCCCGACGAGGTCGACCTGCTGGGGACCCAGGAGAACCCCCGGCGGCGGCTGCGCTGGCGACGACGGACCATCGCCGCGTGGCTGACCGAACGACCGGGCAAGGGCAAGCGCACGGGCTCCGCCCGGTCCGCGAACCCACTGCCGGCGGTGGCCCGGGACGGGGACCCGGACGAATTGCTCAACGCAACTCAGACCGCGGCCCTGCTTGGATACAAGAGCCTCAACTCGTTCTCCAGCTCCCTCTCGCAAGGCAACCTCCCGCTGCTCCAGGAGGCCGACGAGTTCCAGCACGATCCCAGCGGCCGGCCGCGACGCCGCTGGAAGCGCCGCCGGGTGCTTGAGCAGGACGCCCAGCGCAGACACACGTAACACAACCCCAGGCTGCTTCACCCGCGGTCTGGCACAAACGCGGCTCCGGTCCGGGTTGTTGATGCCCTGGCAGGCCGGATGTCCGCCCGATGGCCGGCATGGAGGGACTACCACCCCCTCCCCGCGGCGGTGGCGTTGCCGCCGCCGCGGACCGGCCATGCGGCCCCGGCGGCGACACCAACGTTGATGCAGTGCCCGGTCGCGGGCGGCGCGGCGGCCGCCAAGCGCACGTGGCGATCGCGCGCGGACCTCAAGGAGACCACCGGCCGACGCCCGGCATCGGCGACGAACTCGCCGCCCGCGACCACGGCCCAGAGCGACAACGACAAGGGCGAGAAGGAGAACTCGACGTGAGTGAACTGAACCTGTTCACCGGCACCGTGCACGGCGACCCCGAGCTGAGGTACACGCCCGATGGTGATGCCGTCGCCCGCTTCCGGCTGCGCTGCGACCCCGTCTTCGACGAGGCGCTCGGCCGGTGGTGCGACATCGAGTCGGGGGAGCTGATCTGCACCACGTGGCGGGCCCTGGCCGAACACGTGACGGAGTGTCTCGTCGACGGCGTTCGCGTGCTCGTCACCGGTGAGCTGTGCGCGATGAAGCTGCACGGTGAGCCGGTGGCGAACATCGAGGCCGTCGACGTCGGGATCAGCCTGACCGACCGCATCGCCTACACCGAGGCGGCCTGGCCCGCCGAGCACCCAGCGCGCGGCCCCGTCGAGGAGCCGGATGCGGCTGCCGCCGCAGCGCGGCCGGATGCCGAGGAGCAGGCCCCTGCCGAGGGCCCCCGGCAGGACAACGTGTTCCTGCTCGCCGCCCGAAAATACCTCGCCGACCCCGCCAACTTCCACGTCGCGTAGTCCGTCATCGTGCCTGCCCGTCGGCCGGACCGGCAGGGCGGGCACGGTGGCCGGCGGGTGTTCAAGGGCCGCGGCCGGCTGCAGGGCGGCGGTCAGTCCTGGATCCGGCTGAGGCGGCCACGCAGGCGGTCAAGCTCGACCTCGATCTGTCCGAGCAGGGTCTCGACGGCGTCCGTTGACGGTGCCGATCCCAGGGCGGTGTGGATGGCGGCGTCGCGGGCGTGGGCGAGAACGGCGCCGAGTTCGGCGATGACCCGCCCCTCGCCCGGGGTCAGGCTCGCGACCAGCTCGCAGGAGAAGCCCCGGCCAGCGGGCTCGGGCTGACGGTCGGCTGCGTGCGGCATGGTGACGCCTCCTTCGGAGCAGTGGGCGTCCCGCGGCGCCGAGGGTCGAGAACAGTCGCCGGGGACGGGTTCGCGGCTGCTATCCCAGCGGACGCTCATGACCGGAATCGTCACCGTGGTGCCTGCGCGTCGATCACGATCCGCTCACAGCACGGGTGCGCACAGCCCGTTGCGTACGCGCGTCCGGGCGGTGCGCAGTGGTGTGGGAGTGCGCAGCCCGGGCTCGGGTGCGCAGCAGTGCGCGGCCGCCCGTTCCTTGGGTCAGGTGGTGCGCAGTTGTCCGGTGCGCACCGCGGGTGCCGCGCCCGGTCGCCGCGGGCTGCGTTGCTTCGGCAGCCGCGCGCCGGCCGGGCGTGGTGAGCGCGTGCTGGAGGTGCTGTGGGCCCGTGGTGAGGAGCGGCGCAGCGTTATTACCACGGTGCTCGGCGTTGTTACCACCGCTGGTCGTAGCGGTTTCGTGATGTCAACGGGGTGACGGTGGCAACGAATCCGGTGACGGTGCGGGGGTTTCCTCAGGTGATCGATGTCCGCGAATTGCCTGATGGGAGCTGTGATGACCACGCTGTCCCGGGGACGCGGCCGCCGCCAGGCGGCCGATGAGCCCTCTGATTCTCCGGCCGCCGAGCCGCGGCGGCTGACGGCCGCGCGGCGCCGTGTGGTGCTGCTGCGCGCGGCCACGTGGACCGCACTCGCCGCGGGTCCGGTGGCGCTGCTGCTGTCGCTGGGAGCCCCTTCGGCTCCGGCCACGGTGGCGGTTCCCGAGCGGGCGGCGCCGGCTGCGCGTCCGGTGGATCCTGCGGGCTACGCCGAGGTGTTCGTCGCGCTGTGGCTGCGCAGTGGCGAGGAAGGTGCGGCTGCGCACGCGGAAGCGGTGGCCGCGATGGCGCCGGATGTGCAGTTGCCGACCGTGAGCGTTGCGCAGCCGGAAATCGAGCGGGTTGCCGCGGTGCGCAGTGTGGCGCTGCGCAGCGGCTGGTGGTCGGTGACCGTGGCCGTGCAGGCACACGGGGCTGGGCTCCGTTACTTCCAGGTGCCGCTGGTCGCCGGCGGGCGTGCGGGTGAGGCCGGTAGCGGGGCGGTGAGCGTCGCGGCGGCGCCGGCCGAGGTCGCGGGCCCGCGCGCGGTGGAGGTGCCCGAGGGTCCGTACGGGGAGGCAGTCCCGGCTTCGTCGCCGGCCGCGGCCAGTGTCGAGGAGTTCCTCGGGGCGTACCTGACGGGGCTGGGTGAGGTGGAGCGGTACCTGGCGCCGGGCACGCGGCTTTCGGCGGTGGGTGCTCGCCCGTACCAGGAGGCGACGGTCGAGTCGATCGCGGCGGACGGTGACGCGGCGGCCGCGGGTCAGGTCCCGGCGGATGGCACCCGGGCGCGGGTGGAGGTGCAGGTCCTCGCCGTCGACGAAGCCGGGCAGTGGCCGCTGACGTATCACCTGGCGCTGTCGGCCCGGGACGGGCGCTGGGAGATCGCCGCCTTGGAGGCCGGGCCGCAGACCACCGCGGCCGGCACCGACGCTGCGGGCACCGCGGTGCTTCCGGGAGGTGCGCGGTGAGGGATGTGGTGCTGGCCGGGCAGCTCAAGGATCTCGGCGACGGGCTGCTGTCGATGTTCACGGGCTGGGCGCCGAAGGCGTTGCTGGCGGCCCTGGTCCTCATCGTCGTCGTGAAGATCATTCAGAAGTTCTCGATGAAGGCGGGCATCGGCGCCCTGCTGGGGCTGGCCCTGTGCCTGGGCATCTACGAGTCCCGTGACGATCTCGCCGACATGTTCAAGGACGAGATCAACAACCCCAACGGTGCCGGGATCGTGCAGCCGAAGTCCGGCGGGGGCGGTGAGCTGGCGTGAGCGAGCCGCGGATGCGCATCGGCCGCTCCTACACCCGCGCGCGGCGCCACCCTTGGGTGCTGGGCAAGCTCGGCGACTGGACGCTGCCGCTGGGCCCCTACACCCCGGCGCAGTTGGTGGTCGCTGGCGGCGGGCTGTTCGTTTTGGTCAAGACGTTCGAGTGGTGGCGGATCTTCGGTCCGATCCCGGTGGCGGTCTGGGCGGCGGCGATCTGGGCGGTGCGCAGTGCACGT
This sequence comes from Streptomyces sp. CNZ287, assembly GCF_007827615.1. Lineage (NCBI taxonomy): Bacteria > Bacillati > Actinomycetota > Actinomycetes > Kitasatosporales > Streptomycetaceae > Streptomyces > Streptomyces sp. CNZ287. The sequence goes on along the minus strand of NZ_VISV01000031.1, from coordinate 28,197 downwards.
ATCGGTGGGCGCAGCCCGGGCGCCGCGGTGCTGGGGGCGGCGGTGTATCTGCTGCGGCCTCCGGGGGGCCGGATCGCGGGGCGGGCGGCGAAGGACCGGCGGCCGCGGCTGATGCTCGGAGGGCTGGTGGTGGAGCACACTGCCGCGCCGCACGCCGCTGGCGGGGCGCGCGCCGGCGGCGGTGCCGGGCGGCGTCCCCGCGGCGAAGGGGCGGGGCAGCCGGTTTCGGTGCCCCGGCCGACGGCGTTGCAGCAGTTGCTCGTCGGCGGGGGTGGTCGGTGATGCGGGTGGCGATGCGGCACATCGTCGACAACCTGGTGTGGTCGGTCTCCGGCACGGTGTGGGCGATCTGGCGGCTGGAGCCGGTCGGCGGCCGCTACGTCTCGGTGCGGGAGCGGGAGGAGGTGCTGGCCCGCACGACGTCGCTGGTGCGCTCCCTGACCGGCACGCCGCGGGTCTTCTCGCTGTGCGCGCAGATCGATCCCGGGGAGGTCGTGGCCCGCCAGGTCGACGGGGTGAACCTGGCCGGCTGCCCGCGCTGGGCGCAGACGGCGCACGCCCAGTTGGACATGTTCACCGGGGTGGAGATGCACCAGCGCACCATGTGGCTGGCGGTCCCGCTGGCCTCGCCGGGGCGGAGGGCGGATGTCTCCGCGGCGCTCCACTCCACGTGGGCCGAGCTGTCCACGCTGCTGGGCATGCCGCCGGCGCCGGTGCGCGGTTCGGAGGTCGCCGCGTACCGCAAGCGGGCCCAGCAGTTGGCGGCCGGGCTGGGGTCGTTGCCGCTGCGGGCGGCCACGCCGGCGGAGATCGTGTGGATGCATCAGCACGCGGTACACCGCGGGCTGGAGGAGCCGCTGCTGCTGCGGGCCGAGCGTTCCGTGCAGCGCGGCTCCCGCCTGGCCGGCGGGCAGTTGGTGTCCACGTCGTACGCGGATCTGGGTACGGTGCGCCTCGCCGAGGGCGGGCAGGCCGCGGCGGGCGCCGGTGAAGTTGACGAGGGCGCCGACCGGGATGAGGTTCCGCCCGGGGGGCAGGGCGGCCGGGGCCTGTGGTGGCGGCGCAAGGCGCCTTCTCCGCTGATGCGGCGCTGGCTGCAGGTGGAGTGCGAAGCGGGCACCGGCTACCAGGCGCAGTTGGTGCTGGCGGAGATCCCGGCGGCGGTGCCGGCCACGGCTGCGGATGTGCTGGCGCAGTTGGAGGCGCTGCCGTTCGCCGTCGACGTCGTCATCGACATGCAGTTGGTGCCGGCCGACACCGCGCAGGCCCAGGTGCGTCGCAAGAAGCGCGAGCTGGTCGACCAAGCCGAACAGTACGGCGCGCACACCACCGGGCTGCCGGAGTCGCTGCACGACGCCGCCGGCGAGCTGGGGGAGCTGGGCGCCCGGCTGTCGCGGTCCTCGGTCGAGGTCGAGGTGCAGTCGACGACGGTGCTGACCGTGTGGGGGCCCACGGAGCGGATCTGTGAGGAGCGGGCCCGCACCCTGGCCGCGTGGCTGTCGGGGATGGACTACCGGGCGGTGCGGCCGGTCGGCGCCCAGGAGCAGTTGTTCACCCTCGGGCTGCCGGGCACGGCACCGCCGCTGAGCGTACGGGAGTGGCGCCAGCATCAGCTCTCCGAGGACTGGGCGATGTCCGGCGCATTCACCACCACGACCGTCGGCGATCCCACCGGGGCGATGCTGGGGATCAGCCTGGATGCGGGCACGGTCCGGCCGGTGCTGGTGAATCTGGCGAACGCGCCGAAGCAGCACGCCTCGGCGTCGATGGGGGTGATCGGCGAGCTCGGCGCCGGCAAGAGCGTGGTGCAGAAGATGCTCACCGCGGCCGTGGTGGACCGCGGCGGCCGCGCGATCGTCATCGACCGCACCCCGATCAGGGAGTGGGCGCGGTTCGCTTCCACCGCGGCGGCCGGCGACTGCCAGGTCATCGACGCTGCCCGCGCCGAGCTGAGCATCGACCCGCTGCGGGTGTTCGATCCGGTCGTCGGCGCTCACTACGCCCTGTCGTACCTGACGCTGCAGTTGGGCGTCGGGCCGATGTCCGCGGCCGGCGCGGTCCTCAACCGCGCGGTCAAGCTCGTGGCCGCCGGCCCCCGGCCGTCGATGGCCGCGGTGCTCGCCGAGCTGGCGACGATGGCTGACGGATCCGGCACCACCCGCGCCGACGAGGCCGCGACCATGGGGGATCTGCTGCGGATCGTCGCGGACAACCCGCTCGCGGCGATGGTGTTCGACGACGCGCTGCCGCCGGTGTCGCTGGAGGGAGACCTCAGCTCCGACTTCGTGGTGGTGACCACCGCCGGGCTGACGCTTCCGCCGCGCGAGGCGTTCGGCAACCCGGAGATGCTGCGGCACCAGCCGCTGGAGGCCCTGATCGGCCGCGCGGTGCTGTACCTGATCGCCGCCATCGCCCGGCAGGTCGCCTTCCAGAACCCGGAGCGGTTCTGCGCGATCGCCCTCGATGAGTGCTACTGGCTGACGTCCTCGGCTGAGGGCCTGGCCCTGGTCCACGAGGTCGTCCACGACGGCCGCAAGCACGGCGCCGGCGTGATCCTGGGCAGCCACGACGCCGAAGAACTCGGCGACACCACGGTCCGCGCGCTGCTGGCGTACAAGGCGCTGCTGCGTACCACCGACCCCACGCTGGCCGCCCGCGGGCTGGAGTTCCTCGGGCTGCCCACGGACGACGAGGACCTGATCCGGCTGGTGACCACCGGGCTGTCGCCGGTCGGGAAGGCCGACCGGCTGGGCGAGATGCTGCTGCGTGATCCGCGTACCCAGATCGGCCGGGTCAAGGCGCTGGTGCCGCCGGTCGCGCGGATCCAGGAGGGCATCTTCACCACCCCGGGCGAGACCGCCGCCGCTCCTGCGGCCGGTGGCGCCGGGACGCCGGATGCGGACGGGCAGGAGGGGCCAGGTCCGGTGGAGCTGGACAAGACGGCCGGCACGCCGCGCACCTCCACGTCGCGGGCGCGGGCGCGGGGGTGAGGGGGGTGCGGCGCTGGCGGGTGTGGCTGCGGGTGCGGAACCTGCTGTGGGTCGCGGCGATGACGATGCTGTTCTGGATCGTCTCGGCCGTGACCACCTGGGCCGCCGCCAAGGACAAGCCCAAGGGCCAGTCCGGCGGACTGCTGTCGCCGTTCAACGTGAAGTCCTCCGAGGGCATCCCGCTCGACCACTACACGCTGGTCTCCGACCCCGGCGGGCTGACCGAATTCGAGGACAAGGCGCTGTCCTTCCTGATGGGCGGCATGTTCTCGCTGGTGCGGATCTTCATCGGGCTGATCTGCTGGCTGATCGACTGGGTGTACCGCTTCCCCATCGTCTCTGCGCTCACGGTGCAGGCGCAGAAGCTCGCCGACGCCTACAACACCTACGTCGTCAAGGCGCTGGGCCTGGAAGGGCTGATGCTGGCGTGGGCGTTCGTCTTCGGGCTGATCCTGGTGATGCGCGGCAAGGTCGGCCGCGGCCTCGGTGAGATCGGCCTGACCCTGGTGCTCGCCGCGCTGGCTTCCAGCGCGCTGGTGCGGCCCGACGTCATCTTGGGCCAGGACGGGCCCGTACAGCAGTCGCAGCAGGCGTCGCTGGAGATCGGGGCGATCACCGCGAGCGGCGGCAAGGCACCGCCGGCCAGCCCCGAGCCGGGCGACATCTCCGAGCCGACCCGGGACCTGCTGACGAAGATCTTCGTCGTCCAGCCGTACCAGTTGCTGCAGTACGGCGAACTCCTCGATCACAAGAGCGAGGAGTACGAGGTCCACAAGAAGATCCTCCAGCTCGGCGGCCCGGACTTCGAGGACAAGGGCGACGGGCTGAAGAAACAGTGCGCGACCATGGGGTCCTCCTGCCCGGACGACTTCACCCCGTCGAAGGAGAAGTGCGAAAAGCGCTTCGGCGGAGACGACCCGGTGTGCAAGGACGCCAGCAACCCGACCAGTTGGCAGAACCTGAGGGACCGGCTGGAAGACGCCGACCGTGAGGACCTGGCCGAGTACCTGAAGGACCCGACGTGGGACCGGACGTTCTCGGCGCTGCTGCTGCTCATCGCGGCCGGGACCGCCGGGCTGATGGCCTTGTCCATGGCGTTCGCGCACCTGGGCGTGCAGTTCATCGTGGTGTGCGCCGCGATCATGGTGTATCTGGTGCTCGCCTGGGCGATGCTGCCCGGCCCGAACCGGCAAGCCGTGTGGAAGTGGACCGGGGTGTTCATTTCCGCCGTCGCGGTCATCTTCGTCGTCTCGCTGGCCATTCCGCTGTACGGGCTGGGCACCGAGCAGGTCCTGACCGACACCAACGACGGGGTGCTCGTCACCCGCATGCTGATGGTCGACGCCATCGCGATCGCCGCGCTCGCCTTTCACCGGCGGCTGCGGACCGCGGCGTCCAACGTCGGGCAGCGGTTCGCTGACCGGATGCGGTGGGCGCGGGTCGGCGGCACCCATCTGCACGGTGACGACGCCGCCCGTACCGGGATGGCGATGTCGGCGGCGATGGCTCCGTACCTGCAGCAGGGCGGCGGTGCCGGCACGCGGGGCGGGGGGATGTTCTTCGGGGGCGGGGGCTCGCCGGAGCACGCGTCGTTGATGCGGCGCAACAAGATGGCCGCGCATCTGGGGGCGATGACGGGTGCGGCGGGGATGTCCGCGCACTCAGGCGGTCTGCTGGCCGCGGCCCGGGGGGAAGCGCGGCTGGGGCTGGCGCCGTTCGGGCTGGCGGCCCGCGGGCTGCAGCAGTTGGCGATCGGCAAGCCGCTGTCGCCGGAGAAGCTCGCGCGGATGCAGCGGCCCACGGGACAGGGTGGGCCGATGGTCGTCGACGACCGGGGGGAGATCCTGCGGGATCCGTCCGGCGGCTTCACTCCGATCGGCGACGCGCTGCACAACAGGCTGATCACCACCCGCGCCGGGAGGATGCTCGTGCGCGGCGGTCAGGTCCTGGAGGGGGCCCAGGCGGTGACCGTCGGGCTGCCGAGGACCTGGCACCGGGTGCGGACCGGGCAGACGCAGATGCAGCGGTACTGGGGTGCGCAGCTCGCGCACGGCCGTCAGGCCGACCAGCGGCAGCAGGAGGAGCATGACGCTGGCCGGGAGGACATGGCCCGGGCCGGCAGGTGGATTGCCGATCAAGGGATGCGCGGCTACACCGCCGCGCAGGTCTACGGCGGCGATCTCGCTCGCAACGCCCGCGACACGGCGGTCGCCGCGAGCATCTTCGTCAGCTCGCCAGGCACGTCGAGCACCGGGCCGTCGGCGCCGTCGACGACGCAGTCCGCCGAGGCCGACCGTGAGGCCCGGGCGCAGGCGCAGATCTTCGATGAGCTGATGCGTGCTCAGCGCGCGACCTGGGACGACCCGCCCACCTGGGGCGGTGACGGCTCGTGAGGAAGCTGGGCTGTCTGGGCGTCCTCGTCGTCGCCGGCGTCCTCGCGCTGTTGATCGCGGTGCAGTTCGCCGAGGAGCCGGCGGCGAACACGGAGACGGCGGCGTCCGCCGCCGGGGTCCCGCCGCGGATGATGGCCGCCTACCAGTACGCGGTCGACCAGGTCGCCGAGGCCGTGCCCCGCTGCCGCGGGATGCGCTGGCCGGTGCTGGCCGGGGTGGCGCAGATCGAGTCGAACCAGGCCCAGGGACGGCGCGTCAGCCCCGACGGACAGGTGCGGCCGCGGATCATCGGCCCGGCCCTGGACGGCTCACCCGGGGTGCGCCGTATCAGCGACACCGACGGCGGCCGCTGGGACGGCGACAGCGAACTGGACCGGGCGGTGGGCCCGTTCCAGTTCCTGCCCGCGACGTTCCGCGCCGTCGACGACCGCGCTCCGGTGCGCGATCCGCACGACGTCGACGACGCCGCGCTGGCGGCCGCGGTGTACGTGTGCGGCGACGGGCGGAACCTGGCCGACGACTCGCAGTTGCGCAGCGCGCTGTTCGCGTACAACAACTCCTCGATCTACGTCGATGACGTCATGGGGTGGATCCGCTCCTACGACGCGCTCGCCGACACCCCGCCCGACGGCGCCTCCGAAGGGGCGCAGACGGTGATCGACGCGGCAATGTCCCAGCGCGGCGTGCCGTACTCCTGGGGCGGGGGCACCGCGAGCGGCCCGTCGCACGGCGTGTGCTGCTCCGGCGGAGGGCAGGACGGCTCGAAGGTCTTGGGCTACGACTGCGCGGGGCTGACCGAGTACGCCTACGCCCGCGCCGGGGTCCGGCTGCCGCGGCCCGCGTCGGCGCAGGCCTCCGTGGGACGGCGTATCCCCGCGTCCGCCGGCATGGCCGCCCTGAAGCCGGGCGACTTGGTGTTCTTCGCCTACTCACCGGGCCGTGACGCCTCCATCCACCACGTCGGGATCTACCTGGGCCGCGGCAAGATGATCAACGCGGCGCGGCCTGGCACGCGGGTGCGTGTCGAGCCGGTGTGGGATTCCGGATTCGCCGGAGGGGCCCGAGTGCTATGACCCCAGACCGCTCTGCCCGTTCCGGCCGGCCGCTCCTCGGGCTGCTGACCGCCGTGTGCCTGGCCGCCGGCGGCGGGTACCTGCTGCACTCCGCTGGAGCTGAGGGCCGACCCGCGGCCGCGCCGGGCTCGTCACCGAGCTCAAGCCCGGCGGTGGAGTTGTCTGCCGAGCAGGGCCCCCGCGCGCGCGGGCCGCGGCCGCCGGGCGGAGCCGCGGAGAACGGGCCAGCACCGCGGCCCACGCCGACCGCGATCCGGACCGGGGTGCCGCTGCCCGGCGACGGCCAGGCCGCCGACGAAGAGATCCAGCAGGTGCTGGAGGACTCGTGGCCGGCCGACTTGCCCGCTGCTGACGAGCGGCAGTTGCTCGCCGACGGGCGGCGGCTGTGGCGGGCCGACGTGACCGGCGACGGCCGCGGGGCGTGGCCCGGCTTCTTCTCCGGCACCGCGGCCGCGCCGAGCCGCACCTACACCGGCGTGCGGCTGCAGGCCGCGATCGCACGCCGGGCCGGCGCCGGGACGGCGGTGGTCCACCTGGTCTGGTCCGGCCGCGAGGTCGGCGGTCAGGCACGCGATGGCCGCGTCAGCGACATCTACTTCACCGATGCGGAGGAAGACGGCTCATGGACACCGAAGCGATGACCCAGCAAGCGGCCGGGGCCGCGTCGATGTGGTCGACTCTGGTCGGCTGGTGGCAGGGCACGGCCGCGGCCGGCCGGTGGCTGGAGGACCACCTGGTGTGGCTCACAGTTGCGTCCGTCCTGCTGTGGCTGGTGGTGGAGCTGGTGCGCAGGCGACTGGGGGAGCGGGCCATCAGCCGCCGGGTGCACCTGCGGCTGACTCCCTCACGTCGGTTCAGCCCCGAGCTCGAACACATCCTGCGGTTCGGGTGGCAGGCGACCCGGGCCGCCGGCGCCGGACCGTGGTGGGCCCCGCGCATGGCCCGCACGGTGCGGATCCGGCTCCGTGCCGATGGCCACTCCGCGCTGGAGTACCACGTCGAAGGCCCGGCGCAGGCCAAGCATCTGCTGGCCATCACCCCCTACGGACGGCAGGTCAGCGTAGAGCCGACCCACCCGCGGCGAGATCTGCCACGCACGCACGTGGTGCGTGCCCAGTTCACGCTGCACGGCCACCCTGGGGCGCAGTTGCGGGAGGTGCCGTTGGACCCGGATCCGCTGCAGCCGCTGCTGGATGCGCTCGCGGACATGCAAAGCGAGCTGGGCGATGTAGCGGAGGTGTGTCTGGATCTCTCCCCGGCGCCCCGTTGGCGAGTAGCGGCGTACCGGTGGCGGGTGCTGGCCGGAGCCCGTGCCAAGGCCCGTGAGCAGGCCCGCCGGGATGCCCGCCAGCTCGCCCAGGATGCCGCGCTGCTGGAGGACTCGCTGACCTATCAGCTCGCCCGCCTGGGCCAAAACGGCTCCGGGGCGGCGCACCGGCGGATGCTACTGCCTCCGCTGCCGCGCGTGGATCGCACCAAGGCGCTGGGCAAACTGGTAGAGGACAACACGCTGGTGCGCATCCAACTGCTGGTCCGTTGCGCCTCGAACCGGGCCGGGCGAGCCGAGCGGCGCCTGAGGCAACTGGAGGCGGCGCTTGATGTCTTCGGCGCCCGCGCCCGCTTCGCCCACAGCGCCCTTCGCATTGGGCCGCTGCTGCTGGGGCCCAACTGGGGGCCGCTGCGCCGCGACTTCGACCGTCGCTTTGCCACCGGCCTGATCCGGCCCGGGCGCACTGACTGGGCCAGCATCGATGAACTCGCCGGGCTGCTCAAGCCGCCGACAGCCGCGGCCCATGTGCCGGTGTCCCCGGCCGAGATGCCCCGCTACCGCCTCGGCGCCAAGGACCTGCTGCCCCAGGGCTTCTACCGCGGGCCGGACGGCCGCGATCACCTGTTGGCCACGTGGGAGGCCGAGACATACTTCGAGACCGCCTCCGGCAAATCCCGCTGGGGCAAGACGGAACGGGCCTTGGTGCAGGCGGTCGCGGTGGCGTTGGGCGGCCGGGGCCTGGCCTTCGTCGACCCGCACCGCGACACCTGGGACCGTGCTCTGCCCTTCCTGGCGCATCCCGAGATCGCCGAGCGGCTGTGGCTGGTGGACATGACTGCTCGCGGCCGCCACCCGCGGTTGCCGTCGTGGAATCCACTGGACATGAGAGGCCGGCCGGCGCAGCACGAGGTGGTCGCCGCCGTCCTGGACGCCATCGCCACCACGTTGGGCTGGGACGACTCCAGCCACCCGCGCGCCACCACCATCTTGACCAAGGCCGTTGAGGCGCTGTGCGCCGTCAACGCGGCCGCCGTGGCCGCCGAGCGACCGGATGCCCAGGCCACGCTGATGCAGATCCGGCCGCTGCTGACCTCCGCCGCCTTCCGCGGCCTGGTCCTGGACCGGTTGGAGGATTCCGCGGCGCGCTGGTGGGCGACCACGTTCGACCAGTTGCCCGATGATGCGATGACCCCGGTGCTCAACCCGCTGGATCGCCTGGCAGCCAACCCCGTCACCCGGGCCTTCCTGGGCAGCCCCACCGGCGGCTACAACATCCGCACCGCGATGGATACCTCGCGGGTGGTGTGGATCTGCACCCCCGGCAGCGGGCCGACCGATCGTCTGGTGGTGGCGCTGCTGGTGCGGGATCTGCTGCGCACCGGGCTGGCCCGCCGCGCCGTCCACCCCACCCGGCGCCGCCCGTTCCGCGTGTACCTGGACGAGCTGATCACCCTGGACGGGGCGGCCGCCACCTCCCTGGCGGAGATCACCGAGCAACTGGGCAAGTTCGGGGTGAGGTTGCACGGGATGACGCAGCTGCTGCACCGGCTGTCCGGTCCGGTGCGCGCCGCGCTGATCCAGAACGCGTCCACCCTTTCCACGACTGCGGGAAGCATCGACGCGATCCGGCCGATCACCGCCGAATGGGGTGATCGCGTCGATCCCGGCGAGGTCGCTGAGCTCGACCGCTTCTGCCACTGGGCCAGCTTTACCGTCGGCGGTCGGCGCATCGGCCCGCTGCCGATCCGCGGCCCGGAGCTCACCGAGGTCTACGGCCCGCTGCGCCAACCGACGAGAGCGGTCGCTGAGGCGGAGAAGCAGGCGCACCGCAACGTGCACGCACAGACGCTGCATCAGCTCACCAGGGCTGCCGGCGTCCAGGAGGCCGTGGTGGCCGACTTCCTGAACCCCGGCCGGCCAGTCCGGCTGGCCAAAGGCGGTCCGCACGGCCACGACGGGAAAGGCAGCACCATCCAATGACCACCCCTCACCCGACCGTACCGGCGCCGGCCGCGCCGGTCAGCGAGCCCACCGCCCGCCGACTGATCGCCGTGCTCTACCAGCACCGGATGGCCACCACCGCCCAGTTGCTCGCCCTGCACTCGGTCAGTCGCTGGGTGCTGATGGACACCCTCAACCAGCTCCGTCGCGACGATCTGGTGGATCGAACCGGGCTGCGCCAGCGCGGCCGCACCTGGGTGTGGTTCCTCACCCCCGCTGGGGTCGACGCCGCTGCCGGCTGGCCGGAGGTCGCCGTCCGTGCCCGCTACACACCCGTCACCCCCGCCACTGCCGCCTTGCATAGCGCGCACACCCTGACCGTGCTGCGCTGTCACCTGGCGTTCACGGCCGACGCTGCGGCGCGGGGCGACGAGCACGGGCCGCTGGACTTCATCCCCGAGGTCACCCACCGGCTGCCCGATGTGGGCGATGAGCGGCTGCGCCCCGACGCACTGCTGTACTACACCGTGAACGACGCTGGCGGTGGGCGCAGCCAGATGCGGGCCTTTATCGAGGTCGACCGCGGCACGATGGCCTCCGAGCGGCTGGCCCGCAAACTGATCAGCTATGCGCGGTTTTACCATCATCGGCCCATGCCGCCGCCGGGGCGACGACCCGTCGCGGCCGCGCAGACAGCGCTGCCGACCTGGCAGCACTTCTACCCCCGCTATCCGCGGGTGTTGATGGTCCTCACCGGCACCAGCTCGGTGACCCATCGCAACCGGGTCAACGACCTGATGGCCATGGTCGCCGGCCACCCGCTGGTCGCCGCCTTCGCCAAGGTCGTGCCGCTCGGCGCTGCCCGGCTGGAGGAGCTGGAGACCCACGGCGCCCGCGGTCCGGTGTGGATGCCGCTGGATGGCCGAGGCGAGCCGACGTCTTGGACCGAGCTGTGAGCGGCCTTGACGCCGCGGCGTGTGTGATGCGGCTGAAGCTCAAGACCCCGGCGCACAAGCTGGTCCTGCTCGCGCTGGCGATCCGCGGGCCGGAGCTCAGCGAGTTCTTCGGGTCCATCGCCGAGTCCAAGCAGCGGGCCGCGGGCGCGGAGAAGCAGGCCCGCGGCAACACCCGGGCCCAGACCCTCACGCAGTTGCACAAGACCGCACGCGGCCAGGAGCAGGTGGTGCGCCGTTTCCTCGGCGCCGGCCGGACGCGGTTGAGCAAGACCCCCACGAGCGCGAAAGGCAGCGACTTGAAGTGATCACCTCCCTCACGCATCCTCCCGCTCACCAGGGCGGTAACGGGCTCGCTCACCGGCTGCTCGCCGTGCTCTACCAGCACCGGATGGCCACCACCGAGCAGCTCCACCGGATGCACCCCGATGTCTCGTCCCGGCGCGCCCTGGTGCACGCCCTCGCACGTCTGCGGAGCCAGCAGATGGTCGACCGGGCCACGCTGCCCAAGCCCGGACGCTCGCGGGTGTGGTTCCTCACCGCTCCCGCTGCGGAGTTGGCCGCCGGCTGGCCCGAGGTCACCGAACGTGCCCACTACACCCCGGTCACGGCTGCCGCGGCCGCGTTGCATTCCGCGCACACCCTGACCGTGCTGCGTACGCATCTGGCGTTCGCGGCTGACGCCATCGTGCGCGGCGACGAGCACGGTCCCATGGACTGGCTCCCCGAGGTCACCCACCGGCTGCCGGACACCGGCGACGACCGGCTCGGCCCGGATGCGCTGATGTACTACACCGTCAGCGCCCCGCGGGCCCAGCTCCGCGCGTTCATCGAGGTCGACCGCGGGCTGATGGCCAGCGAGCGGCTGGCGCGCAAACTGATCGCCTACGCCCGCTTCTTCCACCGCTCCCCCGCCCCGCCGCCGGGCCGCCGCACGACCACCGACCAGCAGACGAACCTGCCGACGTGGCAGCACTTCTACCCCCGCTACCCGCGGGTGCTGTTCGTTCTGACCGGCACCGGCCCCGTGGGGTGGCGCAACCGCGTCAACGACCTGAGGGCGATGGTGTCGGGGCATCCGCTGGTCGGCTCCTTCGCCGAGCGGGTGCCCGTGGCCGCCGCCCGGCTGGAGGCGATCGAGGAGTACGGGGCCCGCGCGGCGGTGTGGACCCCGCTGCACGGCTGCGGCGGCGATCCGGTGTCCTGGACGGAGCTGTGAGCGGCGTCGCGGCGACCGCGTACGTGATGCGGCTGCGGCTGAGGACCCCGGCGCACAAGCTGGTTCTGCTCGCGCTCGCTTCCCGCTGCGACGAGGCGTATAGCTGCTACCCGTCGCGCGGGCTGATCGCCGCGGAGGCGCTGATCAGCCCGGAGCGGGCCAAGACCCTGCTGCGGGAGCTGCGCCGGGACGGCTACGTATCGGCCCGCGAGCGCAGGCGCGGTAACCGCTCGAAGACGTCCAACCGCTACTACGTGCACGGCCCGTGGGACGGCTGGGACGGTCGCGGTACCCCGTTCGAGGAGATCGACCGCCCCGGCGGCAAGGAGGACCGCTACGCCGCCGTGCACGACGGCGCCTTCCACCCCGGCGTGCGGGCCGGGGCGGGAGGGGTCGTGGACAACCCCTCCCGCACAACGGGTGATTCGGACATCGCGGCGGCGGGGGCAGGGGTTGCTGGCGACCCCTGGGAGGGGTCGGCGGCAACACCCTCGGTGGGTATCACCGGCGACCCGTCCAGAACCGACCATGAGGAACCCACCAGAAGAACAGGTCGTACGGACGTCCGCAGGACCGCTGCGGATGGCTATAGCACCGGCAGCGGCACGTCGGGCGGCGGCCGGGGCGGGGCGGTGCGCGTACGGCCGCGGCGCCGGCCGCCCGGCTTCGAGGAGGTGGCCGCCGCGCTTCCGTGCGCGGTCAGGCCCGCTCCCGGGCGCCGGCTGGCGCCCGCCCTGGTACGGGCGATCTGCGAGGCGCTCGCCGGCGTGCCCGGTGCTGTGCCGGGCAGCTACCGGCTGCCGCCGCGCACCGCCGAGCAGTTGATCGCCCGGATCAACCGGCGCTGGCACCGGGCTGGCGGCGACGAACGCAGCCGGCCCGACTACCGCGGCGACGACCGGATCCGCCGCCCGGTGGGCTACGTCGCCGAGCTGCTCACCGCCCAGGAGTGCCCCGACCCCTCGTGCGAGGACGGCCAACTCCTCGCCTCCGGCGCGGCGTGCGGTGCCTGCCGCGAGCGGCGCGCCGACCAGCAGGCCGCCAAGCGTGCGTTCAGCGGGCTCGCGGCACGGCTCGACGCATCGCCTACGGCGCCCCCCGAGGAGGGGGCCGCGGCCGGAACGGATCCCGAAGGGAGGGAGGTTGCATGACGGCATCGATTTGTCGCTTTGGATTCTTCGACGCGAATTCCCGAAGCGTCACCACCGAATGGAATTTCAGAACGCGAACGAATATCGGTGCACTACACCCCTATTTGCGCATTCGTCACCGCTGCGCATTGCCTCACCAGGCAAAAGGCCCTTGGGAACCGATCAGACGTCGCGTAGCGTGCTTTCACCAACACGCCGTAGCGACCGCATTACGCCCGCAACGGGTAAGCGCCTGCTGGCCTTTCGCCAGACGCCCCGGGCGCGGAGACAGGAGGGGTCATGAGAACGTCACGCACGCAGCCGTCTCGGGCCTGCCTCCGACGCGCCCGGCCCGCGGGCCGGGGCGTGCCGGTCGCCGCCGGGCGCCCTGCGCATTCTGAACGGAGACGCGGCAGCGGGCAGCGTACGGCTCCTCGACCATCACGATTGACACTGACGGCCACGGTTCTGTCACCATAAGTCATCAACTCGGCCGCTGCGATGACGGTCTGTCACACCGCACGCCGGTCAACGGTCAGAGATTCAAAGGCATGTGCCACAGGCACGTTGCCCCGCCCGCCCACGACTTGACGTCAGCCCTCAGCACGAAGGAACGGCTCACGATGAACCAAACCCCGGTCGATTCGCCGACCCGCGGTCCGATCCGGCCGGCGTCTGTGCCCGGTATCTCGCCGCTGTCTCCAGGCCGCCGCGCGCGCCTTCGCGCACGGTCTGTCCAGGCCGTCTCGATGGCAGCAGCGGCGGCCCTGGCTCTGGGCGGTTGCAGCGACAACGAATCCCACGCCGACGAGGAGCCTAAGGCTCCGGCGTCGACGACCTCCAGTGCGCCGGCGAGCGCGGACCCGGCTGCGGCTGAGGAGAAGCAGGTGCTGGAGACGTACGCCGGCTACTGGGACGCGAAGTACACCGCGTACTCCAAGGCCAGCGCCAAGGGCACGAAGCTCAAGGAGTTCTCCACGGCGGAGGCGTTCTCCAAGCTCAACCTCGTGTTGAGGGCGCTGGACCGCGATGGGCAGGTGGCGGTCGGCGAGCCGGAGCATCAGCCCGAGGTCGCCGATCTTGACCTTGAGGCGAAGATTCCGCAGGCGCGGATCAGCGACTGCCTGGACGTCTCGGACTGGAAGCTGGTCGACCGCACGACGCGAGAGCTCATCGAGCCGCCGGAGGGCCGGCGAACGGAGTTTCTGTCTGTCGTGACTATCGAGAAGTGGGGGAAGAGGTGGCTGGTCATCAAGGACGAACCGCAAGATCGCCCCTGCTAGCGGGGCTCGCCACAGCACTGCTGCTGTCGCTGCTCGCGGTGGGAATGCCCGGGCCGGCGTCCGCGCAGGACGAGCCTGGCGGCGGGGGAAGCGCTGGGAAGTGCACGACGGCCCTCGCGGAGTACTGCGTCGGCGCCTGGGACGACTCCCGGCAGCCCGGAAGCAGCGGGGGCGGCGACAGCGGCGGCAAGCAGCCCGCGGGAGGCAGCGGCGGCTCGGACGACGAGTCCGGGATCTCCACGTGCATCACCAAGCCGATGGACCCGCAGCCCCCGGCCGGCAGCGACTACTGGGACGGTCACGATCCCAGTGACGGCAAGGTCTACATCACCGAGTGCCTGTCCGGCCGGGGCCGGTGGGGCTCACCGGGCACTCTGGACATCTTCTTCTCGGCCCAGGAGCCCGAGGAGGACGAGCCGGCGATCGACCCTGCGGTTCTGGCGCAGCAGGCCATCGACAGCATGCTGCTCAAGGGCCCGGCCATCGGGATCGTGCCGGAGCCCGGCAAGACGGGCCTGTTGGGGATGCCGGTGTGGATGTGGACCGAGACCGGCCCGTCCACGTACGGCCCGACGTCGGCAACGGCATCGGCCGGTGACGTCACGGTGACCGCGACCGCGCGCGTGTCGAAGATCGTGTGGGAGATGGGCGACGGCTCGACCGTCACGTGCGAGTCCGCCGGCACCCCGTACAAGTCCTCGTACGGCAAGCGGAAGTCGCCGGACTGCGGCCACCTGTACGAGGAGAGCTCGGCGGGCGAGCCCGGCGGCGAGTTCACCGTGACCGCCACCTCCACCTGGGCGATCGAGTGGGAAGGCGGCGGCGAGTCCGGCACCGACAGCGAGGTCCGCACCTCTGAGGTGCAGATCCAGGTCGGCGAGGCGCAGGTCGTCGGCTAAGCAGCAAGGGAGCGAGCGTTGAGTAACACCACATCCACCATGACTCCGGGCACAGCGGCGCAGCCCGCGGGAGTGGCGCCGGTGGCCGTGCCGCGAGGTCTGACGGCCCGGCGGCGCAGTCGGGCCGGGATCGCCCTGTCCCTGCTGTTGATCATCGCGGGCGGGAGTGGGGCCACTCTGCTGGGGCTGTCGGCCGGGGATCGCACTCAGGTGGTCACCGTGGTGCGCCAGGTGCCCGTCGGGCAGGAGATCACCGCCCGGGATCTGAGCGAGGCGTCGGTGGGCCTGGACCCGGCGGTAGACGCGGTGCCGGCCGACCAGATGGATCAGGTGGTGGGCAAGCGGGCCGCGGTCGAACTGCGGCCGGGATCGCTGCTGTCCGCCGGGCAGTACACCTCGCACAGTCTGGTGAGGGAGGGCGAGCAACTGGTGCCGCTGGCGCTGAAGCCGTCGCAGTTGCCGGCCACCGACCTCACCCCGGGGCAGGGCGTACTCGTGGTGAGCACCCCGGGCGAGGACGGCGAGCTCGACCCGGAGGCGGCCGCCGAGGAGCCCGAGATCATCGAGGCCCGGGTGGTCAAAGCGGACAAGCCGCTGGCGGCCGCCGAGGAAGTGGTGGTCGACGTCGCAGTGCCGGCGGTAGACGGACCAGCTCTTGCCGCCCGGGCGGCCACCGGCGACATCGCGCTGGTGGTAGACGCGGGGGCCGGATCCTGATGGCCGTGATCGCACTGGCCGGATGCTCCGGAGCCCCGGGGGTGACCACCACGGCGCTGGCGCTGCTGTTCGGCTGGCCGCTGCACCCGGGCCGCAAGGTGATCCTCGCCGAGGCCGATCCGGACGGCGGCAGCATCCTGTACGGCGCGCTGCAGGGCCGGCTGCAGGACCAGTACTCGTTGCGGAACCTGTCGGTGCCGGCCCGCACCGGTCAACTGGAAGAGGCGTTCTGGGCGCAGTTGGTCGACGTCGCCGACGACGGCACGAGCAAGCCGTCGGCGAAGGACCGGCTGGTGCTGCCCGGGATCACAGCACCGACACAGGCAGCCGGGCTGGCACCGGCGTGGGAGCCGCTGGCAGCGCTCTTCACGCAGTTGGAGACCCACCCCAACGGAAGCCACGACGTGCTGGTGGACCTGGGTCGGCGCGGCATCACCGCCGGCAGCGCGGTGCTCGCCCAGCGCGCCGATCTCACGGTGCTGGTGGCCCGCAACACCTTGCGGGGGTTGCAGGCCGCCCAGGGGCGGCTGGAGCAGTTGGCCGATCACCCGGGCCCGGTCGTGCTGCTGCTGATCGAGCAGAGCTCGTACGCCGAGCACGAGGTGGCCAAACACCTGGGCGTGGAGGTGCTGGCCGCGCTGCCGTACACGCCGCGGCAGGCGGAGGTCTTCAGCGACGGCGCGGCGATGCCCGCGAAGTTCGAGCGCGGCGAGCTGATGCGGCACGCCCGCACCGCGGCGACACGGCTGTTCAGCCGGGTCGCCGAGCAACGCCTGAGGCTGGCGCGGCCGCACCAGCCGCAGCCGGGCGGGGAGGTGGCGGCCCATGCGCGGTAGCCCGTTGCAGCCCTCCCAGCCGCCGCAGATCAACGGCTACCGCCCGGCGGCCCCTTCCGCGCCGCCGCAGTCGCCGCCCGCCGCAGCAGGGACGGCGGCCGCCCCGGGCGCGATGGGGCCGCCGCCGGTGCCCCAGGTGACGGTGGACTACGAGGCCGCGGAGCAGATCCGGCGGCGGGTGGCCGACCGCATCGCGCGCCGGCCGGCGGAGAACCGCGAGATCGAAGAGCAGCGCGGCCTGGCGTGGATCAACGAAGAGGTGGCCCGCTGGTCGGACGAGGAAGCCGCCCACCGCGGTGTCTCCCCCACCCCGGCCGACGAAGCGGCGCTGACCAAGGCCGTGTTCGACCTGCAGTTCCGCGCCGGGAAGCTCCAGCCCTACCTGGACGACCCGCGGATCGAGGACATCCACCTCAACGGCCCGGACGCGGTCTGGCTGGACTATGGCCTCGGACAGATGGTGCCGGCCCCGCCGGTGGCCTCCTCCGAGGAAGAGCTGTTGGACATGCTGCGGCGGCTGGCCCGCTCCTCGGAGCAGAGCGAGCGCAGCTTGTCCACCAACGATCCGTTCCTGGCGCTGCGCCTGAACGACGGCTCACGCATGCAGGTCATCAGCGAGGTGTCGGACAAGACGTACGTGACGATCCGCCGTCACGGCGTCAAGACCGCCACGCTGGAGACGATGGTGGGCTTCGGGGCGATCGACACCACCCTGCAGCAGTTCCTGGCCGCCTGCATCCAGGCGGAGAAGAACGTCATGATCGCTGGCACCCAGAAGGCGGGCAAGACCTCGCTGATGCGTGCGATGTTGCGCGAGCTGCCAGCCCAGGAGCGGTTCGCCACCGTCGAGTCGGAGTACGAACTGCTGCTGCATGAGCTCGGCCACCACACCCAGGTCGTGGCGATGGAGGCACGGGAGGCCAACCACGAGGGCGCCGGCGAGATCACCCTGCTGGAGCTGATGCACCACGCGATGCGTATGTCGCTGTCGCGGATCGTGGTCGGCGAGGTCCGCGGCCCGGAGATCGTCGCGATGATGCGGGCGATGACCAACGGCAAGGGCGGCAACCTGTGCACCCTGCACGCCCGTTCCCCCGCCGTGATCTTCGACCGGGTCGCGGAGCTGTACCTGATGGCCGAGGCGAACTTCTCCGAGACCCTCGCCTACCGGCAGGCGGCCAACGCACTGGACTTCATCGTCTTCGTGGAGATGCTCGACGAGCGGCCGATCGGCGGACGGCTCCACCGGTTCGTCTCCCACGTGCTGGAGGTCACCGGCATCGGCGAGGACGGCCGCCCGGCCACCAACCAGATCTTCGCCCCGCGCCCGGAGGCCGGTGAACCGCGGGCGGTGCCGCACATGAACCCCGCCTGCCTGACCGACCTACGCCGCGCCGGCTTCCCGCTGGAGCTGCTGCGTAACCCGCACGGCGCCTGGATGAACGAACTGCCCTTGAAGATCAAGGACTCGCAGGGGGTGGGGGCATGACGCTGCTGACGTGGCTGATCTGCGGTCTCGCCCTCACGTCGGGACTGGTGGGCCTGGTCTGGTCGCTGATCGGTACCACCGCCCCGCCGAAGCCGGGACTGCGGCAGCGGCTGGCCGCCCGGCCGGGTGACGCCGACGAGCGACGCCGGCTGCGCAACCGTGCCGCCATCGGCGCCGTGCTGGGCCTTGCGGTATGGCTGGTCAGCGGGGTGTTCGTCGGCGGAGCGATGACAGCGCTGGCGGTGCCCGGCGTGCCCTGGCTGCTGGCGTCGACGAAGTCGGTCAAGGCCCGCATCGAGAAGCTCGAAGCGCTGGGCGAGTGGCTCCAGCGGCTGGCGGACGTGCTGCGCGGCGGTAAGGGCCTGGAGCAGGCACTGATCGACTCCCGCACCACCGCACCGGCAGCCCTGTCCGAGCAGATCGGTGATCTGGCCGCCCGGTTGCACGCCGGCTGGCCGCCCGAGGAAGCCCTGCGCTCGCTCGCCGATGCCTTCGACGACGTCACCGCGGACAAGGCGATGGCGGTGCTGATCCTGTCCGCGGACGGCAAGCGCGGCCCCGGCCTGGCCCAGGCGCTGGAAGACTTCGCCGACTCCGTCCGCGAGGAGGTCGCCAAGCGACGCTCCATCGAGGCGGACCGGGCCAAGTCGCGCACCACCGTCCGCTGGATGACCCTCATCACCCTCGGCGTGGTGGCCGGCGGCTACCTGGTGCCCGGCTACACCGCGCCGTACGGCACGCTGCTGGGGCAGTTGGTGCTGGGGGCGCTGGCGGCGGCGTTCGCGGCGGTGCTGGTGTGGATGCGGCAACTGGCCGACCACACGCCCGTCCCCCGCTTTTTGATCGTCGATCCGCGCAGCCGGGTCCGCACGCCTGCGGCAGACCCGGCGACGCCGGAGGCGGCCGGTGCGGAGGTGCACTCGTGACCTCCACAGCAATGATCATCAGTGGGTGTGTGTTCGGCAGCGGCCTGGCGCTGCTGGCCCGCTCCCTGGCCCGCCCCCGGCCCGCGCTGAATGCCGCGCTGCGCCGTACCCCGGCCCGCGCCACGGCCGGGCCGACGCGCACGGCCACGCAGGATGAGGCGGCCGGGCGGTGGCTGCTGGAACATCTCGGCGACCTTCCCGGTGTGCGCATCCCCACCCGGGATCTGGCGCTGCTGGGCGAGAGCCCGGAGCGGTTCGTGCTGACCAAGGTGGCGCTGGCCGCCCTCGGCCTGCTGGCCCCGGTGATCGCGATCACGCCGTGGCTGCTGCTGGGCACCAGCGTGCCGTTCTACCTGCCCGGCGTCTTCGGCCTGGTGGCCGCCGCGCTGCTGTTTATGGCGCCGGACTGGCAGACGCGTGATCGCGCCAAGCGGGCGCGCGAGGAGTTCGCCCACGCCATCGCCGCCTACCTGGACCTGGTGGCGCACAACGCGATGGCGGGCGACGCCCCGAGCCAGGCGCTGCAGCAGGCCGCCGACGTTGGCCGCGGCTGGCCGTTCATCCGCATCCGCGGTGCGCTGGCCCGGGCGCGGTGGGAGGGCATCGCGCCGTGGCAGGCGCTGGTCGATCTCACCAGGGAGCTGGAGTTGCCGGTGCTGGAGGACCTGGCGGACATCATGCGGCTCTCCGCCCACGACGGTGCCGCCGTCTACACCAACCTGCGGCAGAGGGCTTGGAGTCTGCGTACCGAGCTGCTCACCGCGCAGGCCGCGGAGGCCAACGCGGACAGCGAGAAGATGACCGCCCCTGGGGCGCTGCTGGCCGTGCTCGTCATGCTGCTGATCGCCTTCCCGGCGGTCGTCGGAATCCTGACCACCTGAATTGAGGAGGAGACAACCATCGTGTTGAGCGAGCTTTCGATCCGCGCCGCCGTCACCACACGCGAGGTGTGGCGCCGGATGTCCGGCTGGTTGGAGGAGGCGCAGCAGCGGCCGGATCGCGGCGATATTTCCATCACCACCGTGATCATTTGGGTGGCGGCGGTGACCGCTGCGGTCGGTATGGCCGGCGCTATCGCCTTCGTGGTCAACAAGTACGCCAACGACCTGCGGGGCACCTGAGCCATGCGGCCGGTGCGACGACGGCGTTCGCCGGGGCGAAGAGCGTGGGGCGATCGGGGGGATGCGTCCATCTCGATGGCCATCATCTTCCCGGTGATCGTCGTGCTGACGCTGATGGTCGTCCAGGGCTCGCTGTGGTGGTACGCCCGCGAGGTGGCGCAGACCGCCGCCCGCGAAGGGGTCACCGCTGGCCGCTCCTACGGCGCCGGGCCGGCCTCCGGCACCGCGCAGGCCCGCGCGTTCCTGGACCGCAACGCGGGCAACAACCTGCGCTCGTCGAGCGTCTCCAGCGCCGGCAGCGACACCGAGACCATCCGCATCACCGTGAGCGGACATGCCCCGTCGCTGGTGCCGGGCCTGGACGGGATCCGCATAGAGCAGCGGGCGTCCGGGCCGGTGGAGCGGTGGACGACCGCCCAAGAGGAGTGAGGGACGTGATCAGCAGGCGCAGGCGGCGGTTCGACGACCGCGGCGGCGTACCGATCGAGGCGGCGATCCTCACCCCGCCGCTGGTGGTGTTCATCGCGCTGGCTATCGGCGCAGGCCGGATCGCCCTGGCCGAAAACAAGATCGGCGAAGCGGCGGAGTCCGCCGCCCGGCAAGCCTCGCTGCACCGAACCCAGGCAGCGGCCGAGGAGGCGGCCTACGCGGCAGCGAACGAGTCGCTGTCCGGGCAGGGCCTGAAGTGCGCCTCGACCGACGTGTCGGTCGACGCCGACGGCCTGACGGTTCCGGTCGGGCAGGTCGCCACCGTCACCGTCACCGTGAAGTGCACCGTCCAACTGACCGACCTGATGTTGCCGGCGCCGGGCAACACCACCCGCGCCTCCACGTTCACCTCCACCGTCGACGCCTACCGGGAGCGAGGCTGATGCGAGCACCTCTGCGCACCGCCGCCCGACGCCGGCTGCGACGGCTGCCGCTGGACGACCGCGGCGGGATCACCGCATGGGTCGCGCCGCTGGTGGTGCCGCTGCTTTTCATCATCGGCCTGGTGCTGGACGGCGGCGGCCGGCTCGCCGCCGCACAGCGCGCCGACGCCGTCGCGATCGAAGCCGCCCGTGCCGGCGGGCAGGCCATCGACGCCGGTCAGGCCATCCCCGGCGACGCGGTGGTCGCCGAGCCGGCTGCAGCCCGGGCGGCAGCATACGCCTACCTGGACAAGGCCGGCGCCAGTGGCAAGGTGTCCGTCTCAGCGGACGGCACCGAGCTGACCGTGACCGTCACCGGTTCCTACGACACGAAGTTCCTGCCCGTGATGGGCATTTCCAGCCTGGCGTACACCGGCAAGGGCACCGCGGCCCTGCTGCACGGCGTCACCGAACCCGAGGCCGAGTAGATGCCCACTCCCCCACCGGCCAGCACGCCGTCCCGCCCGCGTCCGCACGGCGGCTGGCCGCTGCGCCTGCTGCGCGCTCTATCCGCCCTGGCGGCCTTGGCCGCGATCGTCGGCGGAACGCCGGTGCTGCTGTATGCGGCCACCCGCGCGATCTGGGGCCCCGCCAGCCGAGCCATGCCGCAACTGCTGGACCGTCAGGACACCGGCTCGGTGCTGCTGCTGGTGCTCCTCGCAGTCGGCTGGCTTGCCTGGGCGCAGTTCACCATCTGCGTCATCGCGGAGATCCCCGCGCAGCTCCGCGGCCACACAGTGCGGCGCCGGCGAGGCCTGGGCCTGTCCCAGCGCACCGCGGCCACTCTGGTCGGCAGCATCCTGGTGCTGGCGCCCGCCGGCACCGCGTTGGCCACGCCCGGCCCGGCGCTGGCCACTCCGGCCGCCGCCGCAGAACGCACCCCCGGACCGGCATCCTCCCCCGGTGCCAACGTCGCGCCGACCGCGGCCGATACGTCCCGGGCGGTGGAAGGATCGCTGTATACCGTGCGGGATGTCCGCCCGGCCGAGAGCCTGTGGACCATCGCCGAACGACTCCTGGGCGACGGCGCACGCGCGAAGGAGATCGCCGACCTCAACGCCGGACGCACCATGGCCGACGGCAGCACGTTCCGACCCGACGCGGTGCTGCAGCCCGGCTGGCAACTGCGTCTGCCGTCCGACGCCCGTCCATTCGCCTCCGCCGCAACCGGCGAGGCGGCTTCGGCTCCCCCTGCTGACCGCGTACCGCAGGCGGTGAGCAGCAGCTCGCAGACGGCCGACGAGGAGACCCGGCCACAGCCGCGGGGAAACTCGGCGGTGCCCGAGACGAGGACGTCGGCGGGCGAAGGGGTGCAGCGTGAGGAGGCCAGCGCATACGTGGTCGAGCCGGGCGACAGCCTGTGGGAGATCGCGGAGACGGAACTCGGTGACGGCACCGAGTACCAGAAGATTTTCGAGGAGAACCGCGGTGAGCCCCAGCCCGGCGGGGGCACCTTCACCGATCCCGGTCTGATCTTCCCCGGTCAGGAACTCGACGTACCCGCGGCCGACGGCGGCCATCAGGACGCCCCTGGCGGCAGCGGCCGGGAGGAGGTCCAGGCCCCGGCGCCCGGTCAGGATGCGCCCTCGAAGCGGGGTGAGGATGCCGAGAAGCCGGCGCCGGAGGCCGGTCGTGGCGACTTGGCGGAGCCCGACGACCGCTCCCCCGGCCCGCCCACCACGGCGGCGCCAGAGCAGCCCGACGCTGGGCGCGGCGAAGCAGAGGCCCCGGCGCCCCCTTCGAGCACGGAGCCGAGTCCGTCCGCCGAGCGGTCCGCACCGTCGTCCCCACGGCCGTCGAGCCCGGCTGCTGGCTCCCCCTCCGGCGAGGTGTCGCACGACCCGGCAGTGCCGGTGTCGAAGGGAGACGCGGCGATCGAACTTCGCACGGTCGCCGGTATCGCCTCGGTGCTCGCCGCGTGCCTGGTCGCTGCACTCAGCATCCGGCGGATCATCCAGCAGCGGCGGCGCAAGCCGGGCGAGACCATCGCGATGCCGTCCGAGCCGGGCCAGTTGGAGCAGGCGCTGACGGCGAGCTCGACGCCGGCGTCCGTGGACCTGCTGGATCGCGCGCTGCGTACCCTCGCCAGCGCTGTGTCCGAGGCGCAGGGGCGGCTGCCGTCGTTGATCGGCGCGCGGATCCTGGCCCGCGACATTGAGGTGGTCGTCGAGGACGACGCTGACGGTCCGCTGCCTCCGTTCAAGGCGGCTTACGCTCCGGGCCGTTGGCGGCTCGATCCGGGCGCTGTGCTGCTGGAGGATGAGGCGGCTCGGCAGGTGCCCGCCCCCTACCCCGGGTTGGTCACCGTCGGTACCGGCGACGAAGGCGGCGAGCGCAGCATCGTGCTGCTCAACCTGCCGCAGGCTCGCACTCTACTGCTCGACGGAGACGTCGATGATGTCCGTGCGGTGTGCCGGTCGATCGCCATGGAGGCCGCGACGAGCGCGTGGGCGGATCACGCCGAGATCCTGCTGCTCTCCGTTGGTGAGGAACTGCCGACGCTGCTGCCCTCTGCGCGGCTGCGGCACGTTCCCGATGCCGGGGCCGCAGTCCGCGATCTCGGCGAGCGGCTCCTGGAGGAGCACCAGTGGGGGGATCAGGACGCCGCTACGACGCCGTGGATGCTGATCTGCGCGGGCGAGTTGACCGAGGCTGAGGCGTGGGCGTTGGCCGATGCCGCGTCCAAGGCCCACGCCCTGCCGCTGGCGCTGGTGGTGCCCGCCGCGAGCAGTAACCTGTTCCCCCAGGCCGAGCGGCTGGACGCGGCGCGCACCGAGCAGCAGCCGGTGGAGGTCCTCGACGCCGCGGTGACGCTTCAGCGGGTGGATGACGACGCGTACCGGGAACTGGTCGCCACCTTGCAGACCGCGGAGAAGCCGGCGCAGCCGCCGGCCGGCGCCTGGCAGCATGTCCCGGCCGAAGCTCCGCCCCCGCCGCTCTACGCACCGCCGGATCCGGCCGGGAGTCCGGACGGTGCCGGCGGACCGGCCGCAGGTTCCGCGGCGTACCCGGCGCTGCTCCAGGCCGCCGCCCACACCGAGCCGGGTCCCGCGCGGGCCGACGCCGAGTCGGCGCCCCCGGACGGTGGCGCGAGCCCTGCCGCCGCGTCCGCCGCGTCCGCGATCGACCCGTCGAAGGAGAGCGCGGGCCTCCCGGTGGCCGCGGGCGCGCTGGAGAAGGCGGCGCCGGTGAAGGACGCCGCCCCGGCGATGTCGGACCTCCGTGCGCCGGAGTTGCGCGTGCTGGGCCCGGTGACTATCAGCGGTGTCGGCTCCAGCGGGCACGGCCCCAAGCTGGCCGCGCTGGCGGCCCTGCTGTACTTCCGGCCTGACCGGGATGCCGCCGCGGTCGCCGAGGCGATGGACCCGCTCTCCCCCTGGTCTCCTTCCACGCTCCGCTCACGGATGTCCGAGCTGCGCAACGCGTTGGGCAGCGGCGCGGACGGGGAGCTGTACGTGCCCCGGCGCGCCCACCGACTGTCTAAAGCGGTTCGCTGCGACTGGACGACGTTCAAGGAGCTCGCCGAGAGGGGCCTGGCCGCCGGCACTGCTGGGCTGCCCGACCTGGAGGCCGCGCTCGCCCTGGTGCGCGGTCGCCCCCTCGCCGACCGCGACTACCCGTGGGCTCTCACCCTCCAACAGGAGATGATCACGCGGATCGTGGATGTGGCGCACACCGTCGCCACCTTCCATCTCGGCGCCGACCGCCCCGACTTCGATGCCAGCCGCCGCGCGGTCGCTGTCGGCCTGGAGGTCGAGGAGACCGCGGAACTGCTCTACCGGGACTGGATGCGCATCGAGCACGCCTTGGGCAACCGGCCCGCGCTGCACCGGGCCATTTCCGAGCTGCAGCAGATCAACCGCCGCTACAACCTCGATGCCGAGCCCGAAACCGACCGGCTGATCAGCGTGCTGCTCGCCGGAGGTGACCGCCCTGTGCCCGCCCGCCAGGGTGCGTCCTGACGTCTGACCACCATCGGAAGGATCTCGTCATGGTCCGGATTCACCGTCGCTGGCCCGTGCTGGCTGCGGTCGCTGTTCTCGCCGCCGCCTGCGATTCCGGCAGCAGCGAAGACGCGTCCTCGGCGAAGAGCGCTCCGGCGTCGTCGAGGCCGCTCACCGAGGCGCAGGCCGACCGCGTCTTAGACCGGTACGTGGCGGCCAACAACCGGGCGAACAAGGCCCGCGACGCCGAGCAGGCCGCGGCGATCCAGGACGGTGCTCTCCACGAGCGCGTGCTGGCCGCCTACGAGCAGTACCCCCACATGTCCAAGAGCGAGCAGGGCGAATGGGATCGCCCCTACTCCTACATCGATCGCGAGTACTACCGGCCCCGGGGCGCCGACTGGTTCATGGCCGTGGGCACCGTCGCCGATGCCGGCGAGGCCAGGGCCCGCCACGATCAGCCGCTGCGCCGGCTGATGGTCTTCGAGCGGGATGGGTCTGGGCCGTGGCGGCTGGTGCTCGTCACGACGCTGGAGGAGTCCGCATCACGGCTTCTGGCCGGCGCCGACGGTTCGGCGCGGTCCGCTGATCTCCGCGCCGGGGAGTTGGCGCGGCTGGAGGAGGCGGTCCTCGATGTGACGGTCACCGGCGGGGAGAAGGCCGGCCGGACCTTGGACGACAGCACGACCAAGGAGCAGTTGGCGGACCCGGGCGGGCCCTCACACGACTGCCTGAAGCAGGACATCAGCCCCGCGGACGCCGAGCACCGCGGTAGCTACGCGCTGAGGTTCCCCGGCGGCACGCTGATCGCCTTCACCACCGAGGTCACGGTGCAGGAGTACCTCAACGACACCTCCGACTGCGAGGCCGCGCAGATGAGCCTGCCGAGCATCATGCGCACCTACATCAGCGAGCCCCACCCCCGTTCGATCAGCCGGGACCTGCTCCAGGAGAACGCCGTGCTGGTCACCCCCGAGGCCACGCGGCTGATCGGCCACGACTCATCCCTCACTGGAGCGCGCGCCTCCAGCCGCTGAGCATCGCCGTGCCGGGCGGCGGGGTTCGGCGACGGGTTCTCACCGCGGGCGGCCGATCGCGCGGCAGGCGGCGTCGACGAGTTCGGATTGCGCAGCCTGCTCACTGCTCGGGGTGCGCATCCGCCACCGGCCGTGGACGGCGCGCACCGCGGCGGCCACTGCGCAGACCTCGTCCGCCAGGTGCTGCGCAAGCGGCTGCATCCCGCCGCGGTCGTCTTCCGGCCCGGTGACCACGATCGGGCCGTACAGTCCGTACGGCAGCACCTGGCCGCGCCATGCGCACGCCAGCGCCCATCCCGCCGTGTTGAGTGGGAGCACCCCCGAGCCGTCCTCGTGCATGTGCAGCACTGCTTCACGGTGATAGATGCCGTGGTCAGACGGGCCCTGCAGCTCGGTGCGCAGCACTTCGTGCGCGGCTTGCCCGTCGGGGAGGTGCAGTTGCCGAGTGCGGGTGTCGGGGTCGATGCGCGTCGCGCAGCTCAAGGTGTTCTCCTTCTCCTTCGTGGAGGCGTTCCGGTGCCGCTGCGGCCCGAGGTGCCGGGGCGGTACGGCGGTGCGCACGGGGGGGGTGAACCGGGCACTGCCTGGTGCGCATCGCGCTGTTGCGCAGGGTGTGTCGTGCGCACTGCGCAGCGGCTGCGGCCGGTGCGCAATGTGCTGCTGCGCAGCGGTTCCCGCGCGCGATTGCGCAGGGGCGGTCAGCTCACGGGGTGTCGGGTTGTCCGTGGTGGGTGTCCAGCGCAGCGCGGCGTCGACGGAAGTCGGGCATCATCTGGTCCAGGCGCTCAGGGCCGATGCGCGTGTTGTGCTGGCCGGTGATGTCGAGTCGGGTGAGTTCCTGCGCAAGAAGCCGCGCGCTGGGCTCGGAGCCGTTGTGTTCCCCGAGCTCGTACCAGGTTCGGTAGATGCGGAAGTCCAGGAGGTAGCGGCGCAGGTTGGCCGGGCTGATCGGGGAGCCTCCGCGGCCGTTGAGTCCGAGGTCGGCCAGGAACGTCGACAACTGGGGAGCGGTGGGTTCCGCCCCGTGGTTGCCCTGGTAGTCCAGCCACGCCTGGTAGTAGCGGTCGACGGTGGTGAGCCGGCCGCGGGCGACGTCCGGCGCGGGGGCCTCGGCGGGTGGGCTCGGGGAACCGGAGGGGTCGGCGTGCTGGTCTCTGGCGGTTTCGTCGTCGGCTATCTGGGTCGGCGCGTGGTTCGGCGGCGGGGCCTGTGCGGTTCGGGGTGAGGGGACAGGGTGCCGCTGCTGGTCGTATCCGTTGGCGGCGGTGCGGGCTCCGGCCGTCTGTGTGGCGGTGGTTGAGGGCCCGGCAGCCATGTCGGCGAACTGTGGAAGTCGCCCTGTCTCTGGGCCGGTCGATCGTGCGGAGATGCGCGAAGCGGCGGGCCGCGGGGCGCCCGTTCCGGCGTCGTATGGCGGGGCGGTGTGGGAGGGCTGCTGCGGCGCGGTGCGCGGGTGTCCGTTGACGGCGCTCCGCGCCTTCTCGGTGCTGGTGGTGGCCTGCTCCGCGACGGCCGCGGTCTGCGCGGTCCCGGGCCCGCCGGCGAGTGCCGGTGCCGCTGCGCTGTGCTGTCCGGCCGGGATCCCTGCCTCCGCGTGCGCGTATTCCCGGGCCTCGCTCCGTCCCGGGGTCAGCTCCGCCTTCGCCGGCTGCGGCCGCAGCGGCGCGTCGATGCCCGCCGCCGCCAGCCCCGCCTGCGCCGTCTCCGCCAGCGGCACCCCGTACCGCGCCAGCTTCAGCGGCATGACCGCCTCCACCGGCGCCTTCCGCCGCCACGCCCGGCCGTAGCGGGCGCGCAGCCGGGCGCGGTAGACCATGCGGTCCTGTTCGAGGCGGATGACCTCCTCGTACGAGCGCAGCTCCCACAGCTTCATCCGCCGCCAGAGCCGGAACGTGGAGGGGAAGGCCAGCAGCCAGCGCGAGACGCGCACGCCCTCCATGTACTTGTCGGCCGTGATGTCCGCGATCCGCCCGATCGCGTGCCGCGCGGCCTCCACCGCCACCACGAAGAGCACCGGGATGATCGCGTGCATCCCGACGCCCAGCGGGTCGGGCCACGCCGCCGC
>NZ_VISV01000030.1:0-61432 GCF_007827615.1 Streptomyces sp. CNZ287 | reverse complement strand
CTGGCGGCGGCGGATCAAGGCGGACTCCGGGCTGATACATCACAGCGACCGCGGATCGCAATACGTATCAATTCGGTACACTGACCGGCTCGCCGACATCGGCGCCTCCGCATCGGTCGGCTCCGTCGCGGACTCGTACGACAACGCCATGGCGGAGGCGCTGAACGGCACCTTCAAGGCCGAACTCATCGAGATGCACGGCCCGTGGCGGGACGTCGACCAGGTCGAGCGGGCGATCTTCCGCTGGGTCACGTGGTACAACGAAGAACGGCTCCACTCCGCCCTCGACTACGTGCCGCCCGCCGAGTACGAGGCCGCCTACTGGCGAAACCAGGAAGCCGCCCACCAGTCCGCCTGAACAAACATCACCGGACGCTACGAAACCCGGGGCAGCTCATACACCTTCTTCGAGCAGTGCCAGCACCGCATGGCCTGCGCACGCTGCGACTTCTACACCCCGAAAGGCTCCAGCAAGGGCCAGTTGCTTGAGGCGAAGGAGAACCTGCAGAAGATGCTCGCGAGCATCCCGCTCACCGACGACGAACGCGCCGCCGTCGACGACGGCCAAGCCGCACTCGACCAGCTGCTGGAACGGCTGGTGGATGTCCCCACCCCAGCCGGGACGACACCCCGCGAGATCGGCGTCCCGGCGACCGCGACCCTCCTGCCAATCCTTTCGGTCAAGCAAGGCGACTCGGCATGATCGACACCTGACTGCGACGCTGAGACCGTCGGCGGCGCCACAAGAGGCTGGCGCCGCCGCGCATTAGGACGGATCAGTGGTCTCCGCGATTCGCAACGGTGTGAACCGCGATGAGGCCCAGGAGAATCAAGAGGACCGTCTTCACATCAGCGCTGGACCAACTGTTGGTGATCATGACTGTGACGATCACCACCACCGCGCCGGGCCATCCTGGCCCACCATTCCCGGATCGTCGTGGGCCGGGGATACTGCTCAGGTGAGGCTGCATCACACGCCTTCCATCCAGGGGCCCGTCATCGCCCAGATCCCAACTGCCGCGGTGACGGGCCGTTTGCATCCTGACCCCAGTGAAATCGTCGCCGCGATGGTGTTCAATGGTTCGAGACAACGCAAGACAAGGCGAGACTATCCGGGATGGAGGAGATTATGCCCCGACGCTCAAGCCCTCTCGACGCAGACGGAGGACCCCTGGAGCGCATGGCGCTGGACCTACGGCGGCTACGAGACAGCGCGCCCGCTGGCCGGCCTCTGAAAGTCGACGAAGTCGCCGACCAGGAAGGAGAACAAACCAGCAGGGCCGCGATCTATGCGGCACTGAGTGCCAAAAGACTCGTCTCTCGCGAAGCGCTGCACGCCATGGTCAGGGCGTGGGCGCCCGGTGGGCTAAACGATCTTCCTCAATGGATGAGGCGGCGTCGGGAGTGTGAGAACGACCTCGCCCAAAGGCAAGCCGTGTTGGCATCTCCCTCTCTGGAGGATCCTCGGGCTCCTCGCGACGACGGCCACATCGTCCCTTTTGGCGTGAACCTGATGGCACCCGCATCCGCACCCAAGTTCGAGCCGATTCGAGATGAAATGAGAAGGCTCTGGACCGCAGCAGGACGACCATCCCTGCGTTCCATGGCCCGACGTGCCAAGAATGCGGTCAGTCCTGCCACCTTGTCCAACGCGCTCGCCGGCAAGACGCTACCGAGCCAGAGAACGTTGGAGGCGTTCCTCGTCGGGGTCGGCGCGGACGAAGAGACCTCACGCACCCTGCTCAGCGAGTTGGACAGGATCAACGGGGTCGGATCCCTCGTCTGGAGAGACGACGGCACAGTACTCAACATGGATCACGGGTGGTAAGCCGCACGCACGAGCGCTGAGCAGCAAGCCGCTCACCTGCAGGACTTGACGACCATTGATTCCACATAACCCGCCGCTGGGTGGTCGAGCGGTCCCTGGCCTGGATCATGCACGCCCGCCGGCACGCGCGGGACTACGAACGGCTCATCCAGCACTCGGAATCGCTGATCACCTGGGCCGCAATAACCCTCATGACCAGACGAATCACCCGCCGGAGCTCCCGCAGAAGCGGACAGCCAGCCTCCCGGGAAGCCCTGCGGGACTGATCGTTCTCAAGGTCAGGCTTATCACCTTGACCTTGCCCGGCCCGAACTCCGGCGCTGAGCACCACTCTCCCACCGCCGACGAACCCTGTCAGCGACTCCACGCTCCAGACGCCGGCGGCAGCACCCGAACCCAGCACCGTTCGAATCCTGAGCCGGACAACCGCGCAGCTCAGGATCGAGAAGAGGCACTGACCCGCCGCCTCACCCGCCACAAAAGCGTCCGGGCACCCCGCCGGGCAGCCGCACCCGCCCAGGCGGCGTGATCAACCGCCGTCCCCGCCACTACCGCGGCCGGCACCGCCGAAACGCTCGTGCCAACGCTGGGCCTCCAGGTTGTTCCACAACACACCGAGCTCGATATGCCCCGGCTCCAAGCCGGTCTCGGCGGCCAGCGCCTCCGCGCTCAAGCCAGCCCTCCGGATGCCGCATCATCGCCCGGCCGATCTTCCCCGCCCACAACTCGGTGTCCACGAACGGGCGGGCCTTGAACTGCGACCAGCGCCGTCATGTGCTCCTCACACACCGACCGCACGAGCGGATCGGCGACTGCGCCAGGCGATATCGCCTCAGGCGAAGATCAGCGGTTCCACCAACGGAATCGGCGGCGAGCCACCCGTCGTGGCGAACTCGGCAGCACCTGCGGCAGCGGGACGTCCGGACGGCTCTCAGGTAGACGCAGGGACGACACCATGGTCTCCCCAGGGTCCGCGATCGTCCAGAACGTCGCGTCGCCGTCACCGGCGATACCGATGGCCTTCCGGAACGCGAGGATTTCCGGTTCGATCTCGTCGGCGAACTCACGTGCGCTGTCGTCGCCGAGTCTGAGGATCGTGCCGTTGTTCAGAAATTCCGCCGTCGCAGCTGTCGCGTTCATCAACATGGCCGCGAGAGACGAGGGCGCCAGAGCTCCGGTCGGCCCCTTGGGCAGGGTCTCCGACGGCGCCGCCTGGACGACGTCTAACGCGTCCGACACCAACTTCACCATGGTCACGTACCGCGACCGCGGGTTGGTCTCACGGGACGGTACCCGGTAGTCGACCCGGCGGACGATGTCCCGACATATGCCACGCTCTCCGGCGGTCGGCGCCCAGTGAGCGTCAATCCCCAGATGGGGCAGTTCGAGACGAAAGAACAGCTCGTTGTCCTCAGCGGATTCCATGCCTTTCAGTGTGGCCGACGGCCTCCTTAGTGAGTAACCCGTGCGCGGGCAGGGTGGGGGTCTGCGTGCCGGCGTCAACGGTGATGCGGGCGAGGCCGAGGACGACGCGGCGGTCGGAGGCGTAGCCGTCGGCGACCCAGGCCATGCCGGGGGTGATAAGGGATCGAAAACAGGTACTGACCAACCCCCGCCCTTCCCCGCGCGCCCGGCTCCCAGGGCTGGGCGCGCGGTTCGTCGCCTACTCGGATGCCTCGGTATCAGCCAGGCATGACGGAGGGCCGGCGCCGATCTGTGATCGGCGCCGGCCCTTCAGGTCTGATGGAACAGGTCCTCCAACTCGTCCGTTGAGCGTCCGCCGCCGGGCGCAGCGGGCCCCTCCCATGGCATCGCAGTAGGGGTGCTCCGCGCTTTCCACCCGTACCGTGGCGGCATGGACTACTCCGATGCGCTACGAGCCATGAAGACGGGGCAGCGTATTGCGCGCCGCAGTTGGATCGAACCGGGCAAGTACGTGTACTGGGTCCCCCCGGGCCAGACGACGACGCCGGACGGCATAGCCCGGGACCTCGTCGGGCACGCGCTGTTCTTCCGCCCGCACAAGGGAGAACGGGGAATGGTGGAGCCATGGCTGCCGTCCTTCGACGCTCAGGCTGGTTGTGACTGGTACGTCGTAACCGATGGGGACGACAGCGCGGGCTGAACTGTCTCTGGGTCAAGCCGCGCCAATGCGCTCGGCGAAGGGCCGTAGTCCAGGTAGGGCAGGGGAAGTTTGCGCCATGCTGGCGACCATCGTGCGCACTGAGTATCGGCGGGTGTCCTGCGGGGTTTCCTCCTCCTGGTCCTGCAACTGGGCGAGGGCTTTGGGGAGGTCTCCAAGGTCGCGGTAGAGCTTCGCGGAATCATGACGCAGCCGTGCCCGCCTCTCAGCGGTGGGCATGGCGTGGACGTCGATGGCTCGGAGGTGCCGAAGGGCGCTGCGGGTGTCGCCCAGGAGGTGGTGCATGCACAGCCCGTAGCGCTCGACTTGGTCCGCGGTGAGGGGCCCGGCGTGCTCCGGCCAGGCCACGGCCGCAGGGCCGCGGCGGCCGAGTTCCCGGCCGTGCTCCCACAAGGCAATAGCGTCTGAGCGCTGCCCGGCCTGGGCGGCGCCGTAGGCCCCTTCCAGCAACAGGTGCCCTACGACGGGCCGGGCGCGTTCCTCGCCAGCGAGTTCGCTGACGGTCGTGTCGCACAACTGGCGTGCCCACTGGTGATGGCCGTGCTGGCGTAGGACGGAGAACTGGGCCCGCGCCGCGAGGGCATGTGCGAGTGGGTGACTTGCCAGGCGCGCTGCCTGGACGGCACGGTCCGCGGTGATCCACGCCATCTCGCGACGTTCCTTGACAGCGATCGCGGTTGCCAGAGCGTACGCACGGGTGAGCAGGATCGCGCCGGAGCTGCCGTAGTCCGAGTGGGCCTCGGCTGAGATGATCAGGGCTGGGATGGCGGCGGCAGCCTCGCGGTAGCGTGCGGCGCCGCAGTCTCGGGCGGTTGTGGCGAGACCGCTGCTGATCTGGGCCGTGGTCATCGACGGGCCGGTTGGGGAGCGGAAGAGAGCCGTATCCCATCCGGGCCCCGGAGCTGCCGCGGAGGTTGCAGGAAGGACGGCTGCGCCGACACCTATGCCGGCGGACAGGAGATTGCGCCTGCGCATGTCGTCATCCTCACTCTCGCCGCCGACACCAAGTTCGGCGGCGGTGATCTCTAGAGCCTTAGCGAGCGCTCTTCGCTCGGCCGTATCTGGTGTATACCTGCCGCACTCAATCCGGCTGATCTTGGCCTGGCTTATTGCGCTGGCAGCACCGAGCTGCCTCTGTGTCATATTCGCCCGGATACGTGCGGTCCTAACCGTCATCCCCACTGGGGAGGTGCGGGACGCCATGTACCCACGGTACTCCGTGACGCTGAATCAGTTACTCAACCTTTGAATCACGTATTCAGATTCACGCACAGACGGCCCCTCCGCTCACCCACCGCAGTTGACTGGGCACTGCACCGCCGAGTGGCAGAGCGCACTCAGCGCAATCAAGCCATGGCCGGTCGGCTTTCGAGTGCAATCCCCCATGCCAGGAGAGGTTGGCGATGTTCAGCGCCAGAGGCAACCCCGACCAGGGATCTACGGTCGCCGCGTACGCCGCTGAGACACCGGCTGACGTGCGCATGGGGCACCAGTCACACCCGTGGCTCGGTCACCTGGTGGTCGACGCCGAACACGGTGGCCGAGTAGGCGTTCTGCGGGCTGTGGCGCCCGACGTGGACGACATCCGTCTGGAGCCGGTTTTCAGGGTGCCGGCCGCGCGGCCGGTCGCGTGGCTCCAGCCGGAGGCCGGGGGCAAGGAGTGGACGACCCCCCTCACCGCGATCGGAGAAGTGCCCGGTGGCGACACCCCGGGGGCACCACGTGAGCACGGCATGGACGAGGGCGGCAGGGAGGACGGCGACCGTGTGTAGCCATCAACCGCGCTGTCCTGGTGCGGAGTCGCCTGGCCGCGATGCGGCTAAGCGCGTAAGGCGTGACTGGTCGCTGGGCTTCAGCCGCCTGTGCAACGGGGTCTACCTCTTCGATGACACCGGCGAGTTGCTCCCCGACGGCCGCGTGATCACCCCGCGCCGACCGGCCCTGGGGGCGTTGTGAGCAGCCGGTGTGGCAGACCCTGCCCTGCTGGGCACTGAAGGCCCCTGCTGCCCGTCGGATGCCGGACCCTCACCTACCCGGAGAGGACCCACCCCCGGGGTCCGTGGTCCTTCCCCGGCGGGCAGCAGGTCACCACCGCCGCGCGGTGGACCCCCCAACCGCTGTACCAGTTACGTCTTTTGGAGTTCCATTTCTCATGTCCCCTGCCAACCCGATCCTGCCCTGCCACTACGCCGGGTCAGCGCATGACGACCTCGCACGGCAGGTCGCCCGGATCGCCTCGCAAGTCGCGCCGGTTGTCGAAGAGGTCACGGCGTTACGGCTGCCTCGGGGTGTCGAGGTCCATCTGGTGACCCGTCGGGGCTGGATCCGGCGCATGCGCGAGTACGCCGAGCGGATCGTCCGCGAGGACGCGGCGGCCTACGGGCCGGACCGTGCTGCGCAGAAGTGGCTCAACCGCAGGCTCAAGACCGACGCGACCAGGTGGCTGGACATCGCGTCCACCCTCCACACCGCGCACGGCCCGGCTCAAGTCCTGCTGTGTCCGGTGGGGTTGGAGAACGCCGGCGTGTACCACCACCAGCCGCGCCTGGTCGAGGTGATCGCGCGGGAGCTGTGCCAGGTCGCGCAGCACCACGCCAGCTCCGACACGCTTCTGGGTGCCGTCAACACCTCGGTGGCGAGCCGTCGTGGCCTGGCTGAGCGTGCGCTGCGGCCGGTGGTGCAGGGCCACGCGACGTGGTGCGCCGAGAAGGTGCTCGCCGAACGGTACGGCGAACACCCCAGGGGCGGGCTCACCAAGCCGCCGAGCCGCCGCCACGCCCGCCGAGCCCGCAGCGCCGAATGCCGCCAGGAGCGCCGCGAGGCCGACGCCGGGACGAGGTTCGTCGCCCACGTGCTGACCGGCGCCGGGAAACGGCCGGCCCTCCACGTCGAACAGTTCAACGTGCTCTTCAGCGCCCTCACCCTGATGCCGTCGCCGGCGGAGCTGACCGCGCCGGACCGCTGGCGTGATCGCGTCCAGTCCGCCTGGGACCGGGACCACAGCGCCCGATGAGCTGGCCGCATCCGCTAACACCCGCCCCTCCCTGCCGTACCTCCGCCTTCTCCATTCACTGATCAGGAGTTTCTTCGTGCCTCCAACCGAGGTTGATGTCCACCAGCTCGCCGGCCGCGATCACCATGGATTCGGCCGGCGGATCAAGTACCTCGCGGAGGAGTGCGTCCCGTGGGTCGAGCCGGTGACGGGGCTGACGCTGCCCGAGCGGCTGGTGATCCGGCTGCTGGACCGCACCGCCCTCCGCCAGACGATCATGGACCACGAGGATCGGCTGGTGGCCGCAGCGCTCGCCGAGGCAACCGGCGACCACGACGTGGACAAGGTGATCAAAGCCAACCGCGCGATGGCGTCGGTCAGCTCGCGGATCGCGTCCTGGGTCGCGGGAGGGATCACCTACACCACCGCGGCCGGCGACCCGGAGATCATGATCACGCCCGACACGTGGCGGCACCACGGGAAGTACCACGACGACGACGCCCTGATGGCGATGATCTCGCACGAGTTGATCCACCCGGCGCAGTTCCACGCCAGTGAGGGCCGGCTGCCGGTGATGGACACCGGCCCGCTCGGCAAGGATCTGGGACTCGCGGACCGGGAGATCAATACGGTGCGCGAGGGGCACGCCACCCACTTCGGCGCGCGCATCGCGACCAAGGTGCTGGGGGGTAACCCCGTGCTGTGGATCAAGGGCCGCCGGTACCGGCGTTCACTGCGATACAAGCTGATCAGCGGCACGATCTCCCGGCTTCCCATGTCCAAAACAGCGGCGAACACGTACAACGCCGGCTCCTGGTTCACGGCTCACGTGCTCGACGGCCTGGGCGAACTGCCCGGCCTGGACAAGGGAGTCTTCAACGGGCTGTGGGCGCGGCGGGACCTCTTCCCCGACGCCGACGAGATCCGCTACCCCGACACCTGGCTCAAGCGGGTCACCCCGGAACTGACCCCACCCCCGCGCCTCCTCAACCCCGCTGACGACAAGGACCCCGGACGGAGCACCCGACGGCAGCGCCCCGTTCACCGGTCCGACGACATCACGCGACCGGGGACGTACCTGCCACCGCGCGCACCGGCGAAAGGGATGCCCCCGGGGGGCGCAGTGCGCGCCGTGCCCCGAGGTGCGGTCAGGACCCCACCTCGGGACACGGCCGCCGAGGAGAGAACGAGTAACTCCCGTGCAGCCGCACGGGCACATCGGCGCATCCCTGCGCCCGCAGAACCCCGTACTCGCAAGAACCCCTGTATTTGCAAGGAGCACTTCTTCGATGACCACCGACATCCACATCGACAACCAGGCCGGGTTACAGCACGCCGAGCTGGCCGACCGGCTGCGGACCATCGCCGATCGGTGCGCGCCTGAGGTGACTGGGGCCGTGGGGATGGAACTGCCCTCCGCCCTGACGATCCGATTGCTCACCCCGCCCGCCTGGCGCAAGCGCGTCGTGGACGAGACGCGCGAGCTGATTGACGCGGAAGTTCGCGACCTTGCGCCGGACGCCGGCGCGATGAAGAGGGTGAACTGGCAGGCGGCGTTCCAGCCTTTCGTACTGCGCCTGGTGTGGATGCAGCTTGGCCCCCGGACGGTGCGGCTCCCGGATGGCCGTGCCGAGATCTGGTACGCGCCGGAATCCCTGCGCCACGCCGGTCTCTACCACGACGAAGACGAGCTGACGCTGTGCTTCGCGTTCGGGTTGGTCGGTCACGCGCAGCAGCTTCGCTCGCCGCTTCTGGCGACCGTCGATTCCCCGTTCCAGCACGAGCGCGGTTGGGCGGGCCGCGCGGCCGTACCGTTCGTTGGGGGCCACGCCACCTGGGGCGGCACACGGATCGCCACCAAGATCCTCGGCCACATACCCCACGAGGACGGCAAGACCCGCCAGGACCCCTCGTTGCAGTTCCGCTTCTGGGCAAAGCTGCTCAGCCCGATGCGGAAGTCCAGGTACGAGGACCCGTTGACGTTCTTCGACCAGGTCATCGAGGGCACCGACGCAGACCTGGGCCTGGGAATCGAACTCTTCAACCGCGTCTGGTCGGACATCGAGTGCTTCCCCACCGTCGAGGAGATGTCGAACCCTCGCCAATGGCTCAAGCGCGTGCGCCCGCTGCTGGCCGACACGCACCCGGGAGGCGAACGGTGAGCCGCCACAAGCGAGTCCCAGACAAGGACCATGAGCGGGACGAATCCCAGGATCTGCGGGGACTGGGCCTGTGGCCGCTCGTGTGGCTCACCGCGATCGTCATCGCCATCCACGTCGTCGTTCTGGAAGACCCGGCCCGCGGCACCGAGACCGTCGCTCTCTTCACCCGTGCCGTGCCAGACGAAGGGAACGCGTCCGATCCGCGTGGTGACGGGCCCCGCGTGAGGTTGTGACGGTCGGCCCTCACCACCACGCCTACGGCCCCGACCGCCCCGGCACAGCGGGCGGCGGCCCGCCCTGTCGTGCACAGTCCCACGGGGCCGTACCCCTGCCCCACCTGACCTGTACCACCCGTTTGCTCATCACGCCGAGAAACCAGGACATGAAACCCCCACCACCTGCCGATTACACCGCCACCGACGCCACCGTCCCCGACGAACCGGCCACCCACCGGCCCATACCACCCGCCCCACCCAACGAGCCTCCGCACGCCGAGCGCCCGTCGCCGTGTGTAGGAGCCGGTGCGTTCGGGGCGGACGACGCGAAGCCGGACCAGGTCGGCCCCTCGCAGCGCACGGCGGTGTTCGCCCCCGGCCCGGTGAACGTTCGGCGGGCGGTTGCCGACGCTTGCGGACTGCTGCTGATCGTCGTGGCGGGTGTCGTGGTGTACGGGGTGTATGCCTTCGCCGACCTGTGCGGCGTGGATCAGGCCCCGCACGAAGAGACGGTCACGCTGGTCTCCTCCACACTCGCCGCCGTGATCGTGCTGGTGTGGCTGACCGGGTTGCTGATCAAACGGGGCGCGCGGCGGTGGGTATGCCTGGCGGCCGTGGTGGTCGGGGTACTGGCCGTGGTGGCGAGGATTCCCGAGCCCTGGCAGCCGGCCGCCCAAGTGCCGGGGACCGTCGGCGGCGTCGTCTTCCACACGGCGTTGGGCTGGCTGGTTGTGGAGGTGTGCCGGCGGCACGGCATCACGGTGGCGCGCCTGGGTCTGGTGCCGCAACGTCTCGCGGCCGGGCCACCACGCGGCGGGCAGTGGGCGCTGCTGCTGACGGTCGCGATGGTGTGCTGGCTGACCATGGACCTCATCGGCCTGCTGAGCGTGTCCCTGGCGCCGTTCACCTGGCTGCCGGTACCCCGCGGCTCACTCGACGCGGGGGCCGCCTACGGCTCCTGGGATATCTTCCCGGCGGTCTTCGGCGCCGTGATCCTCGAAGACGTCCTGCTCGTCGGCGCCGTGGCCGCACTGCTGCACACAGCCCGCCGGCCCACCTGGGTGATCTACACCGTCGTCAGCGTCATCGAAGTGGCCTTCCACCTCCATTACGGCCTGGCCGCCGCCGCGTTCGTGCCCTACGCCCTCCTGCGCACCTGGCTCTACCTGCGCTACCAACGGCTGCTCCCGCTGCTCCTCGCCCACGCAGCCGCCGACGTGTCAGTCGTCCTCATGGCACCAGTGCCTCTCACCGTCATCAAGATCGCCTGCACATGGCCGCTGATCTGGTGCTGGTCGGAGCAGCGCAGCGTTCCGCCGACCAACACCGGCGCCCGAACCTGAGCCTCCACGCACAGCCCCGTCCCCGCCGCCCCTCGGCGGGCGGCAGGCTCCCGCCGCTCGCCGGGGACGAGTAAACGCGGCCTTCGGACGGCGGGCGGCGGGCCCTTCCTCTTCACACCACCCTTCCGGCATCCCACGACGCCCCCTATATCGGAGCTGCCATGACTTCCCGGATTCTGGTGACCGGTGTCGCCGCACCTCCCGGGCTCGCCCTGGCCAGGGCACTGGTACCCGAAGCCAACGTCATCGCCGCGGACGCCGACCCCCACGCACCCGGTCTGCACATCCCCGGCGTCACCCCCCGGCAGCTTCCCTGTGCCTCGGACGACAAGCGCTTCGCCGAGGAGCTGCTGAGTCTGTGTGGCAGCGAGCAGCCGCACGCGCTGATCTCCACCGCCGCGCAGGAACTGCCGCTGCTCGGCCGCCTAGCCGGCCGGCTGCAGAGCATGGGCGTACGCACCTGGCTGCCGAGCGCCCGCACCGCCGAAGCCTGCCTGGACCACCGCCTCCTCTACACCCGCCTGGCCGACTGCGGCGTACCCACCCCGCGGCGGTGGCGGCCAGAACGCAGCACGGACATTCCTCACGGCACCGAGATCGAGGTCATCAACTGCCATCCGGACAGGGCCTTCGCACCGATCCCCTGCTCCTCCCGGCAGCAGGCGCGCATGCTGTGCGCCCTGCTGGAGCCCGCGGTGATCCAAGAACGGGTCCGCGGCACGGAGTTCACCGCGGACTGCCTGGTCGACAACCGCCGCCAGGCATCGGTGATCCTGCGCCAGCGCCACCTGATCCAAGGCGGGGTGTCCATGGTCACCTCCACCTTCCACGACCCACGTGCTGCCGCCGTGGTCACCCAGGCCCTCGACGCCGTCGGCATCCGCGGCCCGGCCTGCGTACGCGGCGTCATCCGCACCGCGCCGAGCCCCGCCGTGGTCATCACCGGCATCAACGCCCACGTCTCCGCCGGCTTCGCGTGCAGCACGGCGGCCGGCGCCGACTACCTCGGACAGCTCATGGGCGCTCTCTTCGGCCGACCCGTCGACCACAGCCGACTCCGCTACGCACCCCACGTCCGCCTCACCCGGCACCACGCAACCCTCGACGTCCACGGCGCCCCCGGCCGCACCTGGAACTGAAAGGAGAACGCACCAGCCCATGACCAGCACCGACCACGGACGAGAACACCCCCGCGAAGAACGACGGCAACTCGCCGTCGCGCTCCTGGCCGCGGCCGTGCTGCTCATCGCCGCAGCGACCCTCGCCCCGCGGCAGGGGTAGCCGCGGCCTCGACACCCGGTGCCGCTCTCCGTGGGGGACAGGCGGCCCGGGGCCAGGCCCGGTTTCCGAACGGCAACGGCTCCGCCCGCGACGGAGACCGGGCCTTGGGGGTGGATCACCGAGATCAGGACACGGGCACGGTGATCCACCCCCACCCCCCGCTGTGCACCGCAAGAGAAGCGGGCCATCCCGCCTCTCCACCCGACCAGGAGACGTACATGACCTACTTCCCGATGACGGAATCCCCCTTTTTCGTTCCGATACTTATCCGCGAGGACATGGAGTGGCTGACTGAGCACACCGACGTCGAGCCGCGCATC
Source organism: Streptomyces sp. CNZ287 (assembly GCF_007827615.1). Lineage (NCBI taxonomy): Bacteria > Bacillati > Actinomycetota > Actinomycetes > Kitasatosporales > Streptomycetaceae > Streptomyces > Streptomyces sp. CNZ287. The sequence goes on along the minus strand of NZ_VISV01000030.1, from coordinate 49,148 downwards.
GAACGACCCACCAAACAGACCCTGCGCGTCCTCCACGAGGGCAAGCGCCTGCGTCTGGAGCTGAACTACCGGCGCAATTACCAGGGAAAGTGGAGGCTGTGCGTCTCACCCCTTTACCAGGACGGTGAGCGCCGTGAACCGGCCAACGGGTGGTACGACTACGCCCGCATCTTCAACAGGATCGAGCACGGGAAAAAGCCCGAACTCCTGGAAATCGAGCCCCTGCCCCCAGAACACAAGATTCCCTTGGCAGTTCAGGGGGAACTCGATGGCTTCCGCAAGGTCGGGAAGAAGCACGGCGGTGAGACCACCATCGGGCTGCACGGACTCAAGTACGTAATCTGCCTCCATGCGCCGAACGGGGCGCGCTGGTACCAGTTCTATGCCCGGCGCGGTGGAGTGTACGTACGCGAGATGGTGCAGATCTACGACAGCGACGGTAACGACACCACGCGCGAAGTCCTTACCGGCACCGTGCAGTTCCAGATTGAAGCTTTCAAGGCGCTCGTGACCCGCTTCGGGGGAAGCCGGACCCCTTCGAAGATGGGCTCGCCCAGCCGCACGCCGGAATCGGCAGGCCCGACCAACTCCGTGACCGTGCGCAAGCACAGTGTCATTCGGGTGTGAGCCGGGCGGCGGAATCACCGAAGTGACGAACCTGCTGCTCACGCGTGGATATCAGCCCCTTGCAGCAATCACCAACACGCCCTACCCCGTGGAGAGAGTCCTTCCCGCATGCCACCCCCCAGCTATATGCACGTAGAGAACGAAGCCGGCCGCCGCCACCTTGCCCTCGCCCACCGCATCGAGCGCATAGCCCGTGCGTGCGCCCCGCACGTCGAGGACATCACCGGCCTGCTGCTCCCCCCGCGGGTAGTCATCCGCCTGGTCACCCCCGGCGCACTCCGCGCCGCCCGCCAAGCGCACCACGAACGGCTGCTCACCACCGAAGTACGGGAACTCCTGCCGCGCGCACCCCACGTCCACGCGGCACGCAAGCAGACGCAGCAGCAAAAGGGCGGCCCCGCACGCCGGCAGGGAGTAGCAGCGGAGACGATCCTCACCGCCGACGGCGGCGCCGAAATCCTGATGACCCCGAAGGCCCTGCGCCGTGGCGGGCGCGATGAGGACGACGACGGGTGGCTGCACCTGACCCTTGCCCAGGCGCTGTGCCGGCCGGCCCAGCACCGCGCTTCCCAAGGGACAGCACTCGTTTTGATCGACACGCCGTTTCCGCACGCGCGAGGCGTTGACGACCTTGCCCTGGATGACCTGACCGCCGGGCACGCCATGTGGGCGGGACGACGGGTGCAGACCACCCTCCTGCGCGCCCCGCTGGCCGAGCCAACCACCCCCAGGACCTCCTGGGCATATCGCAGGCACGAGACGTGGACCCGGCCGGCCTCAGAAGCGGTCGACCAATGCGCAGAGGACTTCGTCACCTACGCGATGGCCCAGTTGGGAACCGCTCTCTTCAACCGGCTGTGGCAGCGCCTCGATCTCACCCCGACCCACGACGAACTGAACACCCCGATCCAGTGGATCACGCGCATCTACCCCCTGCTCACTGCCGATACCCCAGTGAACGAGCCCTTCTCAACTCGCCCTAACCCGCGGTTCCGCTAGCCAGGGGCGCCGGCCCCTCGTGCTGGGCCGTCCAACCCCGAGCCCACGGACGCGCAGACCGGCGCCGGCCCTGCGGCCCCTCAGCCGGTCGGCGCCGAGTAGGACCCCGAGCGCGGCGCCAGACCTCCCTCTTCGGCCCCAGCCGACGGAGGCGGAGCGGACAGCCCGCAACCCGAGGGGTCTTGATCGCCCTCCGGGCGCGGGCCGGAGCCAGATTTGATCACGAGAACTGCGAGGTACCCGCATGGCACCGTCCGAAGGCCATCCGTCACCGCGGAGCGATACGCGCAACGAGCTGTCCGGGACCGTCCACGGGCCCAGCCTTCAGGCGGCCACCATCCGCGGCGACGTGTACCTCGGCGCCGCGCCCCGGCCGCGGCCGCCGGTGCCCCGGCAGCTTCCGCCGCGGCCCCGGTACTTCACCAACCGCGACGCCGCGCTGGAGGTCCTCGACCGTGCGCTGGCACGGGCGCACCTCGTCGAGAACGCTGCCGCGCTCGTCGCCATCAGCGGCCCGCCGGGGGTCGGCAAGACGTCCCTCGCACTGTCGTGGCTGCACCGCCACCGCAACGACTTCCCGGACGGACAGCTCTACGCCGACCTGGAAGGCCACCGGACAGGCGAGCCGACCAGCCCCGCCCGCGTGCTGCCCCGCTTCCTCCAGGCGCTCGGCGTCGCCCCGGAGCACGCCCCCGTCGACCTCGCCGGGCAGATGGCCCACTTCCGCACGGTCACCACCGGCCGGCGTATCGCCGTGCTGTGCGACAACGCCCTGTCCGCCGCCCAGGTCCGGCCCCTGATGCCGACGGGCAGCCTCTGCGTGGTGACCAGCCGCTGGCATCTGCGGCCCCTGCTGCTCGACGGCGCGGAGTTCGTGCAGCTCGAACCGCTGGACACCGACTCGGCCATGGAACTGCTCGGCAACGTCGCCGGGCACGATCGCGTCGCCGCCGATGCCGCCGCCGCCCGCGAACTGGTCCTGTCCTGCGGCCGCTTCCCGCTGCCGGTGCTCGTCAGCGCGGCGCTGCTCGCCGAGCGGCCCGGCTGGAGCGTCGCGACGGCGCTCCAGCCGGGCCGCTCGGCCCACCCGTATCTCACCCACACAGATGAGGAGGTCTCCATGGAGACCAGGTTCGACGAGGTGTACGCGACTCTCCCCGACGGCGCCGCGCGGCTGTATCGCAGGATGGGCCTGCACCCCGGCAGCGAGTTCGACGTCGGCGTCGCCGAGGCCGTGGCGGCGGTATCCCCCGAGATCCCCGCGCCGGCCGACAGCCTGGCGGCTCTGGTGCACGCCAACCTCCTCGGCACGGACGACCCCGGCCGGTACCGCTTCCACGACCTCATCCACGAGCACGCCAGGCAGCGCGGCGACGCCGACGACGCCGACGACGACGTCGACGTAAGCGATCTGACCGTACAGCGGATCATCGACCACTACCTCGCCACCGCGAACAGCGCCGATCACGTCATCTACCCGCAACGCCGGCGCCCGGCGCCGGAATACCTGCTCCGGCCACAGGAGAGCCGTACGTTCGCGGACTTCGCCACCGCGCTGGGGTGGTTCGAGACGGAACTCGCCAACTTGATGGGTGTCCAGCGGCTCGCCTCGGGAGGCGGACACCCGTCAGCCGCCTGGCAGATCGCGGATGCCATGTGGGGGTTGTTCATCCACACGCGCTACTACCAGGACTGGGTCACCAGCTACGAGATCGGCGCCGAGGCCGCCCGTGCGTGCGGTCACCGCCTCGGCGAGGCGAGGCTGCGGACCGGCCTCGGGGTGGCCCTGCGGGACACCGGGCGGTACGAAGACGCGCTCGTCGCCTTCGGCCAGGCGCTGGAGCTGCGCCGCGAGATCGGCGACCGCAGGGGTGAGGCGCTGGTCATGCACAACGTGGGCCTCGTCCGCCTGCAACAAGAGGAACCGGACCGGGCGGGCGAGCTGTTCCGTACCGCGCTGGCCATCCGGCGGGACGTGGGGGACACCCGCGGGACCGCGCGGGAGCACTCCGCCATCGGCGAGGTGGAAAGCCTCCTCGGGCACCATGACGACGCCATCCGTCATCTCACGCGGGCCATGGACCTGATCGAGGGGACGGCGGACCTCAATTCCGAGATCCCGGCGCGCCGCCGCCTCGGGCAGGCGTATCTGCGCGCCGGTGACCGCCCGGCCGCGCGCGCCCAACTCGAAACCGCCGTGGACGCGCTTCGGGATGCCGGTGACGTCTTCGACGTAGGCACCCTGCACGAGCTCCTCGGCAATATCGCCGCGGATGACGGGGATTCCGCTTCGGCCCGGGACCACTACGACCGGGCCGAGGAGGTCTACCGCAAACTCGGCGCCCTCCCGCACGCGGAACGCGCCGCCGAACACAAGCGACGCCTCAACCCCGACTCCGAGCCGGACGCGCCGACGACCTGACCTCACGGCGGGCGCCCCGGCACGCCCGCCCGAGCCAGCCGACGCCGAGCCGGGGTGCGCGAGGCAGACCCAAGCGCGCCGCAGACCTCCCTGCTCCGCCCCAGTCGGCGGGGGCGGACGGCCCGCGGCCCTGACGGTACGGGCCCGCACCACCCGCGGGACCCCGGCGAGCAGCCCCTCAGGCTGCTCCCGGGGCCCCGCGGCCTACGACCGCTACGACCCCCGGGAGCGACCGTGACCGAAGAACTCCCCACGCCCGGCCAGAGCCGCAAGCCGCGAAGGGAGAAGGCGGCCCCCGGCCCCGCGCGCACCGTGGCGATAGTGCTCCAGGACCCCGCGGGCCGGGTGCTGCTCGTACGCTGGCCGCCCGGTATCGGTCGGTGGCGCTTACCCGGCGGCGCCGTGGCCGAGGACGAATCGCCCTTCGTGGCTACCCGCCGCCTCGTGGCCGCCCGGCTTGGCATCGAGGTTGAACCCGCTCTCCTGCTGACGGAACACTGGATCCCCTCCCGCCCCGGCCGCCGCGGCGGGCTCACGGCCGCTCTCCTGGGCGAGACGTTGACGGTCCATCACCTCGCGGCCGTCACCCCGAACCGTGCGGCGGTCGCCTCCTGGCGCATGCTGGACCATGCCCGCGCCTGCGACCTGCTCCCGAACCCCATCGCCGCCCGGATCCCCGGCGCCCGGGGCGCCTGATGGTCGACGTCAGCCGCGCCCACAGCGCCCGTGTCCACGACGTGCTCCTTGGCGGGACGGACAACTACGAGTCCGACCGGATCGCCGTCGCGAGGATCCTCGACCTCGAATCCGACACCGACACCGACACCGCCGAGGTCATCAGGGGCAGCCGGACGTTCCTCCTGGAGACCGTCCGCCGCCTGGCACGCTATTCCAGGGTCGGCCAGTTCATCGAACTCGGGTGCGGATTGCCGACCAGGCGCACGGTGCACGGTGTAGCGCAACGGGCCCGCCGGGACGCGCGGGTCGTGTACGTCGACAACGATCGGATCGTGCTCGACCGCGGCCGCATGCTGCTGGAAGAGAACGCACAGACCAGGGTGATCCGCGCCGACCTGCGCCACGGCGCCGGAGAGGTCTTCGCCCGTGTCCAGCAGACCCAGGAAGGCGAGCAGGCCCCGTTCCTCGATCCCGGGCGGCCGAGCGCGGCTCTGCTCAGTGGGATCCTGGAAGAACTCGACGACGACGCCGCCGCTCGGCTCGTCGGCGACGTCCGCGCCCACCTCGCCCCAGGCAGTCACGTCGTCGTCTCGCACCTCACCAGCCAGGATCAGGGGTTCCGCCGCAAAGCGACGCAGCTCATGAACGACCTCTTCCCCGGCGGGTGGGGCCGCGTGCGATCCCCCCAGGAGGTCGCCGGGCTCCTCACCGGACTGACCCTCACCCGGCCCCTGAGGGACGTCACCACCTGGCACTCCCGCCAGGCCGCCGGCGCTGTCCCGCCTTTCGGATGGATCGCCTATGGCGGGACCGCCCGGATCCCGGCGGCAGACGGGATCTCCCCGAAGCGGTAGGCGAGATCGGAATTGTCGCCGAGCCGCCAGTCGCCAGAGCCGACATCGGCGGGCGTGGCCCGTAGGCTCGGAGCATTCACGGTTCGTCGGTGCAGGGGCAGCCGCCGTGGCCCTGCACCAGGTCGGATAGCCGTACGCGCAGCACGGTGGAACAGGTCAGGCAGCGCACCGTCCAGGGAGCGGTGAAGGTGCGGTACCGCTCGATGGGTATGTGCCCGAGGTCCTGGACGAGGCCTATCGCCCGCGCCGGGGTGATACGGCCGGAGCGCGAGCCGGCTGCTTCGCCTTCCAGCCGCAGCAGGAGCCGCCGCGCCGCGGTGAGTTCCCTGCTCCGCTGCCCGTGGGCACGCTGCCAAGCACGCACCCACACCGGTCTCTCGTCCTCCGGCACCTGGCACGCCACCAAGAACGCCAGCACCTCTCCACTGGTCGTCGGCATCCGGCGGCGCGCCAGGATCCGCTGGATACCGCTACGCGAGAGCGGCGCCGAACGGGCCCGGCGGGCGCGCCGTTCCATCTCCCGGTGCGACGGGGCCCCGCTGCGCTCGTGCAGATCCACCAGCGCCACCCCCAGCTCGGACTGATCCTGGATCATCTCCGGGGACACCGCGGCAGCCGCGACTGGGCTGCGGCGCTCCTCGCGCCGGGCGTCGAGCCACAGCCGGTCGGCAACATCCACATCCAGCCCGCAGCCGGCCGCATACGCCAGCACCACCGGGCGCGTCGGCACCCTCGTTCCGGATGCCGCACGCTGCAGTGTCGAGACCGAGTACTCCGCCCGCCGCGCCAGCACGGCGTACGGCACGCCTCGTAGGAGTTGCTCACCGCGCACGTAACAGGCGCTCTCGCGGCCCTCACGCAGGTAGACCGCGAGCCTGCCCACCGCAGTCGACGCGGCCTCCGGCGGGAGCGGCTGCTCGGGTCGCCCCATCGTCGTGACCCCGCCTCACGCCGGGGCCACGGGCAGCACCTGCAGCCCCGGTCCGCGGCCGGTGCACACCACCACGACCGCGGCCGCCGTCATCCCGGCCGCGCCGAGCAGGGCCGCGATCTCCGCCAGTTCCAGGCCGATCACCGCCAGGAACCCCGCCAGTAGCACGATCACCACGATCACGCACGTCTCGCCGGCGCCGAGCCGACGGCAGGGGGCCTCCCCGAGCCCAGTTGTTCCGCATGTATGTCCCCCAGGCACCTGCAACACCCCTATTTCCGAGGTGTCCGGCGGCGGAACGCCTCCGGACACCGATCCACTCCATCAACTGGTCATATGCCAGGGGGAGTTGATGCATCCCGCTGGCGCGAGGAGCATCGTGCCAGCGCCGGTACGGTCCGCGCGGGCAGCGGCCGGAGTTGTCTCCGGAACGACTCAATGCGACCGCGTACGCCGCGGCACACGCCGATGGGTGATCAGACCTGGGCCATTCTGAGAAAACCCGTGACCAGGCAGAAGGACTGAGGATGTACCAAGTGCGGGCGATACACCGTGGGACGGAAGAATCAATCCGGCTCAGCGCGTGCATCGGGCGGCTGCGAAGGGGGTCTGGGCCCCGACGGGCAGATTCGGCAGCCAGGCGTTGGACGGCCTTCGGCACATTCCGCGGCCGGAATCCCGGGCGCAGTCCTGATGGGGGACCAGGTGGCGCGCAGTGCGCCGTGCATCGGGCAGGGCACCAGAGCGACCTCCCCGATGCGGCTAGAAGTGGTCGGGAAGCCAGGGCTCGAACTGTGCCGTGCTGTGGACGAGGGTTGCGAGCGCCGTTTGTGATCTGGTGTGGGTGCCGGCCATGCGGGCTGTGGTGGTGGAGCGGTAGCCGCCGGCGTACCAGACGGCGAGTTGGCGCTGTGTGAGGGTCACCTGCCCTCGGATGTGGGTGGGGGTGAGTTCGGCTGCTCCGTCTTCGATCTGGAGCATCCACCGGTCCTGGTCGCCGGTCGTGGGGTTCTCGGTCTCGATGGGTACGGCGGTGGTGAGGTCGTGCGGCCAGCCGCGAAGGTGGATGGCCTGGGGGAGGTTGAGGATGCGGAGCATCCAGGGGTGCCAGGCTTCGGCGGTGGTGCGGTGGTGGCGCAGTCCGTGGAGGAGGGTGGGGTAGGGCGGGAGTGCGCCGCGGCGGAAGGTGATGGTGCGGGCGCGGGTGTTGTGGCGGCCGAGGAAGGCGAGCATGGCGCTGGCGGTGGGCTGGTCGGCGGCCCAGAAGTCGTGGACGGTCAGGCTCATGCCGTGGTGCTCGTGCCGTGTGGTGGCGAGGCTCAGCAGGCCGGTGATGGAGTGGCCGGGTTGGCTGAAGCGGTAGGTGGTGAGGTTGCTCTTGGCCTGCTTCCACTGGGTCCACCAGGGGGTGCGGTGGACGGGGCCGTTCCACTGGCGGGCGAGGTCGCGTTGAAGGTCTTCGGCTTCGTCGGTCAGCCCGTGCTCGACCTCGAAGTCCTCATCGGCGAAGGAGCGTTTGAGGTCGTCGGTGGCCACGGCCCAGGCGAAGACGTCGGTGGGGGCTTCCCATCCGAGGCGGCGGGCGTAGCCGGTGGAAGAGGTGCTGATGGTGGAGATCACCGCGCCGCGGTCGATCAGGGGGCGCAGGCGTTCGGTGGTCATGTCGGTGGCCAGGTGCTCGCCGCGTTCCTCGGGGGCTACGCAGCCGTCGCCGAGGCAGGCGCTGGGGACGGGGGCGCCGCCGAAGTACTGCTCGGCGAGGAGGCCGAGGCCGCCGGCGACGACCCGTCCGCGGCGGAGGGCGACGCGGAGGTCGGCGTGCTCGCGCAGGTGGGTGATGTCGCTGATCGAGTGGCCGTAGGCGCGCGCGGCGAGCTGGTGGTACTGCTCCCACAGAGCGTCGTCGGCTGGTGCGAAGGTCAACTGCGGGCTCATGACTCTCCCCTCGTTCAGTAGTTGGTGGCGTTGCGGGCGGTGTCGGCGTCCAGCGGGACGAGGAAGGTGCGGGTGAAGGCCAGGACGCTGGTGCCCGCCTGGTTGTGGGCGGTGGTGTGGCAGGTGATGACGCCGGTGCCGGGGCGGCTTTCGGAGGTTCGCCGGGTGAGGATTCTCGTTTCGGCGTAGAGGGTGTCTCCGAGGTGGACGGGTGCGGTGAAGCGCACCTTGTCGACGGCGAGGTTGGCGGTGGTCAGGCCGCTGATGCTGCGCACGGTCATGCCGGCGACGAGGTTGAGGGTGACGCCGGAGCAGACCAGGATGCGGCCCCAGGGGGTCTGGCTGCTGTGGTGGGCGTCGGTGTGGATGGGGGCGACGTTGCCGCTGAGGGCTGCGCCGAGGAGGTTGTCGAGTTCGGTGACGGTGCGGCCGGGCCGGTGCTCGATGATCAGGCCGGGGGCGAGTTCGGGATAGGCGAGGCCGACGTTCTCGCGGTACCGATCTTCGCCGATCTGGCGGTAGCCGCGGGGCGGGTCGGGGCTCATGGCGTGCGGTCCGCTTCGGCGACAAGCGCGCGGGCCGCGTTGAAGAAGGGGGTGCCGCGCATCTGCCCGTCGACGGTGGTGACCGTTCCGCCGCTGGCGTCGGCGGCGGCGACGACGGCGCGTGCCTGGGCGATCTCCTGGGCGGTGGGTGTGAAGACCTCGTTGATCACCTGGACGTGGCGCGGGTGGACGCAGCCCTTGCCGTGGAAGCCGAGGTTCTTGGCGCGCTCGGCGTCCTGGCGCAGGATGCCGGGGTCGTTGAGCGTCCAGGTGGGGGCGTCGATGGCGGGGATGTTCGCGGCGGTGGCGGCGTTGATGAGGGCGGAGCGGGCGTAGTGCAGCGTGTCCCAGTCCATGCCGCAGCCGACGGTGGCGGCGTAGTCGGCGGAGCCGAAGATGACGCCGCCGAGCCGGGGTGCGCGCGTGATCGCGGGGAGGGTGTCGAAGGCGCGGGGGCTTTCGATCAGGGCCCAGATGTCGGGGGTGTAGCCGTCGGCGTCCAGGGCGGCGGCGACGAGTTCGATGTCGCGGGGGGATTCCACCTTGGGGACCACGATGAGGTCGGGCCGGGTGGTGTAGTCGGCCAGGGCGGCGAGGTCTTTGATGCCGTCGATCGTGGTGAGGCCGTTCATCCGGATGCCGAGGGTGCACGGCGGGTCGGGGAGGGCGAAGAACGCTTCGCAGGCGGTGCGGGCGGTGTGCTTGTCGGGGAGGGCGACGGAGTCCTCGATGTCGACGACGGCGACGCCGGCGCCGGAGTTCTGCGCGCTGGCGAAGCGGTCGGGGTGCAGGCCGGGGGTGATGATCCAGGCCCGTCCGGGCCGGGGGCTGGTGCTGGTCATGGGTCGTCACCTTCCGTTGCGCTTGGTGGTGATGAGGGCGTCGAGCTGGCCGAGGGTGGCGGCATCGCGGATGTCGCTGTCGCTGATGTCGATGCCGTAGCGGTCGGTGAGCAGGACGGACAGCTCGACGACGGCGAGGGAGTCGAATCCGGCCTGGTCGAGGCTGGCGTCGTCGGTGAGACGGTCGGCGGGCAGCTTGAGGTCGTCGGTCAGGATGCGGCGGAGGTCACCGGTCATGCCGTGGCTCCTTGGGGAAGGCAGGGTGGGAGGTCGGGCCAGGTGAGGGTGGTGGCGCCCCAGGTGAGTCCGGCGCCGGCCGCGGTGAGCAGGGTGCGGTGGCCGGCCTTGAGGCGGCCGTCGGTGATGGAGCGGGCCAGGAGCAGGGGGATGGACGCGGCGCCGGTGTTGCCGGTGTCGGTGATGCTGCTGAGCTGGCGGTCGTCGGGAACGCCGAGCTTGCGGGCGACCGCGGCGGTGACGCGGCTGTTGGCCTGGTGCGGGACCAGGCGATCGACGTCCGCGAGGTTCCAACCGGCGGCGTCGGCGGCCTGGCGGGCTGCGGTGGACATGCGGTCGACGGCGTGCCGGAAGACGTCGGCTCCGTCCATGTGCAGGGCGCCGGGGCCAGCGGCCCGGATTAGTTCGGCGCCGGTGCCGTCGCTGCCCAGCGTGATCGGCCCGAGTGCCCCGGCCTCGTCCGCGCTGCCGCGGCGCAGCACGGCGGCTCCGGCGCCGTCGCCGAACAGCGGGACGGTCGTACGGTCCGTGCGGTCGGGGAGGGTGGCGAGGCGGTCGGCGCCGATGACCAGGGCGCTGTCTGCGGTGCGGTTGGCGATGAGTCCAGCGGCGGTCGCGAGGGCGTAGAGGAATCCGGTGCAGCCGGCCGCGAGGTCGTAGGCGGGGATGCCGGTCAGCCCGAGGCGGGTGGCGACGGTGGGGGCGGTGGCCGGGCAGCAGCGGTCCGGGGTGGTTGTGGCCACCACCAGCGCCTGCACCGCGGTCGTGTTGCCGTTGGCGAGGGCCTGGGTGGCGGCCCGTACGGCGAGGTCGGTCGTGGACAGGTCCGCCCCAGCGATGTGCCGCCGGGCGATGCCCGTCCGTGAGCGGATCCACTCGTCCGTAGTGTCCAGACGCGTCGTCAGATCGGCGTTCGAGACGGTGTGCGGGGGCAGCGCCGCGCCGACCCCGCACACCACGGCGGCCTCCAGCGCGGCGCTCATCGCGTGCCTGCTTTCAGCCGCCGGGCGACGTCACCGATCAGGTCCTCCTGCCCGGCGACGACCTGCCGGTTGCCGAGGGCGAGGAACAGGTCGACGGGATCGACGCCTTCGGCGCGCGCGGTCTGCATGACGGGCCGCTTGAAGCCGGAGAACACGCCGGCGAGGCCGCTGGCCACAGCGATCGAGTCGATGGACGGCGGGGCCTTCATCAGGCGCTCGGCGGCCACGTCGGCGGCGGCCAGGACCTTCCGCAAGGTGATGCCGGTGTGGACGCCGCGGCGTTCGAGGGCGGCCACGAGGGCTTCGAGCTGGGTGTTGCCGGCCCCGGCGCCGAACCCGCGGGCGGTCGCGTCGATGACCGTCGCGCCGGCGTCCACGGCGGCGAGGCTGTTCGCCACGGCCAGGCCCAGGTTGTTGTGCCCGTGGAAGATCACCGGCACGTCGACGGCCTCGGCGATGGCGCTCACACGCTCGGCGACGTCGGCGGGGAGGTAGTGGCCGGCGGAGTCCATGATGCCCACCGCCTGTGCGCCGAACCGGCCCATCAGGGCGCAGTGCTCGGCCAGCTCGCCGGGGTCGGCCATGTGGCTCATGAGCAGGACGCCCTGCGCTTCGGCGCCGAGGTCGCGGGCGACGCCGAGGTGGCGTTCGGTGACGTCGGCCTCGGTGCAGTGCGCGGCGATCCGTACGACGTCGGCGCCGTGGTGGACGGCGGCCGTCAGGTCGTCGGAGGTGCCCCAGCCGGGGGCCATGAAGACGCCCATCCGTGACGAGGTGAGCACGTCGCGGACGGTGGTGAGCATCGTGGCGTCGTCGAGGAGGGCGCGGCCGATCTGCAGGCTGGAGGCCCCCAGGCCGTTGCCGTGGCCGACCTCCACCACCGGCACCCCGGCGGCGTTCGCGGCGGTGGCGTAGGCGCGGAGCTGGTCGGCGTCGAGCTGGTGGCCGACCGCGTGATGTCCGTCGCGCAGCGTCGGATCGTGCAGCATGATCCCGGGCTGCTCGTGCGGGGTGGTGTCCATGGTCGGGGTTCCCTTCATCGGGAAGCCGCGGCCTGCTGCTCGGCGAGCAGGACGGCGGCGGCGTTGATGATGTCGACGCTTCCGGCGTGGCGGGGCAGACGGCCGCCTAAGGCGGTCACCTCCACCGCCACCGAGATCCGGCCCGGGTCCACGACGAGCGACGTCACCGTGAACCCGGGCGCGTAGGCGCGCACCGCGCGGGCGGCGACCGCGATGCTCGTACGGACCGGCGCGGGGTGTACGTCGTCGGCGAGGACGGTCATGGCCACGCGGAACGGCGGGGCCGGCCGGGCGGGGCTGATGTTGACCATCACCTTCGCCTCCGGTGCGCCGGTGAAGTGCCGGATCGTGGCCGAGGTGGTGGCGAGGTACTGATCGAGGTTGAGGCGGGTGGCCCGGCCGGCGCTTGCGCTCGCTCCGGTGCAGACCACCTCGATGTAGCTGGGGGTGCAGCGCCGGGAGATCGCGTGCAGGAGCGGGATGGCCGCCTGCCCGCCGCAGCTCACGAGGTTCCAGTGCCGCTCGGACACCGGCCGGGGGTAGTCGATACCCGGGATGATGCTCGTGCCGAGCCCCGCGGGAGTCAGGTCGATCAAGGTGGTGCCGGTCGGGCGTAGCGCCGCCCAGTGCCCGGCGTGGCTGTCGGCGTTGGTGGCGTCGAAGACCGCGTCGAAAGGCCCGGCGTCCACGACGGCGCCAATTCCGCCGGCCGTGGCGGGGTGGCCCATCTCGGCCGCCCGGCGAAGGCCCAGGCTCTCCCGGTCACGGCCTGCCACCAGGGCCAGTTCCAGGGTTTCCGAACGGCGGATCTTGTCGGCCAAGTCGACGCCGATCAGACCCGCGCCGAGTACCGCGACGCGCCGATTGCGTTCATCAGCAGCCATCGGCCGCTCCTTCGTACGAGGGGAGGGTGGTACAGGAGAGGGTGCAGGGCCGGCGGGGGTGCCGTCGCCTGAGGATCAGCGCACGTGCAGTTCGACCGGAGGCAGGTGCGTCGAGCGGGCGCGCACCGTGCTGCGGCCGGGGAGGGGGAGGCTGGCGTGCACGGCTCCGGCCAGGACCAGTTGCCCGCCGAGCAGGCGGTCGCCGTGGCGGTGGAGCCGTCCGGCGAGCCAGGCCAGGGCACGCAGCGGGTCGCCGAGGACAGCACGTCCTTCCCCGGTGGCGGTGTCGGTTCCGTCGATGCTGAGGACCAGCACCTCCGCGGCCAGGTCCATGTGCGCGCTGAGCGGCACCATGGGTCCGGTGACGGCCCATGCGCAGGAGGCGTTGTCGGCGATGCTGTCCGCGACCGTCATCCGCCACCCGGTGAACCGGGTGTCGATCACCTCCAGGGCGAGGAACACGTCCTTCACCGCCGCCCGCGCTTCGTCCACGCTCACACTCGGGCCTGCCAGGTCGCAGCCGAGCCGGAACGCGATCTCGGCCTCCACCCGCGGCTGCATCAGCACTGACCTCGCCAGGACGCTGCCGGTGGGCAGCACCCGGTCGTCCAGCAGGACACCCGAGTCCGGCTCGGCGACGCCCATCTGTTCCTGCATCGCCGCAGAGGTCACCCCGGCCTTGTGCCCGACGACACGGGCGCCGCCCGCGATCCGCCGCGCCACCACCGCCGCCTGCACCCGGTACGCGGTCTCCAACGACAACCCCGCCTCGGCGCTCAGCACCTCGACCGGCACGCACTCGTACTCCGCCGCCAGCAGCTTCGCGGCCGTAGCGGCGACCCAGCGATCACCCGGCTCGTCCATGACCACCCCTTCCTCGCGGGCACGGGACATCACATGCGGCGGTACGCAGACACGCTCACGAAAAGCCGATCCCCGCAGCGCTCCGGCCGCGGCCTCGGACCTGATGAAGAGTCAACCCGCCGGGCCTGCACAGCGGTACGGTGACGGACAGCCCAAGCGGTATATCGCGTATATCGGAGCAGATGCTCATGACCACGCGCCCACCGAACGTCCAGCTCAGCGCCCTCGTCGCAGAATCCGGCCTCACCTACGAGGCCCTGGCCAAGGCCGTCTGCACCGTCGCCGCCGAATACGGCGCACGATTACGCACGAACAGGTCCAACGTCGAGCACTGGATCTCCGGAACCATCCCCCGCGGGGACACACCCCACTACCTCGCCGTCGCCCTCTCCCGCCGCCTGGGCCGCCTCCTGACCCCCGCCGACCTCGGCCTGCCCGCCCCAGCCGGCGGGGAGGATGACACCATCGGACTGTCCCTCGAAAGCGACCCGGTGGACGACCTGCTGCACCTGTGGAGGTACGAAGTGGACCGCCGCCGCCTCCTGACGGCCTCCGCCTACTCCGTGGCAGCCGCAGCCCTACCCCTGACCCACATCCAGGACATCGCCGCCCGCACCACGGCAGCCCGCATCGGCCACACCGTCGGCATGGCCGAAGTCGCCGCCGTCCGCGACATGATCGCGGCCTTCTCCGAACTCGACGAACGCCACGGCGGCCAGCACGCCCGCAGCGCCCTGGTCACCTACCTCCGCGACGACGTCGCCCCTCTGTGCCGGGCCCGGTTCCGCACCGACGAAGCCCGCCGGCAGATGCTCTCCGCCGCCAGCCGCGGCGTCCACCTCCTCGGCTGGAAAAGCTACGACGCCGGTCAGCAGGGCCTCGCCCAGCGCTACTACCTCAAGTCCTACGCCCTGGCCACCGAATCCGGCCTACGCGGGCACGACGGATTCGTGATGCGCACCATGGCCATGCAGGGCCTCAAACTCCACCGCCCCGAACACTGCCAGGCCCTCGCCGAAACCGGCCTCAACCGCGCCAAGGGACACGTGGACGCCCAGACCGAAGCCCTCTTCCGCGTCGTCCACGCCCACACCCTCGCCAAGAGCGGCCAACGCCGCGCTGCTCTGGCCGAAGCCGAACACGCCCGCACTCTGCTCGCCGGTGCCGTCGGCGACGAGACACCGTTCTGGGCACTCGCCTGGGGCCCGCCCGCAGCGTCGGTGTACTCCCGCACCGCCAAGGTCCACGAAACCCTAGGCGACCACCGAGCCGCCGCCGAGAACTACGCACTGGCAGCCATTGCACGCCCGGCAGCCACCTACGCGCGCATCGTCGCCCTGGACCTGGTCGCCGGCGCCGAGATGCACCTCAACCGCGGCAGCATCGAACAGGCATGCACCACCTGGCACCGCGCCCTCGACCACATGGACGGCGTCCGCTCCAACCGCACCCGCAAAGCCGTCACCCGCATGCGCGGCGACCTCACCCGCTTCCGAGGCCGCGGCCTGCGATGCGTCACTGAACTCGACGAGCGCGCCCGGAACTTCCTCACCGGCACCTGACCTCCGCTCAGCGCCGCTCGCAGAAGCGGCGGACAACCGGCTCCAGGTAGTCCGCGTGCGGACCAGCCAGACCCGCCACCTCCTCCGGCGAGGACACCAGCGCGATGTCGTCAAGCTCCGGCTCACGCCCCTGGGCGCGCTCGGCTGCCGCAGCGGCGGCCAGACCAGCTCGCAACGCCGCCTCGGGACGCGCGGGGGCCAGGTAGGTCAGGCCGATGCTGCCGTTCTCGCCGCGGGTCACGGTCCACAGCCGCAACTCCTCGGCGAGCACGCCGATCCCCACCTCCTCGACGAGTTCCCGTGCTGCCTGGCCGGCCAGCGCCGACTCGTCGAGCACCGCCCCTTCCCCGGGAGGCTCCACAGAGCCTCCCGGCAGTTGCCAACGGCACGGGGCAGCAGTAGAAGGCGCCATCCGCGCCACCAGCACCCGGCCGTCGTCGGTCGGCTGGACGACGTTCACGAACAGCGACGGCAGCGCGGTGGCGCCGGGGACACGACGTAGCGCGTAGTGCCGGTACGTCACCCCTACCCAGGACAGACGCAGCACCCGTGGGCCCAGCCACTCCAGCCCTCTACATGCGACCACCGGTCCGTCGAAGAGGTTGGGGTTGGCCCGGACCGCTTTCTCCCATACCCGGTCTCGGGCCTCGGCGTCCTGGGGAAGCAGCGGCGGCTCCTCGGCTTCGGCGAGTACAAGTTGCTCGACATCGAGGAGGTCAATGCCCACGGGGGGTAGGGTCTCGGTCACCGGCTCATCGTAGAACCGGTGATCGCTGCGAACCCCCGGGCTCAACCAGCCGGCGGCGAAGGGTATGGCGTGGCGGAGTCAGGGTTGCAGGGGGTTGTCGTCGATGGCCGGTACGTGCTGGCCGAGCCGCTCGATGCCGGCGTCGTGGGGAGCTGTGGCGGGCCCGTGACAACACCTCGGCGGTGAGGTCGCCTTGCTCACCGCCCCGAGCCGGCGGAAGCAGCAGACCGGCCGGAGAAGCGCGGACCCGTTGCGAGCCGTCTTCTCCAGACCCGGGGCGACGGCGTCACGTGCTGGGAAGATGCACGCGCCCCCGATCAGCCGACCCGGCGACTTCTGGCAGCGCTGCTCGGTATTCCTCCGAGACCGTCGATGAGCGACCATGGCCTCAGTGGTTGGCAGAGGACCCACTCCAGCGAGCAACCCCGCGATCGTGGAGACGCTGCTGGTTTTGGCCAGGCTCTGACCGAACTCGTCGAAGGAGTCCCCGTGGAGGCCACCCGCCGCGAACTCGTCCGCCTTACCGGCGGCACACTCACTGCCACGCTCCTCGCCTGGATCTGCGCCGACCCAGCCGCCGCCGGACAGGTCACCACGGGCAGCCGCATCGGCGAGGAAGCAGTGGCCCGCATCGAGAAGATCGTGGACAAACTCCGGCGAAGGGACGACGCCGACGGAGGCGGCACCATCTTGCAGGACTCCGCCAGCGCGCTCGCCCTGGCCCGCGGGCTGCTCGAACACGGGAACGCCACCAGCGCCCACAGGACCCGCCTGTGGGCCGCCGCCTCCGACCTGGCCCGCCAGCGTGCCGCGGCCAGGTTCGACGTCACGGGCGTCTGCGCCGACCGAACCTTCGAAGGCGCGATGCACTTCGCCGACATGGCCGGTGACAAGGCGCTCGGCGCCAACGCGCTGAGCTTCTGGACGGTCAGCGCCTACAACTCCGGGCGGCTGAACGACGCCGAGGCCATGGCATCGGCCGCCCTGGCCGCCGTCCGCGGCAAGACCACCCCACGTGTCGAGGCGCTGCTGCACACCCGCCGCGGACGGTCCCGTGCACATCTGCAGGACGCTCGCTGCTGGGCGGACTTCGACATGGCCGAACACCTCCTGTCCAGCTCACCCGAGTCGAAGGGAGGAGACCCCGGCTGGATCTACTGGTTCGACCGCTCCGAGATCCTCGCCGCCAGGGCATCCAGCCACCGCGACATGGGCCAGCCCGGCAAGGCCGAGACGCTCTTCGTCGAGGCGCAGGCCCTGTTCCCAGCCACGACCGTACGGACCCAGGCCCTCTACCTCTCCCGGCAGGCCGATGCCCAGCTCACGCAGGGCCACCTCGAAGAGGCCTGCGCAACCGCTGGCACAGCGCTGGACCTGACCGAAACCATCAGCTCCCACCGCACCACCGAACCCCTGCTGGAACTGGCGGACCGACTCAATGATCATTCCCTGCCCGAAGCCCGCGACTTCTGCGAGCGGGTACGAGTCGTCCTCACGGCCTGACCGGCGTGGGGCAGGCCGTACGCCGTACTGCGAGAGGGACAGGGAGGCAAGGCCATCAGCACCACGGCGAGCCGGGACAACCGGCGTGCGGCAGCCCGGCGGTTGGCTGGCCAGGCGCAGCAGGTGCGGCGCGTGGACGGAGGCTGGCGGCGTCGCGAAGTACTGCGGCGGCTCAGCCGGGGCCGGTACGGACGGCGCAAGGGCTGGCCGCACATCCCCGAGGTGAACGCCCCCTGGCAGGACACCATCTCCGCAGAACGCGACGGATGGCGCACCCGCGCCGCCAACCTGCAAGGCGAGGACGACCACGCGTTCGCCGTCGACTACCGCGTATGCCGGCGCTGCCGGCTCGCCTGGGTCGAGAACCCCTACACCCCCGAACCGCTTCAACGCTGCGGTCTGGCCTCAGCCGGACTGGCCGCGCTCAGACAGGAGTTCCCCGGGCATTCCTGGCACACCCTCGGCGGTCACAGCCGCGACTCGCGCGCCTTCTGGACTGCGGCCGGCGAGGGCGTGCCGGGCGGCTACCAGCAGCACGAGGTGTGTCCCCACGTGCCGTAGCGTCCCGCCTCGACCGGCGGGCTGCCCCGACGAGCCGCTCCCCCTTCGTATTCGTACGGCCGCGGGCGAGTTTGTGCCCTGGGGGCGGTGGCTCGGCGGGTACTACGCTGTGGCCCGACTCGGGGCGCCGGGGAGGCCGCCGGGCCGTGACCAGGTCCGGCATACGGTGCGGGGGAAGAAGGGGGCACGGCGTGTCGGAGACGGGGCTACGGGGGATCGTCGTCGACGGCCGGTACGAGCTGGCCGAGCCGCTCGATGCCGGCGCGGTGGGGGAGTTGTGGAGGGCCCGGGACAGCACTCTCGGCGGCGAGGTCGCCGTGCAGTTGCTCACCGCGCCAGAGCCGACGCAAGGAGCAGCCCGGGCGGAAGAGCGGGCCGACATCGAGGCCGCAGCCCGCCAACTGATCCGGCTGAACAGCCCGCACCTGGCGGCCGTCGTAGGCCACGGCACCACCGAGCTCGCCGGGCGGATCGGTGTCGGCTACCTGGCGCTGACACCGCTGCGCGGCCGCCCGCTCGGGCAGGTGCTGCGCGAGCAGGGCGCCCTCGATTGGCGCCGGGCGCTGGCCTTAACGGAGCAGATATGTGCGGCGCTCGCCGTCGTGCACACCGCCGGGATGGCACACGGCGCACTCCAGCCCGCCGGCGTGCTCGTCGACGACGACGGCGGCGGCGAGCACGGCACGGTCACCGTGCTGGACACCGGTCTCGCGGAGCTCGCCCACACTGGCCTCCCGCTCGCCGAGGCTGACGAACGACTGGCAGGGGGCGTGCCGTATCTGGCGCCGGAGCGTGGTTCCGGAGCACCGGCCGCCGCGCGCGCCGATATCTACGCGGTGGGGTGTCTGCTGTACGAGCTGCTGACCGGTCGCCCGCCGTACACCGGCACGGTCGCCGAAGTCCTGGAACAGCATCGCGAGAGCCTGCCGCTGCGGCCCAGCCGCGTGGTGCGCACGGTCCCGGAGGCGATCGACGACCTGGTGTTCACCCTGATGGCCCGAGAGCCGGCCGACCGGCCCGCGCACGGTGAACAGGCCGCGGCCGCCATCGCCGCGGCCCGCACGAGCCTGAAGCCGCCGGCACCTCGAACCGGTGCCGCGGACCTCCCGGCTTCCGAAGCTGTCGAGTCGGCGGAGCTGCCCGCGGACATCGTCGAGCCGGCCGAAGGGCCGCAGCCGGTCGACGGCACCGAGGTGATGCCGCCGGCCGGCGCAGCCTCGGTCCCGCCGCGGGACGGCGGAGCGCAGGTCCGTCGAGGTGGTCGCGGGCGGCGGGTGCTGGCGGCGGCCGGGGCCGTGCTGGTGGCGGCCAGCGGGGTACTCGGGTACCTGGCGCTGACCGCCTACGACGAGTCCGAGGTGCTGGAGTCGGTACGGCGCGCGACCGAGGACCTCAACTACGGCGAGCTGAACGGCAAGGGGCTCTCGCGTGAGGAGGCCGCCGAGCAGGCGCTGGACGACAACAGCGGCTGGCTGAAGCTGCGTACGACGGAACTCGGCAGCACGGTGATGTCCGGCCCTGAGTCCGGCGCGGGGGTCTTCGAGGTCACCAACCTGTTCGGGCAGCACCCGGTGTGCATGCGGGTGGCCACCGAAGTGCCGGGCCCCAGCTTTGCCGCCCGCTACAGCCCCGGCCGCTGCAGCTAGTTCACCTCGATGCGCAGGTGCATGTTCGGATCCTGCGCGGCGCGGCTCTCGGCCCCGTCACCGTCCCCGGTCAGCGGCACGGGCTCGGCGGTGGTCAGGGGCGTGGCCTCGACCAGCATGCCCTCGATGCCCTCGATGCGCCGGGCGTACTCGTCGAAGGCGGCCTGCTGCTGCTCGGCGGTTCCGGTCTGCGCCGGGTCCAGGCCCTCGGTGGCTTCCATCTGGGCCGGGCAGTCCGCCAGATCGTCGTTCTTCAGCGTCATCGGCGGTAGTTGTCCGTGCTTGCCGGTGGTGGCGCCGTCGCCGAGGGAGAACGTGAGCCGTGCTCGCGCGGGGGCGTTCTCGTCGCCGCCGGTGAAGTCCTCCACCCCGACCTTGACCGGGGTCTCCCAGCGGAAGACCTGGGACGCCGGCGCGGGCAGATCGCTGTGGCAGAACATGCGGTGCCAGCCGGTCATGTCCTGGCCGCGGTTCATGCCTCTGGCCAGGCGGGAGAAGTTCAGCCGGCCGGCCGCGGTGACCGACCCGTCCTTGTGCACGTAGACCTGGCCAGCGATCGCGCCATACCCCCACGGCTCGCCCTTGTACATGGCGAACCCGCCGTCCCACCACGGTGTGGACACGCTCACGTAGATCCGCCTCTTCGCATCGGCGCCGAACTGCAGCTCCTTGACGGCCTCCAACTCGGCGCGCATCGGGTGCTTCGGCCCCACGCCGAGGAACGCCTCGAACGGGTAGATCGCTTTCATGCCCGTGACTGCCGGCGGTTCGTAGTCGTCGATGTCGACGTAGCCGAGGCTGACCAGCATCGCGTAGGTGCTCAGCCGTCCGTCGGCCAGTTGCCACTGGGGAAGCAGCTCGCGGATGTCGGCTGGCGCAAGATCCGGGCGGTCTGCGAGCAGGGCGGCGATCAGCCCGCTGACCAGAGGGGCGGCGAGGGAGGTGCCGTCGTTGATGGCGTAGCCGCCGCCTGGCCAGGCGTGCATCAGCCGTACTCCGGGGGCGAGGACGTCGACGTCGCCGCGGACGGACGAGCAGTCATCCCGTTTGCCGTCCGGGCCGTAGGCACCGACGGAGATGACGGAGTCGACCACGGCCGGGGACCAGGGTTCATTGATCTCGGCCGGTTCCTCAGTGCAGCCGGGGCCGGGGCCGTTGTTGCCCGCCGCGCCGACCACCACCACACCGTTCTCCTCGGCGTAGGCGGATGCCGCTTCCAGGCTGTCGGGGCACCCGGCCAGCTTCCGGTCCGTGCAGCCCGTGCCGGCGGAGATGTTGATGACGTCCGCTCCGTGGTCGACGGCCCAGATGATGCCCTCGGCCAGATCCGCATCGCTCGGCGTCGCAGCCCCGAGGGAGACCGGCAGGATCTTCGCACCCGGTGCCACCCCGGGAACGCCCCCGGCGGGCTGCCCGACGAGCAGCGAGGAGGTGGCGGTGGCGTGCGCGCCCGGCTCGGCCTCGCCGTCGCCGCCGATGACGGTGCCCTCCCCGACCGCGCCCTCAAGAGACGGGTGCGTGGTGTCGGGGCTGCCGGATTCCACCATCGCGACGGTGACGCCCTCACCGCGCGGTTCGCCGGGCAGCCGGTCGAGTTCCATGGCCTCCTTCTGCCATACCGCGGACTTGGGGACCCTCTCCGACGACGACTGCCCGTCGTCGTCCTGGGCGTCGGTGACCGGATGGTTCACGGAGGCGGAGATGACCTCCCGGTCGCCCCAGGTCTCCTCGATCTTGCGGCGGGCCGCGGCGGCGGAGGCGACCGGGATGCGCTCCACCGTGGGCGGGTTGTTCTCCGGGTCGTCTGGCACGGGGTCCTGCCGGATGACCACCACTTCCTTCAGCGGCCGAGCAGGCTCCTCGGCCACCGGCGCCGGCGCTTGAACGGAGGCGGTGGAGGCCCTGGAGAAGTCGCCGTCGGCCGTTACCGCCGAGACCGCGACTTCCTGACGGCTGCCGCCGGCCCGCGGCGGCAGCACCAGCGTGCACCTCTGCGCGCAGATCGAGGCCGGCACATCCATCTGCGCGGTACCGTCATCGACCCGGAAGCGATCGATCCCCCGCACCGGCCCCCACTCCAGGCGGATCTGCCCCTCCCGCACGGCCGCGGACACCGCCGACATCCGAAGCGACGAATCCAACCCGCCCTCCTGCTCCGGGGGCTTGTCCGAGAAGCGGCCGTCCGCAGCCTGCTCCCAGAAATCTCCACTGGAGCACGCCGTCAGCAGCGCCATGGCGGCGGCGATCCCCGCTAACGCCCGTATCGATCCCCCACGCACAGCACACCATTCCCCTACTACTCCGTAACAACGTTGGCCCGGCGACCATATCCACCACCACAGACAACAGAAAGCCACCCTTCTGCCACGTTCCGCAGGTACGGTGGCGAGTCCGCCGGGGACGCGCTCGCGGTGCCACACTGCGCGCATGAACACGCAGCGGCTGCCGTTCCCGGTCCCGGACGGGCGCTCCCACTACTTCGTCGGCCAGTACGCCGACATGCACGACATCGTTGAGCACCTGGTCGTACCCGACGGCATACCCGAGGCCGCGGCCACGGTCCTGCGGACCGCTCGCGAACTGCTGCGCCACTCCTACTACTGCTACGAGTTCTCCACCGTGGCAGTGCTGCACTCCCTGGTCGCGGTGGAGATCGTCCTGCGGGACCGTATTGCGGATGCGGGCAGCAAGCCGCTCCACACGCTGATCAAGCAGGGTGCGTCCTCGGGGGTCCTGACAGCCCGGCAGGCGGAGTATCTCGACCACGGCCGGCGGATCCGCAACCGCCTGGCACACGGCCAGACGACGCACGCGGCGATGCCGCTCGCGATGGCGGAGCCGATGGTGAGGACCTCGTTCGCGATCGTCGCCGAGCTGTACCGCCCGCCCCCGTCCTGATCCGTGCCCCGGCCACGGTGTTCCCGACCCAGCCCACACCCGTACGCGGTGTGTACGGGGAATGTACGCGATCTGTACGGTTGTGTGAGTAGGGTGTGGGGCTGGAGGTGCCCTGTGTCCGATGCCGAGAGGTTCGACGCGGTCGACGCGCTGGTCGAGTCGCGCTCACCGCTGCTGCCGCCGGAGGAGCGCAAGCGGCTGCGGGTCGCGCACGGCCTGACGCTGGAGGAGGTCGCCACTGCGCTGGGGGTGCGGCGGGCGACGATGTCGGGCTGGGAGAAGGGCGAGCCGGAGCCGCGGGGCCCGGAACGGGAGGCGTACGCACGGCTGCTGAGCAAGCTCGCGGAGCTCTACCCCGCACCCGCAGGGCAAGACGAGCACGAGACGGCCCCCGCGGTACCGGCTGCGCCCGCCGCCGCCCCTGTCCGACACGAAACGACGGAAGCGGAGCCCGCGCCCGCAGACGCCGCGGCCGCGCCGCCCGCACACCAGCACCCTCAACCCGCCGTCCCCGTCGCCCGTTCCAACCCGGCCCCGCCTCCGAAGCGGACCGCCCGACCAACCTCGACGAGCCCGGCCCCGCCGCTGCGGCGGCCAGCCGCACGGAAGCCCACCTCCCCGCCCGCGCCCACCGCTGCGCCGGCGGGGGAGGGGCGCTACCCGGCGGGCCCGCTGGCGGTGCTCGACGGCGCCGGCGTCGCCCACCTCGCCGACGGCCGCACGATGCCCTGCCCCGCCGGCACCGTCGCGGAGCTCGTCGACTGGGTGCTGCAAGCAGGGCTCGGTGCTGAGCGCCTGCACCGCTACGGGCAGGACGCCGACCCACTCGTAGCCCTCACCCCCGCGGCCGCGGAACGGCTCGGGCTGCCCGCGGAACTGGCGGACCGGCGCGTCGACGGCGGCCTGCGCCTGGCGGAGGATCACCCGGTGGTGCGCGAGATCCTGGCCGCGGGCTGGAAGCTGACCCGCCGCGGGTTCGGCCCGTGGCCGCGGATCTACCGCCCCGCCGAGCACGGCCGCCGCCGCTGCGTCCAGCTCGCCGTCCTCGGCTGGGACGCGCTGGAGGACCGCGCCTGGCCCCGCGCCGAGGAGTTGTCGCCCGCCGAGCTGGCGCGGATGCTCGGCACGTACGCGGCCCGGGTGCTCACCCCTCGTGGCTCCACCGCGGTCAACGGTCTGGAGCTGATGACCGCGCTGCGGCCACCGACCCGCCCCGTCCGCGACGGCGCCGCCTGGGTCTCCGGGCCGGTGGCCGGATCGCTGACCAGCGCGGTGGACCCCGCCCCGCCAGAGGCCCCGGAGGAACACCCCATCGCCCAGGACCGCCCCGCGGGGCAGGAACTGGACGAGGAGGCGTACGACTGGGTACGCCCCGGCGGATTCACCGACGCCGAGTGCGAACTGCCGTACGTCATCGGCCTGGACGTCAACGCCGCCTTCGCCGCGGCGGCGAACCGGCTGACCGTCGGGCTGTCCGCCCCAGTCCACACCGACGGCCCCCGCTTCGACAAGAAGATCCCCGGGGCCTGGTACGTCGACCTCTCCCACATCGAACTCGATCCCCGCCTGCCGTCGCCGTTCACCCCCACCGGCGACCGCCCGGCCGGCCCCGCCTGGTACGCCACCCCGACCGTCGCCTACGCCGTCGAACTCGGCCACGACGTCGCGCCGCTGGAGGCATGGCTGCGCCCGGAGGCCGGCGCGTACCTGGACCCGTGGTACGAGCGGCTGCGCGACGCGTACCTGGCCACGATGGCCGACCTCGGCGTGACCAAGGACCTCACCGAAGCCGACTACCTCCAGGCGATGGCCGGTCACAAGGACGTTGACCCAGTGGCAGCCGCGGTGCTGTCCGCGATCAAGGCGACGGTCAAGGGCGGCATCGGCAAGCTCCGCGAACGGGCCCAGGGCAAGGCCAGGTTCCGCACCGATCAGCGGTGGCCGGCTCTGGAACGGCCGACGTGGCGGCCGGACATCCGGGCGGCGGTCATCGCCGCCGCCCGCGTGAACATGCACCGCAAGATGGTCAAGATGGCCGCCCACGGCCGCTACCCGGTCGGGGTGCTCTCCGACTGCGTGGTCTACCCCGCCTCCACCCCGTCGCCGCTGGACCTGCTGCCCCGCACCCTGGAAGGCAAGCCGCTGCCGGGCGTCTTCCGTCTCGGGGTGTCCCCGGGCATGACCAAGGTCGAGGGCGTACGGGACCTGTGGTGGGCCGCGGAGGTTATCGAGCAGGGCTACAACCCGGCCCGGCACATCAAGGACGACCCCACCCGCGACGGGCAGGAGTAAGCGGTGGCGACGATCGGCGAGTCCCTGGAAGCGGCGCTTCAGGCCACCGCGACCCGCCCCATCCCGGCGAGCCCGCAGGCCCGGATGCGGTTCCTCGTCAAGGCGGAGCAGGGCTCCACCCGCCGCGCCGCCGCCCGGCTCGGCTGCTCCCAGCGCCAGGTCGAGCGCTATCTCGCCGGGCAGGTCAAACGGCCCACCCCGCGGCTGGCCGCCGCGCTGGAGCGCGAGGTCCGCAAGAGCTGGCAGCCCCGCGTACGGGCCCGTGCGATTCGGCAGGCCGCGCAGCGCGGCGCCATCGTCGAGACGCGGGCGCGCTTCGGGTTCACCGCCGCGCCCGGCTCGACCGACGACCCCCGCATGCGCCGCATCACCGAGCAACTCCCCCCGGACATCACCGGCCGGCTCCTGGACCGGCACGCCGCGGGCGCCGACGAGGACGAACTGCGCGACCTCCTCGGCGCCGGCCTGGGCCACGCGTACTTCCAGGACCGCGGCCGCCGCGCGGCGGGCCTGGAGGTGACGGTCACCGACATCGACCACCTCGACGTCGACCTCACCTGAACTCGCGACGGCCGGCCAGGGTGGACTGGTGCCCTGGCCCGAACGAACGCCGTGCCGTGTGTTTGCGGCTACGCCAGTGCGGCGGCGACGGTTTCCAGGATCGCGAGCTGCTGCGGCGGGACGGGTGCGCCGGACTGACGC
The DNA here is from genome assembly GCF_007827615.1 of Streptomyces sp. CNZ287. Taxonomy (NCBI): domain Bacteria; kingdom Bacillati; phylum Actinomycetota; class Actinomycetes; order Kitasatosporales; family Streptomycetaceae; genus Streptomyces; species Streptomyces sp. CNZ287. The sequence continues at coordinate 23,413 of NZ_VISV01000030.1, read as the reverse complement.
AGCGAGCGGAGGGTGCTGCCGTCGGCGCACAGCCGGCACAGCCCGAGCACCGGCAGCCGGTCGGCGCCGAGCACGGTGTGCGAGTCGGAGCTCTCGTAGACGGGCCGGTGGCAGCCGGGGCACATCCGGTACTCCTCGTCCGCCGGCGGGGAGCCGGGGCCGAGGAACGGCACGATCCGGCGGAGGTTCTGCCCGGCCTCGGCCCACAGGTCCATGGGCCGCTCCGCGCAGCGCTCGAAGGTGAAGTCGCCCTCGGAGCCGGTTGTGCTGCGGACCCGGGCGAGGGTGCCGGTGCCGGCCCCGGGGTGGTCCGGGATGAACACGAGCGCCTTCTCGGAGCCCTGCCCTGCTTCCACGGGGATCCCGTGTGGCTGCCCGGCTTCGAGGGCCGCTCCCAGGGCGTCCAGGCCCTGCCCGTCGTCGTCGTTGCGCAGGCGCAGCGCCCATGTTGCCGGGGCACCGTCGACCTCGGCGGGCGAGGACGTGATCAGAATGCTGTTGCCGGACGGGCGTACATCCAGGTGGTACATGCCCTCGGTGGAGTGGAACCCGGTGCCGTACCACTCCGTGGGCGGCTCGTCGTCACGGCCGCGCGGGCGGCGCGGCTTGTTCGGTTGATGACGGCCCATCGTGTGCCTCGCAGCGCATTGAGCTCCCGGTACGGGCCGGATGGTCCGTAGACTCCCTCAACCAGCCGCCCCACCGCCCGGATACGCCCCCGAGCCTGCCTTCACCTGCCTGGCCCCTCCGGAGCCGGTCGCGGCAAGCCGGGTCACGCGACCGCCGGGGGCGAGCCCATTCGATGTGAGGGCTGTGGCGAGTCGGGGCCGGGCCGGGCAGACCACACGCGACACGCCCCGGGACCGGTCCGCCAGCGTCGTGCGCACGCCGCTCCTGTTCACCGCTCTCGGCTTCGTTGCAGCGGGTCAGTCGTGTTTCTGCTTTCGCCTCCTGGAGTCGGCGCGGGCCATCAGGAGGATGAGCACGATGACCAGGGCGACGCTGGACAGGACGACGATCGTCGTCGTGCCGCTGGCGCCGCTACGTGCCGCCGCCGCGCGCGAGTAAGTCCGAGACGTCTGGGTTGTTGGCCATGAGCGGGCAGTTCAGGCTGCCGGGCCCGAAGGCCGCCACGGTCCAGGGAAGCGGCCGCGGGACCGCTCACGCATTCCCTCCCAACTTGCCACGGGCAGGGCGTGGTCCGGGGAGTCCATCCAGACCCGGTGTTCGCCGTCGGCCGCGTGGAGGGTCAGGCCGAAGCGGTCCACGGTCGGCGTGCCCTGCGCGTTCCACCAGCGGAACGCGCTTTCGATCTCCGTCCACAGTTCGCGGGGGCCGTGCGCGTAGAAGCGGCCCGGGCCGCCGCCGGGAGGCCAGGACACGGTGGCCCAGGAGGGGGCGGTCAGGCTGTAGAGCCAGGCGGTGACCCGGCCGCCGTGGTGGTGGACGGTGTGTGTGGCCCCGGGCACCACGAGGCCGAGAGCGAAGGCGCCGGCGTCGGCCGGGCCGCGGCCGGTCAGGTCCTCGGGCCGCAGGTGCGTGGCCGGCCGGCGCACGGTGGCGGGCCAGGTGTCCGGCACGTACTCCTCGTGCCGGGGGCGCTCCTCACGCTGGCCGCGGGCGATCTGGAATCCGTCCGAGCCGTCGACGAGCCGCAGGAACCGGCCGGACGCGCTGCCGCCGTCGTCGGCGACGACCAGCTTCACCAGGGCGTCCCGGCCGCCCCACCCGGTGCTGTACGGGGCGAGGATGATGCCGCCGGGCCGGATCTGCTCGATCCACGCGGTCGGGATGGTGCGCAGTGAGCAGGTGGCGAGCAGGCGGTCGTACGGGGCCTCGACGGGGTCGCCGTCGAGTCCGTCGCGCTCCAGGACCGTGGGCCACAGCCCGGCATCGGCCAGCCGGCGCCGGGCGGCCCGGGCCAGGTGCCTGTCCACGTCCATGGTCGCCACGCGGTCCCCGCCGAGGCGGCGGGCCAGGAGCCCGGCGGTCCAGCCCGAGCCGGTGCCGATCTGCAGCACCCGCATCCCGGGCCGCACGTCGAGATCGCGGAGCATCGACATCGCCGTTGAGGGCTTCGGCGCCGCACTTGTCGCCTCGATGCCCGGTTCGCCGCCGTCGTGTTCGCCGTCGTCCCACTGCGTCACGAGCGCCGTGTCGGAATCGGCGCAGGCCCACCAGTGGCCCGGTGCGGTGTGGCGGTGGACCCCCGCGGCGCCGTCGGCGCCATCCGCCGGCCACAGGACCGGCGGGAGGTAGCGCGCCCGGTCGACCGCCGCGAACGCACCGGCCCAGTCCCTGCTCATGGCCCGGGTCTGGAGCAGGCGGTGGCCTAACTCGTCCCAGCCGGGCCGCGTCCCGGGCGTCGGCTTCACCTTCCTCGTCCCGTTGCTGCTCGTGCTCACCCTGGTGGCTTCCTTCCTCGGTTGCTGCTCCGGACGCCCGGGGCCGGAGACGGACGGTGCCCCGGCCGCGCTCACGGGGGCGGCGCGGCCGGGGCGGGCCCGCCCTCCGGGGTCGCGGGTGGGCGGTCTGGTTGCCCGCCCGCGCGGCGCGTGCGCGGCAGGCGGGGCGGTTGATGCGGACGGCGCCCGGACGTCAGGAACGTCAGGAACCGAAGCCGGGGGAGAAGCCGCCCCGCCAGGGGCGGAACGGTTCTTCCGGCCGCGGCGTCCCCCTGCAGCGGGGGCACCGGCACGGCGGCATTCTGCTGATGCCGAACGGGGTGACCGGCTCGCAGTCGCGACGGTAGAAGCGCTGCTGCCGTTCCCAGGTACGCCCGCTGTCGCGGGACACGCGCAGCGTCATCACGGGACGCTCACGCGCCTGCGGCGATGCGGGGGTACGGGGCTCGGACATGACGCTCCACGTGCGTGAGCCGCACCCGCGCGCCGGTGACGGGATCGCGCGGGCCTTCCTACTTGATCATTGCGCTCTGCGGCGGACAGCGCACCGACACGGCAAGACATCTGCGGACATCTACACGCCGACATACGGGGGTTGCTGCCATCCTGAGCGGCATGGGCACGAACGAACGCCTCCGCCGCGCCATGCACCGCGCCAACCTCGACATCGCCGGGCTCGCCGCCGCCGCCGAGGTCTCCACCAAGACCGTCGAACGCTGGATCGCCGGCACCGCGCCCTACCCGCGCACCCGGTACCGGGTGGCCGCGATCGTCCGCGAGGAGGAGTCGTACCTGTGGCCGGAGGCCACGAACACGGCTTCCTTGGCGGGCGCCGAGATCGTCGCCACCTACCCGCGGCGAAGCGAGGTTCCCCCGCACCTGTGGATGGAACTGCTGCGCGCCGCCGAGCGCGACGTCGACCTCCTCGCGTTCGCCGGCCTCTTCCTCACCGAGGAGCACCCCGAGTGGCTGGGCACGCTGGCCGCGAAGGCACGCACCGGGGTGCGCGTACGGCTTCTCCTCGGCGACCCCGACGGCGCCCAACTCGCAGCGCGCGACAGGGAGTACCGGATCGGGGGCGGCGTCGCCGGGCGGGTGGCCGCGGTGCGCGCCTACTACGAGCAGCACATGCCGGACTCGGTGGAAGTCCGGCTCCACGACACCCCGCTGTACAACTCGATCTACCGTTTCGACGACGACATGATCGTCAACGTGCACGCCTACGGCGTCCTCGCCGCGCGCACCCCGGTCATGCACCTGCGCCGCATCGACGGACGGTACTTCCACACCTACGTCGAGTCCTACGAGCGCGTGTGGGCCTCAGCCCGCCCCGCGCCGACCACCGTGGAGGCCTGAACACCATGTCCCACCGCACCCGGCGCATCGACCACTGGCAGGACCCCAGCGCCCCGAAGCCCACCAGCCGGAAGACCTCCGCGAGCGTCTTCGTCCAGGACGACGACGGCCGTCTGCTGCTCCTCAAGCGGGTCGACAACGACCTGTGGACCATCCCCACGGGCGGGGTGAAGAAGGGCGAGACCGTCGGCCAGGCCGGCGTGCGGGAGTGCCGCGAGGAGACCGGCCTCCAGGTGGAAGTCACGGGCCTGGTCGGTGTGTTCTCCACCCCGGACCACGTGATCGTCTACCTCCACGGCGACAAGGTCGACGAGGTACGCCAGCCCATCAACATCTGCCTGCGCGCCCGGGTCGTCGGCGGCAGCGTCCGCCCGGAGCCCGCCGAAGCCCAGGAAGTCCGCTGGGTGAACCCGGCCGAGCTCGACGGCTACCCGATCCATCCGGCACTGCGCATGCGCATCGACCACGGCCTGACCCACACCGACCCGTACGTGAGCTGACACGACCGCGCCCGAGCGAGGGTGCTCGGTAGCCTGGCAACAGGCACCCTCGGGCCAAGTTGGTCGCCACTAACTTGATATTGATCAAGATTCTGGGCAGCTCGACCCGATCGGAGAACCATGACCACCAGCTATGCCTACCTCGTGCTCGTCGATGACGAGAACGGCCCCGAGCGCAGGGGATTGCGCGCCGGTACTCAAGCCCTACCGGCCACCGGCTCCACCGAGGTCTTCGCCATGGACGTTGCGCAGGAGACCCGACTCCTGCGCAACCATCTCGGCTCGATGACCGTTGGCGTGTGGCCGGCCGACACGAACCCCGCACCTGGAGTCGCCCTCCGCGACGCCGAGATGCCGCCTGCCGCCATGGTCTACTCCTACGGCAGGGTCACCCACCACACCGGCTGATCAGGACCACAGCATCAGCGTTTGACGCGGTTGCGGATCGCGAGTGCGGCCAGGCCGAGGAGGACGGGTTCGGTGAAGCGGGAGGCCATCTCGGTGTAGGTGCCGAAGGTGGTCAGGTCCTGTCCGCTGCTGCGGAACACCACCGAGTTGATCACGACGCGAAGCGCGGGATCGAACCGCTCGGCCGACAGCCTCTCCCCGTATGGGGAGTCCGGGCTCTGCGGTGCGGGGGTATCGGTGGTCAGCGTGACGGAGCGGCCGTCGACGGTGCCGGTGCTGACCGGCTCGGGCGCCTCCTTCGGCAGCCCCCACAGCATCATCAGCACGACGGTCGTGAACATCGCCGCCAGCAGCCAGCCCAGCGCCCTGGAGGCGCGCAGTCCGTAGCCGGACAGCGCCCAGTACAGTCGCAGCAGGAACCGCTCGGCGGCCGGAGTGCGCGGGTCGTGGCGGCGCATCTCCATCTCGCCGTAGTAGAAATCCGCCGCGCCCGGCTCGTCCTTGCCGTCCTCGAACGTCTTGCGCAACTCCCGGTAGAGCGACACCAACGCGGTCGGCTCCAACGGAGCACTGCCGCCAGGCGGCGGCATCCATCCCGCCGCGGCACGCGGGCGCGCGGCGCGCCAGTGCTGCTCTTCGGCCAGGGTCTGCCGCGCCGTGATGCGCACCGGCAGCAGCCCGCGGCGGTGCCAGCCGCCCGGCGCCCGGGGCAGCGGGCAGTGCCCGTACAGGCGGAGCTGGTCGAGGTGGACGGTGCCGGCGAAGCGGCAGCCGCTCAGGTCGACATCGGTGAGGGCGAGGTGCGCCGCGTCCACTCCCCGCAGGGACAGCATGCGCACCGCGGCGGGCTCGATTCCGGACTCATCGGCTACTCCTTCGTCCTGCTCCCGGTGGAACGGGGCGGCATGAGCGCTCACGCTCACCGGGTACTCCAGGACCGCGTCGCTGAGATCCACCGTCGCGTGCCGAAGCCGCAAGCCGGCGGTCGAAGCCCAGCGTGTCTGCTGGCAGTCCAGGTCGCGCGCCGCAATCTCGATGATGACGGCGGCTTCGAAGACTGCGGCCGACAAGTCCACCGTCTTCCAGCAGGCGAACGGGCCGATCCGCGGTACACGGAAGGCAGTGCCAACGAACCGGGCGTTGCCCTGGAAAGTCGCATTCTTGAACCGGGCGTTGCCCTGGAAAGTTGCATCGTTGAACCCGGCGTTTCCCTGGAAAGTCGCACGGTGGAACCCGGCGCCGTCCTGGAAGGTCACTCTGGTGAACCAGACGTTGCGCTCGAAGGTTGCGCCGTGGAACTCGGCGTAGTTCTGGAAATTCACATAGTGGAACCGAGCGAGGTGCTGGAAAGTCGCATCCTCGAACCCGGCGACGTCCTGGAAGGTCGCTCTGGTGAACCAGGCGTTGTGCTCGAAGGTTGCGCCGTGGAACTCGGCGTAGTTCTGGAAACTCACATCGTGGAACCGAGCGAGGTGCTGGAAAGTCGCATCCCCGAACTCGGCGACGTCCTGGAAGGTCGCTCCGTCGAACCAGGCGTTGCGCTCGAAGGTCGCGTTGTGGAAGTCGACCTCGGCCTCAAAGGTCGCCCCGCGGAAGTCAACCGCGCCAAGCCGCGGTTGGCCGGTGGCGGGGTCGCGTACGGCATTCAGCAGGCGGCCCAGGAGGGCGGTGTCGAAGGTTGTGCCGGGGTGGTGGAGTTCGCTTCCGGGACGGAGGGTGATCAGGTAGGCGTCGCGGTCGGTGTCAGTGAGGTGGGCCAGGCACGCGTCGTACGACTCGGGCTCGTCCCCGCCCGCGTCGGGCGCCGGGCGCCGTACGCGACGCCCCCGGCACCCCACCGGGTCCTCACTGCTGGGGTCGGCACCGCGACCGCAGTGCGGGTTGTCGGGTGAGGCAGGCGGGTGGGTGGCGGTCATGCCGACGACGACGCGGCCCGGCCGAATCTGGTTGCTTCTGGGGTGCGCGGGTGTTCAGGGAGCGGTGGTGCTGGGTTCGGGCTTGCGCGGGGTGAAGGCGGTGCCGCGGCCGTTGGCGATCTCCTGGAGGATCTGGCGGGCGGCGTGGCAGTCGCCGGCGGCGCGGTGGCTGCCGCCGAGGGGGAGCCAGCGGTTCGAGCCGAGCCAGTCGGCGTATGCCTGCATCAGGCAGTACCAGTTGGTGTCGGAGGCCAGGTGGAGCGGTTTCTTCCCGGTGCGGTGGGTGTCGGCGAGGACCACGCTCTGGTCGAAGTCGGCGTTGTACGCGCAGATGGTCCGGCCCTTGGTGACCTGCCTGACCTTCGGCAGGATCTTCTCCCACGGGCGGGCCCCGGCCACGTGGGCGTCGGTGATGCCGTGCATCCAGTACGCCCCCGGGGTGATCGCGGCTTCGGGTTTGACCAGCGTGTCCAGCAGCGTCTTGCCGGTGGCGGCGTCGATGACGGCGATCTCGACGGTCTGCCCGTCCCGGTCGGTGGTCTCGGTGTCCAGGATGACCGCGGCGCCGGGCTGCAGCAGGGCGCGTGCTTCGCGGGTGATGCCGCCCCACCACGGGCACAGGGTGATCTCGCCGGCGTACGGGGCCGTCTCGGGGTCGGCCGCGAGTTCCTCCTGCACCTGGGCCATGGTGGGGGTGGCGTCGTCGTGGCGTTCCCAGTCCATTTCCCAGCCGCCGGAGTACGGGCTGTGCCAGGCCCACACCGTGACGCGGTGCCGGTCGGCCAGGGCCTGCGCGAAGCCCTTGACGCTCTTGGCGCGGGTGGGGGCGAGCGCGGCGTACTCGCGCAGCGGCGAGCCGGCGCCCTTGCCCAGACCGCGGACCGCTTCCCAGTCGACGCCGGGCATCTCCCGCACTGCGCGGACGTCGGCGAGCCGGAACAGCGCCACGGTGACCGAGCGTCGGCCGGAGGCGCCCACGGGCATCTCGTGGGTGGCGGCGGGCTCGATCCAGCCGGCTGCCTCGATGTACTGCCAGTCGGTGGGGTGGCGGATCTCCAGCACGTCGGCGGCCGCGGCCGCGGTGATGTACTGCTCGCCGTCAGCTTCGGCGGCCAGCCGGTCGACGTCCTCGATGAGGTAGCGGCCGCCGCGGCCGGTCGTGATGCGCCCTTCACCGCCCATGCGCTGGAGGTCGCGCCGGTGCCAGCCGATCCGCTCCGCAGCCTCATCCAGGGGCAGGCTCGCCGCCTCCCACGCCACCCGCTCGGCGACCAGCCGGCGCACTAACCCCTCATCGAGGGCGAGCGCGTCGGCCGTCGCGTACAGCGGCCAGCCCTTGTACGAACCTGAGGAGACCAGCACCTCCTGCGCCACCAACTCCTCCACGTCGTCGGCGGCAACCGGCTCCCCGAGACGCTCGGCGAGCAGACCGGCGATCCGCCGCGCGCCCAGCGCCTCCGGCAACTCCTCGGCGCTCGGCGCTTCGTGCGTGGTCTGCGTCATCGGTCATCCCGTCTCGGAGTCGTTTCGGTTCTGGACCTCAGGATGCCTGGCAGCACTGACATTCCGGGCACCGTCGTCGGGATCGGGCGACCGCCCAGCGACTGACGTCGGAAGAGAGCGCCGCGGCCTTGGTCCAGCAGGGATACGTCGGCGTCCTGTTGCTGTTCGGGCGGTGCCGAGCCTCGGGGAAGGGGCGAGGCGGGAGCGTCCCGCCAATTGGAGGTAATGCAGTGATAGTCCGTTTTGTGGGTGCTCCGCTCGCCGGTCGCGTGATGGAGACCGCTGACGCCGGGTGGGTCGGAGGCTGGTCACGGCCGGCGGTCAGGCCGTGTGGGGCCTGTACGTCCCCGTGCACCGCGACCCGGTGACCGGCATCGTCCTGGCGGAGGCCCGGGTGACCATCCCGGACCCCCGGTAGCTTCACGGCGACGCCCCCCGTACGGGCCCTCGCGGGCTGCGGGGCCCGTACGGGCCGGCTCACCGGCCGGGACGGCGGTGACGTTCTGCGCTGTCGATACCCGGGACGACTTCTACGGGCGGGTCGAGCTGCTGACGCTCACGCCCGGGTCAGCGCGAGGTCGATGCCCGCGCTCGTGAGGCCGATCACGGCCGACTCCCGGAACTCCGGAGGCAGTTGCTCACGGCCCATCGGGTCGGCCACGACCGCCACGCCCTCCTGGAGCAGGATGCAGGCTCCCAGGGCACGGGCAATCTCGGTGACGAGATCCATCACGGCACCACTGGTGAAGCGGGTGACGATGAACCCGGTCATGCCCGGCTCGTCGGATACGTGAATCTCCGCGCTGCTGCCGTCGCCGGCGCGGACGTTGTAGCAGCCGTACGCAGCATCCCCGACGACGTACGGGGCGATCATGTTCCGGAACACGGTGGTGTCCACTGCTTCCTCTTCTCCGTGGACGAACCGCTGGACGAAGATGCTGTAGCTCACGAGCCCCACTATGGCACTGCGCTATGCCGATACGCCGGGCCAGCAACTCATCGCGGCCGGCCGCCCCCGGCAGGCCAACCCGGCGGGCGCCGCCCGCCGGGGGCGAGGCCCGCGGGCCCGAGGGCGGCCTGGTCTGGTTCTCCACGCGGGTTTCAGCGGGCGAGGGTCACGGTGATGGTCTCGTCGGGGCAGCCCGTCATGATCCGGTTGATGGCGTCCAGTTCCGCCTTGTCCGTGCTCAGGCCCCACCGCGTCCGGACTACGACCGAATCGGTGGTGTGGCGGCAGACGGCCGACGCCGCCGGCGGGGTCCACTCAGCCACGTCCTTGTCGCCCTTGGCCTGGTTGACGTTGTCGGTGACCGCAGCCAGGCTGCGCTCGTCGCCGAGATCGTTGGCGTAGCCCCGCCGCTCGGCGGCCGTCCATGCCGCCGCCCCGCTGTCCCACGCCTCCGCGAGGGGCACGATGTGGTCGATGTCGAGGTCCGCCGGGTCGCCCCAGGTCTCCTCGTCGTACCAGGAGTACCACTGGCCGGTACCGGCCACGAGGGCGCACCGCCCGGTGACCTCCGGCGGCCTGATCGCCTCCTGGAGGAGAACCTCCCGGCGGGTATCGCATCCATCGCGATCTTCGTCGACCCAGTGCCTGAACCGGTCGCGCGAGTAGCCGTCCCTGGAACCCTCCGGCTGGACGGGAAGATCCGAGATCAGCTCGGCCAGGGGCGCGGTGACCTCGTCGCCGGGAGCGGCGTAGGCGGGCAAGGCCGACACCGCGAGCAGAGTGGGCAGGGCGGCCAGGGCGAGCGCGGCGCGCATCAGCATCGTCTTCACCCGCTCTGCATAGCCTCCCCGGCCCGCGGGCACCCCCGGTTCGCGGGCGGAGTCACCTGTACGCGCCGTACGCCCAACCCGAAGCTGACGAGGAACATCCGGTGATTTCCGAATCTCCCTGGGAACACGAGGAGCCACAGGGCGGTGCCCGGGGGCTTGAGGTCGGCTGTGCCGTACGGCAAGACGCCGCGGGGGCACCCCGCTGCCCGGTCGGCGCCGGGCGCTCCCGGGCGGCCGGGGCTTCAGCCCGGCGCCCGGCTGTACGCCGTCCGGTCGGACGCGGCATTCCCCGAGGGGGAGGCCAGACGCAATTGAGCGCGTACCTACGCGCGAGGCACTGGGAATGGACGTCCCAGTGCCTCACCCAGGGGCGCCTGTTCGTCGTACGGTCGGGTCACGCGATCGCATCTGGGAGGGCTCGCGGTGAACAAGCATGCTCTGGCATACGTACGCAGTCTGGACATCGCCGATGAGACGGCGCGGCGAGTCTTCCTGCTGCTGGCAGCGCGCACCGATGCGTCCCCGCCTCCCTACGCGCCGGAAGAGGCCCCCATCATCATGGGCCTGGAGTTGCGGGACGCGGACATCCCGGCGCTCGCCCAGGAGGCCGGGCTCCATGCGGAGGGGTTCCGTGAGCAGTTGCGCCAGTTGAAGCAGCATGTCCGGATGGACGTGCTCGAACACGCCGATGGTATCTGGGAGATCGTGTATGGGCCGTCGTACACCCGGGCGCCGAAGCCGCGCCCGGCGGAGCCCGACCTGTCCCGGGGAGGTCCGCATCCGTACTGGGCGCCGGGCTGGGAAAAGTACAGCACCTGGGGCTACGAGAGCGACCCGAGCGGCCAGACGCATCTGTACGCACAGTTGATCGCCAATCAGGACGGGCCGGACGCCGAACCACGTATCTGGATCACCCCGCCGTCGCATGTCGTGCACGACGTCGACGGCCTGGCGGAGGCCATCGCCGCAGCCCTCGCACCGTACGAGCCGGTCGCGGTGCCGGCGGTCCTGGTGAAGCGGTGGCTAACCGTGCCCCCCGTGTCCTGGGGTTGAGACCTGCTACAACTTCATGGCCCGCTGGGCAGCCGCTGGCGTTGTCGGCCAGATCCGCGACCAGCTCCGCAAACGCATCCGGCGCGAGATGGGCCGGGCACCCGGCGCGGTCGCCACCGTGATCGACTCCCAGTCAGTCAAGGCCGCCGAGACCGTCGGCCGCGACTCCCGCGGCTACGACGGCGCGAAGAAAATCAACGGCCGCAAGCGGCACCTGGTCGTGGACACCAAGGGCCTGCCGCTGTTCGTCATGGTCACCCCGGCCGACATGACCGACCGCGACGCGGCCAAGGAAGTCCTCTTCCGGCTCCGGCTGATGCACCCCGAAATCACCATCGCCTGGGCCGACTCCGGCTACGCAGGACAGCTCGTGACCTGGGCGAAGAAGAACCTCGGACTCACCCTGAAGACCGTCAGCCGGCCGAAGAACACCCCGGGATTCGTCATCCTGCCCCGCCGCTGGGTCGTCGAGCGGTCCCTGGCCTGGATCATGCACGCCCGCCGACACGCGCGAGACTACGAACGGCTCATCCAGCACTCGGAATCCCTGATCACCTGGGCCGCGATCACCCTCATGACCAGGCGCATCACCCGCCGGTCCTCACGACGCAGCGGACAGCCGGACTCCCGCGAGGCCAACCGGGACTGACCGCAGAGGAGTTGGCGGTCACCAACCCCTCCCAGGGACCCCCGAGGGACCGGCTCGGACCGATCCTTCCACCACCGGCACGAGCCCGCCAGCCCCATCACTCCCCAGCCGACCGCCGAGCCCGGCAAACCTGCACCATCAGGCGGCATTCGATTCCTGAGCTGGCCGAGGAAACAAGCGCCGACCGACGGCTGACCGCCTTCCTTACTGCTCCTCTCCCTCTTCCTCCGCGTCACGTCTTTTCGTGGGCCTGAGGATTTCGTCGGCAATGGCGCGTTGCTTGGCTGCGGCTCTACGGTGTTCGTCAGCCATGGTGGGTTCAGCTTCGGCAAGTTGGTCGTAGACATCTGCCCGCTCCACATGAGTGTCGGCCCAGTGCTGCCGGGCGATGGCGTGGCTGTCCGTGCCGATGGCTACGAATGCCTCTTCATAGGCGTCGGTGTTCTTCCGACGCAGTTCCTCCTCACGCTGGTGCAGATTGCGGGCAGCGGTTCGGTTCGTGTCAGCGGCCTGCTGCTCCACGATGTTGCGGGGGTCGTTTGAGGCGAGCCCGGCGGTGATTGCATGCTGCTCGCGGCCGTACACCGCGTTCAGATCCGCATACCAAGCGTCCATGCCACGGGCTGCAACGGTGGAGCCGTGCATGCTGCTGTGTTGCCGGTCGAGGACGGTCCACGCATAGACAGCGTGGTTCCATCGTTCGTGTGCGCTCTGCTTGCTGATCTCCGCAGCCTGGCCGATCTCGGTCCAACTGGCTCCCCGTTCCCGTTCGACGACGACGGCCTTGGCCACTACGTCGTCGGCCATGCGACGCAGCTCCAGCGCGTCGCGGAGGTTACCGCCATTTTCGTGGGCAATGCGTGGCTTGAGAGGGAAATCAGCGAGTGCCCGGTGGGCAAGACGGAGCAGAGCATCGGCGTGGGCAACGTACGCCTCGTCCAGAGGCGTCAGCGGGGCCTGCTGGGTCGAATCCTTCGACTTCGCCGCGAAGAAGACGCGAAGCAAGGCAGGGTCCGGCGACAAGGCAGAGGCCGGCGGTTCAAACTGATTGGTCATGCCGTCAGGGTATCCCTGACGGCATGATGACGTCAGGGATACCAGTCGAATCACGCCGATCTCCTCGGCCGCCATCTGGGGGTGGCGCCTTCGCGGGCCAGGCGCCGGGTCATCAAGGCGGGGATCAGGAACAGGTACTCACGGTCCCGGCCGCCCGCTCGCGCTGCGCGCCCGAGTTCGGGGAGCCCGACACCGACATACAGCCCGTGGCGAGGACGGCCACCGCGGCGGCGCTCCCGATCATGTCCCAGCGCATCCGCCTACTCTGACGGACTCGGTGCTCTTGATCGCCCGCCACGCCGAGGGCGGCTGCTCAACCTGGCGGAAACGCGCTCGTCGACTGCGGCTACGTTGTCGGCTGACACGTTCCCGCGTACCAGGAGGCTCTTGTGGAAGACCGTGGTGATGCTGTGATGAAGATCGATCCGACGGTGGCGCATTCGGCCCGGATGTGGAACTACTGGCTGGGCGGCAAGGACAACTACGAGGCGGACCGCGTTGTTGGTGATCAGGTCCGTGAGGTCTACCCGGCGATCGTCGACGCGGCCCGGCACTCCCGGTTCTTCCTCGGCCGGGCGGTGCGGCTGCTGGTGCGGGAGGCGGGGTTACGGCAGTTCCTCGACATAGGCACCGGCCTGCCCACCGCGAACAACACCCACGAGGTCGCCCAGAGCATCGAGCCGGCGTGCCGGATCGTCTACGTCGACAACGACCCCCTCGTCCTCGCGCACGCCCGCGCCCTGCTCGCCTCCACACCCGAAGGCGCGTGCGCGTACGTCGACTGCGACGCCCGTGATCCGGAGGCGATCCTCGCCGCGGCCTCCCGCACGCTGGACTTCACGCGCCCTGTCGGGCTGATGATGCTGGGCATCCTGGGCAGCATCTGGGACGACCAGGAGGCGTACGCCATCCGTGACCGGTTGGTCGAGGCGCTGGCGCCGGGCAGCTACCTCGTCTTCGAGGACGGCACCAATGCGATCAACCGCGAGGCTGCGGACGCCGCCGAGAAGACGAGGGCCGAGGGCGGGGACCCGTATCGGTTGCGTGACCGCGAGCAGATGACCCGGTTCCTCACCGGCCTTCAGGTGCTGGACCCCGGGCTGGTGTCTGTATCCCGCTGGCGGCCCGAAGAGACTCGCTGGAGGCTTCCGGACGAGGTCAACGCCTTCTGCGCAGTCGCACGGAAGAGCTAGCGCTCACCCGCCAGCCATCCAGGAAGAGGGAGCATCTACGGTCCCCGGGCGTACGGGGCGGTGGCGCGGCTGGGTGTCGTAGCCCCGGTCGGCGGGAGGCGGCGAGCGCGCGCTGTCCGCCGCTCGTCGGCAGTTGTACGACGCCGATACCGGCGAGATCGCCGACATCCGGCAGCTCGCCGACTCCGGGGCCAAGGCCCTGGAAGTTCGCCGGCGCACACAGAGGATTGGCCGCAGCGTGCCCCGGTGGAAGAGCCGGCCCGTCCCCGGCGGCCCTGCCGGTCGGTCTTCTGCTCCCCGGCCGTGGCGGTGACCGTGTCAGGTGGTGGTGTGGGGTCGGGGGCGGCCTTCGCGCTCGTGCGCGGCTGCCTGTTCGTCGAGGTGCTTCAGGGCGCCGGTGGGGCCGTGGGCTTCCAGCAGCATGACCGCGGTGCAGATCGCGATGGCGTGGACGCAGTCCGGCAGCGCCAGGTCCTCCAGTGCGCGGGTGAGTCCCGTTTCTCCTGCAGCGACGCGGCGTACGGCCGTGGCCGTCGCGAACTCGGTCTCCGGCGGCGCCAGGGCCGCGAGCTCGTTGAGGTTCCGCACCCCCATGGAGGGCTCCCCGAGGTCCTCGAAGAGCGCGTCGTGGTCCAGGACCAACCACGCCAGGAGGTTCGGATGCCGCTGCCGCGGTACGGTGCCGCGCTGCGGGCGGGCGCGGCAATGCCCATTCGACCGGTCATAGGGGGCGGTGTGGGGGCTGACGATGCCGTTCTCGGCCCGTCAGCGGGGCAGCCCGCTCACATGCCTCGCGGGCGGGCCGCCGTGTCGGTGCGGACCGCGTTCCCCGGGCGGGAAGCCCTGCGTCGTCGGCGGGGGTTCAGCCGCAGTCGTTGCGGTTGATGCGCAGGGAGCGGGTCTGGTCGTTGAGGTTGTAGCTGCGCAGGTCGTGGATGGAGCCGCCGCTCTTGGTGACGCATACCCACCGGCCGGAGTAGTCGCGCTTTTCGTAGACGCGTGCGGTGCGGTCGGAGTTGTTGCGTACGGAGCTGCCGCGGTCGCGGATGGCGGAGGGCAGGTCGTTCACGCTGCCGTCGACGGCCCGTTTCACCCAGGGCTGGCCGCCGAAGTCGATCTCGGGGTAGATGCACACGTAGCCGTCGGGGCAGTCGATCGCCGCCGGTGCCGCGGCCGGCGAGGAGGGAGCCGCGGCGGTCAGCAGGGGCAGGGTCAGCACAGCGGCCATCAGACCGCGTCGGAGCTGGTTCATGGCCATATTCAAAGGGCCACTGCAGCGCTTGCGAGGGAGCCGGGAGACAAAACCACGCGATCGGGCGGAAACGGTATGCGGTGAGGGTGCGGACCTGGTCATCCGCCGGGTGTGGCCCGGACGCGGCCGGGCAGGGTTCGGCTGTCAGGTGCTGGCGGCCTTCACCCCCGGGCATGACGGTGGATATGATGACGGCATGACGGTGAATATGACGGTGTCGCTGCCGGATGACGTGGCGAACTGGGTCAAGGGCCACGCCCCGAACGTCTCCGCCTACACCGCGAGACTGCTGCGGCGGGAAATGCTCAAGACCGAGCTGGAGCGCTCCGCGCGGCTGCGGCGGGAGGCCGGGATCATGACCACCACGGCCGTGCTCGGCGAGAGCGAGGACGAGGCGCTGGCCCGGTGGGGCCGGGTGGCCGGCCGGTGAAGCGCGGCCACGTCTACGCGATCCACTTCGCCGGCGGGCCCGCCCACGTGCTCGTCGTCTCCTCCGACGTGTTCAACGACGTGTACAAGGCGGCGACCTGCGTGCTGATCTACCCGCAGGAGATCCGCGAGTCCACCGTCGCCGACGTCCCGGTCACCACCCCCTCCACCGGCACCATCGCCCTGACCGAGCTGCGCACCCTGTCCGCCGACCGCTTCGAAGACGACCTCGGCCTGGTAGACGAGCTGGTCATGGAAGCCGTCGAGGTGGGACTGCGCGCACTGTTCGATCTGTAGACGGCACCAACCCGGCGCCCCCGGGACCCAGCAGCTCGCCTCGCGCGTACTGAAAGCCTCGGACGCTGCAGAGAGCTCGCACCGGAGCCAGGTCAGGCCGTCGCCTCGCTGATCGAGGCGACGCCCTATTCCTGGCTGCGCTGCGCCCTCCTCTACCAGGCGGCGCGGATCGCGGCGGCGACGTCATCGACGCCGTGGTCGGGCGGGGAGGCCAGGACCGCGGAAGGCTCGTCGGCGTCCTGCCAGTGATCCATCGTGGTGATGAAGCCCAGCAAGGGAAGGCCGGCGCGCCGCATGTCGTCTTCGAGGCCGGCACGAAACCCAGACTCTACGGACGGCATCGTCCGCCTTCGGCGAGGCGTGAGCACGCCGGCCATGCCGAGGAAAGGAACGGGCGACCTGTGGTCGAAAGACTGCAGGTGACGGTCACGGAGCAGGGCTGCGCTCTGCTGCGGCGTCAGCGGGTGCTCCACCACCTCTTCCTTCCGGCCGGCCTTGCGGGCGATGCGCTGGCTGACGGGGATGCCGTCCCTCAAAGACGCGAGGAGGACGAAGTCGTCGACGTGCTCTGTCCTCGCCCACGAGGTGCCGCCCATCAGCACCACGGCGTCGAAGTGGGCCCGGGCGGACGTCAACGCGTCACCGAGCGGGGATTCGTCGCGCTGTAGACGGCCCGGCTTGTCACTGGGCAGGTACCACGGCGTGTGCTGTTCGACGAGCTCGCCGTCGTGCTCCCGGGGTGAGGCCGGCTGCCACAGCAGTGTGCTGCGGTGCCCCGGCCACGCCTCCACCCGGGCTTCGGCAGCACGGCGTTCCCGCACCCGGCGCGAGTACAGGCGCAGGTCCACCGGCGGCCCCTCGTACTCGTGGAGGATGAGGACACGAAGCCCGTTTCGAGCCCAGGACGCGGCGATCTGCAACGACAGCCCCCCGAGCCCCCCGAGGTCGTGGTGGGCCCCGGTGAGGAACTGCACGACGCGGCCGCGGCGTTGACGCGGCGCGCGGCCAGCTCGGGCGTTGGTGTACTTGGCGCCGGTGGCCTGCTGCGCCTTCCGGGCGCGTGCCTTGGGCCCGCTTGCTCCGGACTTCGTCATCATCGCACTCCGCTCCAGGGCCCCCACCACCCCGCAGAGCCGAGACGTGCACGGATACGACGACATGAAGTGCGGGACCACCCCGCGGGCAGAGCCCCCGGTGTCCTTCACCTGCGACATGCCGGCGTGGGGAGCCGAGCACCAGGTTCGCGGCGTGCGCATCCGGCCGCACCCGGCAGCGTAGCGCCGACTTGGCCGGTGGGGCCGGCACGCCACGCGGGTGCCCCCTCTGCGCGCGCCGCAGCCGGTTCGTCAGCCGCCCCGGCCCTGCTGGAAACCCAAGGCGCCCACTGAAAGCCAGACGTGCCTCTCTCCCTGTCCCAGACAAGGAGAGAGGCAGTACACAGCCAACTTACGTCACGGCCGTGACCAGCACGGCCAGCAGCGCGAGGCACAGCGTCATGACGCAGAAGAACACGAAGCTGCCGCAGCCGATGGCCTTGAAGACCGGCAAGCCCCCCTCACGGGCGATGTTGTAGCCGATCAGTCCTGCAGTAGCGGAGAGGGCCGTGCAGACGGCCAGGGCCAGGAGCAGGAGCGCGAGGCCCTGTGTGCTCACGCCGCACCCCGCTGGTTCTGTCGGTGGGGGGCGGTCCCGGTGTGCAGTTGCTCCGGGATCCAGATCCGGCGTTCGCGGGCGGCCTGGTACAGGGCTGTCCGGAACCGCGACCGGCGCTTGCGGACGGTCGTGTGGGTGAGATTCAGCCGCGCCGCGATCTCGGTGTCCGGGAAGCCCATGACTGTCAGTCGTACGACTGCCTGTGTCTCCGGCGCCTGCTCCTTGAGGATGTCCTCGAAGTTGGTGGGGAATACTTCCGATTCGATCTCGTAGCTGGTGGCCTGGAGCAGCCCAGCGATCCCGGCCCCGTTCGCGGCGTCCTCCGTGAAGTCGTACATGGTGTGCAGCCGCGCCCAGTTGACCCGCTCCTTGGCCCACTTCACGTAGGCGCGCCGGAACCCCCATGCGCACTGGCCGATGAAGTAGGTCATCAGGCAGCAGGCGCCGCGCTTCCCCTTGTAGTCCGGTGTCCAGCCCTCCCCGCCCCGCAGGTCACGGCCGATCTTCCGCATCGCGTCCGCGAGTACGTCGACCAGGATGGTGTCCCGCTCGCTGCTGCTGCTGCGCAGCAGGCGCATGTCGTCGTCGTGGACGAAGAACGGCAGGCCCGCGTTCCGGCACTGCTTCAGGGCGAGCTGGGCAAGCGTGCCCTTGCGGAGCATGCCGAGCAGGATCGGCTGGGCCTCCAGGTACAGCTCGATCTCGAATACCTCGTAGAGAGGCCCCGTGAACCCCGTGTGGGCCAGCTCCTCGATGCGTGCGGCGTCCCGCGCGATTCGTGCTCCGCGGTCCCCGTCCAGCACCGCCTCAACGGTCTCGACGAGCTCCGATCCCACATTCATGACAAAACACCCCTCGTCATATCCTGCTTCTGCCAACGCCCGAGCGCGGGCCCTTGCGAAGCAGGGCGCTTGTTGTACGGGCTTATGTGCAGGGGATGTTGGCGAACGTGACGCACCATCTGAAAAAACTTCCGAGAGCGGATGAATCTGTGGGGGTCCGGCGTGGTTAAGCGCCCTTGTCGAGGATCCGCGTAACCGGGCTGCCCCAGGCCGCGCCTGGTCTGTCGGGTTCGATCGGTGCGAGCCCCACGGCGTGGAAGAACGTCTCGCGGCCGGCCATGTCGTCGCCGTCCTGGGGGACGAGGGCCAGGAACGTGCGGCCGGCGTCCCGGGCCCGGCGGGCGACCTCGGTCACCAGGGCGCGGCCGACCCCCTGGCCGCGGTGGGGTTCTGCGACGGCCATCGTCAGGATCCATGCCTGCGGGCCGGGGTGGGCCGGCCGGCCTTCGTCGCGGCCGAAGTCGCAGTCGAGCTGGAACTCGGCGGCCCCGACGACGGCTCCGTGGAACTCGGCCACGATGACGTCCAGGCCCTCGGCGTCGTAAGCCCCGCCGGTTCCCAGGCCGTTCGAGTCCAGCAGTTCCCCCACCATCGGGCAGTCGGCCCGGGTGAGGTCACGGATCAGCAGCATGCGCCGAGTGTCCCAAGGCCCCGATCCGGGCGCCTTGTTCACGCCCAGTGGGCGCCGAGTTCCCGCAGGGCTTGTCGCTGCTCGGCGGTGAGCTTGCCAATCCTCGATCGGGTATTTGATTTCCATACGCCGAGCCGGACCTCCACCGTCTCCCCGTCGACCGTGATCCGTTCGATGTGGCTGCGGGGGATCGGCCGGTCCACGCCTTCACGCTCGATCCACTGGGCGAAGGCTGTCACGCCCCGCTGGAACGCCTGCTGCGCCTTGGTCGGCCCCTTGCCAGTACGAGCGGCCGCGGGGGCGGGAGACGGGGACTCAGCGGGTGTGATGCCCAGGCTGGTCAGCCGGCGTCGCTGTTCGGGCAGGAGCTGCGCCCAGGTGGCCGGCTGGGTCTGCCGCTGGAGCCATGTGCCGATGTCGTCGTCGTCGATCGTCACGCCGGGGGCGATGTCGGGTACGAGTCCGTGGTGTTCGTCGGCGGCGATGGCGGTGAGGTGGCGGTGGTGGCGTTGCCAGTCCAGTGGCCAGGGGCAGTTCCAGTCCTCGTCGATCGCGGTGAGCTGCTCGGCGCGTACGGCGGCGCGGTCGGGGTTCTTGCCCAGCCCGTTCGGCCGGCGGAGGTTGGCGGCGAGCTGGCCGACGTTGACGGGCTTGCCGTCGACGTCGGCCCATACGGCGTCCTGCCGGGGGGCGAGGTGGCCGTGGGCGCGGTGGAAGGAGCGCAGCACGCCGAGCTTCCGCTCCCAGGCTTCTTCGCCGGGCTCCCAGACCATCCCGGATTCTTCGAGGAGTTCGATGCGGTGGGCGTCGAGGTCGCCGGTGCGGTAGGCGCGCCGCTGCTGGTGCTCCCACCGCCCCACCGGGAACATCGTGATACCGAGCTTGATCTCGGTGTCGTAGGGGGTGGTGTGCGGGCCGGTGATGCCGTTCTCGGCCCGCCAGCGCAGCCGGGCTTGGTAGCCCTCCAGCCACACCAGCGACTCCGGCCGGTAGATGCGGGCGCGGAGGAACGCCGCGATGGTGGCCGCGTCCCTCGGCGACGAGAAGTGCAGCAGGGCCGACTCGGCCGCGGCGTCGGCGCGTTCCTGGCCGTCGCCGTCCCCCTCGCTGCTGTCGCTGTCGGCCTGACCGGTGCTGATGATCCGGCCGTGCTCGTCGCGCCGGAGGTGGACGGTGCGCGGTCCGCGGGTCAGGGCGCGCGAGGCGAGCTGCTCGACGAGCCGCTCGTCATGCGAGCGCAGGCCCTGGAGCACGGCTGCGAGGGGCCGGTAGCTGGCGGAGGCGGTCATGTCGGTCGGGTCCTCGCCGGGCTCCAGGAACACCGGCACGATGACCCTGGCGGTCTTGGTGCTGCCGTCGCGATTCGGGCGAAGCGCCCGGCCGATGTTCTGCATGATCTCGACCTGCGAGCCGCGGGTGTCGGCAAAGCAGATCGCTTCCACGCCCCGCTCCCCGGTGATGTCAACGCCCTCGCCGAGGACGCGGCAGCTCGCAAGGAACGCCCGGTGCACACGCCGGCCGGAGGCGTCGATGCCGTTCGCGAACTGCCGCAGCGTCTCGCGGCGTTCGGTGACGAGGTGGTCCCCGCACAGCCACTGCGACCACACCCGGTCGGGCGGCACGTGCCGGCGCGTTTCCAGCTCGTAGAACCGCGCGTCGATCGACGACTCCGGCAACTCCTCCGCGGCAGCCAGGTCGTCGCCGGTGGGCTCCTCGTCGTAGAGCTCTCCGGCGGTGACCGGGAGCTTCTCGGCGAACGCACGGGCTTCCTCGACCCGCTGGTGGAAAGTCATCACCGTACGGAGGTTCCACCGGGCAGCGTGCTCCAGCAGCGCGGCCTGCAGCAGCGCCATCCGCCGACCCCGCTGCGCCTCCTCCGACAGCACGAGAACCGGCGAGGGGTCCCGGATCTCCAGAACGTCGATCTCGAAGCCCGCGAGGATCCCCCGTTCGATCGCCTCCGACAGCCCGAGCTCCGCCCCCGGCAGCCACGCCCCGTACGTGCCGTCCGGGTCGTCGGCCATGCTCGCGATCTCCACGTCCTGAACCCCGGCGCCCCTGCGGGGCCGGGGAGCGGCGAGCATGCGCGGAGTCGCGGTGAGGTAGAGCCGGAAGTCGGCGGGAATCCGCTCGTTGTCGTGGATCGCCGCCCACGGCCTGCCAAGATCACCCGCGGTTGAGTGCGCTTCGTCCACGATCGCGAGGTCGAACCCGGACAACTGCTGCCCGTACAGCCGCTCTCCACCCGCCAGCGCCGCCTCCAGCGGCCCGGGAACCTTACGGCGCGGACCTGCCAGATCCTTGACGTCCTGGAGCGTGACGCCCTCCGGCAGCCACTGGGCCGCCTGCCGCTCGTACTCCTCCGTCTCCGCCGGAGACAGCGCCTCCATCCGGCGCAGGAACTCCTCCGCCGCGTCCTGCTGCGCACCGGCCGGCGCGTCCGGCTGGTCAGGGTCGGGCCGCTGCACGAGGGAGGCGTACGTGGCCAGCACCACCACCGGCCCCTTCCCGGCCCACAGGGCGAGCTGGATCGGGTTGGTGGTGGTCCGCACTCCCAGCCTGTTCAGTACGGGGTCGTTGTCCAGCGAGCACACGGCGACCATCGGTGCCCGGTGACCCACCAGCCGCCACGCCCCGGCGGTCTGCACGAGCAGGTCCAGGGTCGGCACGGTCACAAGGATCCGGCCGCCCGGGAAGCACTCCAGCGCGCTCGCAGCCGCCATGATCGTCTTCCCGGTCCCGGTCGCGGACACGATCGTGCCCCGCGCCCCCCGGGCAGGCACCGCTGATCTTGCAGGGAATCCCACCCATTTACGGAACGCTGCTTTCTGGACGACCTGGTGTTCCTTCAGGGGAATTCTGCTCATCGCCCGCCGTCCTTGTCGGTGCCGTGCAGCCAGGCTTCCCGGAGCCTGTCGAGCGGGGTGTCTGATTCGCATTCCCTGCCCCAGACCCCCTGGATCCACATCGGGGCGGTCTTGAGCCGCTCGCACAGCATGAACGACCCGGGCAGCTCGACCAGGTGGTAGACACCCTGCGGGAAGACGCCGGCGGGCCCATAGACACGCCACAACTGCTCCAGCCGCGCCCGGTTCGCGACCAGATATTCGTCGAGTGCCTGCGGGTACGTCTCGCGGTCCGCCAGGCCCACGGCCCGCAGGGCGATGTCCACGATCTCCCGGGACGACTCCTGGTCCCACTGGTCGGAGCTGGTGCCGGTCACGGCCGCGTAGTGCTGCCCGCAGACGTCCAGGACGCGCTCGACAAGTTCCGGCGGCGCCTCGTCCCCCTCCGCTTCGCGCGCCGAAGGCCGGCCTTCGGCCACCGGCAGCGGAACGGACAGGTCACCGGTGCGGACGGCCGCCTCCAGGCTCAGGCCGTAGTGATCCAGGTAGGCCAGGAGGAACAGGGCCAGAGCGCGGCCGGGGTCGCTGGAGTGCTCGATGTAGGGCTGTTCGCTGGTCCAGCCGAACGTGGCCTGGTGGGGCCGGGGGCGTACGCCGGGGGTGCGCGGATCCGGGAAGACGACGGCACGGGTGAAGAAGTCGTCCAGGCGGCTGACCAGGTCCGCGTCCGGGTCCTGCGGCTCGCGGCCGCGTACGGCGGCGGTGGCGTTCTCCAGGATGGTGGCCAGGTACCGCCGGCGTGCCTCCTCCTGCTGCCGGAGCCCGCTGGACCAGCTCTCCTCCACCACCTCCACCACGCGGTACAGGCCCTGATCCCCGTACAGACCGCCCGGCTTCTCCAGCGCCTCCCGGACCTTTGCGCGACCGACCCCCCGTACGCGTAGTTCGTCAGCAGCGCAGCACCCGGGTGCTCCGGGTCGGTCCGCTCAGCAACGATCCGATAGCGGACCAGCTCCGGGTCCGGCCCCGCGGCCGCACTGCTCTCGCGCGTCTGACGCTCCTGCTGCGCCTGGCGCCAGCGGTGTACGTCCGGGTCGCTCTCAGGGGAGTAGGTCTGCCGCCCGTCCTCGGTCATCAGGTTCCAGATGCGCTTCAGCTCGTTCCGCCGAACCGCCGCAAGCCGGTCCTCTGTGCTGAACGGCTGGCGGCGGTCCTCCCCGTCCTCCAGGCCGCCAGCGGCCACCCAGAGTTCGTGAATCTGCCCCGCCGCCATTCCGGTAACCTCACGTTGAATTTCCTTCCGCGTCTCAAAGCGCCTTTCGAAGCCCAGGGAATTCAATGAATCCTCGCTTCCCTCGCCCCGCCCGGGTGGTTGGGGATGTCTTACGTTTCCGCCAACGGTACATGGTGCATCAACATGATGCACCCACTACACTGGAACCCACACGAACGAGCGACCCGCACCCCAACAGCCAGCTCGGCCCGCGACAGCGGGCCTGAAGGCGTAGCCGCAACCCCCACGCCAGAACCCTCACCAGCCGACCTGACACCCCGTCAGCCGCAGCCTCTGGTCGAGCCGCAGCCCTCGCAGATGTAGCAGCTACCCGCCCGCTGCATCTTCGTGCCGCAGGAGAAGCACAGCGGC
>NZ_VISV01000029.1:0-67173 GCF_007827615.1 Streptomyces sp. CNZ287 | reverse complement strand
CCGTCCGGATGACGACCCGGATCGCCCCTTCACCCGGCACGCCACCGGCCGCCTCACCCCCGCCACCGACGACCCGACCGGCGAACCGTGGCAGGCGGCCTGGCCCCCCGCGGGCGCCACGAGCGTGGACCTCACCGACACGTACGACTGGCTGGAGAAGCAGGGCTACGAGTACGGCTCCGGCTTCCGCGGCCTGACCGCGCTCTGGCAGGACGGGACGACCCGCTACGCGGAGGTCGTACTGCCCGAGGAGCACACCGGGGAACACGGCCCGGACGTTTTCGGGCTTCACCCGGCCCTCCTCGACGCCGCCCTCCACACCCTCCTCGTCGACGGCGGCGACAGCCCCGACGCCGGCATCCGCGTGCCGTTCGCCTGGTCCAAGGTGGCGCTGCACGCCACCGCCGCCAGCCACCTGCGCGTCAAGGCCACCACCGTCGGCCCCGACACCGCCGAGATCACCCTGTACGACACGCAGGGCGGCCTCGTCGCCGAGGTCGGCGAGCTGACCCTGCGCACCCTCCCCGCCGGCCCCCAGCCGGCCGGCATCCCCGACCACCTCTACGCCCTGCGCTGGACGCCGCAGCAACTCCCGGCCGACGCGACGGACCTCACCGGCTGGACCACCCTCGGCCCCGCCGCGCCGGTCCCCGACTCCGCCGCCCGGCACCACCCCGACCTCAACGCGCTCCTCGCCGCCGACGACCAGCCCACCGCCGTCGTCTACGCACCCGCACCCGGCGCCCCCACCCCCGCCGCCGCCCACCAGGCCGTACACGACCTGCTCACCCTCCTCCAGCAGTACCTCGCCGAACCCCGACTCACCGACACCCCCCTCGTCCTCCTCACCCGCCACGCCCACGCCCTGCCCACCGACCCCGACCCCGCGACCGACCCCGCGCACACCGCGCTGTGGGGCCTGGCGCGTTCCGCGCAGGCCGAGCACCCGGGCCGTATCCACCTCGTCGACACCGACGACCACCCCGACACCCGCACCCACCTCCCGCACGCCCTCGCCCACGCGCTCACCCACACCCAACTCGCCCTCCACCACGGCACCGCGCACACCCCCCTCCTCACCCACCTCCGCGACGATCCGCCGCTGACCCCGCCCGCCGACGCGGGCGCCTGGCGGCTGGACACCGCGACCCCCGGCACCATCGAGTCCCTGCGACTGCTGCCCGCGCCCGAGGCGTCGGCGCCGCTCGCCCCCGGCACGGTGCGGGTGTCCGTGCGCGCCGCCGGGCTCAACTTCCGCGACGTGCTCATGGCGCTCGGGATGTACCCCGGCGAGCAGATCATGGGCAGCGAGGGCGCCGGCGTCGTCACCGAGGTGGGCCCGGGCGTGACGGACCTCGCGCCCGGCGACCGGGTGCTCGGCCTGCTCCCGCACTCCTTCGGCCCGGTCGCCGTCGCCGACCGGCGCATGCTGGCGCCGATGCCGGAGGGCTGGACGTTCGCGCAGGCCGCCGCCGTGCCCGTCGTCTTCCTCACCGCGTACTACGGCCTGCGCGACCTCGGTCGGCTGGCCAAGGGCGACGCGGTGCTCGTGCACGCCGCCACCGGCGGCGTCGGCATGGCGGCCGTCCAACTGGCGCGGCACTGGGGCGCGGACGTGTACGCCACCGCCAGCCCGCCGAAGCAGGGGCTGCTGCGCGAGCTGGGGCTGCCGGAGGAGCGCATCGCCTCCTCCCGCGACCTCGACTTCGTCGAGCGGTTCCGGCGCGCGTCCGGCGGCGCCGGCATGAACGTCGTCCTCAACTCGCTGGCCCGGGAGTTCGTGGACGCCTCGCTCGAACTGCTCCCCGCGGGCGGGCGGTTCGTGGAGATGGGCAAGACCGACATCCGCGCCGCCGCCGACGTCGCGGAGCGGCACCCGGGGGTCGCCTACCGGGCGTTCGACCTGATGGAGGCGGGCCCCGACCGGATCCGCGAGATGCTCGCCGAGATCGTCACGCTGCTGGAGTCGGACGTGCTCGCCCCGCTGCCGCTGCGCACCTGGGACGTGCGGCGCGCGCCCGAGGCGTACCGCTTCATGAGCCAGGCCCGGCACGTCGGCAAGATCGTGCTGACCGTGCCGGTGCCGCCTGACCCCGCCGGCACGGTACTCGTCACCGGCGGCACGGGCGCGCTGGGCGCGCAGGTCGCACGCCACCTGGCGACCGTCCACGGCGTACGGCACCTGCTGCTCACCAGCCGCCGGGGGATGGACGCGCCCGGAGCCGCGGCGCTCCGGGCCGAGCTTGCCGCTCTCGGGGCCGAGGCCACCGTCGCCGCGTGCGACGTGTCGCGGCGCGAGGACGTCGTACGGCTCCTGGCCGGCGTACCGGCGGAGCATCCGCTCACGGCCGTCGTGCACGCGGCGGGCGTGACCGCGGACGGCACCGTCGAGACGCTCGACGCCGCCGCCGTCGACCGGGTGCTGGCGCCCAAGGTGGACGCGGTCGCGCACCTGGACGAGCTGACCCGCGGCCTCGACCTCGCCGGCTTCGTGCTGTTCTCGTCCATCGCCGGCACCCTCGGCACGGCGGGGCAGGGCAACTACGCCGCCGCCAACGCCTGGCTGGACGGGCTGGCGCAGCGCAGGCAGGCCCAGGGCCGGCCGGCGGTCTCGCTCGCCTGGGGCTACTGGGCCGAGGAGAGTGAGCTGTCCGGCCACCTCAGCGACGCGGACGTGGCCCGGCTGAGCCGCACCGGCATCCTGCCGCTGGCCACCGCCGAAGGGCTGGCGCTGCTCGACGAGGCCGTGGCGCTGGGCGACGCTGCCGTGGTGCCCGCGCGGCTGAGCACGCGCGCCGAGGAGGGCGTGGCGGTGCCTGCGGTGCTCCGGCAGGTGGTCAGGCCGGCGCGGCGCACGGCCGCGGCGGACGACTCGCCCGCGGCGGGCGGCTCGCGGGCGCAGCTCACGGAGCTGCCGGCGGCGGAACGTTCGGAGGCGCTGGTGCGGCTCGTACGTACGCACGCGGCTGCCGTGCTCGGGCACGGCTCGGCCAACTCCGTACCGCGCGATGCCGCGTTCAAGACCATCGGCTTCGACTCGCTGGCCGCCGTGGAGCTGCGCAACCGGCTCAACGCCGCGACCGGCCTGCGGCTCCCGGCCACAGCCGTCTTCGACAACCCGACCGCGGAGGCGCTCGCCGCCCTGGTCGACGGGGAGCTGCCGGGCGCACCGGCCACGGCAGCCCCTGCGGACGCCGGCGCGGGCAGCCTTGGCGAACTGGAGGACATGCTGGCCGCGGGCGCGCTCGACGAGCAGGAGCAGACGCGGCTCGCCGCGCGGCTGAAGGCCCTGCTGTGGCAGCTCGAAGACGTGCGGCAGGGCGGGGCGCAGGAGGCCGGCCCGACGGCCGAGGAGCCCGGCGGCGCGCTGGACGCGGCGAGCGACGAGGAGATGTTCGCGATGATCGACCGGGAGCTGGGCCGGGACTGACTCCCGCGCCCGGCCCGGCCGGTGGACCGGGGCGGACGAAAAGACCGCCGGCCCGCGACGAGAGTACGCGGGCCGGCGGGGCAGGTGGCGGGGATGCCGAACCCCCGCGGGTGCGGTGCGGAGAGGGTCAGGTGCTCGGAGCGGGCGAGGCCGGGTCGCGGGCGTCGACCGCCTCGTGCACGACCTCCTCCTGAGCGGCGGGCTCCCCGGACGGCTCCTCCGCGGCCGGCTCGGCGACGTCCGCCTCCCCGGCGGCAGCCGTCTCGGGGGCCGCCTCCGGCGCGTACCCCTCCAGGAAGTCCTTGAGTTCGGACAGCACGTCGGCCGCCTCCGCGCCGTCGATCACCCGGTGGTCGAAGGCGAGGCTCAGTCGCATCACCGGCGCGACTACGACGGCGCCGCCCCTGACGACCGGGCGGTCCACGATCCGCCCGAGGCCCAGCGTGACGGTCGTACCGCCGACCGAGTGGAAGCTGTCCACCGCGCGGTGGCCCAGCGAGGTGACGGCGACGGTGCCCCGCAGCTCGGGCCGGTGCGCGAACGACCGCGTCGCCAGCCGGAACAGCGTGCGGCCCACCGGCACGGGCAGCCGGTGCAGCTTGCGCACCGCCTCGAACTCCGGCATCGTCTCGGGGTCCCCGTCGCGCAGCCGGTCCACGTACTGCTGCACGTCGTCCAGGCTCGACTGCTCCAGCCTCGGCACGACCGAGGACAGCACCACGCGGCGCCCGCCCAGGGTCTTGTCCAGCGTCACCTTGCCGCCGACGGTCGCGTAGCGCGCGACCTTGGGGCGGAGCCGGCCGCGGATGGCCGCGTTGGCCTCCGGGTGCGCGGCCAGCACGCTGCCGGACGCCTTGAGGACGTACGAGACGACCGAGTACCGGCGCCCGGCGCGCCGGGCCTCCGCCCGGTGCTCCTGGATCCGGCTCATGTCCACCTCGGTGTCGAGGAAGACCGGCGCCGAGGCGCGTATCTCGTCGCAGTGGTAGAGCGTGTGGCGGCGCTCTGCGGGGAAGCGGCTGACGCTCACGCCGCGACCGCCGCCTTGTGGATGCCGCTGAGGCTGCCGGCCTCCAGCAGGTCCGGCAGCGACACGCTGCGGCCGGTGCGGCGCTCGATGGCCGCCGTCAGCCAGAGCAGGTGCACCGAGTCCCAGCCGGCGATCTCGTCCAGAGGCCGGTCGGCGTCCTCGACGGACACCGGCAGCCCCAGTTCGTCACGGATCAGCACCACAAGATCGTCGATGGTCGTCATGAAGCGGGCACTACCTTTCGGGGGTGGGTCAACGGGGCTGCGTCGCGGGCGTGTTCGTGAACGCCCGGATGTCGCGCAGGAGGGCGGTGGCGACGGCCCGCTCCGCGCCGTCGAGGTAGAAGTGGCCACCGGGGAACCGCTCGATGCGGAACGCGCCGGAGGTCAGCGGCTCCCAGGCCGCCGCCTCGTGCTCGGTCACCTTCGGGTCCGCGGTGCCGGTGAAGACGCTGACGGGGCAGCGCAGCAGGAAGCTCCGGTCGTAGCGGTACGTCTCCACGGCGGTGTAGTCGGCGCGCAGCGCCGGCAGGATCATGGCACGCATGTCCGGGTCGGCGAGGATCTGCGGGTCGGTGCCGCTCAGCTTGGTGATCTCGTCGATGAGCCCGTCGTCGTCGCGCTGGTGCACGGTCTCGACGCGCGGCGTCGCCGGCGAATGGCGGCCCGAGGCGACCAGCCCGAGGGGCGGGTTGGCGCCGTCCCGCTCCAGCCGGGCGGCGGTCTCGAAGCCGACGACCGCGCCCATGCTGTGTCCGAAGAGCACCAGCGGCAGGTCGGTCAGCGGCCTGAGCGCGGCAGCCACGCGGTCGGCGAGGGTGCGGACGTCGCGCAGCGGCTGCTCGTGCCTGCGGTCGTGCCGGCCCGGGTACTGCACGGCCACGAACTCGACCGACGGCGGCAGTTCCCGCTGCAGCGGGAAGAACGTGGTCGCCGCGCCGCCCGCGTGGGGCAGGCAGACAAGCCGTACGTCCGGCTGCCGGGCCGTGCCGAAGCGGCGCAGCCACGTCTCGTCGAACGGGATCTCAGTGGGCACCGTGCCAACGCCTTCCCGCGCTCTCCCGGGTGCGAGAGGCGGCACACGTGGAGAGCGCACCTTGAGCACTCCGACTCGTTTGTGGACCGCGACGCTACGGACACCGGTTGAAAGCCCGACAAAGAGCTTCTAAAGAGGTACGGGACCGCGGGGCGGTGGCGGGGGGCGCGGTGCCGGCGACGGCCGCGCCCCCGCGGCGTGCGGTGGTCAGGGCGGGATGCTCTTCAGCCGCGTGCCGATGTCGGCGCGCTGGGAGATGCCGAGCTTCTGGTAGATGCGGGTGAGGTGCTGCTCGACGGTGCTCACGGTGATGTGCAGCCGGTTCGCGACCTGACGGTTGGTCAGGCCCTTGGCGACGAGCGCGGCCACGCGGTGCTCGGCCCGGGTGAGCAGACGCTCCTTGCCCAGGGTGTCGTGCACGGCCTTGCTGGTCCGCTCCGGTACGGGCGTGCGCGCCACGGCCTGGTCGGGCAGGCAGTTGCGGGCGATGTGCGCGCCCGCGGCCTGCGCCCTGGCGGCCCAGGACTCGTGCCCGAGCCCGTGCAGCGCGACGCCGAGTTCGTGCAGCGTACGCGCCTGATCCAACCGGTCGCCGGTGGCGAGGAGTTCGTCCATCGCCCGGAACAGCAGCCCGGGGCGCTTGTGCGGCGGCGCCAGCCGGGCCCGTAGCCGCAGCACCATCGCGTGGTCGCGACCGCCGTGGCCGGGGGCACGGGCCGTGTGCTCGGCGAGCATGCGGGCGGACATCTGCTGGTCGCCCAGGTGCAGCCACGCCTGGGCGACGTAGAGCCGCCACGGAACCAGCGTGGGGTGGTCGACCAGGGTGCGCTCGGCGACCTTCCCGATCCGCAGGAAATCCGCGAGCGCCGAGTGCGGCCTGTTCGTGGCGAGGTGGAAGCAGCCGCGGATGCACAGGTAGCTCAGCCAGTAGACGCTCTTCTCCCACGCCGGGGGAATCGGCTTGGCGAACACCCGCGCCACCTCGTCATAGCGCCCCATCTCCATGTGCAGCGCCGCGAGTACGGCCTCGGCCGCGCACGCGTAGCCCGTGCTGCGCTCGGTGATGACGCTCTCCACCAGCCGGACGCAGTCCAGGCCGGCGGCCAGCTTGCCCTGCCGCAGCGCGACGATCGCCTGCTGGAGCGAGAAGATCGCCTGCCACCCGGGCGCGTCCCGGCTCGCCGACTCCTTGACCAGCCACTCGCACCACTGCCAGGCCGCGTCGAGCCGGTCCGCGATGACGAGGGCCTTGATCGAGCTGGCCAGCGACCAGACCGTGGCGTCGGAGAGGGTCGAGACCTCCAGCAGGTTCTCGGCGGCGGCGGCCCAGTCGCCGCGGCCGCCGAAGAGGAACGTGCCCTCGAAGGTCTGGAAGAGAGAAGTCGCCGACGCGTACGGGCTCCGCGCGCCGCCGTCGGCCGGCGGGAGCCGCGCGTTCTGGGCACCGCCCTCCTGCTCTGCATCCCGGCCATCCTGCCCGGCGTCCTCCTGCCCGGATGAGTGGTGGCTGTACCAGGCCCACAGCCAGGCGATGCTGGGGTGGTCGCCGGCGCGTACGTCCGCGGCACTCGACTCGGCGCCCTGCCGCTGCAGCACGGCGAACGCCTCCTGGACCTTGCCGTAGCTGAAGAGCAGGTCCGCGAGCCCGTCGTACGCCGTGCTCGGCATCTTGTCCGCGTGGAAGGCGCTGAGCAATGCGGTGAGATGCCGGATTTCCGTGGCCGCGGGGCTGATGCGCTGCGTGATGAGCGCCAGGCGCATGTATATCTCGATACGGTCCGGGCCGCTCGGGCTGTTTTCCAGCGCCAGTTCAAGATACCTGACGGCCAGCCGTATGTTTTCCTGTCCGATGGCCGTCTCCGCGGCGTCGCGCAACGCGGACCGCTGCCACGCCTCCGCCGCGTGCCGGGCGGCGAGGAGATGCCGGGCCACTTCCGTGGTGGGACTGCCGGCATTGTTCTGGACCACCGCCGCGCGCCGGTGCAATTCGTTTCGCTGCAGGGTGCCGAGGTCCGCAAGAATTTCCCGGGGAGCGCTCTCGTGCCGGAAATTCGTACCGTCCAGGAGGCCGGAGTGGCGCAGCGCCTCCAACTGCTGGTCCATGACGGCCGGTGAAATACGGGTCATGCCCGACAGCAGCTCGGGCGCAGCGGAATCCCCGAGCACGGAGATGAGCCGCCCCAACTCCACGGCGGTGGCGCCGCTGCGGTAAAGGCAGGACACGACGGCACGGCCGTACATCCCCAGCTCCGCCGCGGACTCCGCGCCCGTCGGCCGGGCCTCCATGTCCTCGTCCCGCAGATCCTCGAGGAGCGCGCGCAGCAGCAGCGGGCTGCCGCCGCTGAGGTGGTGCAGCAGCTCGATCCACTGCTCGTGCGGGCGGTTGACGCGCGTGGTGACCGCCGCCCGCACCCCGCGCTCGTCCAGCGGCCCCAGGTGGATGCGCTGGGCGTTCGGCCGCCGCAGCAGCTCCGTCTTGACCGGCTGGTCGCGATGGCGCAGGTGCGGGCAGTGGGACAGCAGGACGAGGGTGCGCCGGCTGCGGTGCCAGCCGACCGCCTGGAGCAGGAAGTCCAGCTCGGACCAGGGGATGTCCTGCACGTCGTCGATGCTGATCACCACCGCGCCGTTCTCCGCGACATGCGGCAGCGCGGCACTGAACTGCAGCGCGGGCGTGGCCCCCGCGGGGCCCTCGCCGGGCGGCGGGGCGGGCACTTGCGCGACGAGCTGCTGGAACAGGGAGATGGGCGGGTGCGCCGCGGTACTCCTGCCCTGGACGCTGAGGATGGTCGCGCCCATGTCGGCCGCGTGTTCTGTGATGGCGTGTAAAAGAGCACTCTTGCCGCACCCCACGCCGCCTTCGATCAGAATTGTGCGCGACATGCCGTGGAGACAGCGAGAGAAAGCAGACCGCAGCGCCTCGAATTCGGCCGCACGGATGACGAAAGCCATACCGGATTACTCACCTCCCGTTGGCACAATTGATTCGTCGTGGGAATCAATGCACCTGAGCAAGTCCAGGTCATACGGCGCTCAGGGGAAGCGCCGTACCGCGTATTCGGTTAGTAGTTTCACAGGTCGAGTTTGGTTGCGCAAGGCCGGGTTTTTCTCAGGTCGCGAGATTATGCCTAGGTCCGTTTTGCGCCATTCATCCTGGCCTTGTTGTGGTGCTGCGGAGTATACATCCCCTGGGACAATCGCATCGGTCCGCGAGCACCGCTCCCGACCTGCGGGAGCGAAGGTGGGCGTACCGGACGGCGCGTGAGCCCCCGAGGTGCGCCCTCGGGTCCCATCGTGGCGCCGCGGACGGTCCGTAGGGGGGTGGCGCAGCGAGATTTTGGCGGGACTTTGGCGCCGCGCAACAGTCTGCCCGGATGGTTGCTGCCCTTGCCTGGCTGCTGCGCGCGCTGCAGGAAGCCTTGACGTCGCTCGGCCGGGTCTGGTTCTTCATCCCGCCCGCGCCCCCTGTCTCGCCCCCGCCCCCGCCTCCGCCTCCACCGGGTCCCGCCCCGGGGCACCCCGAACGGCTGCGCCCCGACGTCCCGCTCACGGAGCAAGAGGAAGCCCTGCGCCGCCAGTTGGACGACATAGCCCTGCCGGACGCCATCGGCGAGGAGAAGAGCCCGGGGGCGTAGCCGCACGGACACCGGCGGTCAGGCACCCGGTCAGAGCCCGTACGGGGACGAAGGAGCCGGCGTACGCGGCAGGCGGCAAAGGGGAAGCCCCGGTCGGAGGGGGGATCCGACCGGGGCGGTCTGAGGGGGATACGGAGGGCGGTCGCCTCGCGGCGAAAGGCTCCATGGGGCTTCAGCCGAACGATCTTCCCCACGGGCGAGAGGTGAGGCCCGGGGACACTGTTCCCTCCGTACCCACGCCCGGTTCAACGGGAGGTGACCTCCGGTTGTTCCATGCCCGCCTCCGGGAGGGTGTGAAGCGCGACACAGCGGGGCCGCGGTGTCAGTCCAGCCAGCGGCCACCGCGCATCAGCTCGCGCCCCGGCAGCTCGTTCACCTCGCGCCACGCCCGGATCCGCCGCGGGGTGATCCGGAACCAGCGGTACCGGGCGGACAGCCCGCGCGGGTCGAAGCCCGAGCGCGCCGCGAAGCGGTCCCCGTGCTCCCGCGGCAGCGCCTCCAGCTCGAAGGACTCGACATCGCCGTCGATCACCGTGACGTCCCGCGTCGGCCCCAGCGCCAGCCGCGCGGTCCCGGTCGCGGCCAGGTTCCTGCCGGTCGGGCTCTCCGCGGGCGTCGCCACCCACAGCGCCTCGCCGTCCCAGGAGAAAGACAGCGGTACGAGATACGGCACGCCGTCCGGCGCCGCGCTCGCCACCCAGACGTCGACGTCGTGGGCCAGCCGGTGCTCGGTGTCCCGGCGGCGCAGCGCGCGGGTGCGGGGCTCGGCGGGGTGCGTGGCTGCGGTCATCTCTCGCTCCTGGTCGTCGTGAGGCTCGTACGCGATCCGCCGGCCGGAACCGCACCGGGCCCGATCGCCACCACAGCCTCGCCCTGCCCACCCCCGCACCGCCTCCGTGCTGACCACGGAGAACACCGCGGATAATGAGATCGTGTCCACCCCGCCGATCTCCGCCCGCGAAGCCGACGTGCTCGCGCTCCTCGGCGAGCACCTGAGCAACGCCGAGATCGCCGCCCGCCTCTTCATCTCCGTACGCACCGTCGAATCACACGTCTCCTCCCTCCTGCGCAAGCTGCACCTGCCCGACCGGCGCGCCCTCGCCCGCCACGCGGCCGCCCCCACCGCCCGCCCCGGGCAGACCGCGCCCGCCCTGCCCGCGCCGCTGACCTCGTTCGTCGGCCGCGCGCGGGAGCGCGCCGAGCTGGCCGCCGCCGTACGGGAACGGCGGCAGGTCACCGCCGTGGGCCCCGGGGGCGTCGGCAAGACCCGCCTCGCGCTCGCCGTCGCCGGCGACCTGGCCGGCGAGTTCGCCGACGGCGTGTGGTTCGCCGACCTGGTCCCGGTCACCGAACCGGCACGGGTGGGCGCCGCGGTCGCCGCCGCCGTGGGCGTGGGCGAGCAGCCGGGACGCGACGCGGACGACGCCGTACTCGCCGCGCTCGCGGACCACGACGCGCTGCTCGTCCTGGACAACTGCGAGCACGTACGCGAAGGAGTCGCCCCGCTCCTGGAGCGGCTGCTCAGCGCCTGCCCCAAGCTGCGCGTGCTCGCCACCAGCAGGGCCCGGCTCCTGGTCCCCTTCGAACGCGTCTTCCCGGTGCCCCCGCTGTCCCGCGACGGCGGCGACGAATCCGACGCCGTGGCCCTGTTCATGGACCGCGCCTCCGCGGTCGGCTGGCCGCCGGGACCGGGCGCAAGCGAGGGCGTCGCGGCCGTCTGCGAACGGCTCGACGGCATGGCGCTGGCCATCGAGCTGGCCGCCGCCCGCTGGTCCACGCTCGGGCTCGACGGCCTGACCGCGGGCCTCGGCGACCAGCTCCGGCTCCTCACCGGCGGCGCCCGCGCGGACGACCGCCATCGCTCGGTGCGCGCGGTCCTCGACTGGAGCCACGACCTGCTGGAGCCGGAGGACCAGGTGCTGCTGCGCCGGGTGTCGGTGTTCGTCGCGCCGTTCACCGCCGCGGCGGCGGCAGAGGTCGCCGGAGACGGCCCGCAGGACGCCGCCGCCGTCGCCGACGGCCTCGGCCGGCTCGCCGAGCAGAGCCTCCTCGCCGTCGCCCCGACCGCGGCCGGCACCCGCTACCGGGCCCTGGAGACCATCCGCCAGTACGGGGCCGGGCACCTCGCCGCCGCGAGCGAGGAGACCGCCGTACGCACCCGCCACCTCGGCTGGTGCACCGCCGCCGCCGGGGAGCTGACCGGCGCCGGCGGCCCGGACTGGCGCGCCCGGTTCGACGACCTCGCCGAGGACCTGCGGGTCGCGCTCGGCTGGGCCGCAGCCCGGCCAGAGCTTCGTGCCGGGGCCCACCGGCTCGCCCTGTCGCTGGCCGGGCTGGCGTTCACCCGCACCCTGCTCGGCGAGGCCCAGCAGCGGTACGAGCAGGCCGCAGCCCTCGCCGACGGGGCGGGCGCTGCGGTCGCGCTGCGGCAGGCCGCTGCGGTCGCCGGCTGCCGGCGGCTCGGCGACGACGTGTACCGCCTGCACCGCGCCGCCGCGGAGGCCGCCGAGCGCGCGGGCGACTCCGCGGCCGCCGGCCGCGATCTCGCCGAGGCCGCCACCGCCGCGTACCGCTTCTCGACCTCCTTCGTCCGGCTCCCCGCCGTCGCGGAGGTCACCGCGATGCTTGCCCGCGCCCGCGAGCTGGCCGGCGCCGACCCCCGCGCGAGCGCGGCCGTCGCGCTGGCTGAGGCGGCGGTGGTCAGCGACGCGTACGGCGCCGTGCAAGGCGACGCGGAGAACGCCGTGGCAGAGACGATCGAGCGCGTCGAACGGGCCGTCGCCCTGGCCCGCCGCGCGGCCGACCCGGTGACGGAGTCCGCCGCCCTCGATGCCCTGTCCGGCGCCCTGAGCTGGGCCGGCGACGCCTTCGCCACCGCATCCGCCACCCGCCGCAGGACGGAGGCGCTGGCGCCCCTGCCGCCCACGCCCGCCGTCACCCACGAGCGGATGGACGCCCTCGCCATGGCCGCCGGCACCGCGGTCGGCGCCGGTGAACTGGAGTGCGCCCGCGAGTGGGGCAGGGAGCTCGCCGAGCACCCGCTGCTCGCAGAAGCCGGCCACCACGCCACCTCATGGCTGCTCGTCGCCGACGCCTTCGCCGGCCGCGCCGACGAGGCCCTCGCCCACGCCGTCCGCTTCCGCGACTCCTTCGAGCACAGCGGCGGGCAGCAGTCGCTCTCCCTCGCCGCCGGAGCCGCGTCGGTCGCCATGGTCCACGGGCTGCGCGGCGACGACACCGCCCGCGCCACCTGGCTCGCCCTCGCCGCCCGCGCGGACACCACGCCGGAGCACCGGCACGGCTACGGCGCCGTCTTCGACGCCACCGTCCTGCTCCACCGCGGCGACGCACGGGCCGCGCTGGAGCGGGTCGCGCCCGAGCCGGAGGAGGTGTGGAAGTGGGTGTGCTGGATCTGGCTGCACTGGTACGTCGCGCTGCGCGCGGAGGCGGCGGTGCTCGCCGGCCACCCGGCCGCCCGCGAGCGGATCGTCGCGGCCCGCGCCGTCGTCGCCGGCAACCCGGTCGCCGCCGCCCAGGTGGACCGCGCCGAGGCGCTGCTCGACGGCGACCTGTCGCGGCTGCCCGCCCTCGCGGGGGCGTTCACCGCGGCGGGGAGCCCGTACCAGGCGGCCCGGACGCTGCTGCTCGCCGGCGGCGACCACACCGCGACGGGCGAGGCGGCGCTGGCCGGCCTCGGCCTCGTACCGGACGACACGGGCACGCGGGACGCCGGACCGCAGGATGCGGAGCGGAAGGACGCCGCACCCGAGGACGCCGGACCGCCGCCGCGGCGGCGCCCGCGCCCGGCTAGCTGACCGCCTGCTTCACCAGCGCCGCGATCCGCGCCTCCACCTCGTCCGTCACCTCGGTCAGCGCGAAGCCCGCCGCCCACATCGTGCCCTCGTCCAGGTTGGCCAGATCGCTGAACCCCAGCGTCGCGTAGCGCGCGTTGAACTTCCCCGCGCTCTGGAAGAAGCAGACGACCTTGCCGTCCCGCGCGTACGCCGGCATGCCGTACCAGGTCTTCGGCGCCAGCTCCGGCGCCGTCGCCGTGACGACCGCGTGGATCCGCTCGGCCATGACCCGGTCCGAGTCGTCCATCTCCGCGATCTTCGCGAGCACGTCCCGCACCGCCTCCGCCGCCTTGTCCGCCTTCGAGCCGCGGCGCGCCGCCTTCTTCCGCTCCTGGGCGTACTCCTTCATCGCGGCCCGCTCCTCGGCCGAGAACCCCTCGTACGCGCCGCCGGTCTCGCTCGTGCCCATGATCACTCCCGTGTTCCCGGCTCCGGCCCGGTCCTTCACCCGGCCGATCGCCATGCGCACAGCCTCGCTCCGGAGAGCCGCGGAACGCCTCCGTGCCCACCACGGAATCCGTCACGGACGTACCCGCCCGTGGCCCACAGTCCCGCCCGGATTGGGCTGGACGGGGGGCAGTTGGGTGTGTCTGCCCGTAATAGGGTGGTGCCGCGACCGGCTTCTCCTACGGTTCTCACGTTCCGCTCTGGTGCGTAGCACCGCGAAAGGAGATCCCCGATGTCGATCCGCAAGGCTGCCGCCGCCCTGGTGGCCACCGCCGCCCTGACCCTGGGCGCGCTCGCCACGACGCCGTCGCTCGCCGCAGCCGACTCCGAGGGCCAGAAGGCGCAGGCCGCGCCCGCCGCGCCCGCCGGGCAGGCCAACCCCTACCCATACCGCGGCAAGGTGCTCGGCAACAGCGTCGTCTACAAGCGGGCCAAGCCGACGACGCGCAGCGACATCCTCGGGTGGGCCGACTCCGGGACGATCGTCCGTATTCAGTGCAAGGTCATCGGACAGAACGTGCTGGGCAACAACAGGTGGTACCGCGTGCCCGTGCGCGGCGGCGGTTACGGCTACATGTCCGCCCGCTACGTGCTGAACCTGGACCGGATTCCCTTCTGCCGGCCGTGACCCCCCCGCGGCTCACCCCCGCCGCCACGCCCGGCCGGTCCCACCGGCCGGGCGTTCGCATGGGCCTAGCCGCCCGCGCGCCGTGCGGGGACGCCCGGGATGCGAGGAGGGTGCGCGCGTCGGTGCCGCAGGGTGCGCAGGTATGAGCGCGCGGTGGTGCCGCCGGCGCGCGCCGTGCACAGCAGGCGGGTGCTGCGGCGGCGTTGGAAGATGTCGTAGTCGTCGCGGACCACCTCGGCGAGCACCGTACGGCCCAGCTCCAGGTACTGCCGTGGCAGTTCCTGCCCCGACGGATGGACGTGGCGGTGCCAGCCGTCCGCGAGCCGGAAGAAGCGCCGGATCCGGTCGGCTTCGAAGCGGACGGCCTCCCGCAGCGACGGGGTCATCCGCTGCCGGGCGGCCGCGGTGGTGAGGTCCTCGCGGCCGAGTCCGTGGCGTTCGAGGTCGGCGAGGGGGAGGTAGACGCGGCCCAGGAGGGCGTCCTCGGCGATGTCGTCGAGGAAGTCGAGCATGTAGACGCCGTAGCCCAGGGCGATGGCCTTCACCGTCGCCTCCTCGTCGACCGGTTCCAGCAGGGCGTTGACCCAGATGCTCATGTCCCCGCTGACGGAGCGCATGTGCAGCTCCAGATCCTCGAACGTCGCGTACGAGCTGGTGTCCAGGTCTGTCCGCAGCGTGCGCAGGAAGCGCCGGATCCCCTCCGGATCCATGTCCCAGGTACGCACCGTGTGGGCGAGCGCCCGGCAGATCAGCACGGCCTCCGCGGTCACGGGCCCGGCGCCGGTGCCCGCGGTGGCGGCGGTGCCCGGGTCGATCCGGCGCAGCGCCTCGTGCCGCAGCGCGTCGAACCGCTCGGCACGCTCGTGCATGCCCTGCTCGGTGGTGTCGAGGACGTCGCCCGCGTACCCGCAGAACGCGAGTATCGCGTCGTAGTACGGGCGTTTGCCGGGCGGCAGCAGGAAGCGCGCGATGGGAAACGCCGCGGAGTTGCGGCGCCTCACGTACCGGCCGCAGGCGGCGTACGCGGCCCCGGCCTCCGTGCCGCGCAGCCCGGCGGCGCTCAGTTCATGGGCGAACACCCTGCATCTCCCCTTCCGCCGGCACCGGGCGGGCCTCGTGCGCCGGGCGGATCAGCGCGTACCCCTGCGACGGCGGCGGGTGCAGGCTCCCGCCGCGGGAGAAGAGCAGCTCCGCCGCCGGAATGGGCCGGTGGTAGAAGCACACCGACGAGGCGACGCCGAACACGTCGGCGGAGCCGAGGAAGAACGGCAGCTCGGCCTCCAGGTAACCCAGGCCCGCCTCGACCTGGCCCGGCGAGGGCTCCGCGCCCCGTAACTGCGAGCGCAGCGCGGACGCGCTCATCTCCAGGCAGCAGCGGCGCAGTTCCGCGTCCTCCGCGAGCCCCCGCACCACCTGCGCGCGCAGGCTCCGGTAGACCGCGTCGCCGGCGAGCGCCGACAGCGGGTGCACGTGCTCCGCGCCCGACGCCCCGATTCCCGCCTGCTGCCACGACCGCAGGATCCGGCTGCGCGCGGTGGCGGTCTCCCGGGTGGTCTTGCGCTTCGCGTACGCCGCCGGGTGCCCAGCGACCAGCAGGTTGTCGTGGTAGGAGGAGTCGGGGACGACGACGTCGATCGTCTCGAAGCGCGCGTGCAGCCACCGCAGCAGCCCGCGCAGCACGTCGCCGTTGAAATAGCTGTTGCCTAGGCTGACTCCGACGACGACGTGCACGCCGGACTCGAACACCCGGGCGCAGTTCGGTGTCAGGGGCGTATCGGTGAATTCCACCAGGGATACCTCCGAGAGGTTCCCGCCGGTGACGGGGACGGTGCCCGGGGCGGGAGACGGGGGACGGCGAACCGATCCGGGCGATGGGGGCACCACTAGATCGTCCGTTGATTACCCATAGCATCCGTATGGGC
The DNA here is from genome assembly GCF_007827615.1 of Streptomyces sp. CNZ287. Classification (NCBI taxonomy): domain Bacteria; kingdom Bacillati; phylum Actinomycetota; class Actinomycetes; order Kitasatosporales; family Streptomycetaceae; genus Streptomyces; species Streptomyces sp. CNZ287. Next base: position 51,192 of record NZ_VISV01000029.1, on the reverse strand, counting down.
ACTGAAAGTGAAGGCGCGTGCGCTAAAGCGCCCCCCGCGGTACGCCCGCGCCCCCGACTGCGCCGCCGGGATCCGCGGGACCCGCCGCGGCGGTCGGCCATCGCCGTCAGCCGCCCGGTGCCCCGACGTCGCCGCGCTCGCGACCGCCCGCTCCACGTCGGGGCGGGGATCGTCCCACCTCGGCCACGTCGCCACGGGGCGCTCCGCGATCTGCTCGAGCAACTCCGCGTCCGCGCCGCGCCCCTGCCGCCGCCACTCCAGCACCTGCCGGGCGGCGGCGGAGTCGGGATCGACCCAGTGCGGCACCGTGGCTGCCGCCGGCTTCCCCCGCCAGCCCGCGGCATCCCGGGCGCCGGGCGGGGGCGGGCAGCCGAGGGCGACCCCGAGAAGCGCGACGCACACGAGCGTACGGATCCGCGCCGACATCTCGTCCCCTGCGAACAGGCGCCGAGAATCGGTCGTGATCACGGCACGGGCAATCGCTCGCGCACCATAACCCTGATGCCCATCCGTGCCCGGACACCCGACCGGGCGAGCGCCTTCACCGGCCGCCGCGCCGTACGCCGTTCACCCGGACGGGGCACGTCCGCCCAGGTCGGTACGGCGGTGTCCGTATCGCCCCTGAGCTGCGCAGACATGGAGATCCGCGAGGGCCGCGGCCCGTACCGGCGGGGCATGGATATGCATCCCGCCGAATTCACCGCTTTCCTCGAATGAACAGCGATTCCCCATCCGCCGCGCCCGGATTCCGCGCCCGGCACCGCTACCGGAGGACTCGGCCATGCCCCGCATACCCGCCGCGGACGACGCCGCGCCCGCCGAGCCGGGGTGAAGCCTCCGTGCGGTACTCGCCGGGCTTGACCCCCTCCGTGGGCAGAGAGCGCCGACACCGGCGGGTGCCGCACGGAGTTCTCTGCGCCAATGCGGTGACGCGCGCCGTGGCGCGGCCGGACAAGGCCCCGGTTCCTGCATGTGAAAAGTAGGTTATGTAGCTAATCATCCACTATGTGCATGCGAGCGATGGGGCCATGAAGAGACTGACGAAATACCTTGATCTGCCGCTGGTGCAGCGGTTTCTGGGCAACCGTTTGGCGATCGGTGCCGCGTGCGCCCTCATGGTGGTGACGGGAGTGGTGGCCGCCATGCTGACCACCGGCGGAACCGAACCGGTCAGCGACGCCAAGTCGGCCGTACGGGACACCGCGGCCGAGTCCGCCGAGCCCGAGGACCAGCCCGCGGGCCGGTCCGGGAAAGAGCCGGGGGAGCAGGCCGGGGAGGTGGCCGGGGCGCGGTCCGGCCAGGAGGAGGCCGCGGAACCCCCGGGCGGGGCGCGGGATTCGGCGAAGCCCGGCGAGCAGCCGCCCGCGCCCTCCGGAGGCGGGCACCACCCGTCGCGCCGCTCCGCCGGGGACGGCCACCGGCTCGCCACCTCGTTCGGCAACGCCACGTTCTTCGTCGGCGCCGCCATCGCCCCCGGCACGTACGCGACCCGGGGCTCCGACGGCGAGCCCGGCGGCTGCCGGTGGGCGCGGCTGGTCGACAACCGCGGCGAGCTGATCCCGGTCATCAGCGGCTCCACCTGGGACCCGACCCGCATCACGGTCCACGACGGCGAGTTCGTCCGGAGCACGGGCTGCCAGACCTGGAGCCGCATCGGCTCCGGCGGTCCGCACCACGGCAAGTAGGCGCGGCCCGGGGTCCGTCGCCCGCCGCATCACCCGGACGCCACGCGCGTACGACACGACTGCCGCCCCCGGCGCCGCCAGGGTGGAGGCGTACGTGCAGGCGCGTGGAGCGGCGGCGAGGAGTGGTGGCGATGATGGCGGTGTCGAGAGCGGCGAAGGCGGTGCGGTGGCACCGGGGCAGGGCGGCGGCGCTGTCCGCGGTGCCGGCGGCGGTGGCACTGCTGGTGTCCGGGGCAGCCGGCCCCGCGCCGGCGTCGGCCGCGCAGGGCGAGGCCCCCGATGTCGTCGCCCGCGAGGCATACTTCCTGCCGCCGGAGAACGCCGAGCCGGACGACGGGCTCACGTACGATCCGGCGCTCGTGCCCGCGGGCGCCGGCATCGGCGTGGCCGGGGTGGGCAGGCACGGCACGACGCATCTCCGGCTCACCCTGACCGGCCTGATTCCCGACCGTACGTACGGCGCACACGTCCACACCCGGCCCTGCGGCAGCACCCCCGACGAAGCCGGGCCGCACTACCAGAACGAGCCGGACCCCGTGCAGCCGTCCGTCGACCCCGCGTACGCCAACCCGGACAACGAGGTGTGGCTGGACTTCACCACCGACCTCCGGGGCAACGCCGAAGCCACGGCGCGCCAGGACTGGCGGTTCCGGCCGGGCGAAGCCCGCTCCGTCGTCGTCCACGAGCACGCGACGACGCACTCGGGCGAGGCCGGCAAGACGGGCGCGCGACTGGCCTGCCTGTCGGTGCCGTTCGCGTAGCGGGGGAGTGGTCAGGGGTGGCCGGTCGTACGCGCAGGTCGACGCGGATCGCGGCGGGCGCGGTGGCGCTCGCGCTTCTCGGCGCCGCCGGGGTGGTGGTCTGGCTCTTCGCGCTCCCCCCGAGCCTCGTCCCCGACGCCCTGCGCTCCCACGCGCCGCAGGCCGTCGCCGACGACGCCAAGCCGCCGCCCCTCCGGGTACAGCAGCGTGCGTCGGCCTTCCGCGTGCCGTACCGCGCGCCGGCCTCCGGGCTGCCGCACAGCTCCGGCTTCGCCGTCGGCGGCTCGGCGGACATGCCCGCCCTCGGTGACCTGCTGTACCGGCGCCGGATGAGCGAGACGTTTCCGGTCCCGGCCGGGCTCGACGGCCCCGGCACCTTCGAGACCGTTCCCGGCCACGATCCGGCCCCGGGCACGGGCCGGGTGGTGCGCTACCGCGTCGACGTCGAGGACGACGTACCCCTGGACGGCCGGATGTTCGCCAGGGCCGTAGAGGAAACCCTCAACGACGCGCGGAGCTGGGGCGACGACGGCCGGCTGGCCTTCGAGCGGGTCTCGACCGGGACCGCCGACTTCGCCGTCACCCTCGCCAGCCCCGGCACCACGGGGGAGTGGTGCGCCATGTCGGGCTTCGACACCACCGTCGACAACGTCTCGTGCGACTCCGGCATGACCGAGCGCGTCCTCATCAACGCCTTCCGCTGGGCCCAGGGCTCGACGACCTACGGCGACGACATGTTCGGCTACCGCCAGATGCTCATCAACCACGAGGTGGGCCACCGGCTTGGGCACCTGCACGCCTCCTGCGCAAGGGACGGGGCGCGCGCGCCCGTGATGATGCAGCAGACGCTGTCCCTCACCGCCGACGGCGCGCGGTGCGAGACGAACCCCTGGCCGTACCCGGATCGCGGCTGACCCCTGCAACCGGGACAGGCACCCCTTCTCACCCGTTCAGCGCACCACGGGGGTGCTCCCCGGGGGTCCCCCGACTCCCGGCCGCCGCGGCGGGACTCGCGGAAACGTGGCTGATCAGCGGTCCCGACACGATGGCCGAGGGCGTTCTACGGGCAGTCCGCAGAGCGTTGTTCGAGATGCGGCAAGCCGCCATCTGTTCCCATCCTGAGTGCGGCGGAAAGTTCGTCGAACAGGAATGTGGAGGACCCTCGCATGGCTCTCCCACTGGCGGAACGAATAGCGACGGTCGCGCGTCGGCACCCGGAGAACCCCGCACTGTTCTGGCAGGGCCGTGCGGTGTCGTACCGGGACCTGCTTGCGATGGCCCGCACCGCGGAGAAGAGCATCGCCGCGCTCCGCATCCCGGAGGGAAACCCCGTCGCCGTCGTCGCCGCGAAGTCACCCGAGAGCATCGCCGTCGTCCTCGCCTGCATGCACACCGCCAGGCCCGTGCTGGTGCCCGCCGCCGACGTGACCGGCAAACCGCTGGACGGACTTCTCGCCGAAACCGGCGCCCTCGTGCTCCCCGAGCCGCGTGCCCTCACCACCGGCACCGCGGGACCGGCCGTCGCCGGGAAGCCCGCCGAGAGCCGGGTGCCCGAGGGCACCGCCCTGATCCTCACGACCTCGGGGTCCACCGGCTTCCCCAAGGCGGTGCCGCTGCCCGCGGCGGCGATCGGCGCCTTCGTGGAGTGGGCCGCGGCGACGTTCCGCATCCGCGTCGGCACGTGCGTACTGAGCTACGCGCCGCTCAACTTCGACCTCAGTCTCTTCGACGTCTGGACCACCCTCTCCCACGGCGGCCAGGTCGCCCTGGTGGCGCAGGACCGCGCCGCCCGGCCCGGCCACCTGCGCACGTTGCTGCGGCAGTGCCCGGTGCACGTGGTCCAGGGCGTGCCGATGCTCTTCCAGCTCCTCGCCGCAACCGAAAGGCACCCCGGCGGCGACGAGTTCTCCTCGGTCGCCGACGTCCTCGTGACAGGCGATTCGCTGTCCTCCGCAGGACTCGCCGCGCTGCCCGTCCTCTTCCCCCGGGCGCGTATGCACAACGTCTACGGCTGTACGGAGACCAACGACACCTTCGTCCACGAGATGGAACCCGACGGCGACCTCGGCCGCTACGGCGCCGTGCCGATCGGCCGCCCCGTCGAAGGGGTCGCCGCGGACATCGTCACCGACGACGGCACCGTCCTCGAAGGCCCGGGGCATGGCGAGCTGATCGTCACCTCCCCCTTCCAGACCAGCGGTTACCTCGACCCGGCGCAGCACGCCAAGTCGTTCGTCGGCCATCCCGACGGCGTGACCCCCGGCCCGTACTACCGCACCGGGGACCTCGTGACCCGCCACCCCGACGGCGCACTCACCCTCGACGGCCGCAGCGACTTCCTCGTCAAGATCCACGGCATCTGCATCAACACCGCCGCCGTCGAAGGCGCGCTGCGCTCCCATCCCGAGGTGGCGGACGCCGTGGTCTTCGCCCTGCCCGACGAGCGCACCGGCAGACGGCTGCACGCCGTCGTGCACCGCGCCGCCGGGTCGATGCTCAACAGCCTGCGGCTGCGCGAGCACGTCGCCGCGGAGCTGCCGCGCGCCGGCATACCCAGCGGCATCGAGTTCGTCGACGCGCCGCTGCCGCGCACCGCCACCGGGAAGATCGACCGGCGCAGCGTGGCGAACAGCCTCTGACCGCGGGTCCCGTACGAGGAAGGAACGACGCATGCCCCGCATCGACGCCACGGACCTCCTCCCGGACGACGTCCGCACCATCACGTCGATCGACGGCTTCGCGGCATCTGCCGCCCGACGGTGAAGGCCCGCTGACCGTGCCCGTCGACGTGCTGCCCGCCCTCGCCGCCCGCCGCCCGGTGGACGGCCCGGCTACCTTCGACGTCACCACCGCCGCGGCGCTGCTCGCCGCGGCCATGGGCATCCGCGTCGTCAAGACCAGCTCGCACGACTCCACCCGCCGCTCCGGCTCCCTCGGCACCCTGGAGCGGCCCACCGATCCCGGCCTGTACGCCGTCGCCGCCCGGATCGCCGACAGCCGTCCGCACCGCGCGCTCTGGCTCACCCGCAACGGCCTCGGCACCGGCGATCTGCTGAGCTTCGCCGCCAACGCCGTACGCCCCGGCCCGAACCGGTCCGAGACGACGAGCGCGCCCGGCTTCGCCAGCGGCGGCCACCCGCACACCGGCACCCTCGCCGACCTACGCCCCGCCGGCCCCGGCGAGCCGGCCGAGACGCACCTGCGCGCGTTGCTGCGCGGTGAGGGCCCGGCTGCCGCGCGGGAGACCGTCTGCCTCAACGCCGCCGTCGCCGCTCTCGCCGCGGGCGCGGACCAGAGCCTGGCCGAGACGTTCCACGCCGCCGAGGACGCGGTGCGCGACGGCGCCGCCGTACGGCTCGTCGCGGGCCGCGCCGCCCTCGACTCCGCCATGGCCGAATACGGCCTCGAAGAGGAACTGCGCAGCGCCCCCGCCGTGACCTTCCACTCCGGCACCGCGGAGACCCAGTACCACCACATAGCCGCGACGCTCGGCCTGGGGCGCGCCGCCTGACGCGGGAGGACACCGATGACGACGACCACGGGCCTGGAAAGCGCCCTCGCCCCCACCGAGTTCCTGAACTCCGGCGACCCCGACATCCGCGCCTTCGTCCGCCGCGTGCTGCCCCGGGACGGGCTCGGCAGCAGGGACGCGGCCGTACGCCTCTACTACGCGGTGCGCGACGGCATCGACTACGAGGTCTACGGCGCGGACCTGTCCCGCACCGGCGTCACCGCCGGGCAGGTGGCCCGTACCGGCAAGGGCGTGTGCATCCACAAGTCCGTGCTCTACGCCGCCGCCCTGCGCGCCGCCGGCATCCCCGCGCGGCTCGTGCTCACCGACGTGCGCAACCACCTGCCGTCACCCGCGCTGCGCAAGCTCAGCGGCGGCGATACCTTCCGCTACCACACCTTCACCACCGTCCACCTCGACGGCAGATGGGTGCGCGCGACCCCCGTCTTCAACCGGCTGCTCTGCCGCCTGTACGGCATGCGCCCCCTCGACTTCGACGGCCGAGCCGACAGCGTCCACCATCTGTACGGCGACGACGGGACCCGCCACATGGAAGTCGTCCGCGAGCACGGCGAGTTCGACGACCTGCCGTACGAGCGGGTTCTCGACGGGATGCGCGCAGGGCACCCCGGCATCTTCGCGGACCCCACGAGCACCCGGCTGGTCACCGGCTCGCTGCACGCCGACGCCGGCGCGCGGAAGGGCTGAAGTCGCGCGTGGATCAAGGTGTGCGGCATCACCGCGGAGCACCACGGCGGCATCGAAGCCGCCGCAGGACACCCCTCGCCGGCGCTCGTCGGCGCCGATCGCCGCGCCCGGGACCGGGTGCGGCGACCAGTCAAGCAGGAGGAACGGCATGACCTTTCCGGCTGAGAGCACCCCCGTGAAGGCGACGGACCAGCGCTTCGGTGACGCGCTCGCTGTGGCCGACCTACCCGTGATCATGGAGATCAAGCAGTGCAGGGCGGGCGGTGAGAACCTGATGCAGGGCCGTACCGCCGGCGATCTGGTGCGTCGCTACGAGGAGTTGGGTGCGCCCGCGCTCTCCGTCCTCACCGGCTCGTGGTTCGGCGGCACGGCCCGGCTCCTGGACGAGGTGGTCGCGGCGACCTCGCTGCCGGTCCTCGTCAAGGACTTCTTCACCAAGGAGAAGCAGATCAGGCAAGCCGCCGAGGCGGGTGCGGCGGCCGTGCTGCTCACCGCCACGATCCTGCCGCACCGGCTCATGGGGGTGCTGATCGACGCCTGCCTGGCCCACGGCGTCACGCCGTTCGTCGAGATCACCTCCGGCGCCGAACTGTCCGCGCTCACCCGGCCCGAGGCGTGCGTCGTGGCCGTGAACAACAAGGATGTCCGCGGACGTGAGAGCGACGAGCCCGACCTGGGCCGCAGCCACGACCTGCTGCCGCGCGTCCGGGCCGCCGGCGCGGGGCTGGCCGTCAGCGCGAGCGGCATCGCCACCCCCGAGAAGGCCGCCGGGCTGCTCGCGGCCGGCTTCCGCGGTCTGCTGATCGGCACCGGGCTGCCGCGCGCGGAGGACATGGACGCCTGGTTCGGCGACCTGCGCGCACTGCTGCCCGGCGCAGAACAGGCGGCCGGGGACGGACCGCGGCGTCATGCGGATGAGTCCTCCGTACGGACAGCGGCAGCCGGCCCTGCGGAACGGTCAGCCGCGAGGAGCGCGCAGAGCCCGGGCGCCGCCGCGGCCTGACGCCGGCAGCCCGGGCGCCGTAGCCGGTCACCGGCCGGATGTACGTGCCCGGAGCCCGCCCTCCGCCCCGGCGCCGACTCCACCGCGCCCGGGAAAGCAGGGCCTGTCCGCGACGATGCTGTGCGCGCCCTCAGCGGGCGACCGGGCGGCGACCGACCGCGCGGGGCCGGATCTCTTCTGTGCCGGGCATCGCCCCGGCCGGTACGTTCTGGTACTCCTCTTCCACGGGCCCGTAGCCCGCGGCGGCGGCACCCCAGGGCAACCGGGCGGAAGGAGCCGGACGATGACCGGACCGAACGGCGCACGGCCGTACGAAGGACCGGGCCGGCGAAGGCTCCTCGGCTACGTGCTGGCCGCCCCCACCCTCGTGGCCGCCGCCCCACTCGCGCCCGCCCCCGCGGCCGGTGCCGCCCCCGCCGTGCCGGACCTCACCGAACTCCTCGACCTCAACGACGTCATGACCGCCGCCGCGCTGCCCACCTCCGGCCTCATCACCGTCGAGATCGAAGCCGACGGCACCGTCTCCTTCGCCCTGCCCCGCGCCGAGGTCGGACAGGGCATCACCACCTCCACCGCCATGCTCGTCGCCGAGGAACTCGCGGTGCCGCCCGAGCGGGTACGGGTCACGCTGGCCGAGGCCCGCCCCGAGCTGCTCTTCAACCAGCTCACCGGCGCCTCCAACACCACCATCGCCACGTACACCCCCATCCGTGTCGCCGCCGCCGTCGCCCGCCACCGGCTGCTCACCGCCGCCGCGGCCGAACTCGGCGCGCCCGTCGGGCACCTGACCCTGCGCGACGGCACCGTCCACGACCGCTCCGGCGCCGCCGTCGGCATCGGCGCCCTCGCCCCCAAGGCCGCCGCCACCCGCTCCGAGCCCGTCGAGGTCCGGCTCACCGCCCGCGAGGACTTCACGGTCATCGGCAGGCCCCACAACCGTATCGACGCGCTGGACGCGGTCACCGGCCGCAAGAAGTTCGCGATGGACCTCGACGTCCCCGGCGCGAAGCCCACGATGGTCTGCCGCCCGCCGACCATCAACGGCAAACCGGGCGCTGTGGCCAACCTCGCCGAGGTCGCCGCCATGCCGGGCGTCACGGACGTCGTGCCGATCGATACCGGCGTGGCCGTACGCGCCGCGACCTTCGGCCAGTGCATCGATGCCGTACGAGCCCTGCGCGTCGACTGGCTGCCCGGCACCGCCGAGGGCAAGTCCGACGAGACCGTGCTCCGTGAACTCGCCGCCGCCGAGCCGCCGATGGGGCTGCCCCCGCTCACGCCCCACGTGGAGGGCAAGTTCACCTTCCACTTCCGCAGCAACAGCGCGCTCGAACCCAACTGCGCCATCGCCGACGTACGTCCCGACCGCGCCGAGGTCTGGTCGGCGCTCAAGTCGCCGGTCGTCGCCAAGGAGGCCATCGCCGCCAGGCTCGGCCTGCCCCTCGGCCGCGTCACCGTCCACGTCGTCCAGGGCGGCGGCTCCTTCGGCCGCAAGCTGTTCTTCGACGCCGCGCTGGAAGCCGTCGAGGTCTCCCGCAGAATCGGCAAGCCCGTCAAGCTCATGTGGCACCGCGCCGACGACGCCCGCCAGGGCCGTACGCACCCGATGGCCACCTCCCGGGTGCGCGCCGACTACGCCGGCGGCGCCGTCCTCGGCTTCAGGCAGCGGCACACCAGCGTCGCCACCGACTTCGGCCACGGGCTCGGCGAGCTGTTCACCGCCATGGCCGCGCGGCTGCCGGTCGGCGACATCGGCTTCTCCCAGACCTTCTTCCACCTCACCCAGTCCATGCCGTACGAGTTCGGGCCGGCCACCCGGCTCCTCAACGAGACCGACAAGGGCTTCAACACCGGCAGCATGCGCAACGTCTACTCGCCGGACGTCGTCTGCGCCCGGGAACTGGTCGTGGACCGGCTCGCCGCGAAGATGGGCAAGGACCCGTACGGCTTCCGCCGCGACTTCCTGCGCGACGCACGCTCCCGCGCGGTCCTGGCGAAGGCCGCGGAAGCCGGCGACTGGGGGCGGCAGATGCCCGAGGGCACCGCGCAGGGCATCGCCTTCCACTCCGAGTACAAGTCGGTCAGCGCCGCCCTCGTGGAGATCGACTGCCGCCCCGGGACCGTGAACCGCCCCATCCGCGACGGCGTCGCGGGCCCCCGCGTCACCAGGGCCGTCTTCGCCGTCGACGTCGGCCTCACGGTCAACCCGCGCGGGCTCCAGGCCCAGATGATGGGCTGCCTCATGGACGGCATCGCCCAGACGCTGACCTCCAGTCTCCACCTGCGGGACGGGCACTTCCTGGAGGCGAGCTGGGACAACTACTTCTACACCCGGCAGTGGAACACCCCGCCCGAGCTGGAGATCATCGTCATGCCCGACACCTCCGACGAGCCCGGCGGTGCGGGGGAGTTGGGCGTCGCCGCGTCGATGGCCGCGGTGGCGTGCGCGTACGGGCGGGCGACCGGGACGATGCCGACCGTCTTCCCGATCAACCACGGCACGCTCTCCTTCGAGCCCAAGCCGACCGTCCCGCCCATCCCCGCGTCCCCGACCGACGGCCTGGACCAGGCTCGCTGAGGCAAGGAGACCCCCGTGCCCGAGCACACCTTCCGCGTCAACGGCGAGCAGGTCACCGTCGACGCTGCCGACGACGAGCGTCTGCTGTGGGTGCTGCGCGACATCCTCGGCATCACCGGGCCGAAGTACGGCTGCGGCATCAACGTCTGCAAGGCGTGCACCAGCCACCTCAACGGCAAGGCGGTCAACCCCTGCGCGATCCCCGTCGGCGAACTCCGCCCGGCCGACGAGGTCACCACCATCGAGGGCCTCGCGGACACCGTCGACGACGAGCTGCACCCCATGCAGCAGGCGTGGCTCGACCACGACGTCGTCCAGTGCGGCTACTGCCAGCCCGGCCAGATCATGGCCGCCGTCGCCCTGGTGCGCCGCGTGGCAGCCGAGGGCCGCGAGATCACCGACGACGACCTCGACGGCCTGCGCAACATCTGCCGCTGCGGCACCTACGTCCGTATCCGCGAGGCCATCAGGGCAGGCGCGGAACGGATGTGAGACGGGTCGCTCAGGCGGGCAGCCGGGTGTCCACGACGACGGCGATCTCGACGAGCTGGCCGGGGAAGGCCAGCTCGGTCACGCCGACGACGGTGCTGGCGGGGCGGTGGGCGCCGAAGTAGGCCAGGTTGCCGGCCGAGATCGCCTCGGCGTTCTGCTGGAGGCGCACGCCGTACACGGTCTGCGAGACGATCTGGTTGCGGGTGGCGCCGTAGTGCTCCAGGACTTTGTCGAGGTTGGCGTACGTCAGCGTGAGCTGCGCGGCGCAGTCGTCCGCGTGCGCGAACTCGCCCGCCTCGTCGAAGGCGACCTGCCCGGAGACGTGGATCAGCTCGCCGGACCTGATCGCCTGGGCGTAGCCGAAGTCGTTCTCGGCTGCCACGCCGTGGTGGAAGGCGTCGGTGGTGGCCATGGTGAGGGTCCTTCCCTGTGCTCTCTTGTGGTTACTCGGAAACTGTAAGAGAGTGAGCGTTGACCTAGAAGAACGCACTTTTCGGTAACTGAGGAACCAGATGGTGACCAAGCACGAAAGCGGGGGCCTGCCCGGGGACGCGGACCTCAGGCGCGCGGACTCCCTGGCCCGGGAGATCTTCTCCGACGTGGCCAACAAGTGGGCGCTGCTGATCATCGAGGCGCTCGGCGAGCGCACCCTGCGCTTCGGCGAGCTGCGCAAGGAGGTCGACGGCGTCAGCCACAAGATGCTCACCCAGAACCTGCGCACGCTGGAACGTGACGGCCTGGTCGACCGGAAGGTCTACCCCACGGTCCCGCCGCGGGTCGAGTACACCCTCACCGAGCCGGGCCGTGCCCTGCGGGCCACGGTCGACGCCATGTGCGGCTGGACCCAGCAGTACCTGGGCCACATCGAGGACGCGCGCAGCCGCTTCGACGCGTGACGGCAGAAGCGGCACGGAGGGCGTCAGCCCACGGGCCGCACCCGGGAGCGCAGCAGGCAGAACTCGTTGCCCTCGGGGTCGGCGAGCGGGTACCAGCTCTCCTCGCCCGTCTGACCGATGTCGACGTGCCTGGCCCCGAGCGCCAGCAGCCGCTCCAGCTCCGCATCCTGGTCGCGGTCGGTGGCGTTGACGTCGATGTGCAGGGGCAGCTTCCCCTTGCGCGGCTCGCTGCTCGCGCTCAGCACGAGCGTGGGCTGGAGGCCGCCGAAGCCGGCGTCGGGCGGCCCGATCTCGATGGTGCCGTCGTCCTCCCTGCCGAGCTCGACGTAACCGAGGACGTCGCTCCAGAACGCGGCGAGCCGCTCGGGGGCGGCGGTGTCGATGACCAGTTCGGTGATGCGGCATGCCATGCGAGCAGCATACGGGCCGCTCCCCGGCACCGCGCGGCCCCGGGTGGCCCGGCCGGGGCGGACTGTCAGTGGCGGCTGAGAGGCTGGGGTCATGGACAGGGACGAGGAGCTGCTGCGCGGCCGGGTGTACGGCACGGAACACGACGATCCGCACCCGGGGCCGCGGCCGGGCAGGGACTACGCGGAGCTGGTCGGCGGCCCTCTGGACGGGCTGCTGCTCGACATCACAGGGTGGACCGCGGCGGAGACCGCCGCGGGCGCGGCCCTGCCCACCGAGCTGGGCCGCTTCGGCGCCGGCGGCCGCGCCACGTACGCCCCCGCGCCCGGCTCTCCGGGGCGCTGGGTCTGGGCGGGCGACATAGCCTGAACGCCCGTGTGGCCGCGTGGACTTCGGGAAGCGGAATCCGGCCTGGTTTCGCACGTGCCCGACGTAGGGTGCCGCGTATGAAAATCTTCGGATGGCTGCTGTTCGTCTGTGGCCTGTACTTCCTCGTGCAGGGATTCGCGATGCCGATGATCGCGGAGCGCTCTGACGTGGAGAGCATCGAGTTCCAGCAGATCCGCGAGTCCAGCTCGTACCTGGGCATCGGCCTCATGATCGGCGCGGTGGCCTGCGGTGTACTGGACCGCGGCCCCGGCGGTTCGACCCGGCACGCCGCGCAGCAGCCCCCGGCGTACCCGGCACAGCAGCCCTACGGCGCCCCGCCGCCCCCGCAGCAGCCGCAGCAGCCGCACGGCGGCTGGGGCCCGCCGCCCGCGGGCTGATCCCGTACTACCTCAGGGGGTGACGACGGCGAAGTCCGGGTCGGGCTCATCGAGGACGGACAGCAGGGTGCGCAGCACGCCCAGGTCGCCCGTGTGCTCGATGTCCTCCGGATCCCCACCCGCCAGCAGCGCGGGCAACTGGGCCTTGGTCAGCGTCAGCGACACGTCCGCCGGCTCCGCGGCATGGCCGTCGAGGCGGTGGTGGGTGAAGGCGCCGTGCGAGAGCGTGGCGCGGTGGTGCTCGCCGAGGTCGGTGACGTGCCAGTCCAGGGTGAGGTGGAGGTCCCACGCCCGGGGGCCGTCGACGACGATGGCGACGGAGTCGAGGAGCTGCTCCACGCTGAGCGCGGCCATCAGGCTGCTCGCGGCGATATCGGTCCGGCCGACGCCTTCGCGGAGCTCCCGGGCGCCGACGAGATAGCAGTTGCGCCAGGTCGCGCACTCGGCGCCGTGGCCGAGCCGTTCGAAGACGCCGGCGAGCGTATTCCTGGCGCCGGTGTGGTCGGGGTCGGCGAACACCGCGTGCTTGAGGAGCTGCGCGGCGAAGCGCAGATCGCCGTCCTCGGCGTACGCGCTCGCCTTGGCCACCAGGGCGTCGACGCCGCCCATGCACTCGGCGTAGCGCTTCGCGGTCTCGGCCGGCGGGTGCTCCCACAACGAGGCGGGATGGCCGTCGTACCAGCCGAGATAGCGCTGGTAGATGGCCTTGACGTTGTGGCTGACGGTGCCGTGATAGCCGTGCGTGTGCCAGGCGGCGGCGAGCGACGGCGGCATCTCGATGATCTCGGCGATCTCGGTGCCGGTGCAGCCCTGGTTGGCCAGCCGCAGGGTCTGGTCGTGGAGATACGCGTACAGGTCCCGCTGCTCGGTCAGGAAGTCGCGCATCGCCTGCTGCCCCCAGGTCGGCCAGTGGTGGGAGGCGAACAGCACGTCGGCGCCGGCGGCGAAGAGCCGTAGCGCCTCGTCCAGATAACGGGCCCACACCCGGGCGTCGCGGACCACGGCGCCGCGCAGGGTCAGGATGTTGTGCAGGTTGTGGGTGGCGTTCTCGGCCATGCACAGCGCGCGGTGGTCGGGCAGCAGGAAGTTCATCTCCGACGGCGCCCCGGTGCCCGGCGTCATCTGGAAGACGAACCGCACCCCGTCGACGGTCTCGGTCTGCCCGGTGTGGGTGATGTCCGTCGTGGCGGGCAGCAGCGCGGGCGTACCGGTGGAGGCGGTGAAGCCCAGCCCCGTGCCGACCAGCCCGGTGGGGCCGCGCTCCAGGTTCATGCCGCCGTAGTAGAAGCCGCGGCGCAGCATCGCGGTGCCGGCGTAGACGTTCTCCGCCACGGCGTGCTCCAGATACCCGGCCGGGGCGACGACCGGCACGTCCGCGTCCTGGTCGAGGACCCCGAGGATGCCGCCGAAGTGGTCGAGGTGCGAGTGCGTGATGACCACGCCGGTGACGGGCCGGTCGCCACGCTGCGCGCGGTAGAGGGCCAGCGCGGCGGCGGCGGTCTCCCGCGAGATCAGCGGATCCACGACGACGACCCCTTGGTCGCCCTCGATCAGGGTCATGTTCGACAGGTCGTACCCACGCACCTGCAGCACGCCCTCGGTCACCTCGTACAGCCCGGCACGCGCACACAGCTTCGCCTGCCGCCACAGGCTGGGGTCGACGGTGTCGGGATGGTTGCCATCGGGAAGGGAACTGAGGAAGGCCGTATCGTCGAAGTCCCCTACCACCCGCCCGTCCGCGGCCGTGACCTGCCGCTCGGCGGGGCCGGCGAGGAAGCCGCGGTCGGCGGCCTCGAAGTCGCCGCGGTCGATGGGATCGGGCGTGGCCATACAGGTCCTCCCACGGGGGTAAATGCCGTGATACCAGCCTCTGACAGGCACGTATGCCGGACTTGCCGGGCCGGGCCGTTCGAGTGACACGCGTAGAACAGCCGGCTCTTCGAACCTGACGATCCGAATCCTTGTGATCGTGTCCCGGTCAGGTCACCAAACAGTCACACCGGAAGACACGGGCCGCCGCGGTCGGACAGGATTCACCGGTCCGAACACGTATTTGCTAGGGGAATCATGCACAAGCGCACTGCCCGTGTATCCGCTCTCGCTGCGGCCGCGGCGGCTCTGACCTTCGCCGTGGCCGGTTGTGGTAGCGACAGCGAGGGGGATGAGGCAGCCTGCAAGGAGGCCATCACCCAGCAGCTCAAGGACGCCGCGGCGGGCAAGGAGGGCGCCGGCGAAGAGAAGCCTGAGGCCTGCGAGGGTATCGATGACAAGACCGGCCAGCGTCTGGTCCAGGAAGTCACGGACGAGGAGATGAAGGGCATCGAGGAGTCCCTCGACGCTCCCTGACCGAAACCGGCGCCTGCCCGGCGCGGGGGCGAACAAGCCCTCCGCCCCGGGCAGGCCCCGCTTCGGCCGAACGGGCGGTCCGGTAGGCCCTCATGGGCGGATTCGTGCCCGGGCCTGCGTAATCGTGTGAGCGATGCGCAGCCTCCGGCAGGAACAAGATCAGCCGTATCCTGCGCGCGAATCTGTCGACAGCAGCCGCCACCCTGGCCCTCCTGACAGCGGCCTCCCTCGGCGCCACCACAGCCCGGGCCGCCGCCGGCACCGATTCCGCTCCCGCAGCAGCGCCGACGCCGTGCGAGCAGGCCGACGCCCTCATGAACCTCACCTACGGGGAATTCGCCGAAACCCCGCACGCCCCCCTCAACTGGACGACCGACGGCTGCTCCGTCCCCACCGGCTACGCCCCGTACCGCGAGGTGTTCCGTCCCGCGTGTGCGCTCCACGACTTCGGTTACCGCAACTACGGCGGCAAGCACGAGCGGAAGCTGAGCCCCACCCGCGAAACCGAGAACTGGATCGACGGCCGCTTCCGCACCGAGACGCGCCGCATCTGCGACGACCGGGACGGCTCCCGTCTCCCCCGCCTCACCTGCCTCAACGCGGCCGAGGCGTACTACGAGGCGGTCCAACTGGGCGGCGACAGCTCGTTCTTCTAGAGCACGAGACCAGGACGATGTCCTCGATCCTCGTGAGCTCGCCGTTCATCGCCGAGGACTTGTGGTAGGGGATCGAGTCGGCGTCCTCGGCCGGGTAGAAGAAGAAGGGGTGTCCATCGGCCCCGGGGCGACGTGTACCCTGCCACGCCCGGCCGCGAACCGGGCCGACTGCCGCCGCCGGGCGGTTACCGCACCCCGATGTGCACCGGGCCGCCCGCGGGCGAGACGCCGTCCAGCAGGGCCGACGGGATCCGGAAGGCGCGGCCGGGGGCGGCCGGCCAGGGGAGCCGGCGGGTGGTGACGGTCCCGGAGTCCTGCCGGACGGTGATTCGGGGAAAGCGGACGAAGGTGTCCGTCCACAGCAGCAGCCGGCCGGAGGGCGGTGCCGGGTCGCCGGGCCGCAGGACTTGCGGGGCGATCCAGCGGAACGGGGCGCCCGCGATCAGGCGTACGCCCTCGGCGGACCGGCGTTCGCCGTCCAGATGGCGGCGGACCTGCGCGGCGACATGGCGGCCGTCGAGGGCGGCGATGTCCGCGGTGTCCACCGGATGCAGGAGGTTGCCGGCCGCGAAGACCCCGGGGCTGCTGGTGCGCAGTGCGGTGTCCGTGAGCGGTCCGAGCGTGCCGGGATCGAGGATGAGGCCGGCTGCGCGGGCCAGTTCGTGGTCCGGGATCCAGTCGCCGGTGAAGACCACGGTGTCGCAGGCGACCGTGCGGCGGCGGCCCGTGTCGAGGTGCTCGATCTCCACGGCCTCGCAGCGGTTCTTTCCGATGACGCGGGTGACGCGCGTACGGGTGGCCACGGGCACGCGCAGCACCGTCCGCCCGGCGGCGTTGAACGCGGCGTAGGACTCCGCCTTCGGGTGCTCGCTGACCATCAGGGCGGGGGTGCAGCCGGCTTCGCGGAGGGTGAGGGCCGCGGACCAGCTCACGGGTTCGCCGCCGACGATCACGGCGCGTCTGCCGACGGGGCGGTGGTGGAGATGGACGAGATTCTGCAACTGACCGGTGGTGAGAACCCCTTCGGGGCGGTCTCCTGGGATGCGGCGTGCGGTGCGGGGACGCTCCCGTGCCCCGGTGGCCAGCACGATGGCCCGTGCGCGGATGCGGTAGCGGCCCTCGGGGCTGGTGATTTCGACGGTAGCTGCGTCGGCCCAGCCGGTCACGGTGGTACGCGTCCGGATCCCGGCCCCGGCCGCGGCGGCCCGGTCGACGAGACGGCGGGCGTACGCGGGCCCGGACAGCACGCGGTGAAGGTCACGCAGCCCGTAGCCGGTGTGGTCGCTGTGCCGGGGGATCCCGCCGGCGGCCGGCTCGCGGTCGACGACCAGGACCTCGCCGGCCCGGCCCGCGGCCAGATCGGCGGCGGCGGTCAGCCCGGCGGGGCCTGCGCCGATCACGAGCACGTCGGTGGTGGTGAGGGGCGGCTGGTGAGTCATCGGTCGTCCCCGCTGTGGTCGTGGCAGCCGTCATGGGAATGGTGCTGTTCGTACAGGGCGGCGACGGCCGCGCCGCAGTAGAAGCCCTGGCAGCGGCCGTTCATGGCGCGGGTCCTGCGGCGCAGTCCGTCCAGGGTCCGCGCGGGCACGGCGGTGTGGCAGGCGTCGCGGATCTCGCCCTCGGTGACCCGCTCGCAGAAGCAGGTGAGGGTGCCGTAGGCGGGGTCGCGGGCGATGAGGTCCGCGTCCTGGTACGGGCGCGGGGAGGCTTCGCCGATGTTGGGCATCCGCGGCGGCTCGGGCAGTGTCTCGCGCGCCCGCATGGCGAGGCCGGCGTCGGCCAGCAGGCCGCGGACGTGCTCGGCGATGGCCATGCCCGCGGTCAGCCCTGTGGAGCGGATGCCGCCGACGAGGACGTAGCGCTGTGGCGGGTCGGTCTCGATGAGGTAGTCGGGGTGGTCGATCGCGGCGCGCAGGCCCGCGTAGCTCGCGGTGACCTCTTCGGTGAGCAGGCGCGGCATCAGGCGCGCGCCCTTGGTGAGGAGGAAGTCGAAGCCCTCTTCCGACGTGGCCGTGGCGGTGCGGTCGGTGAGGTCCTCGGCGGTGGGGCCGAGCATCACGTTGCCGTAGACGGTCGGGGCGATGAGCACTCCCTTGCCGCGGGACGAGGGCACCGGAAGGATGATCTTGTCCGCGAGCGGGCGGGCCAGCTTGTCGAAGACGAAGAGCTCGCCGCGGCGGGGGGTGACCGTGAAGCGGTCGTGCCCGAGGAGGCGGTCGACGTGGTCGGCGCCGAGGCCGGCCGCGTTGACGACCCAGCGGGCCCGTACGTCACCGGCCGCCGTGTGCAGGAGGGTCGCCTCGTCTCCGGGGTCGATGCCGGTGACGGCGTGCCGGAGCAGGAGGGCGGCGCCGCGCCGCTGTGCGTCGGTGGCCAGCGCGAGGTTGGTGGTCCAGGTGCAGATGACGGCCTCGTCCGGGACGGTCAGACCGCCCAGCGCACCCTCGCCGAGGTCGGGCAGGTCCCGGTAGACCTCGTCGGGGCCGACGATCCGGCAGTGCTCGTAGCCGTTGGCCTCGGCCTTCTCCTTCAGCCCGGGCAGGGCGTCCAGCTCCTCGCGGGTCCAGGCCACCAGGATGGCTCCGGTGCGTTCCACGGGGATGCCGGTGGCCTCGGCGTACGCGCCGAGCAACCGGTAGCCGCGGGCGACCAGTTCGGACTCGAGCGTGCCGGGCTTGGCGTCGAAGCCGGTGTGGAGGATCGCGGTGTTGGCCTTGCTGGTGCCGTCGCCCACGTCGTCGCGGGCCTCGAGCAGGGCGACGGCGAGGTCGTATCCGGACAGCTCGCGGGCGATGGCCGCGCCGATGATGCCTCCGCCGATCACCGCGACGTCGAAGACGCCGTCGTGCGGGCGAGGGAGGGTGGCGGTCATGCGGGATCTCCCTTGGCGGCTTCGGCGGCGGCTGCCCACGCCGTACGGAATTCTTCGGCCCGTTCCCGGGGCCATCGGGGCTCGTAGACGGTGGTGGGCTGCCAGTCGCCTACGGCCTCCGCCAGGCTGAGCGCCGGATCGAGGGCGCACCGCGCCAGGGCGGCCGCGCCCAGGGGGGTGGCGTGGTCGTGAGGGTAGACGTCCACAGGGATCTGCGCGATGTCGGCCTGGGCCTGCATGAGGGCGGCGGATCTGGTGAGGCCGCCGTCCGCGCGCAGCCGGCGCAGCGGCGTGCCGATGTCGCCGGCCACCAGCGTGCACAGCTCGGCGACCTGCGCCGCGATGCCCTGCAGCACCGCACCGACGAGGTGCTCGCGGCGGGTGGCCAGCGTCATGCCCGTGAAGGAGGCGGCGGCGTCGGGGGCCCACCACGGGGCGGCCAGACCGGCGAACGCGGGGACGCACAGCACCCTTTCCGTATCGGTGGCGGCGAGCGAGTCCAGTTCGGTCGCGGACCGTACGAGCCCGAGATCCTCCAGCCAGCGCACCGCGGAGGCGACGGTGTAGACCTGCCCGTCCACGCAGTACGTGGTGTGGCCGTGCCGCTGCCAGGCCACCGACGTGGTCAGTCCGGCGCCGGAACGCACCGGGTTCCGGCCGGTGTTGGCCAGCAGGAACGCACCGGTGCCGTAGGTGCACTTCGCGGAGCCGGGCTCCAGACAGCCCTCGGCGACCAGCGCCGCCTGCTGGTCGACGACGAGCCCGGCCACGGGCACGGCCGGGCCGAAGGCCCGGGTGGTGCCGGCGATCTCGTCGGAGGCGACGATGCGGGGCAGCCGCTCGCCGCCCAGGCCGAACAGACCGAGGAGTTCGTCGTCCCAGGTGGCGCGGGTGAGATCGAGGACGAGGGAGCGGCTGGCGGTGGCGGCGTCGGTGACGAACTCCCCGGTGAGGTGGTGCACCAGCCAGGTGTCGGTGGTCGTCACCACCCCCTCGCGGGTGAGGTGGCGGCGCAGCCAGGCCATCTTGGGTGCGGAGAAGTACGGGTCGAGCACGAGCCCGGTGCGCCGCGCGATGTCGCCGGCCCGGTCGGCCAGTTCCGCGCAGACGGATTCGGCCCGCCGGTCCTGCCAGACGAGGGCGGGGGAGAGCGGCGCGCCGGTGGCCGGATCCCAGGCCAGGATGGTTTCGCCCTGGTTGGCCAGGGCTACGCAGTCGATCGGCCGGCCTGCCTCGCGGACGGCTCGGCTGCCGGTGCCGAGGACGGAGCCGAGCAGTTCGTGCGGGTCCTGCTCGACGCCTCCGCCGGGGAGGTAGGTGGGGCGGATCGTCTCCTCGGCGAGGGAGACGATCCCCTCCTCGGCGTCGACGACGATGGCCTTGGTGCCGGAGGTGCCCTGGTCGATGGCGAGGATGGCGCTCAACGTGCGTTCCCTTCGGCGGCCTTGGGCCGCGGGATCGCGGTGTCGGCCGTGTCCAGCGACCGGTCGACGTCGGCCAGGTCGGGCATGGTCAGCCCGGCCCGGCCGCTGCGGAGCAGCAGGCCGGCGAAGTACACGGCGCCGATCGCGAAGAGGACCAGCACGTAGATCCACGGGGCCCGGAACGAGGCGTCGCGGAAGATCAGCAGCTCGTAGACCAGCCACACGGCCGCGACGACGAGGACCGGGATCTCCCAGCGGCCCAGAGTGAAGCCCCGGGACGGCGGCAGGGAGCGGCGCTTTGCCGCGTACATCGCGACGGTTCCCGCGTAGATGAGGGCGGGCAGCAGGGTGCCGGCCGAGAAGAGCTCGAACAGCGCGTCGGTGGACTGGGAGAAGACCGCGAGGATGATCTGGGCGACCAGCATCATGAACACCGAGGCGTTCAGCGGCGTCGCGGTGCGCGGGTGGATGCGGCGCAGCAGTTGCCAGCCAGGGAAGCGCTCGTCCCGGGACATCGCGTACACCAGCCGGGTGCCGCTGAGGGTGATCACGAGCCCGCACGAGAAGATCGAGATCACCACCAGGACCAGGAGGATCTTGCCCACCACCGAGCCGAGCACGGCGGTGATCACGGTGGCCACCGGGGTGTCCGAGGCGCCGACCCCGTGGACGCGCCCGGCCGCGGCGGTGATGGCGATCAGGAAGAGCAGGCCGAGCACGCCCAGGGAGATCACGGCCTGCACCATGGCCCTGGGGATGACGTGGGCCGGGTTCTTGGTCTCCTCCGCCAGGTTGGCCGCGGACTCGAACCCGACGATGGTGAAGGCGCCCAGCAGGAACGCCAGGGCGAAAGGCCCCGCCTCGGTGGCGCCGCCCAGCGCGTAGTACCCGCTCTCGGGAACGGGACCGGCCTCGAAGAGATGGCCGAAATCCAGCTTGCCGGTCAGGGCGCCGACGACGAACAGCAGCACGGTCAGGGCGATCATGCCGATGAGCTGCACGGTCACCGCCGTGCTGTTGACCCGGTGGGTGAAGCGCGTCGAGGCGGCCACCAGGACGGCCTGGAGCAGCACCACGACGGCGGTGATCACCCAGGCGTTCTGGGTGGTGCCGACGTACTGGAACAGCTCGGGGAGGATCGTCGAGGCGATGGTGTAGTCCACGGCGACGAGGACCACCCCCAGGAAGGCGAACGAGACCCAGCCCATGATCCAGCCCCATACCGGCCCGACGATCCGCGACACCCACTGGTAGGAGTAGCCGCTGATCGGGATCCTGGCCGCGAGGGCGCCGAAGACGAGGGCGATGGAGAGCTGGCCGACCACGGAGATCGGCCAGGCCCAGATGCCGCGGGGTCCCGAGGTGCTCAGGACGGCCCCGTAGGTGGTGAAGATCCCGGTGGCGATCGAGACGAAGCCGAAGGCCACGGAGAACGAGGCGTACCAGCCCAGCTCGCGCGCCATCCGCTGCGGGGGCGGGCCGCCGTCCTGGCGGGCCGGCTCCGCTCCCGGGGGACGTGCCTCTACGTCTGCCATAGCTCGACCGCCTGACCGTTCATGTGGATTTCTGACTGAGAATTCCTGTGATTGTGGATCCATGCCCGAGCATAGTCAAGGGGGTGTCGCGCGCACCGTCCACGCTTGCGCTCGGACGCTCGGTCCGGCGGCCCCGTGATACGGCCGTAGGATGCAGTCACAGCTCCACAAAAACGGTCACGTATCCAAGGGGTGAGTCGTGCTCGCTGCCGAGCGACACCGCAAGATCGTCGCTGAGATCTCCCGGCTCAAGTTCGTCACCACCGATGACCTGACCACCTTGCTCGGCGTCTCCCAGGAGACGATCCGCAGGGACCTGGCCCTCCTCGAACGGCGCGGTGAGCTCACCCGGGTCCACGGCGGCGCCACCAGCCGCCAGGAGCCGGTCGGGGAGGAGGCGCCCTTCGCGGAGCGCAGCGGCATCCTCGCCGAGGAGAAGGCGGCGATCGGCAAGGCCGCGGCAGCCCTGGTCAAGCCCCACCAGACCGTCGTCATCGACGTCGGAACCACCGCCCTGGAGGTGGCGCGGGCCCTGCCCGCCGACCATGTCGGTGTCATCGCCACCCCCTCCCTGCTCGTGGCCGCGGAGGTCAGCAGCCGCCCCGGCGTCGAGGTGCTGGTCAGCGGCGGTCGGGTGCGCGCGGGCGACCTGGCCTGCTCCAACGTCCGGGCCGTGGAGTTCTTCGCCGACCTGCGCGCCGACACCGCCTTCATCGGCTCCGGGGGCATCGCCCAGTACGGACTGACCGACTTCCACCTGGACGAGGTCGCCACCAAGCGCGTCATGCTCGCCAACGCCGCGCACCGCTACGTCCTCGCGGACTCCGGCAAGCTCGGCCGCACGGCGGTGCACCGGGTGTGCGAACTGCACGGGTTCGACACCCTGATCACGGACAAGCCGTGCCCGCCCGAGCTGAACACGGCCCTCAGCCTGGCGGGTGCCCATGTCATCGTGGCGAGACGCGCGCGTCGCTGAAGCCGGCGGGGGTGCCGACCCGAAGCCTCCCGAATCGTCGCGCGCCCGGGCCGTGTGCGTCCGTCGGGGTGAGCCGAACGCGAGCCTCCCCGGACCTTCCGGCTCCGTGGGCTAGGCAGGCGGTGTGAATCCCCTCTGCACGGCCGCGACCACCCCGGTCGACGGCCCTTACCCGTCGGGAACGTGATGACAGGCCAGAGGGCCGGGGGCTGCGTACCGGGCACGGGCGTCGGGTGAAGCGTGGCCGATCGCAAGCTCCACAGCGGACCACCGGCCCGCCGGCCGGGATATCTGGCAGCGGCGGGTGCCTTCGCGGTGGGCATGCTCGGCACCACGCTGCCCACCCCGCTGTACGGGCTCTACCGGCAGGAGATCGGATTCTCCGAGCTGATGGTCACGGTGGTCTTCGCCGTCTACGCGGTGGGCGTCATCGTCGCCCTGCTGGTGGCCGGCGACTTCTCCGACCTCCTGGGCCGGCGGCCGATCCTGCTGTGTGCCGCGGCACTGGCCGGGGCGAGCGCCCTGTTCTTCGTGTTCGAGCAGGGGCTGCCTGAACTCTTCGCCGGCCGGGTGCTTTCCGGCTTCTCCGCGGGCCTGTTCAGCGGTACGGCCACCGCGGCCGTCCTGGACCTGGCGCCGCCGGGACGCCGCGCCCGTGCCGCCTTCGCGGCGACCGCCGCCAATATGGGAGGTCTCGGCCTCGGGCCCCTCCTCTCCGGGATCCTCGCCGAATACGCGACCTGGCCGCTGAAACTGCCGTTCCTCGTGCACCTGGCTCTCCTGGCGGTCGCCGCCGCGGTCATCTGGATGCTTCCCGAGACGGTGCACCGCCGCCGTCCCCGGCCTTCCCTGCGGCCCCAGGGCATGACGATCCCTCCGGTCGTCCGCGGGGTCTTCGTGCCCGGTGCGCTGGCGGCCTTCGCCGGCTTCTCCATGCTGGGGGTGTTCACCGCGGTCGCCGCGGACTTCATGGCGACGGTCCTGGGCGTGCACAACCTCGCGGTCGTCGGCGCCGTCGTCTTCTCCGTCTTCTGCGCCTCGACCGGAGGCCAGTTGCTCATGGGCCGCGTGGGCCCGGTCAAGGCGCTGCCGCTGGGCTGCGTGGTGCTGGTCCTGGGCCTCCTGCTCCTCGGGGCCTCGCTGCTGGTGGAGTCGTTGCCGATCCTCGTCGTCGGCGCGGTCACCGGCGGCGTGGGACAGGGCCTGTCCTTCCGCGCGGGCCTGACAGTGATCGGCTCGGCGGCGCCGGAACTGCAGCGAAGCGCGACCCTCTCGGCTTTCTTCGTCTTCGCCTATGTGGGGATCTCGCTGCCGGTCGTCGGAGTCGGCGCCTTGACGGTGGAACTGGGGGTGCGCAACGCCGGTTTGGTCTTCGCCGGTTGCGTGATCCTGCTCGTCTCCGCGGTGGCCGCCTATCTGAGGCTGCGACCGCCCACGGTGCGCTGACCCGCCGGGCGCGGCTGGTGGTGGAGTCCGGCCACAGGCCGGAGCCGGCAGGTGTGTATGGCCTCTCCGATGGCGTGGCGGCGGTGCGTGCCTAGCGTGCGAGACCGGGGCACCCGGCACGGGGACGGCCTGGCCGGGCGCCCATCCCTCACCCCCCCCACACGACGGGAGAACGCCATGGCGGTTCGTGACCGTGCCCGTGCTCGCCCCCGCGCGGTGCTCTTCGCACTGTTCGCCCTGGTCGCCGGAGCGCTCGCGGCGCCGGCAAACGCCTCGGCGGCGGACCTCACGCGGGTCACCGGCTTCGGCTCCAACCCCGGCAACCTCGCCATGTACGCCTACGTGCCCGACGGCCTGCCCGCCGGCGCGCCGCTGGTGCTCGCGCTGCACGGGTGCACGCAGAGCGCGAGCGACTACCACGGCCATTCCGGCTGGGCCGAGTTGGCCGACGCGCACGGCTTCGCGGTGGTCTATCCGCAGACCACGAGCGTCAACAACGCCAGCTCCTGCTTCAACTGGTTCCAGTCGGGCGACACCGCGCGCGGTCAGGGCGAGGCCCTCTCCGTGAAGCAGATGGCCGATCACGCCACCGGGCTCTACGGCACGGACTCCGACCGCGTCTACGTCACCGGCCTGTCCGCCGGCGGCGCCATGACCGCGGGGCTGCTGGCCGCGTACCCCGATGTCTTCGCCGGCGGCTCCATCGCCGCGGGCATCCCGGCCGGCTGCGCGCGCAGCCTCGTCGACGCCTACACGTGCATGTACGTCTCGGCCGGCAAGACCCCGCAGCAATGGGGCGACTTGGCGCGTGCCGCCTCGGGCGGCTGGAGCGGGCCGTGGCCGCGGGTGGCGATCTGGCACGGCACCGGCGACACCACGGTGGTGCCGGCGAACGCGGTCGAGTCGCGCGACCAGTGGACGGACGTATGGGGTACGGGCCAGACGCCGGCGGAGACGACGACGCTGCCCGGCGGCACGACGAGGGCCTCGTACAAGGACGCATCCGGCCGCTCCGTGGTGGAGACGTACACGATCTCCGGCATGGGCCACGGTCTGCCCGTCGACCCGGGCACGGCCGCCGGGCAGTGCGGGACCACCGGCACGTACTACCCGGACCGCATCTGCGCCGGCTACTACACGGCGCAGTTCTGGGGCCTGATCTGACACCGGCTCAGCACCGGGCCCGGCCCCCGGCCGGGCCCGGCACTGCCCCGCTGACCGCTCGTCACCGAAGGCCGCCGCGGGAAGTGTCCCGCGGCACACAACCCAACCCGACCGAGCCCCGCCGGACTTGGGATCGGCGGGCCCGGCTACGGTGTCGGGTCAGAACTCGGGGCTGCACGCCCGGTCCCTCTGTGTGTACGGCGAAGTCCCCGGCAGCCGGACGGATATCGTGTCAAGGTCACAACACCGGACGCGAGTGTGTACACGGGCGCAGGATGAGGAGCATCACGTGGGGGACGGCACGGCGGCCGACGGGCCCGGGCGGCTGGTCGCGGGACGGTACCGCCTGTTGGAGCGGATCGGTCGCGGTGGCATGGGCACCGTCTGGCACGCCGAGGACGAGGTTCTCGGCCGGCAGGTCGCGCTCAAGAAGCTGCATCTGCCGCCGCACCTGAAGGACGGCGAGCGCGCCACCCTCTTCGAGCGTACGAGGCGCGAGGCGCGCAGCGCCGCCCGGATCACGCATCCCAACGTCGTGGTGGTGCACGACGTGGTGGACGACGAGGGACTGCCCTGCATCGTCATGGAGTACGTGCCCGCCCCCGCCCTCGACGAGGTACTGAAGAAGGACGGCCCGCTGGAGACCGCCGAGGCGGTCAGAATCGGCATCGGCGTGATCGCGGCGCTGCGTGCCGCGCACGCCGCCGGGGTCCTGCACCGCGACGTGAAGCCCGGCAACGTGCTCCTCGGAGCCGACGGGCGCGTCGTCCTGACGGACTTCGGGATCGCGGTCGTCGCGGACACCTCCACCCTCACGCGCACCGGTGAGATGGTCGGTTCCGTCGACTTCTGTGCTCCGGAACGTCTCAAGGGCGCGGACCCGGCTCCTTCCTCCGACTTGTGGGCCCTGGGCGCGACCCTCTACCAGGCCGTGCAGGGGCGGCCGCCCTTCCGCCGGGCCACGCCGCTCGAAACCGCCTACGCGATAGCCGTCGATCCCCTCGAACAGCCCGTCGGCGGCCAGGCGTTGGGCCCTCTGATCGCGGAACTCCTCGCCAAGGACCCGGAGGCCCGGCCCTCGGCACCGGAGGTGGAGCGGCGACTGCGGCACCTGGCGGGCGCCGGCCCCGCCACGAATGCACGCCCCACCGTGCCCGAACTCCCGGCCACGGCGCCGCCGGCGCCACCGGCGTACGGAACGGACGCCGCCACGGTGCGGCACGGGCGCGGACGAGGACGGCGTACCGGCGTGTGGGTGACGGCCATGGCCGTCACGGTGCCGGCGCTGCTCGCCGGCGCGTACTTCGCGCTGCCCGACGAGGACAAGGACGCCGGCACCGCCGCCGAGAAGAAGCCTTCCGCCTCCACCACCCCGAAGCCCAAGCCCGATCCCGCCCCCGCTCCCGTACCGGAGGGCTACCAACTGGTGCGGGAAGAGGAGTTCGAGATCTCCTTCCCCGTCCCCGAAGGCTGGACGCGTCAGGACCTGGAGGAGGAAGGCGAGGGCGTCGCCTACATAGACCCGACGGGCATGGCCGGCCTGCGCGTCGTCGCCCTCGACTACGCGAGCACCGACCCCCTGCAGCACTTCAAGGACAACGAGACCAAGTCCATCCAGGAGGGAAAGCTCCCCGGCTACCGCCAACTGCGGATGCAGAGCACGACCTACCGGGGTATGCCGGCCGCGATCTGGGAGTTCACCTGGCAGGGCCGCGCCCGTGAATGGCGCGCCCGGGACCTGGGGTTCGGACGCCCCGGCGAGAAGGAGTACGCGATCTACCTCTCCACGCCCAGCGCGGACTGGGATCGCCACGAGCCGGTCTTCGAGAACGTGAGCGACGGCATCCGCCTCAAGACCGGTGCATCCGGGACGCGTTGACCTTCGCACCTCGGGGAGCCGGTTGTTACCTGGACCGACGCCGTGCTGACGACCCGCCGCTGCTCGGCGCAGCCGCCCAAGGAACCGGGCCCGAGTCCTGAGTGCCACCCACCGTCACCAGGTGGCCGGGGAGCGGTGCGAAAGGGCCGGCCGCCGCAGGCGGTGGCCGGCTACTGCATCAGCGTACTCGGTGACCCGCTCCGGGCCGAGCAGGCACGGCCCGGGCAGGTAGGTGTCGAACTGCATCGCGGGCGGTTCGGGCGGCGTACGGAGGACGTCGGTGACGGTGGCCGCCGACCGCCAGAACAGCGCGGTCCTGGGCAATGCCGGGTGTTCGAAGGGGCACCACAGAACCTGCAGCAGGTCTGTTCCGTCAGGTGCCTGCAAAACGGGCACGTCCCGCCCGTAGAGCAGCGCGACCGGCAAACGTCCGCCTCATGAGGCCGTCGCAGTGGGGCCACGGCTCGTCTTCCGGCCACAGCAGCGGCCCGCCGACCGAACTGTCATGAGGCATTGGCCCCCCGCGGCGGGGATGCAACCGGGTCGCCGTGCGCGCCAACGGGGCCAACTGAGGAAAGACCGCGGAAACGCCGGCCGGTGCTGCCGCCCGGTCGCCTCGACTTGCCCGCGGTCCGACTGGAGCTCTTGACGGCGGATGCAAGCTGGTATACCAAAGTGGAGTACCAGATTGGTATACCAGATCGCTACGGTGTCTGCCCCACGGGGTCCGGTCACCCCGAGGGCCTGTGTACGCCGCGCGCGGCCCGTCCGCGCCGGCCGGATGCGCGGAGAGGATCGCCTCCGCTGCCCCTGCCTCGTTGTTCTCCTTCCCGCCTCTTCCGGGAGGACCCGCATGACGACAGAACCTCTCGTCAGCACTACTGACGGCGTTCCTTTACGAGTGGGCCGTCCTCAGCTCCCGGCCGGGACCCCTCGGCCGCCCCAGGGCGAAGGCTCGCGGGCACGGGCGCCGATGTGCCGAGTCCTCCGGTCGGCGGAGGTCGCCGATGCTGGCCATTGACGGTCTCCACGTGGGCTACGGTGGCGCGGACCACGCCCTTGCCGGACTGTCGCTGCAGGTCAGCCCCGGTGAGGTGGTGGCGGTCCTGGGCTC
Organism: Streptomyces sp. CNZ287; assembly: GCF_007827615.1. Classification (NCBI taxonomy): domain Bacteria; kingdom Bacillati; phylum Actinomycetota; class Actinomycetes; order Kitasatosporales; family Streptomycetaceae; genus Streptomyces; species Streptomyces sp. CNZ287. Next base: position 22,971 of record NZ_VISV01000029.1, on the reverse strand, counting down.
CAACGGTGCGGGGAAGACCACGCTGCTGCGGACGATCTCCCGCACCCTGCCCCGCGGCGGGCACGCCCGCGGCCGGGTCGAACTCGACGGCGCGCCGCTGCCGCGCACGACGGAGGACGTGATGCGCTCCGGCGTCGTGCACGTACCCGAGGGCCGGCGCATCTTCCCGCTCACGGTCGCCGAGAACCTGCGGATCGGCGCCTTCAACTCCCCTGAGGCGCTGCGGATACGGCAGCGGAAGCTCGTGCTCGACCTCTTCCCCGAGCTGGAGCCCCGGATGGGCCAGCAGGGCTCCACGCTCTCCGGTGGTGAGCAGCAGATGCTCGCCATCGGACGGGGGCTGATGTCCTGTCCGCGGCTGCTGATGCTGGACGAGCCGACCCTTGGCCTGGCGCCGCTGGTGATTGAGCGCATCGGCCGGGACCTGGAGAAGATCGCCGGGCAGGGCATCGCGGTCCTGCTGGTGGAGCAGAACCTCGCGCTGGTCGAGATCGCCACCTCCGGGCTGGTGCTGGAGACCGGCCGCGTGGTCGCTTCCGGTCCGGCGGAGAAGCTGGCGCGCGACGATCTGGCCGCCCGCTACCTCGGCGCCGCCGCCGGGAACCGCCCGGACGGCGAGGGAAAGGTGCGTACGGCAGGCCGGGCCCCCGCCGCCCCCCGGCCCCCGGCTCCGCGTCCCGCTCCCACTCCCGCTGTCGCGGAGCGCTCCGCGGAGAAGGGCGAGTTGCTGGTGCAGGCCCAGGCGCTCACCTTGCGCTTCGGGGGAGTGACCGCGCTGCGCAAGGTGGATCTCGATGTGGGCCGGGGCACCCTGCACGCGATCATCGGCCCGAACGGGGCGGGGAAGACCACGCTGCTGAACGTGCTCAGCGGCCTCCTCGCTCCCGACGAGGGGACGGTCCGTATCGGGGGCCGGGTCCTGCCGTCCCGCCGACCGTACGCGGCAGCCGGGCTGGGGGTGGCGCGCGCCTTCCAGAACCTGGCCCTGTACGGCGACCAGTCGGTCGAGGACAACCTCCTGCTGGGCCGGCACCACCTGATGCGCGGCGGTCCGTTCGCCTTCGCCGCCGCGGTGATGCGTACGCGCGCGGCGCGGGCCGAGGAGCGTGCGCACCGCCGCCGGGTGCGGGAGCTGGCCGGGCAGTTGGGCATCGCGGCGCTGCTGGACCAGAACGTCGGGGAGCTGTCCTACGGCGACCGCAAGCGTGTGGAGGTGGCGCGGGCGGTGTGCACGGAGCGGCCGGTGCTGCTACTGGACGAGCCGCTGGCCGGGATGAACAGGGAGGAGAAGCTCGAAGTCGCGGCCACGATCCGGTACTGCCACACGGAGCTGGGCGCCACGCTGGTCCTGGTCGACCACGACATGCAGGTCGTGATGGATCTTGCCCAGACGGTCACCGTGCTGGATTTCGGTGTCCGGATCGCCCACGGCACACCGGAAGAGGTGAGCGCCGACCCGGCGGTCATCGCCGCCTACCTCGGCACCGGCGCCGAATCCGGGCGGCCCGGCCTGCCCCGTGCACGCAGGCGGCACCACCGGCCGGGAGCGACTGGACCCTCCGGCGTGGACGAGGAGGAGTGAGCGTGGACACGTTCCTCACGCACCTGGCAGGCGGCCTGGCCCTCGGTGCGATCTACGCGCTGCTGGCGCTGGGGCTGGTCGTCGTCTTCAAGGCCACCGGGGTGCTGAACTTCGCGCATCCCGGGATGGTCATGGCTGCCGGGCTGGTGACCTGGCAGGTCACCGACCTGCACGCTCCGTTCGTGGTGGCGGTACTGGCCGGTGTCTGCGCGGCGGCCGCCATCGGCGTCGTCCTGGAGCTCCTCACCTCCCGCGCGGTGGCGGCGCAGGCCGTGGTCACCGCGTCCGTCATCACCCTGGGCGCGGGCATCATGCTGCAGGCCGAGATCAACCGGCGGCTGGGCTCACGGGTGCTGGACCTGGACGACCCCTGGGGCTCGGGTGTGCTGGACATCGGCGGCCTCAGCGTGGCGGAGAGCCGCGCGGTCGCGATCACCGTCACGCTGGTCGTGGTGGCGGCCTTGTTCACCTGGCTGCGGGTGTCCTCGTGGGGCATCGCGGCCAGGGCCGCGACCGAGGACCGTGAGACGGCCCGGCTGATGGCCATCCCGCTGCGGCGGATCACGCTGGCCGCCTGGGCACTGGCCGGGCTGCTGGCCGGCATCGCGGTGCTGTTCCTGACCGCCTTCCCCTCGCCGGGTCTTGACTCCTCCACCGCCACGGTCGCGCTGCGCGCCCTGCCCGCCGCGATCATCGGCGGTCTTGATTCCCTGGAAGGTGCCGTCCTCGGGGGCTTCCTGGTCGGGACCTGCGAAGTGCTCGCCCAGGGCTACCAGAGCCGGATCGACTTCCTCGGCCAGGGCTTCTCCTCCGTCGTGCCGTACGTATTGATGATGGCTCTTCTCCTGGCCCGCCCGGCGGGGCTGTTCGGCACCCGGGAGGTGACCCGTGTCTGACGACCGCCCCGCGGGCGACGACAGGAGCACGAAGACCGCGACGCCCCGTCCGGACACCGGCACCGGCCCGCCGGAGACCGGAGAGTCGAAGACCGGAGGTCAGGGGACCGGGGGTCCGGGGACGGGGCCGCGGGGGCCGCGGCGCCGGTCTGCTGCCGTGCGGGGGGCGGCGGCGGCCGGTGCCCTGGTGGTCGCCGCGGCCCTCCCGTTCTACCTCGACCACTTCTGGCTGAACCTCGGCCTCTTGGTCGCCGCTTCCGTGGTCGGCGCGCTCGGCCTGGATCTGCTGGTGGGCCACACCGGGCAGATCTCCCTGGCCCACCCGTTCTTCATCGCGACCGGCGGCTACGGGTACACCGCGCTCGCCTCCGACGGCAGCGGCGAACTGGCCGGCGCCGGCTGGCCCACCGCCCTCGCCGCGCTCGGCGCCATCGTCCTGGCCGGCGTCGCCGGCGCCCTCTACGCACCGATCTCCGCGCGCGTGCGGGGCATCTACCTGGCCGTCGCCTCCCTCGGCCTGGTCGTCCTGGGCCAGCACCTGCTGCTCAACCTCACCGACCTGACCGGCGGTTACGACGGCCGCGACGCACCGCCCCTGAATTTCTTCGGGCTGGCCTTCGACGACGGCGGCGGCGATCTCCTGGGTGTGCCGTTCGGCCGCGTGGAGCGGCTGTGGTACGTCGCGCTGGCGGTGGCGGTCGCCGCGTACGCGCTGTACGCCTCGCTGCGCAACACCCGGCCCGGCCGCGCACTGGCGGCCATCCGCGGCGGGGAGACCGCGGCCGCCGCCATGGGTGTCCACGTGCCCCGCTACAAGGCCGCGGCCTTCGCCATCGCCGCCGCCTACGCCGGCGCCGCCGGGGTCCTGCTCGCACTCACCCTGCAGCGCCTGGTGCCCAGTTCCTACGAGGTGGAAATGGCCTTCTCCTACATGGCCATGATCGTCATCGGCGGGCTCGGCTCGCCTCTCGGCGCGGTCCTCGGCGCCGCGTTCGTGACCTCCCTGCCGATTCTGCTGCGCCACTACAGCGATCACCTGCCGCTGCTGGCCGCCGAAGGCTCCGGCGGCCTGAGCGCCGGAGTGGCCGCGCAGATCCTCTACGGCGCCGCCGTGGTGGCCGTGCTCCTCTTCGCCCGAGGCGGCCTGGCCGGAGCCTGCCGCGCCGCGCTGCGCCCGCGCCGCCGCCCCACCGCCACGAAGGCAGGAATCCGATGAACCGTTCATTCCCCGCAGCCGTGGCCGTCACCACCGCCGTGTCGCTGGTCGTGCTGGGCTGCTCGCCGAAGGCGTCGCAGTCCGCCGCGGCACCCGGAGTGGACGGCGACACCATCAGCCTCGGTGTGCTGACCGACCTCTCCGGCGCGTTCGTCGCCGGCGGCACCGACACGCTGCGCGGCCTGCAACTGCAGTGGGACGAGATCAACGACAAGGGCGGGGTGTGCGGGAGGAAGGTGGAGCTGGCCGTCGAGGACCACGGCTACAACACGGAAACCGCCGTGAGCCAGTACACCGGGATGGAGCCGGACGTCCTGGCCTTCCAGATGCTCCTGGGCTCACCCATGGTGAGCGCGCTCACCCCCCGCATCGGCAAGGACGAAGTCCTCACCATCCCCTCCAGCTTCGCCGCCAATCTCCTGGAGAGTCCCCTCATCGCGCTGACCGGCACCACCTACCGTCAGGAGACGGCCAACGCCGTCCACTGGCTGAAGGAGACCGGCGCGCTCGAGGGTGGCAAGAAGATCGGCCACATCTACCTCCAGGGCGAGTACGGCGAGGACGCGCTGGCCGGCACCGAGGACGCGGCCGCCGAACTCGGCCTGGGGGAGGTGGCGGGCCAGGTCGTCAAGGCGAGCGACAAGGACTTGACGGCGCAGGTCTCCGCGTTGCGCAGCAGCGGCGTCGACTACGTCATGCTCACCACCGCGCCCACCCAGACCGCCTCGGCGGTCTCGGTCGCCAAGGCACTCGGCTACGACGCCGACTTCATCGGCTCGACCTTCACCTACGTGCCCTCCCTTCTGGACGGCAGCGCGAAAGGCCCGCTGACCGAGCACTTCTACCAGACCTCCGCACTGGCGCCGCTGTCCAGCAGCCAGGAGGGTCCCGCCCGCATCCTGGAGGCTTTCAAGGACAGGTGGCCGGACCAGATGCCCAACCCGCCCGTCGTCCACGGCGCCGGCGCCGCGGAGGTGATGCACAAGGTCCTCAAGGCCGCCTGCGCCGAAGGCGACCTGACCCGCGAGAACGTCGAGAAGACCTACCGCGACCTCGCCGGAGTCGACACCGGAGGACTGCTGCCCGCGCTGGACTTCACCGCCCGGGGCGAACCGCCCACCCACACCTCCTACCTGCTGCGCCCCGACCCTGACGAGCCCGGTGGGCTGAAACTCCTGACCGAGCTGCGCCCGGGCCCCGGCACCCGGTGAACACGACCACGTGCATGCGCCCGCCGAAGCCGTCGACCCGGACACCCGGCCGCGCACGCTGCGCCGGGCACGGGCACGGGCCGGGGACGGCGACGAGCGGCTCGCCGGCCGGTGCGTGAAGGCGGCCGTCCGTGGTGCTGCCGGGCTGATCCGTGGGCGGACCGACCGAGGGAGGTCACATGGGTAAGGACCAGCGGCAGGCGCGGGGTCCGGGCGCGGTGGGGGTCTCGCTGCCCCGCCTGGATGCCGTGCCCAAGGTCACCGGCGCCGCCGAGTACGGCGTGGACGTGGCGCCGCCGGGGGCGCTGACCGCACGTGTGCTGACGTCCCCGCTCCCGGCCGCTCGTATCCGCAGGCTGGATACGCGCAGGGCCCGGCGGGTGCCCGGGGTCAGGGCGGTGGTCACCGGCGCCGACTGGCCGCGCCGGCACGGCCCGTTCGTCCGTGACCAGCCCGCGCTCGCCCTCGACCAGGTGCGGCACTACGGGGAGGTGGTGGCCGCGGTCGCCGCCGAAACCGAGGAGGCGGCCGCCGAAGCCGTCGAGCAGATCGAGGTCGAGTACGAGCCGCTGCCCGCTCTACTCACCCCCGACCAGGCGCTCGCTGACGACGCCCGGCTCATCCACCCCGACTGGCAGCACTACGAGCTGACCGGGGCCCTGGGCATCCGCTTCGACCCGCACGGCAACAGCCCCTTCCGCTTCCGGCTTCGCACCGGCGACGCCGAGGCCGGGCTGGCCGCCGCCGACGTCGTCGTCGAGGACACGTACACCACGTCGTTCGTGCAGCACGCACACCTGGAACCGCACGCGGTCGTGGCCCGGTTCGACTCGGCAGGGGCGCTGACGGTCTGGCAGGCCACGCCCGGCCCCCACACCCTGCGCGCCATGCTCGCCGAGCTGTGCGATCTGCCGCTGAACAAGGTGACCGTGCGGGTGCCGTACGTGGGCGGCGCGTTCGGCGCGAAGATGTACCTGCGCGCCCTCAACCCGGCCGCGGTGCTGCTGGCCCGTCGCGTGCCCGGCCGCCCGGTGCGGCTCGTCTTCACCCGCGTCCAGGAGTTCACCTCGGCGACCGGGCGGATGCCGATGCGGATCCGTATGCGCACAGGCGCCCGCCGCGACGGCACGCTGACCGTGCGGGAGGTCACCATCGTCGGCGAGCAGGGAGCCTACGCCGACGCGGCACCGCTGATCCTGCGCAACTGCGGCTACGGCTCACCCGGGCCCTACCGGATCCCGCACGTACGCGTCGACGCCCGCCTGGCGTACACCAATCGGCTGCCCGCCGGGGCGATGCGGGGCCTGGGCACCCCGCAGACCTGCTGGGCCGGCGAGCAGCAGATCGACACGCTCGCCGCCGAGCTGGGCATCGGCCCGCTGGAGCTGCGCCGGCACAACCTGCTGCGCGACGGGGACGTGTCGGCGACGGGGGAGGTGATGCGGGACGTGGGCGCCGGGGCATGCCTGGACGCGGTCGCCGCTCGCACCCGGCCCGGCACCGAGCCCGGCGACGGCCGGCGGCCGGGCGGGGGTGCGGCGGGTGTGCGGCGCGCTACCGGGTATGCGCTGGCGTGGAAGTCGGCGCTGGCCCCCGCGGTGTCCTTCGCCACGGTGCGGCTGCTGCACGACGGCAGCGCGGAGGTGGCGTGCGCGGCCATCGACAACGGCCAGGGCGCCCGTACCATCATGGCGCAGATCGCCGCGGCGGCGCTGTCGCTGCCGCCCGGGCGGATCCATCTGGCCGACCCCGGCACCTCCTCCCCGTCCTTCGACCGCGGCTCGACCGCCTCGCGCACGACCTTTGCGGTGGGCGGCGCCGTGCAGGCGGCCGCCCAGTCCGTGGCAGACCAGCTCCGGGCCATCGCCGCCGCCGAATTCCACGCCACCGAGGGGGAGGTGGTCATGGCCCAGGGGACCATCGGCGCCCGTGGCCGGCACCTGTCCTACGCCGCGCTGCTCACCCGGCACTTCGAAGGGCCTGGTGAACTGCTCGGGCACGGCCGGACGGGGCACGGCACCACCACGCCGATCGATCCGCACACCGGTCGCTCGACCCGGCCGACACCGTTCTGGTCCTATGCTGCGGCCGCGGTCACCATCGGGATCGAGGCCGTCACCGGGCGGATCACTTCAGCCGGACTGACCGTCGCGGTCGACGCGGGCAGCGCGGTCAACCCCCTGGCCTGCGAGCAGCAGGTCATCGGCGCGGCGCTCCAGGGCTGGGGGATGGCCACCACCGAGCGCGTGGACTTCTCCACCGGACGCCCCGACGTGGAGGGGCTGGGCGCGTACCGGATCCCCACCATGACCGACGCCCCCGGCATCGAGGCCGTGGTGGTGGAGACCCCCACGGCCGACGGCCCGGCGGGCGGCGCCCGCGGGATCGGCGAGATCGGTCTGGTCCCCGTACCCGCCGCACTCGGCAACGCGCTGCACGCCGCCACCGGCACCCGCCACACCGCCCTGCCCCTTCCCGCCCACCTGGTCCCCGAGCGCCCGGGGCCGGCCGGGCAGCCGCCCGCGAGCGGGCCCGGGCCGCTGACGGTCAACGGGCGGGAGCCGGCGGAGATCCCTCCGGGGATGTCGCTGCTGCGCCTCCTGCGGGAGCGGCTCGCACTCACCGGGGCGAAGGCCGGCTGCGACGCCGAGGGCGTGTGCGGAACGTGCACCGTACTGCTGGACGGGCAGCCGCTCCGCGCCTGCCGCACCACGGCCACCCGCATCGGGGGCGAGGTCCGCACCGTCGAGGACCTCGCCCGCCACGGAGAACTGAGCCGGCTGCAGCGGACCTTCGTCGACCACGGTGCGGTCCAGTGCGGCTACTGCACCCCGGGGATGCTCATGGCCGCCACCGCACTGCTGGAGCGCACCCCCCGTCCCAGCCGGGACCAGGTACGCCGCCACCTGGCGGGCAACCTGTGCCGCTGCGGCGCCTACGCGCACATCGTCGACGCGGTCCTCGCCGCCGCCGACACCCCCTCCCCACCACCGGCCACGGAGGGATCCGACGCACGATCCGGCTCGACCCGACCAGACGAGGAGCGCGTATGACGGCGGACAACGGGCCCGCGGGCCCGGTCAACGGGCCGACGGACATCGGCACGTGGGCGCTGACCGGTGTCACCGCCCTCCTCGGAGAGGAGCTGACACCGACACGCCAGGCCACCCTCGTCATCACCGACGGGCGGATCACCGCTGCCGGACGCCTGCACGATCCCGGCCCCGCGGTGCCGCGCCTGCACCGGCCCGACCTGCTGATCACCCCCGGCTTCGTCAACGGCCACACCCACATCGGCGACGCCGCCTTCGCCGAAGCCGGCTTCCGCACCGAGGGCGTGGACCTGCTCTACGCACCTGACGGGCAGCGCTGGCAGCTCATGGCCCAGGCCGGCGACGAGCAGCTCGTCACCGGCATGCGCCAGGCGATGCAGACCATGATCCGCTGCGGAGTGGTCGCCTTCGAAGACTTCCGCGAGCAGGGCCGGCACGGCGTCGACCTGCTGCGCGAGGCCACCTCCGGCCTGCCCATCCGCGCCCTGGCCCTGGGCCGTCACGCCGACCTGCCCTTCACCACAGAGCAGTTGCGGGCGAACACCGGCGGGCTCAGTGAGGAAGCCCAGGCTGAGATCCGCGACATCCTCGACAGCGCGGACGGGTTCAGCGTCGTCTCGCCCAACCAGCTCACCGACACCGCCCTGGCCCAGACCGCCGACCTCGTCCGCGCCTCCGGCAAGCGGCTCGCCGCGCACGTCAGCGAGCGGGAGGAGGACCGGCAGACCTCCCTGGCCCGCACCGGCCGCAGCGACATCGCCCGCGCGATCGAGATCCTGCGCCCCGACTACCTGGTGCACGCCACCGCCGCCACCCCCGAAGAACTGCACGCCGCCGCCCGGGCAGGCATGGCGGTCGTGATGTGCCCGCGGTCCCACGCCGCCCTCGGCTTCGGGGTCCCTCCCTACCTCGGCGCGGTTGCCGCCGGGGTGAAGGTCGCGCTCGGCACCGACAACGTCATGACGACGACCCCCTCACCCCACGAGGAGGCGAACTTCCTCGTCAAAGCCGAACGGTGGCGTACCGGAACAGTGCGCCACCCCGACCCCGGCCGGCTCCTGGCCGCCATGACCGTGAACGCCGCCCAGGTGCTGGGAGCAACGGATCTCGGCTCGCTCAGCGTCGGCAAGGCCGCGACCTTCGTCGCCTTCGACACGGCCTCGCCCAACCTCGCGGCCGCCGCGGCCCACGACCCGGCCGCGGCGCTGGTCAACCGCGCCACCGCGGGGGACATCGCCGCGGTGGTCTTCGACGGCCGCACCGTCGTCGGAACCCTCGACCACCCCACGCCGCCGGCCACGCGCCCCGGCCCTTCCTAGCAACAGGCGACACCCCGCCGGCCACCACCCGGGCCCCAGGCCCTCATCAACTCGATGGAGCTCCCGTGCGACTTCTCATCTCCGGCGGCACGCTGATCACCGACAGCGCCACCCACCCCGCCGACGTCCTCTGCGAGAACGGCAGCATCGCCGCCCTCACCGCCCACGGCACGGACCACGGCCCCGTCGACGAGGTCCTCGACGCCACCGGCCTGCTGGTCTTCCCCGGGCTCATCGACCCCCACGTGCACTCCCGCGACCCCGGACAGACCGACAAGGAGACCTTTGCCGATTCCACCCGCGCGGCGGCGTGCAGCGGTATCACCACGATGCTGGAGATGCCCAACGCCCTCCCTCCGGTCACCGACAGCGCCGTCTTCGCCGAGCGCGCCGGGCGGCACGCCGAGGTCGCCGCCTGCGACTTCGGCCTGTGGGCGCTCTCCCTCGGCCGGGACAACCTGGACGACCTGCCCGGCCTGTTCGCCGCCGGCGCCGTCGGGGTGAAGATCTTCTGGGGCTACGGCCTGGACCGGACCACCAAACGCCTCGTCTACAACACGTCCGACCTCCCGCCGGAACAGGTCATCCCCCCGCCCGGAATCACCGAGGTGTGGGAGGTCCTCGCCCGCGCCGCGGCGGCGGGGGGCCTGGTGGCCGCCCACTGCGAGGACCCCGGCGTCCTCGCCTACGCCGGCCGCCACACCGCCGCCCTCACCACCTACCAGGACCTGCTCGACGCCCGCCCCGTCGAAGCGGAATCCACCGCCATCGCCCAGGCCGTCGAAGCGGCCCGGCGCATCGGCGGCCGCTTCCACGTCCTGCACGTCGCCACCGCCCGCGGCGTTGAGCTGATACGCCGCGCCCGTGCCGACGGCATCCCCGTCACGGCGGAGACCTGCCCCCACTACCTCTTCCTCACCCAGGACGACGCCGCACACCACACCGGCACGAAGGTCTACCCGCCCATCCGCTCCCGGCACGACCGGGACGCCTTGTGGCAGGCGCTGCGCGAAGGCACCCTCACCTCCCTCTCCTCCGACCACGCCCCCCACGCACCGGCCGAGAAACAACTCCCCCTGGACACGCAGCCGGCCGGCATGCACGGCGTCGAGACCCTGGTGCCGCTGATGCTCGATGCCATGACCCGCGGCCAGATCACCCCCCAGCGCCTGGCCCACGTACTGTCCACCGCCACCGCCGAGCTGTACGCACTGCCCCGCAAGGGCCGCATCCGTCCCGGCTACGACGCCGACTTCACCCTCGTCGACCCCGAAGCGACCTTCACCATCGATCAGCGGCGGCTGCACACCCGCCACCCGCTCAGCGTCTTCCACGGCCGCCGCGGCCGCGGCATGGCGACGGCCTCCGTGCTCCGCGGCCGGCAGCTCATGAAGGACGGCGAGCTGCTGCCCGACGCGCCACGCGGCACCCTCGTACGCTCCAGCCCCACCCCGCCCGCGGCCGCGCCCACACCGCGCGAGCACGCACGCCGCGTAGACGCCGAAGCCCGGTCATGAGAGAGCCCACGACCATCGCGGTCCTGGCCACCGGCGGCACCATCTCCGCCGTCGCCGATGCCCGGCGCCGCCATGGCGGCGGCCTCTCCGCGACGGACCTGGTCGCCGGCCACGGCAGTTCCGGGACGCGGCTGCGGCCCATCGAGGTGCACCGCATCCCGGGCCGGGCGATGACGCCGCCGCACATGCTCACCCTCGCCCAGCAGGTCGGACAGGCCGCCGCCGCATGCGACGGCATCGTCGTCCTCCACGGCACCGACACCCTGGAGGAGACCGCCTACGCCCTGGCGGTCATGGTCGACGTCCCGGTGCCTGTCGTCGTCACGGGAGCCATGCGGCTCCCGGCACAGCCCGGCGACGACGGACCGGGAAACCTCGCCGCCGCCATCGCGGCGGCCCGCGATCCGAAGCTGGCCGACTCTGGTCCCGTCGTCGTCTTCGGCGACGAGGTGCACCTGGCCCGCTGGGTCACCAAGGCCCACACCAGCAGGCCCGCCGCGTTCACCTCGCCCGACGGCGGCCCGGCCGGTCAGATCCACGAAGGCCGCCTGCTCCTGCACCGCACCGCCCACCGCGACTCCGACCACCTCGGCATGCCCGAGCCCGGCCGTCTCGCCGACACGCGCGTGCCGCTGGTCACCGTCTACGCCGGGATCGACGGCGAGACCGTCGAGCGTGCCGCGGACGGCGCGGCAGGACTGCTCATCGCCGGAACCGGCGGCGGCCACACCCCACCCGGCGTCGCCGACACCCTCGCCACCCTCGTCGCCGCCGGCACACCCGTCGTGCTCGCCTCCCGTTGCCCCGCAGGTCCCCTCCTCCAGGACACCTACGGCGACAAGGGCGGCGAAGGCCACCTGAGATCAGTGGGAGTGATACCGGTGGGACATCTGCCCGCCCTCAAGGCCCGATTGCGGCTGCAGATCGCACTCGCCCTGGGACACACTCCACGTAAGGCCTTCCCCGTCGCTCCCGCCTGAACAGGACACGCCGCACATGCAGCACAACAAGCCCACACCGCCGTCCAAGGCAGATCAGGTGTACGAGGCGCTCCTCGAACAGATCGGCACCGGCACCCTCGCGCCCGGCGTGCGCCTGAGCGAACGCGAAATGGTCGAGCGCTACGGGGCCAGCAGGACGACCGTACGCGCGGCCGCCGCCCGCCTGATCCACGAGGGCCTCCTGGAGCGCACCACGCGCGGCATGCTGATCCAGGAACGGCCGCGCGAGCAGATCCTCCAGGTCTACGACGCCTGGGCCCTCCTGGAGGCCGCCGCCGTCGAACAGGCCGCCCAGGCCGCAACCGAGACGGACCTGAAGGAGCTCGAACGGCTGCTGACCGGTCACCGCCGGCACGACGGCGGCCAGGGCCACCGCCCCGACCTGCACCTGAAGTTCCACGAAGCGCTGTGGGACGCGTCCCACAACCCGGTGCTGGTCGGGCTCCTGCTTAGCCTCAACACCCGCCTGCTGCAGGTCGCCACCTCCACCCTCGCCCAGCCCGGGCGGTGGCAGGTCGCCCTCGACGAGCACGGCAAGATCCTCACCGCACTACGTGCCGGCCGCGGCCCCGAAGCCGCCGGCCTGGCCCGCGACCACATCCTCAGCGCACGCGAGGCCCGGCTGGAGATGTGGCGCAACGAGCACCGCCGGCCGTGACGAACATCGCCCCGGGCGCACCAGTCAGCCGGGGCTGCGCCGCGCGGGCTGCAGCACCTCCCCCAACGCGGCAGCGACGGCGACCTCCGTACCGGCGAGACCGACGGAGCAGAAGACGGTGATCTCGTCAGGGCTGGACCGGCCTGCCGCAGCACCGACCAGGACAGCGCCCAGGCCGATCATCCGGTCGACGGGCAGAACGTGGGGTTCACCGTAGGCGGCCGCCTGGGCGACGGAGTCGGTGAGGATCACGTCCGCCCGCTCCGCCAAGGCCGCAGGCACTTCATGGCGCGAGACGGTCTTGGGACCGAGCGTCGTCACATGCGTCCCGGGCGCGACCCACTCCGCATCCAGCACGGGCGCGGTGCTGTTCGTGGCGAGGACGACGACGTCGTGGTCACGCACCGCCTCCTCCACACGAGGTACCGCCCGCACCCGGACCCCCAACTCCTCCGCGGCCCGCCGGGCGAACGCTTGCGCGCGTTCCGGTGTGCGGGACGCGACCGTGGCCTCGACCACCTGCCGTACAGCGCAGATGGCCCACAGTTGGGTCCAGGCGTGCCTGCCGGCTCCCACCACCCCGAGCCGTATCGGCCCGGGACGCGCCGCCGTGTCCACCGCTACGGCCCCGATCGCACCGGTGCGCCGGGCACCCAGCTCGTCGCCGTGCACCACGGCCCGGAGCCGGCCGCCGTCACCGTCCCAGAGGGCCACCAGTTGTTCCGCCCCGACGAGGGTGTCGTAGGCGCGGAAGCCGAACAGTCTCTCCGCGCGCAGGTGTCCTGCCGTGAACACCAGGCGGCCGCCCCCGAGGTCGGCGTGGACCCGCGGCGGCGCGTGGAGAGCACCTTCGTGCGCGGCCGTGAGAGCGTTCCGTACGGCGCGGACGGCGGTCGGAGCGTCGAGACGAGAGCGTACGTCGTCGTCATCCAGCAACAGCACTGACATGGCACGCACCCTTCGCGCGAGGAGTACCGGGTAGGGGATCACGCTGCCGGGCACTGCACGGTGCGGTCATCCGTCCGCAGCCGGAGAGGTCTCCGCCGTAGGGCCTACGCCCCGGACCGGGGAACGGCCGCGGTGTCGTGGCCCGCGCCGACTGACCCCGTAACCACTCCTCGCCAGCCGGACGCCAGGGCACCGCGAACGGCTCGCATCGCTCGGGAGCGTGCGCAACGGCCGAGGGTTTACCGGCAGAGCCGCGCGGCTGAACTCCTTCCCACGTCCAGCGACGCGCCGTACGGCGTCCTCGGGCGTGCTCTTGGTTGTGCCCCATCCTTGTCTTGGACCGACTCTCAGCAACACCGTCCCAGAGAAGCCGGGAGGCGACCATGCCCGTCGAGAGCGTGACCCTCCGGATCGCCGGCACGCAGCTCAGCGGCGACCTCGCGATGCCCGATGAGGCCGCGGGCCTGGTGCTGTTCGCCCACGGCAGCGGCAGTTCGCGGCACAGCCCGCGCAACCAGGCCGTCGCAGCCCGGTTGAACGACCGCGGTTTCGGCACCCTGCTCCTGGATCTGCTCACGCCGGCCGAGGACCAGACCGATGCGGTCACCCGCGAGCACCGCTTCGACATCCCCCTGCTGGCCCGCCGGCTCAGCGGCGCTGCCGACTGGCTCGCGGCCCGCGCCACCGATCTGCCCATCGGGCTCTTCGGCGCCAGCACCGGCGCCGCCGCGGCCTTGATCACGGCGGCTGAGCGTCCCGAGCTCGTACGGGCCGTGGTCTCCCGCGGCGGCCGCCCCGATCTCGCGGGCGGCGCGCTCGCCGAGGTACGTGCACCGGTGCTGCTGCTCGTGGGCGGCCGGGACGACGCCGTGATCAAGCTCAACGAGGAGGCCGCGCAGCAGCTCACCGCACCGTACGAACTGCGCGTGATCCCGGGCGCGACGCACCTGTTCCCGGAGCCGGGAGCGCTGGAGGAGGTCGGCGCCGCGGCGGCGGACTGGTTCACGCGGATGGCCTAGGCGACTGAGCACGCAGCGCGGGCGAACCTGCTTCGGCCTGAGCACCCGGTTCGGCACACGACCGCACCCCGGCCGAGCGTCGCCCCGCCTTGCCGTGCTCCGGTGCCAGGGCTCGAAGCACCCGGCACCGGAGCACGTGTCACCTCCGGAGCGGCCGGAATCACATGGGGCGGCCTCCGATGTTGATTTCCGCCGCGCCGGCGAAGGCGTTGCCTGCCTGGGAGCTGGTCCCTGTCAGGCGTACATACCGGCCGCCCACGGCGCCGAACTCCACGTTCTGCGGCGTGAGTGCTGCGGTGAAGGAGCCGGTCGCCGCCTGGGACCAGGTGGTGCCGTCGGCGCTCACCTCGATGCGGTAGTCCTTGATCCGGCCGTTGAAGCCGTTCTGCCGCTGCGTGTACTGCAGGCCGGTGACGTCGTACTGCTTGCCCAGGTCCAGAGTGATGTGGTGAGGGAAGGCCGAGGTCGCGTTGTACCACTCGGTGTGCCAGATGGTGTCGGGGTCTCCGTCGACGGCGTTGACCGCCGCGCCGTTCTCACCGACGGTCTCCTCACTGTCGACGTCGTGCACGCTCAGCGTGGACTGGTCGATGAGATCCGGCAGCGGTCGCACCGAGGAGGACACCGAGACGGTTTCGTGTGCCGACCGTTCGCCCTGGACGGCGCTGATCGTCTGCTCACCGTGGACGGTCGCAGCCGGTATGACGCCATGACGGTCGAACCGCCCGGCGGAGTCGGCCCGCACGGTGTAGAGGGTCTTGCCGTCGATACGGATGTCGACGTAGCCGGGTGCGAAACCGGTCAGCTCCAGCGGGACCCAGGTACCGGCCTTCACCTTGGACGGGACCGAGATCGCAGGAGCTGAGGCAGTGCGCTCCTCCTTGTCCGGGGCGTCAGCCTGCCGGACGCGGACGGACACCTCGTCCCCCGCGGATGTCTTCAGCGTGCACGCCGTGTCCTCGGCGAACGCCGCCCGCACACCCGCGGTGTAGACGCCGGCGGCGTGGAGGGAATCGCGTGGCCGGCTCTGGCTGAACGTCACCGGCAGCACCCGGTTTCCACATGTCGCCGTCGCGGTCAGCGGCTCGGTGAGGGCGCTGGCGGAAGCGGGATCGCCGTCGGTCGACACGGTGTCCGGAACGATCTTCGTGCCGTCCTCGGAGACCTTGGTCCCGGGAGCGGCGATCCGGCCCAGCTCGACGCGGGTCGTGACGCCCTTCGGCGCGGTCGTGTCGGTGCCGGCGGCGGTGGCGGCCCACCGGGTACCCGGGCTCTCGTAGTAATTGGCGCCGGCCACGGTGAGGTGCGGGCCGAGCCGGGCGAGACGTTCACCGAAGTCGGCGACGTCCTTCTGGTCCGCCGGTGTCCAGCCGGTTTCCAGGATCGCGGCGGCTCGCGGCAGAGTGAGGAAGGCCGCCTGGTCACCGCCGCGCACCGTCTCCGACCACAGCGGCCCCTCGACGCCCAGCACACCCGACTCGGGGATGCCGCCGCTGACCGTCGTCGTCGGGTCCCAGTTGTAGTAGCGCTGGAAGTCACAGGTGCCGCTGCAGGCCCACGACAGGCCGATCGGGGTTTCGCTCGTGTATTTCTGGTCCAGGTATGCACCGCCCGCGGCGGAGACCACGGTCTTGCCGCCCTTGGAGATGAAGTCGCGCACCCAGTCGCCGCTGCCGACCCAGTACTGCACGACCGATCCGTCCCAGAATCCCTGCCCCTGGGAGAGCCCGGCCTCGGCATACTCCGACCAGCCCACGGTCCCGACGCCGGTCGCGGCCTTGATGTCGGGGACGGCGCGGGAGATGAAGTCGACGTAGCGCTCGTGGCCCATGGCATGGGACTCGTCGCCGCCGAGGTGCACGTACGGGCCCCCGGTCATCTCGGCGAGCTGCCGGAAGACATGCTTGACGAAGGTGTACGAGAGATCGTGCTGCTCGTCCAGCGCGGAGTACCCCACGCTGCCGGTCCCGTTCCAGTCCACCACCCCGGTGCCGGGGTCGGGCGCCGGGAGCGAGCGGTCGGTGTTCAACTCCGGGATCGCGTGCAGGGCCGCGTTGGTGTGGCCGGGGACGTCCACTTCGGGGACGACCGTGACGAACCGCTCCCTGGCGTAGTCGACGATGTCACGGTACTGCTCCTGCGTGTAGTAGCCGGTGCGGCCGAGTTCGCTGCGGTAGCCCTGGCTGTTCATTGCGGTCGCGCCCGACTCGCGGTGCAACGCGCTGTAGTCGATCGGATCACCCGGTTCCTTGCCCTCGTTGGTGATCTCGATCCGCCAGCCCTGGTCGTCGGCGAGGTGCAGGTGCAGCACGTTCATCTTCAGCCCAGATAGGGTGTCGATGTAGTCCTTGACCTCCTCGACCTCCTGGAACGAGCGGGCCACGTCGAGCATGACACCGCGGTAGGAGAAGCGCGGTGCGTCCTCGATATGCGTGGCGGGTACGCGCCAGTCGGTGACGACCGGCCGCGGCGAACCGGCCCACGCCGGCAGGAGCTGACGCAGACTCTGCACGCCGTTGAACGCGCCGTGCGCGGTGCGGGCGGTGATGGTGACGCCTCGGCGGTCCACGTCCAGGACGTACGACTCCGGGGTGGGGGCGGCACCCTCGACGGTGTATGCGGCCGTCGAGTCCACCGTGATTCGGATGCCGGCGCCCTGGTCGAGCACCGGCACCCGGAACCCGGTCGCGCGGCGCAACTGCGCCGCGAGCTGCTCCCCGACGCGGGCGGCCTTGCCGCGGGCGACGATCTGGAGAGAGGGACGAAGGACGAACGGCTCGTTATCTGCATCCTGTTGAAGGACGACAGGACGGGGGATGAGCGCATTGCCGCCGAGCCGGGTGGGCGAGTCCTGCTCGGCACCGGCCGACGGGGCCCACGTGAGCCCGACCAGGGCTGTCAGGATCGCCGCGACCAGCACATAGGGCTTACCGCGGGGGGATGGGAACGAACGTCTCTTCCACTTCCGCAACTGCATGGGAACTCCCTATCGATGGACAGGTAAGTGCGCGATCACGCACAGAGAGTGCGTACTTCTTGTATTTCAAGCGCTGGAAGACGCCCTGCGGTGGCGCTGAACCGGAGAGTGGCGGAGGAAGAGGCCCGGACCGTCCTGTCCACCGATTGGCGGACAGGACAAGTCCGGCTTCAGCGATGGTGCGGATGCTGCTCGTGGTCCTTCAGGGCGCGATGGCCATGGCGAAGATGTGGATGCCGCCCTGCCCCGGCAACACCACCAAATCCACTGTCTTGCCCGCCTGGAGCGGCACGGAATGGGCGAAGATGCTGTAGGTGACGCCCGCGTTGCCGTACCCGTCCGGACGGTTTCGTCCGTTCGACGCGGCAATCTGGGTCGCGCCGTGGTCGGTGACGTTCTGGAACGACCAGTTGGGGAAGCCGAAGCTGCCGCTGCTGCTCGTGCCGTCGGTGTAGAAGACCCGGGCGGTGCCCACCGCGTTGTTGCCGACCCCCGAGCCGAGGAAGACCAGCTTGCTCCCGGAGCCGCTGAGGGAGATCGCCTGGCCGCCGCTGGACACGTTGTCCTTGGCCCCCGGCGGCACGTCCGGCCAGGTCAGCTCGGCGCCCAGAGCGGTGACGGACGCGCCCGGGCTCAGGCCCACGTCGGCGAGCTTCTGGGCGGAGAAGCTGTTGCCGCCGCCGTCGAAGTCGCCCGGCGCGGTGTTCGATTCATCGGTGATGCCGACGTTGTTGTAGGCCGCCGCGAGCGTGGGCAACGGCTCGCCCCGCCGCTCCGTACGAGTGACGGTCGCGCGGGCGAGGCCGTCGCCGCCTTCGTACAGCGCGGTCGCGGTGAAGTTGAGCAGTTGGAAGCCGGAGCTCGGTGCCGGGACCAGCAGTTCGAAGGTCACGGTGGCGTGGGCGTTGGGGGCGATGCCGCTCTTGACGGTCCGTACCTCCGGCTCCACCACCCAGCCGGCCGGCCCGGAGAAGCTCACGCGCAGGTCACGCAGTCGCTGGGGAGCGGTGTTGCGGACGGTGACGGTGACGGTGGTGACGGCCGGTCCGTCGAGGTCGATGGGAGAGACGGTGATCTCGGTCTGCGCGGCGGCGGCGCGGGCCGTGGCCGCGAGGACGGTCGCGGGCAGCAGCACGGCCCCCGCGCCGGCCACGGCGAAGGATCTTCGGGACAGGGCGGCGCGGGATGGCTCGATCGGCATGAGCGTTTCCTCTCCTCCGGGGAGACTGGGCCGATGGGCGGCCTGAGGTTGGGTGGAGGTGGTCCGGGACGACGTGGGTGAGCCCTGCTCAAGCCACCGGCGGCATGTCCGACTCGCGCGTGTCGAGACCGAGACGGATGTTCACCCAGGATCCGCGGGTGAAGTCAGGCACCTGGACCGGACGCCCCTTGTCCTCCAGCGACATCACGCTGAGCGGCACCGGTGAGCACCACACCGCTGCGTCGTACACGTCCATGTCCGGTACCAGGCCGGCACGCATGCACTGGACCGTGCGCCACTGCAGCACATAGTCCATGCCGCCGTGCCCGCCGTTGTTGGCGGCGTCGTCGCCGATCTTCTTCCACAGCCAGTGGTCGTACTCGTCACGGTAGGTCTTGAAGTCCCGCCAGGAATGCCCGCCGTGGTCGGGCTCGATGTAGATCCGGCCACCGGTCGGAGCCGGACCGGCGTAGTCCTCGAAGATGCCGCGGCTGCCGGCGATCGTGTTGATCCTGCTGTAGGGCCGAGGCGAGCTGACGTCGTGCTCGGCCCGGATGATGCGGCCGTCGGCGGTGTCGATCAAGCAGGTGACGAGATCACCGTTGACGTACGTCTCCTTCCACGCCGGGTGCCCCTCGGGCACGAACCGGGCTCGGTAGTCGGCCAGTCCCTTGGGCTCGGTGGCGGTGGCGCGCAGGGTGACCATCCGGTCCCCGCGGTTGATGTCCATCGCGGCCGCGATGGGGGCCAGGCCGTGCATCGGGTAGAAGGAGGCGATCGAGCGCGTGTGCCACAGCCGCCGCCACGAGTCGGTGTAGTACGTGGGGGAGAAGAGCAGTTCACGCAGGTCGTGAAGGTAGCCACCGTGGCCGTTGGTGATGTCGCCGAAGGCGCCGTCGTGGGCCATGCGCAGCATCGCCAGTTCGTTGCGGCCGTAGGAGACGTTCTCCGCGAGCAGCAGATGACGACGGGTCCGCTCCGAGGTGTTGACCAGGTCCCACAGTTGGTCCAGCTCGGTGGCGATGGGCAACTCGACCAGCACGTGCTTGCCGGCGAGCAACGCGGCTTTGCCCTGCTCGTAGTGGAACTCCCAGGGGGTGGCTATGTAGACGAGGTCGATATCGTCGCGCTTGAGCATCTCCTTGTACGCATCCGGCGAACCGCCGAACTCCAGGGGCCGCGGCTTGCCGTCCGCCGCGAGCTGGTCGGCCTTGGCCTTCGCGCGTGGGGCCCGCACATCGCAGACCGCGCGCACCACGCAACCGGGAACCGCAGCCCACCCGTTGGCCATCCCGCTGCCGCGGTTGCCGATTCCGATCACCCCGACCCGCACGGTCGGGTACACGTCGAAGGGCTGCTTCACCATCGAGGTCTGCCCCGCGGGCCGGCCGGGCGTCCCGGCTGTTCCGGCCGTTTCTGCGGCCCTCGCGGTGCCCGCAGTTCCCAGCGCGGCCATGGCTCCAGTGGCCGCCGCTCCTCCCAGTACTGCGCGTCTTGAGACTCCCGATGCTTCTTGCATGCGTTGCTCCCCGGCTTGGACGTCGCTGTGCCCAAGAATCTCCCGGAGGCGGAACGACATGTCAAGATGTGCGCGAAAGCTGCTTCTTTCAAGCAACTTCAAGCAAAGCGCACGGCGTTAGGGCATCTGCGGGACCGACCCGGCGCCTGCAGTCAACGACCTCCTGCGCGCACGCGCGTGCCCGCGCACGTGCGCAGCCCGATGGCGGTACTCCGCGCCGGCCGCCCACGCCGGGCCTGCTGGCGCGCGCGGTCACGGGAAACGCCCGGCCTGGCGGAGCGTCAGGGTGCTCCGCCAGGCCGGCCGCGGCTCCTACGCCCTGGCGAGGCTCCCTTCAGTGTTCTGAGGTGCCGTGGCCGCAGCCAGGAGAACGGTTCGTTCGAGGTGCCCGTCGGCTGGTCAGCGCCCGTATGCGGCGTAGCGCTGCTGCACCTGTGCGGGCGTCAGCGCCTCGTCCCAGGTGACGAGTTCGTCGAGGTCACCGCGGAGGCTGGCGCTGGGCGTGCCGATGGAGCGCAGGGGGAGGGGGATCGAGGCGTTCACGGCACCGACGGGTTCGCCGTCGGCGTAGAGCGTGGTGCGGTCCGGCTCCGCCACCCAGGTCAGGTGGACCCAGCGGTTCAGCGGCACGGTGTAGCCGAAGCTGTGGTCGGCGTCGCCGAAGCGGGTGAAGCCCACCTTGCCGCTGCCGTATTGCTGCAGCTTCAAGGCGCCGGTGCGGGAGCTGAGCAGCACCTGGTCGCTCGTGGTCGCGGTGAGTTTGACCCATGCGGAGGCGGTCCAGGGCGCTGCGATGTCGGTGCCGCCGAAGCCCACCCCGTCCCGGTTGTGGTCGAAGCGGAACGCCTGGCCGCGTACTCCGTCCTCGACGAGCGTCGGGTTGTTGATGATGTACGTGGTGCCGGGCAGGTCGCCGGCGACGTCTTCGGCCATGATCGTGTGGGGCGGGCTGCTGGCATAGGTCCAGCCGGCCGGGTACGAGGCGGCGTCGAAAGTCCAGTGGTGGCTGGGGTGGCCGTCGTCCGTCCGGGGCGGCTGCGGCTCGGTGGTGATGCCGGGCGGGTCGCCGAGCGCGGCCGTCCGGGCCCGGAATCCGGCGAGCGTGTCGGGGACGGCGGAGCCGTTCCAGGCCCGGTCCGCGAGGAGCGCCCGGGGTGCGGCCATGACCTGCTCGAAGTACCGGTCCTCGGCCCAGAAGTTGTAGTCGGCCCAGTTCATCAGGCCGGAGCCGAGCATGTCGTCCGCGGTGTTCGGCACCCACCGCTCGTACATCCACCGCTCGTCGGGGTAGAGGTTGTGGTAATTGTTCGGCGTCACGTAGAAGGGGCCGATGGCGATCTCGTCGTGGCCCGGAATGACCGGGTCGGTGCCGGTCCCTTCCCAGGTGAGGAAGACCACGGGGGAGTGGACCTGCTGCTGCGGCGCTGCCAGGTGCTCGGTGCCGTTGTAGATGGCGGTCCGCTTGCCGTGGGCGGTCACCACGTCGTCGAGGGTGTTGATGTAGCCGTTGAGCAGGTCCCCGAGGGTGCTGACGTCCGGGTCCTCGGCGAGGTGGCGCTTCACCCGCGGGCACTCGGCGAGCTGCCCGGGCAGTTCGTCGGCGCCGATGCTGAACAGCGGGGCGTCGAACCAGTCGGTGAACTCGGCTACGAGCCTCTTGGTCACCTCGACCGCGTCCCGGTCGGTGATGTCGATGATCCAGTCCGGGGTGAGGTGGGAGTGTGTGTGCGCGCCTGTGCACGGGTTCGCGCCCGAGCCGAAGCCGATGCCGAACGCCTCGCTGATCACGGTCGCGTGGCCCGGCACGTCGATGCCCGGCATGATCTGGACGTGCTGGCGGGCGGCCAGTGCCTTCAGCCGCTCGATGTCGGCGCGGCTGTAGCTGTACTTGCGCTCGGCGAGTCCGGGGAACTTCGGGCTGTAGAGGCGGAATCCCTCGGAATCCGACAGTTGCAGAAAGAGGGTGTTGAGCTTCATGTCACCCATGCGCCGGATGAGGTTCTCCAGGTAGTCCATCTCCCAGTACTTGCGACCGGCATCGAGCTGGACCATGCGCACCTGCTGCGTGGGCACGTCGGTGCTGCGGGCACGCGGCACGGCGCGGTGGGACGAGTCGGCGCGCAGCGTCTGCAGCAGGGTGCGGGTGCCGTAGAACAGACCATGGGTGGAGGCCGCCTCGATGCTGATCGCGCTCGAGCTGTCCAGGCGGTAGCCCTCGGCACCGAGTTCGGCGTCGTCGGTGAGTCGGAGGTGGATGTCGCCGGGCCGGGGCTTCACGTGCCCGCTGCTGATGGTGAGCCGCAGTCCGGTGACCGACCGGATGTCGGCCTGCACCTGCTCGGCCAGGCTCTGCCCCGTCTGCCGGGCAGGGCCTGGCAACTCCTGGCGGCCGGCTTCGGTCGTCGTACGGGCGCGGGAGCCCGGATCGAGCAGGATGCGCGAGCGGGAGGTCAGGTCGACGGTGCCGCCGAGGTCCTCCCACAGTGACGGCCGGGGCACCACCGGCGGCGGGCCGCCGTCGGCGAGCGGGCCGGGAGCGGGAGCAGCCGCCGCCGGGGCGAGGAGGGAGCCGAAGAGGGCAACGAGGACCGCTATGAGTACTGGCAGCGAACGACGCATGGTTGCAATTCACCCCATCTGACACGGAGGTTGGTGAGGAACTCACCCGGACGAGTGCCAAGGTGTCGAGCGGCAGGAAAGGAGAATTCGGTCTCGCCCGCCGTCTGTCTTATTTCACTGATCCGGCTGTGAGTCCGGAGACGACGTGTCGTTCGATGAAGGCGAAGAGGACGACGACGGGGATGATGGCGACGACGGAGGCGGCGAAGAGGTAGTTCCATTCGACGGTGTAGTT
>NZ_VISV01000028.1:0-71474 GCF_007827615.1 Streptomyces sp. CNZ287 | reverse complement strand
GCTGCCGGTGGGTGGGTGCGTCTGGAGGGGTGAAAGTCGGCGCTGAGGGGCTGATTCGGCCCGGATCGGGGGGTGTTACCGCGAGTTACGGCCCATTTTCTCCGCTCGGAGTGCCCTGGCCCGTCCGCGTACGTGTCCAACTGTATGAAGGGGCGGGGATGGACGGTGATCGTCACTGTACGTAAGTATTCGCGTGCACGGTGTTCAAGGCGGGCCGGGTGAGTGGGAGGTGGCCGCTGATGGCCGGGGATGTGACCGGGACGAGTGGGCTGGGGAGTGAGCCGGAGCCGTCGGACAGCATGCGGACCTTCGGTGCGGTGGTCCAAGCGCTGCGCGAACACGCGGGGTTGAGCCGGGAGCAGCTCGGGGGCCACGTGCGCTATTCGAAGCACACGGTGGCCTCGATCGAAGGCGGTCGCCGGATGCCACCGCCCGACTTCGTGGAGCGGGCCGAGCCCGTCCTCGGGGACACGGGTGTACTGCGGAGGTCGGTGCCCCATGTGGTGCGAAGGCCAGGGTTGGCGCGGTGGTTCCGGGCGTGGGCCCACCTGGAGACGGACGCGATCAGTCTCTATACGTACGAGTGCCGGCTAATTCCTGGGCTGTTGCAGACGGAGGTCTACGCACGGTCCTCGTTCATGAATCAGTTGCCGCCGATGAGTGACGATCGCATTGAGGCGCAGTGGGAAGCGCGTGCCGAGCGGCAGCGGTTGTTGCGTGAGCGGACCGACACCGCGTTCAGCTTCATCCTGGAAGAGCACCTGTTCCTGCGGCAGATTGGCGGCGTGGAAGTCACCCGCGACCTGATCGGCCATGTTCTGGAGGTGGCCGAGCTGCGGAATGTCGAGATCCAGGTCATGCCGCTGGTGAGAGAGGCGCACGCCGGGTTGCACGGCCCGATCGTGCTGCTGGAGACGCCGGACAACCACTGGCACGCTTACAACGAAGGTCAGGAGAGCGGGCAGTTGATCTCCGACTCGAAAGTTGTGAGTGTGCTCCAGAAGCGGTATGCCAGGATGTGCGCGCAGGCTCTCACCCCCGAGGATTCCGTGAGCCTGTTGCAGCGGATTCGAGGAGCGCTATGAACACCTCCGACCTGGCCTGGTTCAAGTCCAGCTACAGCAGTCCCTCAGGCGACAACTGCATCGAGGTCGCCGTCTCCTGGCGCAAGTCCACCTACAGCAGCACCAGTTCGGGCGACTGCGTCGAGGTCGCCGCCTGTCCCTCCGTCGTTCACGTGCGGGACTCCAAGGACAAGGCCGGCCCCCGGCTCGCCTTCACCCCCGACGCCTGGGCCGACTTCGTCGCCTTCGCCCGGGGGCTCTGACCCCCCTCCGTGGCGCCCTCGTGGGCGTACGGGGCGGTGTGAACGGGAAGTTGCCGTGCAACTTCGGCCGTGCGTCGCACGTCTCATCCACGGGGGAATCATGCTTCACATCGAGTTCACTTCTGCCGATCTCAACCGGCTGCGGTCGGCCGGGGACGTCAGTCCCATGTGGGAAGTCGTCCTCAGCTTGCAGGCGTTGCAGACCGCGCACGCCGCGCTCGCGCTGGATCCGTGGCGGCGGCGGGTGCGGGGCGAGCTGGCCGCCGCCGGGCTGGGGGAGACCCTCGGGGCGTTACAGCTGCTGTGTCCCGAGGCCGCGTACTTTCCGGACTTCCTGACTCCCAGCGCCGGGGGCGGCCGGACACTGGATGCCGAGCTGGAGCAGGTGCTGCGGACCCCGAAGGCCCAGTTGCGCAAGGAGATCGGGCTCCTCTGTGCCCATGGCCAACCACCCCGTGGTGTACGGCGGCTGGCCGACGGGGACGCCGGCGCGCTGCGGCGGCTCGGTGACGCGGTGCGGCGGTACTACGCGGTGGCCGTGGCCCCGTACCGGGAGGCGATCCGGTCGGCTGCCGCCGCCGATCGGCCCGTACGGGCCGAGGCCGCCCTGCGGGAGGGGGCGGAGGGGCTGCTGGCGAGCTTCGCCCCCGAGGTGACCTGGCGCGGGGACCGGCTGGAGTGTGTGTACCCGGTGAGCAGGGGATTCGCCCTCGACGGGCGGCCGTTGACGCTGATCCCGTCGTTCTTCTGCACCCGCAGGCCCGTCGCGCTCGCCGACCCCGAGCTGCCGCCCGTGCTCGTCTATCCGCTCACCCCCGCCCCCGGGTAGCTGCCCGCGGCCGAGAGCGCCCCGGCGGACAAGGGCGACTCCCTGGTCCGGCTCATCGGTCTCACCCGCGCCCGCGTGCTGGAAGTCCTCGACCGGCCCATGTCCACCGGCCGCATCGCCGACGCCCTGTACGTCGCGCCCGCCAGCGCCAGCCGGCACGCCGCCGTCCTGCGCGAGGCCGGGCTCGTACGGTCCGAGCGGCGCGGACACCGCGTGCTGCACCGGCGTACGGACCTGGGCGAGGCCCTGCTCAGCGGCGGGTGACGGCGTCGTCTGAAGCCGCTGCTCCGTTCAGCACCGAGTCCAGCAGGCCCGGGAACAGGGAGTCCAGGTCGTCCCGCCGCAGCCGCACCAGTCTCGTCCGGCCCCGGACCGTCGTCCAGGTCACGCCCGCCTCCCGCAGCACGCGGTAGTGGTGGGACATCGTCGTCTGGTGGACGTCGAGATCGCCGCCGATGGCGGTGCAGCTCTCCTCGCCCGTCGCCGCGAGCCTTAGCACGACCTCCAGCCGCACCGGGTCGGCGAGCGCGCGCAGCACGTCCACCATGCGGATCGCCTCGGCCGCGGGCTGGGACACCTCGCGCATCGTCTTCCGTACTCCCTCCGGGGGCTGCCCGCAGCCTACCCACACATTGATACATGGACAAGTATCCATGTATTGGCTACGGTGCCGTCCCGTGACCAGACAGCTCCTGCCCCTCGCCCTCGCGACGTTCGCCGTCGGCACCGACAGCTACGTCATCGCCGGACTCCTCCCCGCCATCGCCGCCGACCTCGGGGTCTCCACCCCCGCGGCCGGCCAGCTCGTGACGGTCTTCGCGCTGACGATGGCCGTGTCCGCGCCGGTCGTCGGGGCGCTCACCGGCGGGCTCGACCGGCGTGCGACGCTGCTGATCGCGCTCGGCGTCTTCGTCGCCGGCAACGCCGCCACCGCCCTGGCCCCCGGCTACGGGACCGCCATGGCCGCCCGCGTCGTCACCGCCGTGGGTGCCGGTGTCATCAACTCCGCCGCCTCCGGCACCGCCGCCGCGATCGTGCCGCCCGAACGCCGCGGCCGGGCACTGGCGTTCGTGCTCGGCGGGCTGACGCTGGCGACCGCGCTCGGGCTGCCGCTCGGCACGCTGATCGGCAGCGCGGACTGGCGCGTCACGCTCTGGGCCGTCGCGGGGACCGGGCTGGTGGCGGCGGGCGGCGTCGCCGTCGGGCTGCCCGCCGTACGGCTGCCGCCCGCCACGCTCGCCGACCGGCTGCGGCCGCTCGCGCGGGGCGGGCGGGTGCCGGCGCTGCTGGCCGTGACGACGCTGGCCTTCCTCGGCACGTACACGCTCTACACCTACGTCGCCCCCGCCCTCCGCGACGCGACCGACGGCGACGAGACGCTGCTGACGCTGGTCCTGCTGGCCTGGGGGATCGGTGTGCTGGCCGGGAACACGGCCGCCGGGCGGCTCGTCGACCGCCGCGACCCCGCGCGTGTCCTCACCGGACCGCTCGCCCTCGCGGTCCTCGCGCTCGCGCTCACCCCCCTCGCCACCCGCGCGCTCATACCCGCGCTGCTCTGGGCGGCGGTCTGGGGCGCGGCCGTGGGCTTCGTCGTCGTACCGCAGCAGCACCGGCTCGTCGCGCTCGGCCCGGCCGCCGCGCCGGTCCTGCTCGGGCTCAACTCCTCGGCGCTGTACGCGGGGATGGCGCTGGGCGGCGGTCTCGGCGGGCTGGCGCAGGAGTGGTTCGGGCTGAGCCCCGCGGGGCTGGGTCCCGTGGCCGCGGGGGTCACGGGCGTGGCACTGCTGTGGCATCTGGGTACGTCGCGGACGCGGACGCCGCGACGGGTTGTACAACGTTGAAATCTCCGCTACAAACCTCCTGACACCCTCCTGCGCACCACACCCCCACAGGCACCGCACGGAAGGTACACACCGTGACCCACGCCGTACGCAGACTCCGCCGCCGGCGCTGGCCGGCCCTGGCCGCGACGCTGCTCGCGGTCGCCGTGCCGGCCGGCCTCGGGCCGGCGGCCGCCGACGAAGCCCCGGCCACCGACAGCACCGCTGCCGCCGCCGAACGCGCCACGGCAGCCACGGCAGCCGCCGCCCCGGCAGCCAAACCCGCCGCCGCCGGCCAGTTCCGCAACCCCGTCAACACCGGCGCCGACCCCACCCTCGTCACCCACCAGGGCAACTACTACGTCGCCACCACCCAGGGCGACGCCATCCGCATGTGGAAGTCCCCCTCCGTCGCGACCCTCCTCACCGCCTCCCCGCACGAGGTCTGGCGCGACAGCGACCCCTCCCGCAACCAGCAGATCTGGGCGCCGGGACTCCTCAAGGACGGCGGCCGCTGGTACCTCTACTACACCGCCAGCGACGGCAACGACGCCGCCCACCGCATGTACGTGCTGGAGTCCGAGGGCAACGACCCGCTCGGCCCGTACCACTTCAAGGCCAAGGTCGCCGACTCCGGCAACGACCGCTGGGCCATCGACGGCGAGCCCTTCCGGCACAACGGCAAGCTCTACTTCGCGTGGAGCGGCCAGCGCGACGACGGCGTCGGCAACCAGCTCTTCGTCGCCCCCATGTCCAACCCCTGGACCCTCTCCGGCGGCCGCGTCTACCTCCCCGCGGACGGCAACTGCCCCGAGGTGCGCGAGGGCCCCACCCCGCTCCACAACGCGGCCGGCCGCCTCTACCTCACGTACTCCGCCTGCGACACCGGCAAGCCCGACTACGCGATCTGGGCCAAGTCCCTCGCCCCCGGCGCCAACCCGCTCGACCCCGCCGCCTGGCGGCAGGAGCCGGGCCCGATGTTCTCGCGCAACAACGGTGCGGGCGTCTACGGCCCCGGGCACCACTTCTTCTTCAAGTCACCGGACGGCAGCCAGGACTGGATCGCGTACCACGCGAAGAACACCACGACCTACACCTACAGTTGGCGCACCACCCGGGTGCAGAAGATCGGCTGGACCGCCGACGGCCGCCCCGACCTCGGCACCCCCGTGGCCGCGGGCGCGACCATCGACCTGCCGGCCGGCGACCCGGGCCCCGGCACCACGGCCATCAACGACACCGATCCGCAGGTGACGTACACCGGCAACTGGAACTCCGGCAGCGGCTGCGCCGTGCAGTGCTTCTGGGGCAACGACCACTGGAGCGCGGAGCCCGGCGCGACGGCGGCGTTCCGCTTCACCGGTACGCGGCTGGCGCTGCTGTCGGTCAAGGACACCGGCAACGGCATCGCCGCGATCTCCGTCGACGGCGGCCCGGAGCAGCGCGTCGACTACTACGGCAGCCCGCGCGTCGGCGAGCAGTTGCAGTGGGTGAGCCCGGTGCTGCCGCGCGGCGAGCACACGGTACGGATCCGGGTGACCGGCGAGAAGAACCCGAGTTCGGGCGCGGCGTTCGTCTCCGTCGACCGGGCGGAGGTCTACCCGTAGGCGGCCCGGCGGGTGGCCGTTAGCATGCGGAGCCGGGGCCCGGCCGCGGTCCCGGCCCCGACGTGAAGTGCGAGTGCCGTGATACGAATACGCCGCCTGCTGCCGCCGCTCCTCGCCGCCGCCTCGGCCGTGACCGTGACCTTCACCGCGGGCTGCGACACCGCGGAGGACCGGGTGGACAAGCCACCCGCCGACAACGCCCCCGCGAGCCCCGGCAGTCCGGGCGGCTCCGGCGGCTCCGGCAGCCCCGGCGCTCCCGGCCGCGGAACCTCCCCCCTCGACAACCCCGACGGCACCGCCCCCGGCCTGGCCCCCCTCACCTCCGCCGCCAACCGCGAGGCGGCCCTGGGCGTCATCGGCCGCCTGGCCACCGAGAGTCGCGGCTCCGGTTCCGGTTACGACCGCGACGAGTTCGGCTACGCCTGGATGGACACCGCGACCGGCGTGCCGCTGGCGGGCAACGGCTGCGACACCCGCAACGACCTGCTGCGCCGCGACGGCCGGGACGTCCGGATGGAGAGCGGCGACGACTGCGTGGTGGCGGCGATGGAGCTGGCGGACCCGTACGCCGGCAAGGACATAGCGTTCGAACGCGGCCCGTCCACCTCGATGGACGTGCAGATAGACCACGTGGTGCCGTTGTCGTACGCGTGGCAGATGGGCGCGGCGACGTGGGCGGAGGAGAAGCGGGAGCAGTTGGCGAACGACCCGCTGAACCTCCTCGCGGTCGACGGCGACACCAACTCCTCGAAGGGCGACTCGGGGCCGGAGGAGTGGCTGCCGCCGGCCGAGGGGATCCGCTGCGCGTACGGCGTACGGTTCGCGCAGGTCGCGTTCAAGTACGAGATGCCGGTGACGGCGGCTGACAAGGAGACGCTGCGGCAGCAGTGCGGGACGTGACACCGGGCTTGTGGGAAGGGCTGGCGGACGCCGACGGGGCGGGGCTGCGGCACAACTACGGCACCGCCGGGGACGTACCCGGGCTGCTGCGCCGCTGCGCCGGGGCGGACCGCGCGGACGCGGAAGCGGCGGCGTACGACCTGGAGAACGTCCTGTTCCACCAGGGCGGCTGGATCTGCCCCGCCGCCCCGGCCGCGCTGTCCTTCCTGCTCCGGCTCGCCGCCGCGCCGCACGTGCGGTGCAGGGCCGCGGTGCTGGATCTGGTCGTGATGCTCGGGCGGGGGCGGGGCGGGTGGAGGAACGCTTCCTGACGCCCGGCTGGCCGGCCGCGTGGGACCGGGCGCTGCCCGGCGTCCTCGGCCTGCTGGCCGACCCGGATCCGGAGATCCGCCGGGCCGCGGCCGGCATCGCGGGATCCTGCGCCAGTCCCGGCGAGGTCCTGCTGCCCGCGCTGCTGGACCGCTGGCGGGCGGAGCCCGACCTGGTGAGCCGCCTCGACCTGGTGCTGGCCCTCGGCGAGGCGCGTACGCGCGCGCCCGCCGGCGACCCGTACGACGAGGCCGGCGCCCTGCTGCACGGGCTGCTCGGCTCCCCGGAGCCGCAGGTGCGCCTCGCGGCCGTGCACGCGCTCGCGGCCGGCGACCCCGGGTTCGGGTGACAGGCCCCCTATCGCCCTCGGTGGCGCGAGGAGATACGGCGCCCCGTACGAAGCCGGAGGAACGGCACACGTTTGCTCACCGGGCACCGAGAATTCACCCGCTGGACTCCTCGGCGGCAACCGCTTCAATGACCGCGCGCCTAGCCTTGCGAAGTGCCCAAACTGTCGGTCATCGTGCCCTTTCACAACGTGCAGGACTTCGCCCAGGACACCCTGCGCAGCCTGGCCCGCAACGCCCGTTCCGGCCGGGAGTTCATCCTCGTCGACGACTGCTCGACGGATGCCACCCCGCAGATAGTCGACCGCGCCGCGAAGACGCTGCCCGGTGCACGGGTGATCCGGCACGAGACCAACCAGGGCATCGCACGGGCCCGTAACAGCGGCATCGACGCCGCCAGAGGCGACTATCTGACGTTCCTCGACGGCGACGACTGGTACGCGCCGGGGTACCTGGACGACCTCATCGCCGCCATGGACCGGTACGGCACCGACTTCGTGCGCGTCGACCACGTGCAGTCCAACGGGCGCGACCGCGTCGTGCGGCGCGCGCCCGCGCGGCGCCGCGACACGATACTCGCGGCCCGCGACGGGATCGGTCAGGCCAATCTCGAAACGATGGTCGACTATCCCTTCGTCTGGGCCGGCATCTACCACCGCCGTCTCTTCAAGGACGGCGCCGGGCGCTTCGCCGCCGAACTGCGCACCGCCGAGGACCGGCTGTGGACGTGGATGCTCCACCTGACCGCCGAGACCTTCGCCGTCACCGGCCTGCTCGGGGTCTTCTACCGGCGCGGCGTCAAGACCTCCCTCACGCAGATCAGCGACGACCGCCAGCTCGACTTCATCCCCGCGCACGACGCGATGCTCGACGCCGTCCTCGCCGACCCGGACGCCGACCGCTTCCTGCCCAAGGCGGTACGGACGTACTGCGCCCTCATCGCCTTTCACCGCGGCAACTCCGAACGCCTGGAGCCGGGCCTCGCCAGGCGCCTGGAGCGCGCCTCCGCCGAGGCGCTGCGGCGGATGCCGCAGGACGTGCTGGAGGAGACCCTGCGCGGCATGGACGAGCAGCGCGCCCGCATGCTGCGGCAACTGCGCGCGTCGGGGCGGGGGAAGCCCGGGAAGCCGGGCGGGCAGGGCACGCAGGACAGGACGGGAAAGCCGGAAAGGGTCGCCTGAAACGTGCACGAGCACCGCACCCAGATCTTCGAGGTCTCCACGCTCTACGGGGCGGCGACGCTCGCCGCCGCCCTGGACGCCGGGCAGTTCGGGCCGCGCGCCGGCGCCCGCCGCATCCTGCTCGCCGCCAACAACGCGGCCGTACCCGAGACCGCCGTCCAACTGTCCGAAATGCACGGATGGACGCCGGTTTCCGCCCGCTTCGACGAGGTGCTGGACTACAACCACGAGATCCGCCCGCACCACCCCGCCGCCTGGCACCCCAAGGGCGGCGACGTGCCGCTGCTCCAGCGGCTGCTGCGGCGCGCCTGGAACCTGGGCGACGGGCCGCTGGACCTGGTGGTCGAGTCGGTGACCGCGCCGCCCGCCAAGGCGCTCGTCGCGATCTTCGCCGACGCCGACGTGCACGTGTACGCGGACGGGCTGATGAGCTACGGCCCGACCCGCGAGAAGCTGCCGCAGCACGTGGCCTGCCGGGTCCAGCGGCTGCTCCACCTGGACCTGGTACCGGGGCTCGAACCGCTGCTGCTCACCGAGTACGGGGTGCCGGCGGAGGTGGTGCCGAACGCGGCGTTCCGCGCGGTGCTCGACGAGGTGACCGCCGCCACGCCCGCGGGAGACCACGGCCAGAGGGAGGGCGAGGGCGACGGTGCGCCCACCGCCGTGCTCCTCGGCCAGTACCTCGCCGCGCTCAACATCCTCAGCCAGGCTGAGGAGGAGGCCCTGCACGAGCGGATGCTGCGCGGCGCCGCCGCGGCAGGACACCGCGCCGTCCTCTTCAAGCCCCACCCCACCGCCCCCGCGCGCTACTCCACGGTGCTGCAGAAGGCCGCCGCGGACGCGGGCGTCACGCTGACGGTGCAGGAGGAGCCGATGCTCGCCGAGGCGCTGTACGGCACGCTGCGCCCGCGGCTCGTCGTCGGCTGCTTCTCCACGGCGATGCTCACCGCGGCCACCCTGTACGGCATCCCCGTCGCCCGGGTCGGCACGGACACGCTGCTGGAGCGGCTGACCCCGTACCAGAACAGCAACCGGATCCCCGTCACCATCGTGGACTCCGTCGTGCCGGAGCTGGGCGGCCCGGACCGCCCGGCGCGCGACGCCACTCAACTCGCCGGGCTGCTCACGGCGGTCGGGTACTGCATGCAGGCCGACAACCACGCGCGGCTGCGCCCGGGTGCGCAGGAGTGGCTGGCGGTGTACCTGGACGCGTCCACCCGGCCGTACTTCAAGCGCAAGCGGCTGACGGCGCTGCGGCTGCCGGGCGGCAACCTCGGCCGGGTCCCCAACGCCCGCAGGGCGCTGGGGAAGGTGCGCAGGGCGCTGACCAAGCCGTAGCCGCGCGAGTGGTGTGAGGGAGGGCCGTACGGGGCGGGACCGCTCGTACGGCCCCCGGCCCGCTACCCCAGCAGCCGCCGCAGGCCCAGCCGCTGCCACAGCAGCGCCGCGCCGAAGGACAGCACCACGCTCGCCGCCCATACCCCGGCCGTGAGCAGCACCGCCTCCGCGCCGCCCGGATCCGCCGACACCAGCGGCTCGGCCAGCGTCCTGATCACCATGAGGTGCACGAGGTACGCCCCGAACGCGGCCCCCGCGACGCGCTTCAGCGGGGAGCGCCACCGCTCCGGCACCCGCACCCGGGTGAGCGTCAGCAGCACCGCGCCGGTGAAGACCGCGACCAGCACATGGGCGTTGGGGATCACGTACTTCACCTGCGTCTGGTAGAGCAGCACGCCCAGCATCGCCGCCGTCGCCGCGCCCAGCCACAGCGCGCGGACGCCGCGCCCGCTCCGCGGGCGCAGCGAGAACAGCAGGGCGCCCCCGGCCGCGTACACGAGCGAGTAGACGCCGAAGCCCCAGCCGAACGACGGCGTGCCCGAGCCCGCCACCCGGCCCGCGTCGGCCAGCAGGCCGGGGCCGAGGGCGAAGCCGAGGAGCACCGCGCCGAGCCACCAGGGGCGCCGTCCCGCCCGCAGCAGGACGACGAAGCCGAGGAGGAGGACGACGGGGACGTACGCGTACAGGTACCAGAGATGGTAGGCGGGGCGTACGGTCCCGAACGCGGCGTCCACGGCCAGGTCCCGCAGGGGGTCCTCATTTGTCTCCTGCAGCTTGCCCCACAGCAGATAGAGCACCGTCCACACGGCCATGGGGACGACGATGCGCACCATGCGCTGCGCGAGCCGCCGCCCGTCGCGCGGGGGCGCGCCGACGAGGACGGCCCAGCCGGCGATCGCGAAGTACATGGGGACGGCGAACCGGCTGAGGGCGTCGGCGGTCATGCCCGCCCAGTACGCGGCGGCGCCGTTCGCCTCCTGGCGGCCCACGGCGTCGATGAACTCCGAGCCGGTGTGCCCCAGGATGACGCCGCAGGCGCAGAGCAGCCGGATGAGGTCCACGTCGTAGCGGTGTCCGGGCCGCCGTGCGGGTGCCGCGGCGGGATCCGGGGCGGCAGCGGGGGCCGTGGCGGCGGCGCGCTTCGGCGGGGAAGCGGAGGCGGCTGCCGGCTGCGTCGGCACGTCGGATACGGTCACTGCCGAACCTTCTTGTGCCCCGGTGTACGGAACATGAATGACGGCCGAACAGACAAGTCATGCCTTGGCAGTGGTGGCGCCGGCCACCCCTTGCATAAGATCGTGATCCGTATCACGAAGTGGCACGCCGCCGCAGGAAAGCCGCCCAGGAGGCCGCCATGCGCAGGACAGCGCTCGCCGTAACCGCCGCCGCGTTCATCGCGGCCGTGCCGCTGCTCAGCTCGTGCAGCGGCGAACCGCGCGCGGGAGCCGCGGCCGTGCTCGGCGACGACGAGCGCATCACGGTCTCGCAGTTGCAGAACCGGGTCGCCGACGTGCGCGCCGCGCAGAACGCCAGCCCTCAGGCCGACGAGATGATCGACCAGAGCGGCGACCTCAGCGTGGACACGCTGAACACGATGCTCCAGGGCCGGGTCATCGAGCAGGCCGCGGAGAGCCACGGGGTGACCGTCCCCCGCGGCGAGGTGCAGCGCACGCGCCGGGCGGAGGCGGACTCGGTCGGCGGCGAGAAGCAGCTCGAGGCCATGTACCTCCAGCAGTACAGCATCCCGCCGGAGGGCCTGGACACGCACTACAAGCAGCAGCTCATGGTGCAGGGGCTGGTGGAGAAGCTGGGCATCAACCCGCAGACGCAGGAGGGCCAGGCGCGGCTCGGCGGCGTGCTGGTCGAGGCGTCGAAGGACCTGGGCATCGACGTCAGCCCGCGGTTCGGCAAGTGGGACAACGAGCAGGTGCGGCTGGGGCAGGCCGACACCCCGTGGATCAAGCAGGTGAACGCCACCGCGGAGGACGGCGCCCTCCCCCAGCAGTGACCGGGCGGCGCGGGGCGTAGGCCCCGTCCGGGCCCGTCGTTCCCCGGCCGCCGGTGCCCGGGTTGTCGGCGGCGTCGGCTACGGTCGGGGACGTGACCGGCCGAATCGTCCTGCTGACCACCACCCACCGCATCGCCCCCGGGCTGCTGTCCTGGCCCGCGTGGGAGGCGCTGCGCGGCGCCGACCGCGTGCTGTGCGCCGACGCCGCGCATCCGCAGGTGCCGTATCTGCGGGAGGCGGGCGTCGAGGTGGAGACCGCCGTGCCCGACGCCCGCGAGCTGGTCGACGCCTGCGCCGGGGGCGCGACCGTCGTCGTGGTCGCCGCGGCGGACGGCGAGCCCGCGCTGACGGACGGGCTGGCCCGGCTGGCGGGCTCGGGGCGGGTGGAGATGCCGTCGCTGGAGCTGCTGCCCGGTTCGTACGACGTGCCGGGCGCCCGGCTGGTCGACGTGGTCGAGGTGATGGACCGGATCCGGCGCGAGTGCCCCTGGAGCAGCGGGCAGACCAGCGCGGGCCTGGCGGCGCACAGCCTGGAGGAGGTCTACGAGCTGGTCGAGGAGATCGAGTCCGGCGACTTGGGGGCCGTCCGCGAGGAGCTGGGGGACGTGCTGCTCCAGGTCGTCTTCCACGCCAGGATCGCGGAGGAGGACCCCGAGGAGCCCTTCTCCATCGACGACGTGGCGGGCACGCTCGTGGAGAAGCTGGTCCGCCGCCATCCGCACGTCTTCGGCGACGCGGTGGCCGAGACCCCGGCGGACGTGAAGGCGCACTGGCTGCGCGAGAAGGCCATAGAGAAGCGGCGTTCGTCGGTCACGGAGGGCGTGCCGCTGGCGCAGCCGGCGCTGTCGCTGGTGGCGAAGCTGGCGGGCCGCGCCCGCTCGGCGGGCCTGGCGGTGCAGGTGCCCGGCGGGGGACGGGCCGGGCTCGGGAACGGGGCTCCGGCGGCCGCGGGGAACGGCGTTCGCCAGGAAGAGGCCGACGCCGCCGTACGGGAGGGCCGCGGCGCGGTCGCGCCCGCGGTCGATCCCGTGGACGGGTTCGGCGCCGAACTGCTCGCGCTGGCGCTGCGGGCCGAGGCGCGGGGCGTGGAGCCGGAGACGGCGCTGCGGGCCGCGGCGCGCACGTACCGCGAGGCGATCCTCGCGGCGGAGAAGGCGGGCGCGGGGGAGCCGGCCGACGGGGGCGGCGGCACCGGTGCGTACGACGCGGCAGGGCCGACCACCGCCGAAGCTCCGCCGGGCACGAACGGCAGGGCTGCGGAGGACTCCACCGCCTCCGACGGGCCGTCCTCCGCCGGGTCCTCCGGCGCGCGCTGACGTGGCCGGTCCGCCCGCGGGCGACGGGCCCGAGCCCGCGCTCTTCAGCTGGGAGTTCGCCACCGACCCCTACCCCGCGTACGCCTGGCTGCGCACCCACGCGCCCGTCCACCGCACCACCGTGCCCAGCGGCGTCGACGCCTGGCTCGTCACCCGCTACGCCGACGCCCGCCAGGCCCTCGCCGACCCCCGGCTGTCCAAGAACCCCGCGCACCACCACAGCGACAAGACCGGCATCCCCGGCGAGCGCAGCGCCGGCCTCATGACCCACCTGCTCAACATCGACCCGCCCGACCACACCCGGCTGCGAAGGCTGGTCTCCCAGGCGTTCACGCCCCGCCGCGTCGCCGCCTTCGCGCCCCGCGTACAGGAGCTGACGGACCGCCTCATCGACGGCTTCGCGGACCGCGGCGAGGCCGACCTCATCCACGAGTTCGCCTTCCCGCTGCCGATCTACGCCATCTGCGACCTCCTCGGCGTCCCCGCCGAGGACCAGGACGACTTCCGCGACTGGGCCGCCGTGATGCTGCATTCCTCCGGGGGACGCCCCCCGGGGCCTCGTAACCACGGCAAGGGCCCGCGCGGCGGCGTCGCGCGCGCGGTGAAGAAGATGCGCGCCTACCTCGCCGAGCTGATCCACCGCAAGCGCGCGGCGCTCGGCGGCGGCGACGCCGCGGCAGACGACCTGATCTCCGGCCTCATCCGCGCCTCGGACGAGGGCGAGAAGCTGACGGAGAACGAGGCCGCCGCCATGGCGTTCATCCTGCTCTTCGCCGGCTTCGAGACCACCGTCAACCTGATCGGCAACGGGACGTACGCCCTCCTCACCCACCCCGCCGAGCGCGCCCGGCTGGCCGCGGATCCCGGGCTGCTGCCCTCCGCGGTGGAGGAACTGCTGCGCTACGACGGCCCGGTGGAGCTGGCGACGTGGCGGTTCGCGACCGAGCCGCTGGAGATCGGCGGGCAGCGCGTCGCCGTGGGCGACCCCGTGCTCGTCGTGCTGGCCGCCGCCGACCGCGACCCCGCGCGCTTCGCGGACCCCGACACCCTGGACCTGTCCCGGCGTGACAATCAGCACGTGGGCTACGGCCACGGCATCCACTACTGCCTCGGCGCCCCCCTCGCAAGACTGGAGGCGCAGACCGCCCTGGGTACCTTGCTGCGCCGCCTTCCCGACCTGCGGCTGGCGGGCGAGACATCCGAACTGCGGTGGCGCGGCGGGCTCATCATGCGGGGCCTGCGGACGCTTCCGGTGCACTTCGGGCGTTCGTTGTGATCTGCGCGTGACTATCAGGCGATCAACTTGTGATCGGCGGTGGTTCGGTATTAAGTTCGGCCACTGGCTCGAACACACAGGGAACGAAAGGCACTCGCATGCGCTCGGGTAACGGACGCCACCGACGTCCCCGCCAGGCCCCCGCGTTCGTCGTCGCGGCCGGTGCGACCGGGGCGGGTCTCGCCCTGCCGCTGCTGGGCGCGAGTGGCGCGAGCGCCGCCGACGCCGGCACGTGGGACCGGGTCGCCGAGTGCGAGAGCGGCGGGCTCTGGAGCGCCGACGAGGGCAACGGGTACTACGGCGGCCTGCAGTTGACGATGGACATGTGGCAGGAGTACGGCGGCGAGGAGTTCGCCTCGCAGCCCGACTACGCCAGCCGCGCGCAGCAGATCACGGTCGCCGAGCGCATTCTCGCCGGCATGGGCGCCGACAAGGCGTGGCCGGAGTGCGCCGAGGACGCCGGGCTGGACGGCGACGGCGGGGTGCCGGAGGTCGACCCCGGCGCCGAGCTGCCGCTGCTGCCGACGGCGCCGCCCACCCTCGCCCCGAGCCCGGACGACGACTCCCGTGGCCAGGACGAGGACGGGCGTACGGACCGCGAGGACGAGCGCGACCGCAAGGACGGCGACGACTCCCGGAAGGGCGGCGGCAAGCACCGCGGCGGCCAGGACCCGGACGAGCGCGACGGCGGCTCCGGCGAACGGAGCGGCCGGGACGACGACACCGCCTCCGGCGAGGGCTCCGGCCGGCACCGCGCCCCGGACGCCTCCGCGACCCCGGCCCCGTCCGGAGCCCCGTCCTCGCCGGGCTCCCCCGGGGCCCCGCGTGAGGCCGTCGAGACCCCCGGCGCCTCCCAGTCGCCCGACGAGACCGAGCCGCCGGAGCCGGGTCGCGAGTGGATCGCCGAGATCCCCGGTGACGCGGACGAGCGCGGCGGGGACCGCAAGAGCGACGCCTCGGGACGCGACGCCGCGGCGGGCGGCGGCAGTTATACCGTCCGACCGGGTGACACCCTCTCGGATATTGCCAGCGAGCATTCCCTGTCGGGCGGATGGTCCGAGTTGTACGACGGGAACAAGAACTCCCTCGGTGAGGACCCCGACACCATCAAGCCTGGTCAGGAACTCGAATTGAGCGGGAACTGAACAGTCGACGGGTGAAGGCCGCGCGGATTAGTCATATTTGACGTAATCGGCTGACCGGGCTACCTGACGGACCTAAAACCGGGCGTGGCATTTTCCGAGGTCTTTGAATCGCACACGCCTATGTGCTTACCGTCACATCGCTCGCCAACGCGAGCCCCGGTGATCGCCTCACGCCGAATCCTGTCGGCGTTCACCCGGGCCACCTGTGCATGAAGCACCGCTGACAGGAGCGGGGGACCCACGGTAAGCGCCGCTCCGGTCCAACGAGAAGGCGGACCGGACGGCTTGGGGTCAAGCCGCACGTATGACGTACGGCCGGGCACTCACAGCCCGCACCCGACAGCTCACCTCGCAGGCGTCGGTGAGAAAAGAGCACCATGCTTCTTCCTGCCGGAATGGGTAAGCACCGCCGCCCCACCGCACAGGCACGCCTTGGCACACACTCCCGCGTGGTCGTTCTCATGGGCGCCACCGGAACCGCGATCGGGCTGCCGGTGCTCGGCGCCCAGCACGCGTCCGCGGCGCCCATCGATACATGGGAACGGGTGGCCGCCTGCGAGTCCAGCGGAAATTGGTCGACGAATACGGGGAACGGCTATTTCGGCGGCGTCCAGTTCTCCCAGTCGAGCTGGGAGGCCGCCGGCGGCCGCAGCTTCGCCCCGCGCGCCGACCTGGCGTCGAAGCAGCAGCAGATCGCCGTCGCGGAGCGGCTGCTTTCCATGCAGGGACCGGGCGCGTGGCCCAACTGCGGCCCGCGCGCGGGTCTGGCGGCGGGCGGTCCGGCCGCCGGGCAGATCGTCCCACCGGCGCCACAGGAGGCCCCGCAGCCGCCGCCGCAGGAGCAGCCGCAGCCGCAGCCGCCGCAGGAGCCGCAGGAGGCCCAGACGTTGCCGGCCCCGGCGGCGCAGGAGCAGGCGCCGCAGGAGGCCCCGGAGGGCACCGAGGCCAGCGGCGCCGCCGAGCAGACGCAGCCGGAGTCCCGCACGGTCTTCCGCGGCTTCTACTACGAGGTCCGCGAGGGCGACACCCTCGACGACATCGCCCAGCGGCACGGCGCGGAGAGCTGGCAGCAGTTGTACGAGGACAACAAGCCGGTCGTCGGCGAGAACCCGGACCTGATCCGGCCGGGACAGAAGCTGAAGGTGAACTAGCTCCCCGCGCGGGCGGGCCGCACCGGACCACGAGCCGGCCGGCCCGCCCGCGCCCTGTGCACCGCCGCCGCCTGCCGCCCCCTGGTGCCCACCGGTGCCGCCTGCGGCCCGGCACGCCGCCGCGGTACGGCGCGGCCGTCCCGGCCCGTCCGGTGCGCGGGCCGGGACGACCACGCCGTACGCCACCCGCCGCCGCGGGCCCCGCCGCCGCGGGCCCGCCCCCGGCGGCTCCCGTCCCGCGCCGCGTCCGCTGGCCCGTCCCCGCTCCGCGGCCCGAACCGTCTCGTACCGCGGGATGCGGCCGGGTGCGCGCCGGGGCCGTCACCCGGGGCGGCTAGGCTCAGGGCGGAACCCGTAGCGAATCCCTCCGAAGGAGACACCGTGCCGTCCATCGACGTCGTCGTAGCCCGAGAGATTCTCGACTCCCGCGGCAACCCCACGGTCGAGGTCGAGGTCGGCCTCGACGACGGCAGCACCGGCCGTGCTGCCGTTCCGTCCGGTGCCTCCACCGGCGCCTTCGAGGCCCTGGAGCTGCGCGACGGGGACAAGGCCCGTTACGGCGGGAAGGGCGTCGAGAAGGCCGTGCTCGCCGTCATCGAGCAGATCGGCCCCGAGCTCGTCGGCTACGACGCCACCGAGCAGCGCCTCATCGACCAGGCGATGTTCGACCTCGACGCCACCCCCGACAAGTCCTCCCTCGGCGCCAACGCCATCCTCGGCGTCTCCCTCGCCGTCGCGCACGCCGCCTCCGAGGCATCCGACCTGCCGCTGTTCCGCTACCTCGGCGGTCCCAACGCGCACGTGCTGCCGGTGCCGATGATGAACATCCTCAACGGCGGCAGCCACGCCGACTCCAACGTGGACATCCAGGAGTTCATGATTGCGCCGATCGGCGCCGAGTCGTTCTCCGAGGCCGTCCGCTGCGGCGCGGAGATCTACCACCAGCTCAAGGCCGTCCTCAAGGAGCGCGGCCTGTCCACGGGACTCGGCGACGAGGGCGGCTTCGCGCCAAACCTCGACTCCAACCGGGACGCGCTGGACCTCATCATCGAGGCGATCCAGAAGGCCGGCTACACCGCGGGCCAGGACGTCGCCCTCGCGCTCGACGTCGCCGCCTCCGAGTTCTACAAGGACGGCGTGTACGTCTTCGAGGGCAAGGGCCGCTCCGCCGCCGAGATGACGGAGTACTACGAGCAGCTCGTCGCGGACTACCCGCTGGTGTCCATCGAGGACCCGCTGTTCGAGGACGACTGGGCCGGCTGGCACGTGCTGACCGAGCGCCTCGGCGACAAGGTGCAGATCGTCGGCGACGACCTCTTCGTCACCAACCCCGAGCGGCTCCAGCGCGGCATCGACGAGGGCTCGGCCAACGCGCTGCTGGTCAAGGTGAACCAGATCGGCTCGCTCACCGAGACCCTGGACGCCGTCGAGCTGGCCCAGCGCAACGGCTTCAAGTGCATGATGTCCCACCGCTCCGGCGAGACCGAGGACGTCACCATCGCCGACCTGGCCGTCGCCACGAACTGCGGCCAGATCAAGACCGGCGCCCCCGCCCGCTCCGAGCGGGTCGCCAAGTACAACCAGCTCCTGCGCATCGAGGAGATCCTCGACGACGCCGCCGAGTACGCGGGCCGCAGCGCCTTCCCGCGCTACAAGAACGGCTGAACGGGCCGACCCGTACGACATCGGCGTCGGACGCCCCCGGCCCCGGCCGCACCGCGTAAGGTGCGACCGGGGCCGACCACCGCTTGCCGCCCGGGGAGGACGCGACGCACATGGCCAGGGAGCGCTTCTCCACCACCACCCGGCTCAAGCTGCTCGGCGAGCAGGCCGTCAGCCGGGTCTCGGAGCGCGTCTACCGCGCGCGCCCGCCGCGGCGCAGCCGGCTGACGGGGCGGGCCGCGGTGCTCGCGCTCGTCGTCTGCTCGCTGGTGGTGGCGCTCGCGTACCCGCTGCGCCAGTACATCGCCCAGCGCGCCGAGGTCGCCGAGCTGGAGCGGGAGAAGGCGCAGGCCGAGCAGCGGGTCGAGGAGCTGCGGGACGAGAAGTCCCGCTGGAACGACCCGGAGTACGTGCGCCGGCAGGCCCGCGAGCACCTGCACTACGTGCTGCCGGGCGAGACCGGCTACCTGATGCGCGACGGCACCGGCTCCGCCCGCTCCGGCGAGGAGGGGGAGGCGGTGGACAGGCCGTGGTACGAGAACCTGTGGGACGGCCTGGACGCCGCGGACGGCCGGCGCTGAGGCGCGTACGGACGCGGACTCCGCCCGCCGCGGAACGCCGGACCCGACGCGGGCCACCTGCCGCCCGGACGCCGCCGCCGAACGCCGCCGCCGAACCCCGACGCCCGACGCCGACCGCCCGACGCCGGACGCCGACCGCCCGGCTGAACGAGGAGAGATGGACAAGCCCCCGCCGCCCACCGAGCACACCCCCGCCACCGCGGCCGACGCCGCCGCCGTGGCCGCGCAGTTGGGCCGCGCCCCGCGCGGCCTGCGCGCCGTGGCGCACCGCTGCCCGTGCGGAAACCCGGACGTCGTGGAGACGTCCCCGCGGCTGCCCGACGGCACGCCGTTCCCGACGCTGTACTACCTGACGTGCCCGCGCGCGAACTCCGCGATCGGCACGCTGGAGGCGGACGGCGTGATGAAGGAGATGACGGCCCGGCTGGCGGCGGACCCGGAGCTGGCGGC
Organism: Streptomyces sp. CNZ287; assembly: GCF_007827615.1. Taxonomy (NCBI): domain Bacteria; kingdom Bacillati; phylum Actinomycetota; class Actinomycetes; order Kitasatosporales; family Streptomycetaceae; genus Streptomyces; species Streptomyces sp. CNZ287. The sequence continues at coordinate 52,227 of NZ_VISV01000028.1, read as the reverse complement.
GGCGTACCGCGCGGCCCACGAGGACTACCTCGCCCGCCGCGACGCGATCGCCGAGCTGGCCGGATTCCCGAGCGCGGGCGGGATGCCGGACCGGGTGAAGTGCCTGCACGTGCTGGTCGCCCACGCGCTGGCGGCGGGGCCCGGGGTGAACCCGCTGGGGGACGAGGCGCTGGCGATGCTGCCGGAGTGGTGGGCCAAGGGCCCGTGCGTGACGTCAGAGGAATCCGGGGAGGATGAGGTATGACCCGAGTGGCTGCCGTGGACTGCGGTACGAATTCGATCCGCCTGCTGGTCGCGGACGTCGACACGCGGTCCGGCGAAGTGAAGGACCTGGACCGCCGGATGGAGATCGTCCGGCTGGGCCAGGGCGTGGACCGTACGGGCCGGCTGGCGCCGGAGGCGCTGGAGCGGACCTTCGCGGCCTGCCGCAGGTACGCGGAGATCATCGAGCGGCTGGGCGCGGTCCGTACCCGGTTCGTCGCCACCTCCGCCTCGCGCGACGCGGAGAACCGCGCGGACTTCGCCCGCGGCGTGGAGGAGATCCTCGGCGTCCGCCCGGAGGTCATCACCGGCGACGAGGAGGCCGCGCTGGCCTTCACCGGCGCGACGAAGGAGCTGTCGGGACGGGTGCCGGGGCCGTACCTGGTGGTCGACATCGGCGGCGGCTCGACGGAGTTCGTCGCCGGCACGGACGACGTGGCGGCGGCCCGCTCCGTCGACATCGGCTGCGTCCGCCTCACCGAACGCCACCACTTCGCCGACCCCCCGACGCCGGCGCAGATCGAGGCGGCGAAGGCCGACATCGCCGCGGCCCTCGACACGGCGGAAGCCGCGGTCCCGCTCCGCGACACCGCCACCCTGGTCGGCCTCGCCGGCTCGGTCACCACGGTCGCGGGCATCGCCATGGACCTCCTGGCCTACGACACGATGGCCCTGCACCACGCCCGCGTCCCGGTGGCGCGCATCCGCGACATCACGAACTCCCTGCTCAAGGCCACCCACGAGGAACGAGCCGCCATCCCGGTCATGCACCCGGGCCGCGTCGACGTGATCGCCGCGGGCGCCCTGGTCCTGCTGTCGGTCATGGAGCGCACGGGCGCCCCCGAGGTGATCGTCAGCGAACACGACATCCTGGACGGGATCGCGTACCGGTGCGCCTCAGCCTGATGGGGGCCGCTGACCTGCCATGACGCGGGTGATGCTGAGGGCGAGGGCGCCGAGCGCTTCCTTTTCGGGGCCGTAGATGCTCCGAATGTTCGCGAGCTGCTGCGCGCGCGGGGCTGTCGGATTGACGTTCTCCGGCCCCTCGCCGTCGAGCAGCGCCTCGAAGGTCGGGTACTCGTTGACCCGGGTGACCCGTACGTCGACAGTTTCCGCGGTGCCCTTGATCCGGAACCGGATCACGTCGCCCGCGGCGAGGTCGGCGAGGTGCGGATACTTGACCCTTACCTCGACGGACTTTCTGCCCGCCGCGACAAGATCGAAATACTGCCGGTAGAGATTGAGCTCGTGAACGCGAGCCGTGATTCCGGTCATGGGGCGGGAACGCTCCTGGTCGCTGGTGCGGTCAGCAGTCGGCCGACTTCGCCGACGGAGTACGAACGGAAGAAGTGCCGCGGGTCTGAGAGCACGATCTCGGTCATGCCGAGCAGGCGCTTGACGTAGTCGGCTAACGTGCCGGGCCATTCTCGGGTGTCGAGCATCCAGGGCTCCGCGCGGTCCGGCAAGGGCGCATGCCCTTCCCGGATGAGGGACTTGGACAGCTTCGCCCCCGTGTCCGTGATGACCTGCGGGCAGAACAACCGGGCGGGAAGCTGCTGCGGGGCGAGACCGACAGCCTGTAGGGCTCCGTCGACGAGCTGCGAGCCGAACACCCAATCGCCGCCTTTGACCATCACGTGGAGCGTGCCGCTGTACTTGTCGCCGAGGGACAACTCTTTCACCAGGTTCCGGTACAAAGTGGCCAGGTCGAGGTACCCGCCGCCGTCTGGAGCGATGGTGACCTCGTACGCGCCATGGCGCAGGCACTCTGCCGTCACGACCGCGTGATCGCGGCTGCTGTCGCGTACGCGCGTTCGCTGGGCATACTTCTCGGCCCAGCCGCACCCCGATGCGGGGCACGGCACGCGGAGGTGAGCGACGCCGGCCGAGGGGGCGAGCCACCAGCGGGCAGCGTCCATACGGGGCAGGACGCGCAGCCACGTATGCCGGTAGTGCTCGGTGGCCTGCTGCTGGCTGTAGGTCTCGACGGCGTAGGGCACCGCCAGGCGCTCGGAGAGCGCGGCGAAGAGCGGTCGGTACAAGGCGTCGATCTGCTCGGTGATGGCCTGCTCGCCGAGAGCGTGCGCGTAGGTGCGCATGTACCGGTGACCGGTCGAGGGGTCCGTGACGGTGGTGTGTGGGGCGTTGTCCAGCGCGGCGAACCGCACCTCGACTGGCACGCCGAACTTCTTGCGCACTCTCGCTGCCGTAGCGAAGGTGAGGGACTGGACGAGTGACGTACCGATGTGGGGCGCCCCGTTGATCTGCGTCCCGACGACGAACACGATCCGCTCGGGTGCCGCGTCGAGGACGCGAGGTGTGAGCACGTCCTGAGCATGTGAAAGCGCGTTGGCCAGGACAGTGTTCGGCGATACCGGGTAGGTGCTCACACTTCCTCCTCGGTTGGGTGAAAGGAACGATGCCCGCGCCGCTAACACGTTGCCTCTGCCGGTTGCTTGATTGTGAACTCGGCCCATACGACCTTGCCGGGGCCGGTGCGGTCGGACACTCCCCAGTCATCCGCGAATGCGGAAACGAGCAGCAGCGCGCGGCCGCGGTCGTCGGTGTCTGCGGGCGTGCACAGGCGCGGGATGTTGGTGCTGGCGTCGTGTACCTCGATGCGTACTACGTTGTCGCTGCACATGATCTGCACGAGGAAGCGGCGGCCGATGGGGGTGTGCTGTAAGGCGTTCGTGGCCAGTTCGGAGACGCACACGCGGATGTCGTCGGCCTGCTCGGGAGCGCATCCGCTGATACAGCCCGCCACGAATGTTCGAGCGCGGCCGACGGCTGCGGCGCTGCGAGGGAACGAACGCGATTTCACCTGGAGTCACATCCTCGGGCGTGGGCGTACCGGCAGTACCCTGGCAGCTCGTTGTCCTGGGACTGCAAGCCGGTTGTGCACGATGTGGCGCGCAGTCCTAGGACAGTCGACAGTCCTAGGACTGTGGTTCACTAGCGCTGTCGAGAGGAGGTGCTGCATGGCGCCCAAATGGCGAGTGCTTGCGGACCGACTGGCCGAACAGATCAGGAGCGGCGAGTACCTGCCCGGTGCCCAGTTGCCGCAGATCAGGGACCTCGTGGAAGCGGGGGAAGGCTCGAAGTCAACGGTCCACGCGGCGTACAAGGCGTTGGAAGCCGAAGGGCTGGTCACGTCGTCACGTGGACACGGCACGGTCGTCCGCGAGCGGATCCCGCTCAAGCGGCTCGGCATCGGGCGGTACGACAAGGCCAAGTGGCGCGACGGCGATGAAGTGGCGTTCATCGCGGACCGCGTGGCGTCTGGACGCCCGTACAGGCGGAACGAACAGACTCAGACCATCAGCCGCGTGGCGGCGTCTGCCACTGTCGCTCAGGCGTACGGCCTGCCGGAAGGCGCGGAGGTCTACGCACGCGCGCGCGTGGTCAAGGAAGGCTCACAGCCGACGCATACCCTGACCAGCTACTACCGTCCCGAGCACGTGGAAGGGACGCGCCTCGTCGACCCGGCGCCGGGGCCCGCCGGCCGGGGCGGCGGCTTCCGTGTCCTGTATGACGCCGGATACGAGATCGACCACATGCAGGAAACGCTGTTCGCGCGCATCCCCACGGCGGACGAGGTGCAACTCCTTCAGCTTTCACCGGGCGAATGGGTGGTAGAGCTGCACCGGACGACCTGCACGGCTGACGGCACCGTGGTGGAGTTCGCGATCGGCGTTCACGCGGCGACGCGCTTCGCCTGGACTTATGACTTCAAGGTCCCCGACTCGGCGGAAGCGGAGGGCGAGGGCAAGTGATCTCAGCACAAGTATGGGCCGACGCTCAACGGCTCTGGGACTTCCAGCAGATGGGCCACGAGCCGTGCCCGTGCTCTGTTGCGATCGGACTGGGCAGCCATGACCTGGGAGTCGCGGACACGACCGCCGATCTCTACCGCCGGGGCATGATGCCGCTGATCGTCTTCACCGGGGCGAGCAGCCGCACCACACGCGACCGCATGCCGCGTGGGGAGGCTGAGCACTATCGCGAGCGGGCGAGGGAACTGGGAGTTCCGGCTGGTGCGATCCTCGTCGAGCCGCGGGCTCGGAACACGGGGGAGAACATCCGCTTCTCCCGCACGCTGCTCGGGGAACAGAGTGTGCCCGTGTCGTCCGTCCTGCTGATCAGCAAGCCGTACGAGGAACGACGGGCCTACGCGACCGCCCGCAAGCTGTGGCCCGAAGTCGAGTGGATCAGCGCCTCCACGCCCATGACGCTGACCGGATACGTCGGCTCGATCGGGGACGCGCGCCTGGTGCTCGACATGCTGGTCGGGGCACAGCAGCGGCTCATGCTCTACCCCCAGCGGGGATTCATGATCGAACAGCACATCCCCGGCGACGTGGCCGCAGCGTACGAGCGCCTGCACGATGCCGGTTTCACGAGCCGCCTCGTGCCGGACAACCCGGAACGGAAGTGACGGAGCCGAGCCCGGAAAGAAGTTCGTGAAGTTATTCACATGCTTCCGGGGCGGATTTGGCCTTCTGGCTCGGATCCTGGACTCCCCGGGCTCGCGCGGCCTGTGACAGGCGCTTTGCGTCAGAGTGACATCTGTGGGTCGTGGGTCCGAAATCCCAGCTCAAGGGCCTGTCGCCGAAAACCGCCTCGCGGTCCGCGGTGAGCGCGCAAGGCGCGGCGGCGCAGTGTAGCACTACCGGGGGTAGAGCTTGTGAACCCCCTCACGAGCACCCCTCCGGTACCGGGGGGATACTCGAATCATGAGCACTACGGAGCGTCCCAGGATCCTCGTAGTAGGCGGCGGTTACGTCGGCCTTTACGCGGCGCGCCGCATCCTGAAGAAGATGCGGTACGGGGAGGCGTCGGTCACCGTCGTCGACCCGCGCTCGTACATGACGTACCAGCCCTTCCTCCCCGAGGCGGCCGCCGGCAGCATCTCCCCCCGGCACGTCGTGGTGCCGCTGCGCCAGGTCCTCCCCGGCGCCGAGGTGCTCACCGGCCGGGTCACCTCCATCGACCAGGACCGCAAGGTCGCGGTTGTCGCACCCATCGTCGGCACTCCTTACGAGGTGCCGTTCGACTACCTGATCGTCGCGCTCGGCGCCGTCTCCCGTACCTTCCCGATCCCCGGCCTCGCCGAGAACGGCATCGGCATGAAGGGCGTCGAGGAGGCCATCGGGCTCCGCAACCACGTGCTGGAGCAGCTCGACAAGGCGGAGTCCACCAACGACGCCGACACCCGCCGCAAGGCCCTCACCTTCGTCTTCGTCGGCGGCGGCTTCGCCGGCGCCGAGACCATCGGCGAGATCGAGGACCTGGCGCGTGACGCCGCCACGTACTACCCCTCGATCAAGCGCGAGGACATGCGCTTCGTCCTCGTCGACGCCGCCGACAAGATCCTCCCGGAGGTCGGTCCCGCGCTCGGCAAGTGGGGTCTGAAGCACCTCCAGGAGCGCGGCATCGAGGTCTACCTCGACACCTCCCTGGAGTCGTGCGTCGACGGCCGCGTCGTGCTCAAGAACGGCCTGGAAGTCGACTCCAACACCCTCGTGTGGACCGCGGGCGTCAAGCCGCACCCGGTGCTGAAGGAGTACGGCCTGCCGCTCGGCCCCAAGGGGCACGTCGACACCGCCGCCACCCTCCAGGTCCAGGGCACCGACTACATCTGGGCCGCCGGCGACAACGCCCAGATCCCCGACCTCGCCGCCCGCGCGGCCGGCGCCGAGAACGCCTGGTGCCCGCCGAGCGCCCAGCACGCCCTGCGGCAGGCGAAGCTCCTCGGCGACAACGTCGTGGCGGAGCTGCGCGGCTTCCCGCAGCGCCAGTACCGGCACAAGAACAAGGGCGCCGTCGCCGGGCTCGGCCTGCACAAGGGCGTCGCGATGATCAACGTGCTCGGCAGGTCCCTGAAGTTCAAGGGCCGCCTCGCCTGGTACATGCACCGCGGCTACCACGGCCTCGCCGTGCCCACCTGGAACCGCAAGATACGGGTCTTCATGGACTGGACGCTCGGCGTCTTCCTCAAGCGCGAGGTCGTCTCGCTGGGTGCCATGGAGTCGCCGCGGGACGAGTTCTACGAGGCCGCTGCGCCGGTCACCGCCGCCGCCCGGGCCCAGCACGACCAGTCCGTACGCGAAGCAGAGGCGACGCGGGAGAAGGAGCAGGCCCGCGGCGCCGTGGGCCTGCCGCCCGCCGAGGACGGCCGCGACGAGCGCGGCCGCGAGGAGCGCGGCCGCGAGGAGCACAGCCGCGAGGCGGCACGCGCCTCCTGACCTCCCCGGTGAACGCCGGTCAGGCGCCCGCCCGGTCCGCCGGGCAGGGTGCCTGACTGCTCTTTTCGGTGGTGGTACCCGCGCCCCGGCGGGCAACGGGACTTCCCGGGGTGGGTCTTGGTGTTTACGTGTAGTCCAGCAACGGCGGACACCACGTCGACCACCTGCCCATCTCACGGAGGTGCGCCATGCCCCACGGAGCCGCGCCCCGGCTCGCCGCCCTCGCGGAGGAGCTGCTCGGAGGCCCGCTGCCGATCCGTATCCGCGCCTGGGACCGCTCGGAAGCCGGTCCCGAGGGCGCCCCCGTTCTCGTCGTACGCCACCGCAGAGCGCTGCGCCGTATCCTGTGGCGCCCCGGCGAACTCGGCCTCGCGCGCGCCTGGGTCGCCGGCGAGATCGACGTCGAAGGCGACCTGTACGCCGCCCTCGACCGCCTCGCGGGACTCCTCTGGGACCGCGGCCCCGACGCTCCCCGCCCCCGCCCGGCCCGGCTCGCCGCCGCCGCCCGCGGTGCCCTCGCCCTCGCCCGGCCGCTGCCACCGCCCCCGCCGCCGCCCGAGGAGGTGCGCCGGCACAAGGTCCGCGGCGCGCTGCACACCCTCCGCCGCGACAAGGCCGCCGTCAGCCACCACTACGACGTCGGCAACGACTTCTACTCCCTCGTCCTCGGCCCGTCCATGGTCTACTCCTGCGCCTACTGGCACGAGGACGGCACCCTGGAGGACGCCCAGGCCGCCAAGCTCGACCTCGTCTGCCGCAAGCTCGGCCTCCGGGAAGGCGACCGGCTGCTCGACGTCGGCTGCGGCTGGGGCTCGATGGTGCTGCACGCGGCGCGCGAGTACGGCGTACGCGCCGTCGGCATCACGCTCTCCCGCCAGCAGGCCGCGTACGCGCGCAAGCGGGTGGCCGACGCCGGGCTCGGCGACCGCGTCGAGATCCGGGTACAGGACTACCGCGAGACGGCGGACGGCCCGTACGACGCGATCTCCTCCATCGGCATGGCCGAGCACGTCGGCTCCCAGCGCTACGGCGAGTACGCCCGCGTCCTCCACCGCCTGCTCCGCCCCGGCGGCCGGCTGCTCAACCACCAGATCGCCCGCCGCCCACTGGCGGACGAAGAGGACTACGCCATCGACGAGTTCATCGACGCGTACGTCTTCCCCGACGGGGAGCTGTCGCCGCTCAGCACGACGGTGGACCAGTTGGAGCGCGCGGGCTTCGAGGTGCGCGACACCCAGGCGCTGCGCGAGCACTACGCGCTGACGCTGCGCCGCTGGGTGGCGAACCTGGAGGCCCGCTGGGCTCAGGCCGTGACCCTGACCTCGCCGGGGCGGGCGCGGGTGTGGCGGCTGTACATGGCGGCGTCGGCGCTGTCCTTCGAGCGCAACCGGATCGGCGTGAACCAGGTCCTGGCGGTACGGACCCCGGCGTCGGGCGACTCGGGTCTGCCGCTGCGGCAGCCGCGGTGGCGGTGAGGCTCGTCGTGGGGTTCGGGGGCCTGGGGCTGTGGGGCTGCGGACCGGTTGATTCCGCAAACGGTACGAGGGCGTCACGCCGGCGCAGCACGCGGTTAACACGGGTCCTGCATTGTTGAGGACGTCGGCAAGGAACTCTCCGGAGCGGCTCCCGGACCTCCTGGTCGCCGGACGCAGGGCACGGCCTGACCGGCCCGCAGCGTCCCCACGCGGGGACCGCCGTCGTCCCGCCCCTTGGTGCACGCACCGGGGGTGCGGCGGTCCCCGCGTCACACGTTTGTTCGCAGGTGTACCAGCGGGTCGTCGAAGCTGACGTGCGCGGCGACGTCGTGCAGCATCGCGCGGTAGTGGGCACGGCGCGGCGGCGCAGGAGTGGTGAGGGTGAGCACGGCGATCCGGCTGCCGTCGGGGTGGGGCAGATAGGCGTGAATCTGCAGCAGCCGCTCGACGGCGATCCCGAGACCGGGCGCGACGCTCCTCGCCACCTCACCGAGGGCGGCGGGGCCGCAGGGGAGGTCGAGGACTTCGATACGGTCGTGACCTGCGGCGACGGCCCGGGCGGCGGTGAGGTGCCGGGGGGCGCGACTGATCTCCTGCCACCGGAAGGTGAAGAACGAGGTGAGGAGGCGGCCGTCGCCGTCGTCGTCGCGATGCAATCCGAGCGAACAGTGCACGACGCCTTCCTCCCGGAGGGCGAGCATCATCCGCTGAGCCCCGGCTAACTGCCCGATCACTCGCTGCCGCCCGACTCCGTCGGGGACCCCGGCGAGCAGATCACCGACCACCTCGCGCATCCGCGAGGCGTCGGCGCTGTCGGAGGAAGCGGTGAGAGCGTCGAGCGGGAGAGTGGTGAACCCGGCGGGCAGCGCGAACCAGGCTTCGCGGTCGGGGGCGGTGGCGGAGTCGTTGAGGATGTATGCGGGCTGGTCCTCAGTCATGAAGCAATGCCTTGCCCACTGCCTGCCGGGCACGGGAGTAGTCCTCGGGGGAGGCATGCCACGGATTGTCGTCGATGGCGGCTCCCTTCTTGTCGGGGCTGATCTGGGCGAGAAAATGCAGGCGCTTCGGCGCAGGACTGGTTCCATCTTCCCCGGATCCGGTTACCGCAATGACGCCGAAGAAGCGCGGATCACCGGCAAACCAGACGGGTGCCAACTGGGCCTTCCGTTCAGGCTTGGCGCGCTCTGACATGCGCCTCTCCCACCACACCGTGTGGTAATGCAGATGAAAGTGCATCGGTATGTACTCTTCGGGCTTAGCCGGGTTCGGGAACGCCAGCCAAGGCTTCGTGTTCGAGGATTCCGGATGTGGAGAACGGCTGAACGGGGTGTCGCCGAGATGCCACGGATATGCCCGTAGGATCCGTCGGGTACGGAAGTTCAGAAAGATGAGCAATGGTTGCACGCAAGCGCGATAAGCGCCGTAGATCGTGGCAATCGCAAATACGGCAACTAGCGCAGAAGGAAGGGAATCGATAAGCGCGAAAAGAAGCCCTCCGGGAACAAGGATCCACGCGGGGAAGGCAAGGACGCTGATCGTCGTCTGTCTGGCCCAGGCGCGTCGAGTTGGCGGGTGCCCCCAGGCGGTGGGGTAAGTGGACGGGTGCACGCGTGACCTCATTCCAGAGTGATTTCTTCACCGGATGAGGACACGGCGGCCGAGAGCGATTAACTCCCCGCTGCCGAGCCCTGCGATTTCCAGACCGCCGATGGTGTTGCCCGCCCCCTCTACGACCTCGTTGTCGAGGGCGTCCACGTCAGTGCCGAGCAGGCCTACTCCCCCTGATAGCACGCTCAGCGACATTACGGTGACCTCGACACCCTGAGCCACCCGCTCGGATCCTCCGACAGCGTGCACCGCTCGGGTGAGCAGGGTGTTGTCGAGCCCAGCGATGGCCCGAGCCTCCGTCATGACGCGGCCGCCCACAGTGCTGAACTTCTGGCCCAGCGTCAAAGCTTCGGTGCCCGTGCGCACAACCTCGACGCCCTGCACAACGCCCTTCCCTACCGCACCCACGCCAGGCAGCATGCCCAGCCCGTCCGCAACCACGCTCACCGTATTGGTGAAGAAGTCCGCGTCGAACTCCCCTTTCGTGATGCCATCCCAGATCGACGCCCGCACCGCCGGGTCGGCCAGCCGTGTGCCCAACGCGCCCGCGCTCAGGGCTGCCGCTGCCAGTAGCAGGATCGCCGTTGCCGTGCCGCCCGTCACGATCGTCAACGCCGCCAGCGCCACCACCCCCGCCGCGATGCTCAGGATGTCCGGGAGGTTTTCCGTGATCCAGGCTGCGGCCTTGGCGAAGAAGCCCGGTTCCTGGGGGGCCAGTTTGTCGGTGGCGTTGCGGATGTCGTCCGCTCGGGCCGCGGCCTCCGTTTCGTGTTCCCAGGCCAGGGTGCGCGCGCTGCGGAGGATGCGTTCGAGTTCGGCCTGGGCGTCGTCCACCGCCGTGTTGAGGCGGCGCAGCGTCGCTTCCGAGTCCGGGTCGTCTCCCGGTTTCCTGGCGCTCAGGTCCGGGCGGTCGCCCGTCCGGCTCGTGTGGGCGCCGGCTTCCTGCTTGGCCGCGCCCGCGCGGGACTCCGCCTCCTCCAGGACCCCCCGCGCCTCGCGGGCCCGGTCGTCGAGTTTCCGCGCGCGGCGCTGGAAGTCCCCGAGTTCCGTTTGCCAGCGGTCGAGTTGCCTGGCGGCCTTCCTGATGGAGTGCGCGGCGTTCTTGAGGTTCAGGGGGAGCGGGCCGTCCTCCAACTGCTGCCGGAAGGCGACGGCCGCGTCGCCCTTCCAGTAACTGCCGTCCATCAGCTTGGTGATCATGTCGCGGGTCTCTTCCAGCACCTTCGCGCACTTGATCAGCTTGGCGTGCAGGGCGCGGACGGTGTCCGTGCTCCCCGGGGCGGGGTTGAAGCCCAGGTGCGGGTACCGGTCGGGGACCGTGCCCGGCTGGAGGCCCTGGGGCCGGATGAAGCTCCAGTCGTCCCTGGGCGGCGGTAAGGCGAAGGGCTTCTCGCCCGGTTTCGGCGGGCCGCCTAAGCCGGGGGTGCCGTCGTTCGTCATGTGCCGCCTCCCTGGGCAGACTTCGCCAGGTTCTCCTCCAGGGCCTTGTCGACCTCGGCGTAGCTCTCCTTGCTGTCCCCGACGATCTCCGCCAGTTCCTCTACCTGTTCGCCGATCTGTCCGGTCCCGTACTTCCAGTCGTCCTGGAAGTCCTGGCACGCGTCATCGAGATCGTCCGTACCCAGTCCGCTGATGGTGGAGTCGCGCAGGGCCCTGTGGACTCCTTCGAGTGACCGCACCGAGCGCTTCAGCAAGCGCATGAAGCGCTCTAATTCGTCGCCGTCGACTGCGAGTCGGTCCGCCAATCTGTCCCTCCGCACGTGTCGTCACCGGGATGCGCACGCATCGTAGCGGTGCGTGGTGACTCGTGTGCGAAGGGTGTGGACAACGTGGCGACTTCACGCCTTGCCGGCGCCTTTCGCCAGGTACGCCAGCAGGTCCGTGCGCGACACCACGCCCGTCGGCTTGCCCTCCACCAGCACCACCGCCGCGTCCGCGCGCTCCAGGACCGCGACCAGGTCCGCCACCGGTTCGCCCGAGCCGACCTGCGGGAGCGGGGGGCACATGTGCTGTTCCAGGGGGTGGTCGAGTTCGGCCTTGTGGGTGAAGAGGGCGTCCAGCAGCTCCCGTTCCACGATCGAGCCGACGACCTCCGCCGCCATCACGTCCGGGTGGCCCGCCCCGGGCTTGACGACCGGCATCTGCGAGACGCCGTACTCCCGCAGCACCTCGATCGCCTCGCCCACCGTCTCCTCCGGGTGCATGTGCACCAGCGAGGGCATGCTGCCCTCCTTGTCCCGCAGCACGTCGGCGACGCTCGCGGCGCCGGCCTCCTCCATGAAGCCGTAGTCCGCCATCCAGTCGTCGTTGAAGATCTTCGACAGGTAGCCGCGGCCGCTGTCCGGGAGCAGGACGACGACCACGCCGTTCTCGTCCAGCCGCTCCGCCACCCGCAGAGCCGCGACCACCGCCATCCCGCAGGAGCCGCCGACGAGCAGGCCCTCCTCGCGGGCCAGCCGGCGGGTCATGCGGAAGGAGTCCTTGTCGGAGACGGCGACGATCTCGTCGGCGACTCCGCGGTCGTACGCGTCCGGCCAGAAGTCCTCGCCGACGCCCTCGACCAGGTACGGGCGGCCCGAGCCGCCGGAGTACACCGAGCCCTCCGGGTCCGCGCCGACGATCTGCACGGCGCCGTCGGAGACTTCCTTCAGATACCGGCCGGTGCCGGAGATCGTGCCGCCGGTGCCGATGCCCGCGACGAAGTGGGTGATGCGGCCTTCGGTCTGCGTCCACAGCTCGGGGCCCGTGGAGTGGTAGTGGGACGCCGGGTTGTCCGGGTTGCTGTACTGGTCGGGCTTCCAGGCGCCGGGGGTCTCGCGGACCAGGCGGTCGGAGACGTTGTAGTACGAGTCGGGGTGCTCCGGGTCGACGGCCGTCGGGCAGACGACGACCTCCGCGCCGTACGCCCGCAGCACGTTGATCTTGTCGGTGGACACCTTGTCAGGGCAGACGAAGATGCACTTGTAGCCCTTCTGCTGGGCCACCATCGCCAGACCCACGCCGGTGTTCCCCGAGGTCGGCTCGACGATCGTGCCGCCCGGCCGCAGCGCGCCCGAGCGCTCGGCGGCCTCGATCATGCGCAGCGCGATGCGGTCCTTCACCGAGCCGCCGGGGTTGAAGTACTCGACCTTCGCCAGCACCGTCGCCCGGATGCCCTGGGTCACGCGGCCCAGCCTGACCAGGGGCGTGTTGCCCACCAGGTCGGTGATCGACTCGTGATACTGCACCGCTCACTCCAGGGTCCGTGGCTCTCGGGGCGAGCCCAGCGTACGGCTTCCGCCGCGGGTGATTGAGCCGGGCACAAGGCCGGGCAACAAAGTGTTAGCACGCGCGTAGACCGCGCCGGGCGGCGGGTGCCCGCGCGCCGCCGCGGACCGGAGGGGGAGACGGCGTAGGACAGAGAAGGGGAGGGGACCGACAGCGGACAGAATTGGCGCAAAGGGTGGAAAAAGGGACAGGGGCGGCGACGGTTCGGACACGGTCGTACGGACCTGGCGGCAGCGGTACGTACGGACACGCGCGGCCGGCACACGGGGGCCGGCGCGGAACGGAGAGGCGATGTCGATGACCAGGGCGAGGGCGGCACGCCGGATCGCCGCGGCGGCGGCGTACGGCGGCGGGGGCATCGGCCTGCTCGGCGGTGCGACGCTGGGGGTGCTGGTCGCGGAGGTGCACCTGGCACGGCGCCGGGTGGGCGGCAGCGACGAGGAGCCGCCGCGGGCCGACGGGCGGTACGGGGCGTCCTTCGGTCGCAGACGCGGCGTGCGGCCGGTGCTGCTGGCGTTCCTCGGCGACTCCACCGCAGCCGGCCAGGGTGTCTACCGCCCCCGGCAGACGCCGGGGGCGCTGCTTGCCTCCGGCCTCGCGGCGGTCGCCGAACGGCCGGTGGACCTGCGCAACGTGGCGCTCTCCGGGGCGCAGTCCGACGACCTCGACCGGCAGGTGACTCTGCTGCTGGACGAGGAGGGGCTGCGGCCCGACGTCGCGGTCATCATGGTCGGCGCCAACGACGTCACCCACCGGGTGCCCCCCGCGGTGTCGGTGCGCTGCCTGTCGGACGCCGTCGCGCGGCTGCGCGACGCCGGTACGGAGGTCGTCGTCGGCACCTGCCCGGACCTCGGCACCATCGAGCCGGTGCAGCAGCCGCTGCGCTGGCTGGCCCGCCGGCTGAGCCGGCAGCTCGCCGCGGCGCAGACCATCGCCGTGCTCGACCGCGGCGGGCGCACGGTGTCGCTGGGCACGCTGCTGGGGCCGGAGTTCGCGGCCAACCCGCGCGAGCTGTTCGGGCCCGACAACTACCACCCCTCGGCGGAGGGCTACGCCACCGCCGCGATGGCCCTGCTGCCCACCCTCTCCGCGGCGCTGGGCCTGTGGCCGGCGGAGGAGGAGCGCCCGGACGTCCGCCGCGACGAGGGCTACCTGCCCGTGGCCAAGGCCGCGGCCCAGGCGGCGGGCGAGAGCGGCACGGAGGTCGCACCGGCGGGGCCGGCGGGCGGCCGCGGGCCGTGGGCGCTGCTGAAGCACCGGCGCAGGCGGCGGGTGGCGGAGTCGGAGACGGACGCGGAGCAGACGGCCGTGGGGGAGCGGGGGTAGCGGGTAGGGGGCGTGCGGGGCGGGCGCATGCCCTGCGGCCCGTAGGGCACGCGTTTCGCGTACGGGACGCGTTTCGCGTGCGGGACGGGCGTCGAGTACGGGACGGGCCTCGCGTACGGCGCCTCGCGTCCGGCGCGCGCCTCGCGGCCGGCGCCGGCCGTGCGTCTCCGCGCCCGTACGCCTCAGTCCAGGAACAGTCCCCGCTCCGCCGCCCGCGCGTCGAACTCCTCCAGCCGCGCCTGCGCCTCCGGCAGCGCGTCGCACATCGCCTCCAGCAGTACCCGCCCCAGCAGCATCGGCCCGCACGCCGTGTCGAACGACAGCCCCGTGCCCACCGCCGCCGGCAGCAGCACGTCGCTGTCCTGCGCGACCGGCGTGAACGAGCTGTCCGCCACCGTGACCACCGTCAGCCCGGTCGCCCGCGCCGTGCGCAGCGCGTCCGACAGCTCCCGCGGGTGTCGCGGCAGCGCGAAGCAGAGCAGCGCCGTGGCGCCGGCGCGGGCGGCGGCGTCGACCCGGTCGTCGAGCATCGAGCCGGCCTCGTCGAGCACCCGGATGTCGGGGTGGACCTTCGCCGCGAAGTACGCGAAGCCGCGCGCCTGCGCCGCGGCGGCGCGCAGGCCCAGCACGGGCAGCGGCCGGGAGGCGGCGAGCAGCCGGCCTGCGTCCTCGACGGGGGCGGGGTCGGCGAGGAGCGCGGCGAGATTGCGCAGGTTCTCGATCTCGGCCTGCACGGCCTGCTGGTACTCGTTCCGCTCCGTCCGCCCCGACGGCTCGCCGAGCCCCGCCTCGCGCAGCGCGCGGCGCAGCGCCGGGTACCCGTCGAAGCCGAGGGCGACGGCGAAGCGGGTCACGGACGGCTGGCTCACCCCGGCCAACTCGGCCAGCTCCACGCTGGACAGGAACGGTGCGTCGGCCGCCCTGCGCACCATGCAGTGCGCGATACGGCGCTGGGTCGGCGTCAGCCGGCGCCCCTCGAAGAGCTTCTGCAGCCTGGCGCCCGCGTCGGCGGAGACCATCCCACCTCCGGATCCGATGTCCTATTCACTGCACGACGACTCTGCATGACCGTATGCACGACGGCAAGGGCGCACCGGAACGAATTGGGGGGGTAGCACTACTGCACCCGGACGCGCGGCCTCGTACCGTACGGGGTATGAGTGCGCGGGACCCGGAGATCAAGAGTGAACTCGATGCCACCCTGCAGACCCGCAGGGACCTCGGCCCCGAGTACGAGGAAGAGCTGATCGAGGGCTTCCTCGAGAAGGTGCAGCAGCGGATGGACGGAACGTTCGACACCCGGCTCCGCCGCCAGCTCGCCGAGCAGCAGATGCAGGTCGCGCGGGGCACGCAGCCGGGCGCGAGCTCGCCGGAGGGCACGTTCGGCGAGCGGTTCGGCTTCGCCGCCGTGTCGATGGTGCTGGCGATTCCGCTGTCGGCGATCGGCGTGGTCAACGAGGGGCTGGCCGGGCTGCTGGTGACGTGGGGCGGCATCGTCGGCGTGAACGCGGTGCACGCCGCGGGCCTCTTCCGCCGCCGTCGGGCGGAGAAGGACAAGTCCGACTGGGACTGACGCGGCTGCCGGGGCGGTTGCGGCCGTGCCGGTCGCGGCAGGCTGCCGCAGGGGCCTCGGCTTGTATGAACCTGCGCGGGTGGCGGCGTTGACCGGGGTGGCGGCGGACCGTAGCGTACGGTCAGAAATTTTCGGCATTGATCTCGAAATATTTCGCCGTCTCGCCCCGGGAGCCGCAGATGCCCCAGCCCGCGTACCGACGCCCCCGTGACCGCCGCGCCGCCGTGTATCCGTACCTCGCCGCCGCGCTCGTCGTGGCCCTCGTCGCGGCCGTGGCGGTGGCGGCGAACGTGCTACGCGGCCCCGCCCCCGCCGCCGCCGGGACCCCCGCGGCGGCGCCCGCGGCTCCCGGCGGGCCCGCGCAGTGGGTCGCCTCCTGGACCTCGATGCCCCAGCTCACCGAGCCGGCGAACATGCCGCCCCCGCCGTTCACCCAGGACGACGGCGTGCTGCGCGACGCCACCCTGCGCCAGACCGTGCGCCTCGCCGTGCCCGGCGAACGGCTCCGGTTCCGCTTCTCCAACGCCTTCGGCGGCGCCGAACTGCCGATCACCCGCGCCGCCGTCGCCCTCCCCGCCGGCGG
This sequence comes from Streptomyces sp. CNZ287, assembly GCF_007827615.1. Taxonomy (NCBI): domain Bacteria; kingdom Bacillati; phylum Actinomycetota; class Actinomycetes; order Kitasatosporales; family Streptomycetaceae; genus Streptomyces; species Streptomyces sp. CNZ287. The sequence goes on along the minus strand of NZ_VISV01000028.1, from coordinate 35,886 downwards.
CCGGGCCGGCGTCGACGGCATCGTGCCGGGCAGCTCGCGCCCGCTGACGTTCGGCGGCCGGACGGGCGCGACGGTCCCCGTCGGCGCGCAGGTCGTCTCCGACCCCGTACGCCTGGATGCCGCCCCCGGCGCCAACCTGACCGTGACCCTCTACCTCGCCGACGGCCAGGCGTCCACCGCCGTCACCTCGCACCCGGGCTCGCGCACCACCTCGTACCTGCTGGCCGGCGACCACACCGGCGCCGCCGCGCTGCCCGGCGCGACGGCCACCGACCACTGGTACTTCCTCAGCGGCGTCGAGGCCCAGGCCCCCGCTCGCACCCGTTCCGCCGTCGTCCTCGGCGACTCCCTCAGCGACGGCCGCGGCTCCACCACCAACGGCAACGACCGCTGGCCCGACGTGCTCAACGACCGGCTGCGCGGGCCCGGCGTCCCGCCCGTCGCCGTCGTCAACCAGGCCGCCGGCGGCAACCGCGTCCTCGACGACGGCCTCGGCCCCAACGCCCTCGCCCGGCTCGACCGCGACGTGCTCGCGGTGAGCGGGGCGCGCTGGCTGCTGGTCTTCGAGGGCATCAACGACATCGGCACGGCGCCGGCCACCGAGGCCGCGCAGCGCGCCACCGGGGACGAACTCCTCGCCGCGTACGACCAGATCGTCACGCGCGCGCACGCGCAGGGCATCCGCGTCTACGGGGCCACGCTCACGCCGTTCGGCGGCAGCACGCCGTACGACGACCCGGCGGGGCTGCGCGAGGCGACGCGGCAGCGGGTGAACGACTGGATCCGCAGCAGCGGGCGCTTCGACGCCGTCGTGGACTTCGACGCGGCCACCCGCGACCCCGCGCACCCCCGCGCGCTGCTGCCCGCCCTCGACACCGGCGACCACCTCCACCTCAACCCCGAGGGTTACGCGCTCCTGGCCCGCACGGTCCCGCTGCACCTCTTCCGCTGACGTTGTTTCTACGCGTTCACGGTGATATGGGCGACGAAACGGATTAGCCGCCGGGCGGCCGCAACTACGCGGCTAATGCGGAACGTTGTTTTTCACTTAACGCCGGGTAATTCGTGTGCCGCTGAAATTCCACGTGCGCGGTGGGCGCCGGTGGCAAGAGACGGGATTTTCCGGTACGCGAATACCACTCGCCGCCGCGCACCCGGCGCACCCGCGCACCCCGCCCACGCGCGCACCCCCGCGCTCCGGGCCCGCCGCGGTCAGACGGTGGCGGGCGAGCCCCGGCGTACGCCCCCGCCCGGCAGGGCGTCGCCGGCGGCGATGCCCGTACGGAGGTACGCGGCACCCGAACCGCCCGTTCCGGCGCCGCGGGCGGTGACCGCGTCGACCGGCAGCCACAGCAGCGCCTCCTGCTCCCGCTCCCAGCGGCCGAGCCACGCGGCCTTCGCCCGCAGCCCCGCACCGGCTCCGGCCAGCGCCAACCCGCCGGCGACCGGCATCGCCGCCGCCGAGCCCGCCGCGACGGCGAACGCCGCCGCCAGCCACCACCGGCGCGCCCGCCGCCATGTCCGTACGGTCACCGCACGGTCCTGCAACACCGCGCCGCGGCCCGCCCGTTGGGCCTTTCGCGCCTGCGTCAGGAGGCGCCCGCGGCGGACCGCCCAGACCGCGGGGGCGACGGCGAGGAAGAGCGCCGCTCCCGCGTAGAGTCCGATCCACTGACCGGTCAGCCCGTCCTGCCAGGCCCCCGCCGCCGCGGCGGCGATACCCAGCCACCACAGCGGCGCCGCGCCCGCGCGCACGACGACCGCCGCCCGCGCCAGCGTCACCGTTCCGCGTGCCACTTCCGCTCCTCCCGTTGGGGTCCTCGACCGCGTAGCGCGCGAGGCTACCTGCGGATTCTGAGGAGTGCATGAGAAGGGGACCGCCCGGCGCCGGGGGGCCGCAGTCGTCCGATCTGCGTCCCGCGGGATCCGGGTGAACGTTTCAGCACCGTGGCCGGTTCCAGACTGCCGGGGCGAGGCCGAAGGAGGTGTCAGCGGTGCCCCGGAGGGGCGGGGTCACCGTTGCTGACCAGCCGTCTTCGCAGGTCGACGACCTCTTGCCGGGAGGTGCCCGGAGCCGGACTTGAACCGGCACGGCCCGAAGGCCAGCGACTTTTAAGGTCGCCGTGTCTGCTTTCCACCATCCGGGCAGGACTCCCGGCCCGCACACGCTGCGTACGGACCACCGCATGGCGCGTAACCAGAGTAGCGGGGCGGATGGGCCGAACTGGCCATCTACGGACTGATGTTGGCTTGAATTAGGCCCGAGTTGTCGAAGAAGTCCTCGGATGAAATTCCACTTCCCTTATTGCCCCTCCGGGGGCCCTTGCCCCATGCCTTCGTCAGGGTGCGGGTCATCCCCGAGGAGGAGCCGGCGGCGGCCCGTGTACCTCCTCGGTCTCGCCCGGAACCGGAGCGCGGGCTGATCCGGGCGACCCATTCCGCAGCCACGATGGAGGGGACAGGTTGCACACCACCGTCCCGACAGGAGCCCACCGCCGTGACCACCACCATCCCCGGCGCCTCCGGCCCCGGTACCGCCTACGCCCGCGTGGCGGCGGCCGGCGCCACCGAGCTGACGAAGGTCTACGGCGAGGGCGAGACGAAGGTCGTCGCGCTCGACCGCGTCTCCGTCGAGTTCATGCAGGGCGAGTTCACCGCGATCATGGGGCCGTCCGGCTCCGGCAAGTCCACCCTCATGCACTGCATGGCCGGCCTCGACACCATCTCCGGCGGCTCCTCGCGTATCGGCGAGACCGAGCTGAACGGGCTGAAGGACAAGAAGCTCACCCAGCTCCGCCGCGACAAGGTCGGCTTCGTCTTCCAGGCGTTCAACCTGCTGCCGACGCTGAACGCGCTGGAGAACATCACGCTGCCCATGGACATCGCGGGCCGCAAGCCCGACGAGCAGTGGCTGCGGCAGGTGGTGGAGACCGTGGGCCTGTCCGGACGGCTCAAGCACCGCCCGAGCCAGCTCTCCGGCGGCCAGCAGCAGCGCGTCGCCGTGGCCCGGGCGCTGGCCGCCCGGCCCGAGATCATCTTCGCCGACGAGCCGACCGGCAACCTCGACTCCCGCTCCGGCGCCGAGGTGCTCGGCTTCCTGCGCAACTCCGTGCGCGAGCTGGGCCAGACGGTCGTCATGGTCACGCACGACCCGGTCGCCGCGGGATACGCGGACCGCGTGGTGTTCCTCGCCGACGGCCGCATCGTCGACGAGCTGCGCGACCCCACCTCCGAGCAGGTGCTGGACAAGATGCGGAGCCTTCCGGGGGGCGCAGCCCCGCAGACCCCCCAGGCTTCGACGCCAAGGGCCGGGTGAGCTGAGCCCCGCTCGCTGACCAGCAGGCCGCCCGCTACCGGCTTTCCACCACAGGACCCCATATGCTTCGCACCGCCTTGCGCAACGTGTTCGCGCACAAGGCCCGGTTGCTGATGACCGTGCTCGCCGTGATGCTCGGCGTGGCCTTCGTCTCCGGCACCCTGGTCTTCACCTCCACCATCTCCGACGCCTACACCAAGAGTTCGGAGCAGGGCTTCGACCACGTCGACGTACGCCTCCAGCCCGACGACGACGCCGACGAGGGCCGCCCGGGCGCGCCGCCGCCGCTCACGCAGGACCTGCTGGACGAGGCCGCGGCCCTGCCCGGCGTGAAGTCCGCCACCGGCAACGTCGCCGGTTTCGCCGCGCTCGCCGACAAGGACGGCGACCTCGTCGGCGACGGCTGGTCCACCAGCGGCGCCAACTACTACCCCGGCGACGGCGGCAGGGGCGAAGACCCCCGCTACCCGATGCGCGACGGCCGCGGGCCCGCGAACGCCAACGAGATCGCCATCGACGCCAGGACCGCCGAGCGCACCGGCTACGAGGTCGGCGACACCCCGCGGATGTCCGTCGACGGCCCCGTACTCGAACCGGTGATCACCGGCATCTTCACCACCGACGACGGCAACGTCGCCGCTGGCGGCAGCCTCGTGCTCTTCGACACCAAGACCGCGCAGGGCCTCTTCACCAAGCCCGGCGAGTACACCGAGATCGACCTCGCCGCCGCCCCCGGCACCTCCGAGAGGGACCTGCGGGCCGAGGCGCAGAAGATCCTCCCCGCCGAAGCCGAGGCGCTCACCGGCACCAAGCTCGCCGACGACCAGGCCCGGCAGATCGAGCAGGGCATGGACGGGCTCCGTACCGCCATGCTCGCCTTCGCCGGCATCGCGCTCTTCGTCGGCATCTTCCTCATCGCCAACACCTTCACCATGCTCGTCGCCCAGCGCACCAAGGAGCTGGCGCTGCTACGGGCCGTCGGCGCCAGCCGCCGCCAGGTGACCCGCTCCGTGCTCTTCGAGGCCACCGCCGTCGGCGCCGCCGCGGCCCTGACCGGCCTCGCCGCGGGGGTGGGCATCGGCGCCGGGCTGCGCTCGCTGATGAGCGCCACCGGCGAGACCGTGCCCGACGGGCCGCTGGTCGTCTCGCCCGCGACGGTCGTGATCTCGCTCGTCGTCGGCATCGTCGTCACCGTGCTCGCCGCCTGGCTGCCCGCCCGCCGGGCCGCGAAGATCCCGCCGGTCGCGGCGATGAGCAGCCTGCACGCCCAGGCGTCCACCCGCAGCCTCGTCGTACGCAACATCATCGGCGCGCTCATCGGGGGCGTCGGCGCCGTCATGGTCGTCGCGGGCACCACCGCGAGCGACGGCAAGGCGCTCATGGGCATCGGCGCCGCGGTGCTGCTGATCGGCATCTTCGTGCTGACGCCGCTGCTCTCCCGCCCGGTGATCGCACTCGGCGCCCCGCTGCTGCGGGTGTTCGGGGTCTCCGGCAAGCTCGCCCGGCAGAACGCCGTACGCAACCCGCGGCGCACCGCCGCCACCGCCTCCGCGCTGATGATCGGGCTCACCCTCATCACCAGCCTGACGGTGATCGCGGGCGGCGTCGCGAACGCCATCGACAAGATGGCCACCGACGCCATGAAGGCCGACTACTCGGTCTCCATGACGAACTTCACCCCGCTGAACCCGGAGGTCGGGGAGAAGCTCGCCGGCCTCGACGAGGTCACCGCCGCCTCCCCGCTGCGCACGGTCCCCGTCGACATCGGCGGCGACGACGAGGACCTCACCGGCGTCAACGGCGAGACCGTCGGCAAGCTCGTCGAGCTGGACTTCGAGCAGGGCTCGTTCGCCGGCCTCGCCGAGGGCGTCCCGGCCGGCGGCGGCCCCGCCAAGGCGATCGTCGACACCGACACCGCCGAGGACGAGGGCTGGAAGATGGGCGACACCGTCCAGGTCACGTACCAGGACGGGGCCGAGGGCGAGCTGACCGTCTCCGGCCTCTACAAGGGCAACGAGATGCTCAGCGGCATCATGCTCGACACCTCGGTCGTCAACCCGCACCTCGACCGGATCACCGACTTCGAGGTCTGGGTGAAGACCGCGGGCGGCGAGAGCGACGCCATGAAGGACAAGCTGGAGGCGGCCCTCGGCGACAACCCGGCCATCGCGGTGATGGACGAGGAGGACGTCTCGGAACTGGTCGCCGGGCTCATCAGCATGATGCTCAACGTGCTCTACGCCATGCTCGGCATGGCCGTCCTGGTCGCGGTCCTCGGCGTCATCAACACGCTGGCCATGTCGGTCTTCGAGCGCTCGCAGGAGATCGGCATGCTGCGCGCCATCGGCCTCGACCGGCGCGCGGTGAAGCGGATGGTCCGGCTGGAGTCGCTGGTCATCTCGCTCTTCGGCGGGGTGCTCGGCATCGGGCTCGGGGTCTTCCTCGGCTGGGCCGCGGGTGAGTTGATCGCCAGCTCGATCGACACGTACTCGCTGGTGCTGCCGTGGGAGCGGATGGGCTACTTCATCCTCGGCGCGGCGCTGGTCGGCATGCTCGCGGCGCTCTGGCCGGCCCGCAGGGCGTCGCGGCTCAACATGCTCGCCGCCATCAAGAGCGAGTAGAGAGCGAGTAGAGAGCGAGGAGAGCGAGGAGAGCGAGAAGGAGGCCACGGGGGAACGGGGCCCGCGAGGAGGGATCGCCCTCCCGCGGGCCCTTGAACGTGCCGTGGTGTGCTCTCGTGGTGCGCGGAGTCCCCTCCTAGAGCAGTTTGCGCGCGGCCCGCCTCAGGTCGTACTCGTGGATGATCGCTTTGGCGTGGCCGTACGCCAGGTTGTGCTCGCCACGGAGCCAGCTCACTTTCTCCTCGAAGCGGAGGAGACAGGGACCGTCTTCGACGGTCTGCAACCAGTCGGAGACTTCACGGCCGGTGCAGTGGGGGATGCGGGAGAGCAGGTTCCGGTGGGTTTCTGCGGAGAAGACTTGGGACATCGGCGCCTCCGGTATGCAGTCCTTCTCAGCACCGTGCCTGAGGGCGCGCCGATTGACAACCGTCTGGAACGGGACGGCTCGAACCGCCCGGTGGCTACCGGCGGGTTAAGCTCGGCTCGTGCTCGACGTCCTCGACTTCGTGACCGCGGTCGACCGGATCGCCGACCGGCTGCGGTCGCTGCCGCAGAGCCGGCTGCGCGCGGGGGCGGCCGCCGCCGGGCTCGCGCTGGCGCGCGAGCTGTCCGCGCGTGCGCAGCGGCTGGAGGCGCCGGAGCGGACGCCGTACGAGATGCCGGCGGCGGGGGAGTTCGCGGTGGGGGACCAGGTGGCGGTCGCGGGCCGGGATCTGGCGGAGGCGCTGCGGGCGGCGGGGGACGCCGAGGGGCTCGCGGAGGCGCTGGCGGTGGTGAGGGGCGTACGGCTGTGAACGGGGCGCTCTGACGGGCTTGTACGGGCTCTGCGGGCCCGCCCCCGTACGCGTCTCGGCCCGTACGGCTCAGAGGGAGGCGATGACGCGGTCCGCGAGGATGTAGACGCTCTCGCCCGCGCAGTCGAAGGTCAGCGCGAACGCCCCGCTGATCGCCGAACCGCCCAGCAGTACCGGCTCCGTGCCCCCGTCGAGGGCCTCGGCGAGGCGCTCCGCGGTGTCGCGGTGGCCCGGGGAGAGGCAGAGCGTGGTGCCGTCGGCGAAGACGTAGACGTCAAGGGTGCCGAGCGGGCCCAGCCGCACGTCGGTCAGCGGCGTACGGCCCGCGGCCAGGTCCTCCAGCCGGTTCACGGTGCGCTCGTGGTCGGCGACGGCGGGCTGGGGGCGGAAGTCGGGGTGCGAGGGGTGGCGGCGGCGGGCGGCGGCCAGCTCGGCGGACTCGCCCTCGGCGGGCGGTGCGTCGGCGGCGGCGACGTCGTCCGGTTCGGCGGGTTCGGTGCGCTCCAGCCGGTCCACGGGGTCCATCCGGTCCAGCCGGTCCATCGGGTCGAGCAGCGGCTCGAAGCCGGCGAAGTCGGCCTGGCGCGGTATGAACACCTCGCCGCCGAAGTCGACGGGGTCGCCCGGGAAGGGGGTCGCGTCGATGCTGTCGCGGGCCTCCTGCTCGGCCCAGAACGCCCGGGCCTCGGCCAGCTCGCGCTCCCGCTCGTCGGCGAGCGCCTGGGCGACGGCGATACGTATCTCCGCCGCCGGTACGGGCCGGGCGGCCGGCACCGCCGCCTCGTCCGCGGCCTCCGCCGCGCTCTCCTTCGCCTGCTTCGGGACGGCCTGCGCCCGTTCCCCGGCGTCCTGCGTCGCGGCCCGCGCGGTCAGCTCGGCACGGAGCGTGACGACCTCGCGCCGCAGCCCGCTCACCGCGCGCAGCACGGCGGCGCCGAGCAGCGCGGCGGGGGTGGCGGCCAGCAGGACGGCGAAGTTGGTGGCGCTCACTGTCGGACTCCCGATTGCTGTAGGACCCCCATGTTCTACCTCAGCCTGCCGGAGCGCAGAACCCCACCCCTAGCGGAAAATGGCATGAATAGGACGGGCCTTTGGTCCCACCGCCGCATGACGGGGCGCGGAACGCGCCCCGTACGCCCCCGCGCCAGGCTCCGTACCGGCTCAGCCGCGCGGTGTCTCCCGTCGCGCTGAGCTTCGCTTCCGCTCCGGGCGGGTCCTGCCCCTCGTTCCTCGGGACGGCCCCCACCCTCCGCTGCAGCTCAGCTCAGCCGCTCCAGCACCATCGCCATCCCCTGCCCGCCGCCGACGCACATCGTCTCCAGGCCGAACTGCTTGTCGTGCCACTGCAGGGAGTTGATGAGCGTCGTCGTGATCCGCGCGCCCGTCATGCCGAAGGGGTGGCCGACGGCGATGGCGCCGCCGTTGACGTTCAGCCGGTCCAGGTCGATGCCCAGATCCCGGTACGAGGGGATGACCTGCGCGGCGAACGCCTCGTTGATCTCCACCAGGTCGATGTCGCCGATCGCCATCCCGGCCCGCGCGAGCGCCTGCCTGCTCGCCTCCACCGGGCCCAGGCCCATGATCTCCGGCGACAGTGCGGAGAGACCGGTCGAGACGATCCGCGCCAGCGGGGTGAGACCCAGCTCACGCGCCTTGGTGTCGGACATCACGACGACCGCCGCGGCGCCGTCGTTGAGCGGGCAGCAGTTGCCGGCGGTGACCCGCCCGTCCGGACGGAACACCGGCTTCAGCCCCGCGACCCCCTCCATCGTCACACCGGGCCGCGGGCCGTCGTCCTTGGTCACCACCGTGCCGTCGGGGGTGGTGACCGGCGTGATCTCGCGCTCCCAGAAGCCCGCGGCGATGGCCTTCTCCGCAAGGTTCTGCGACCGCACGCCGAACTCGTCCATGTCCTGCCGCGTGACGCCCTTCGCCCGGGCCAGGTTCTCCGCGGTCTGCCCCATGGCGATGTAGACGTCCGGCACGAGGCCGTCCGCGCGCGGGTCGTGCCAGCCTCCGCCCTCGAAAGCCGACCCCTTCTCCTGCCGTTCCGCGGTACGGGCCTCGGCCTCGGCGAAGAAGGGGTTGTGCGTGCCGGGCATCCCGTCGGAGGAACCGTTGACGAACCGCGAGACCGTCTCCACGCCCGCCGAGACGAACACGTCGCCCTCGCCGGCCTTGATGGCGTGGAACGCCATCCGCGTGGTCTGCAGCGAGGAGGAGCAGTAGCGGGTGACGGTGCAGCCGGGGAGGTGGTCCATGCCGAGCTGCACGGCGACCACCCGGCCCAGGTTGTGCCCCTGCTCACCGCCGGGCAGGCCGCAGCCGAGCATGAGGTCGTCGATGTCCCCGGGGTCGAGCCCCGGCACCTTGTCGAGGGCGGCCCGGACGATCCCCGCGGTCAGGTCGTCGGGGCGGACGTCCTTGAGCGAGCCCTTCCCGGCCCGGCCGATCGGGGAGCGGGCGGCAGAGACGATCACGGCTTCGGGCATCACGGCTCCCAGGGGACGCGGAGGGCAGGGTCCTGGGCTGAAGTTACCCGTACGTAGCGAGGGGGTCACGGTTCTCGCGCTGTGACGCGGACCTCAATTTCTGAGCGCTTGCTTACCCGGAAGAGGGAAAGTCCGGGAAAAGCCTTGTGAAAGATCCTCCTGAGGTACTGGCGCGATGTCTTTGCCTACCCATTACTCTTGTCCCAAGGCCGCGCAGTGCGGCCACGGAGGAGTGAGATGAGGAGCAGCAACCCGGTCTTCACGCGACGGGGGTTCAGCCGCGAGGGCGGTTCGGCAGGCTTCAACGCGCCGTCGCAGGCCGGGGGCCCCACTGTCGCCCAGGGCAACAACCCGTACGCCCAGCCCGGCACCAACCCGTATGCGCAGCAGCCGGGTGGCGCCCCGCGGAACCCCTACGCGCCCGCGGACCAGCAGCAGGGCGAGTGGGCGCCGTACGCGGCGCCCGCCGGCGGCCGGATGACCATGGACGACGTCGTGTCCCGCACGGGCATGACGCTCGGCCTGGTGATCCTCGCGGCCGTCGCCTCCTGGATCACCTTCGACGGCGAGAAGTCGCTCGGCATCGGCCTGGTGGCCGCGCTCGGCGCCTTCGTGCTCGCGATGGTCCAGGCGTTCAAGCGCCGGCCCATCCCCGCGCTGATCCTGTCGTACGCGGTCCTCGAGGGCGTCTTCCTCGGCATCATCAGCGAGTACTTCAACACCTACGTCGACGGCGCGGTCATGCAGGCCGTGCTCGGCACGATGGCGGTGTTCTTCGGTGTGCTCGTCGCGTACAAGCTGCGGATCATCCGGGTCACGGCCCGGTTCCAGCGGTTCGTCGTCGGCGCGGCCATCGGCTTCGTGCTGCTGATGGCGGTCAACCTGTTCGCCTCGCTCATCGGCGGCGGCGACGGCATGGGTCTGCGCAGCGGGGGCCTCGGCATCCTGTTCGGCATCATCGGCGTCGTGCTCGGCGCGTGCTTCCTGGCCCTGGACTTCAAGCAGGTCGAGGACGGCATCGCCTACGGCGCCCCGAAGAACGAGGCGTGGCTCGCCGCCTTCGGTCTGACCCTGACCCTCGTCTGGATCTACCTGGAGATGCTGCGCCTGGTCGCCATCCTCCAGGGCAGCGACTGACGCGGCGGACACGACTGAACGACCGACACGACTGACTCGACTGACCGTGTGGCCCGGCCGGATCCCTCCGGCCGGGCCACCGGCATGAAGGGGGCGGGCATGACCGACCTGAGGCGGCTGCTGCGCGGGATCGAGGTCTTCGAGGGCGACCTGCCGTCGTTCGACCCGCGCGAGACACCGGACGAGCCGGTCGCGCTCTTCACGAGCTGGCTGCTGGCGGCCGTACGGGCGGGGGTGCGCGAGCCGCACGCGATGACCCTGTCGACGGCGGACGCGGCCGGCGACCCGTCGGCGCGGGTGCTGATCCTCAAGGACGTCGGCCAGGACGGCTGGCAGTTCGCCTCGGACGCGGGCAGCCCGAAGGGCCGGGAGCTGGCGGCGCGGCCGTACGCGGCGCTGACGTTCTACTGGTCGCCGCTGGCCCGCCAGGTACGGATCCGGGGCCCGGTCACGACCGCGGACCCGGAGGTGAGCGCCGCGGACTTCCGCGCCCGCGGAGCCGCCGCCCGCGCGGAGGCCCTCCTCGCCCGCCAGTCCCGCCCGCTCGCGGACCCGGCGGAGCGGGACGCGGCGGTCGCCGGGTCTCTCGCCCGGATCGAGGCGGACCCGGAGCTGGTGTCGCCCGGGTGGACGCTGTACGCGGTACGGCCGCGGACGGTGGAGTTCTGGCAGGGTGACAAGTCCCGCCGCCACACCCGCCTCGTCTACGAGTCGGCACCACCCGGGTGGACGAAGCACCTCCTGTGGCCGTGAGACTCATCTCTGCCCGGCCGCCCGCACGGCGACCTGGTTGACGATCCACAGCCCGATCCCGATGGCGAGCAGCACGCCGGCCCGGATGTAGACGTCGGCGGGCCGGTCCGACAGCGGGCTGGCCAGGATCCCGGCGGTGACGGCGCCCAGCACGGGTATCCACGTCGGCGCGCGGAAGTGCCGGTGGTCCACCGGGTCGCGGCGCAGCACGAGCACGGCCACGTTGACGACGGCGAAGACGCAGAGCAGCAGGAACGACGTGGTGTCGCCCAGCCCCTCGATCTCGCCGGTCGACACCAGCCCGATGGCCAGCGCGGTGACGAAGACGATCCCGACCACGGGCGTCCGCCGCCCCGGCAGCACGCGCGCCATCGCACGCGGCAGCACCCGCTCGTTGGCGAGGCCGTAGCAGAGGCGGGAGGCCATCATGATGTTGATCAGCGCCGAGTTGGACACCGCGAAGAGCGCGATGAGGGCGAACAGCTTCGCGGGGAAGTCCACGCCGCTCTCGTCCACGACCAGCAGCAGCGGCCCGCTGGAGCCGGCCAGCCGTTCGTGGTCGACCATCAGCGAGGAGACGAGCGCCACGAGGACGTAGATCGTGCCGGTGATCGCCACCCCGAGGAAGATCGCCCGCGGGAAGTTCCGTACCGGATCCTTGGTCTCCTCCGCCATGTTGACGGAGTCCTCGAACCCGACGAAGGCGAAGAACCCCAGCGCGGTCGCCCCGAGCACCCCGGTGAGCACGGCGTACCCGGTCCCGCCGGTCTCGAACTCCGTCAGCCGCGACGGCTCCCCCTCGCCGGTCAGCACGGCGGCGACGCCGATGCCGAGGATGACGAGCAGCCCGGTCACCTCGACGACGGTGAGCACGACGTTCGTCTTCACCGACTCGGAGACGCCGCGCAGGTTGAGCGAGGCGAGCAGGAGGACGAAGAGGATGGCGATGAGCGTCGGCGAGATGTCGACGAACTCCTGGAGGTAGTCGCCGCTGAACGCCCGCGCGGCGGCACTCGCGGACGACAGCCCCGAGCACATCACCATGAACGCGACGATGAACGTGAGGAACGGCACCCGGAACGCCTTCTGCGTGTACAGCGCCGCCCCCGCGGCCCGCGGGTACTTGCCGACCAGCTCGACGTACGAGGCGGCGGTAAGCATCGCCACCACGAACCCGATCACGAACGGCACCCACAACGCCCCGCCGATCCGCCCGGCGACGGCACCGGTGTTGGCGTAGATGCCGGTGCCGAGGATGTCGCCGACGACGAAGAGCAGCAGCAACTTGGGCCCGATGGCCCGCTTCAGCGGCGTACCGCTGTCGGTGGGTGTCGGGCCGGCGGCTTCGGTGGAGGATTTCGACATGCCCCTGCCAGTGCCCACCAGCCCCTTACACCAACCCCTGACAAGCACCCCTTACCTCAACCGCCCCCGGCCGTGCGGTTACCCGGCAGCCCCGCCGCTACACGATGAGGTGGCCGGTGAAACCGTCGCGAACGAGGGACCGGTACGCCGCGTACACGCTTCCCGGGACCTCCTGAGCGACGGCGAACCCGAGCTTGGGATACTCGATCACGCGCTGCAGGTCGCCGACCATCATGCTGATCACGGTCTCCTTGTCGCCCATGGCCTTGAGATAGGCATCGAAGGGCAAGGGATCGGAGGCGCACACGACGTCGACGTCGGGCCACTGCTTGTGGCACGTGGCGAACGCCCGTCGCTCCATGTACGGCATGGTGACCAGCATCACGGATCCCGGCCGGACACCGGCGGCGATGAGGGCGTCGCGCGCGTAGGCGATGTTCTGCCCGGTGTTGGCGGCCCTCGGCTCCAGGAGCATCGCGTGGGAGGGCACGCCGAGCGCGAGAGCGTGTTCGCGGAAGTGCACCGCCTCGCCGCGGGGAAACACCCCGGCGGTGGCGGGACTGTTACCACCGGTGAACACGAGGGTGGGGAAGAACCGGCTCTTGTACAAGCTGACGGCGAAGGTGCTGACGCCGAGGTCGTTGCACCCCAGTGCGATGGCCGCGTCGCACGGACGGATTTCGTGACGCATGTGGTGGTAGTCCCAGATCAGTTGTGCGGCCTGTCGCTGATCCTCGGTGAGGGCGAGTCCCTGCGGTCGGCTGTCCACAGTCGCTGCTCCCTGGTCATTGATGTCGGGGCTTGAAGGCTCCCTCGCACGTCTTCTTGATGGCCTCGATGCTACGGAGCTGATGCCCGAGGCCGGACCGGGCGGCGACCTGTGCGGCGTCGTCGAGAAGGCGAAGTCCGTCGTCGCGGGTGGCAGGGTCGGTGCGCAGGATGTGGGCTTGAGCGGTGGTGAGCTGTACCCGTTGCATCGGGGACTCTGGTGCGCCTGCCGTGCGGGCGATGTCCAGGAGCCGGAACGCTGCCGTGAGATCGCCGGCGCCCCGGCGGGCGAGGGCGAGCTTCTGGTGGGCCATGGACCAGTCGTCGGGTTCGGCGAGTTCCTCGAACTCGCGGGTCGCGGCCCGCATGGCGCGGGTTGCATAGTCGTGCCGACCGTCCTTGCTCAGCGCGGTCCCCACCCACAGTCGTGCCCTCGCACGGTCGCGGCGGGAGAGCCGGTCGTCGACGGCGAGAGCTTCGTAGGTGCGGGCGGCGATCTCCAGCTTTCCCGACATCTCCATGACGACCGCGAGGGCCAGGTCGAGCTGGGCGACGCGGCGGGGGATTCCGAGCTCGGTGAAGACCGCTCGGGCATCGGTGTAGGAGTGCTGGGCCGACAGCAATCCACCGAGAGTTCCCCGATAGCGCTGGAGGTCACCGAGCAGGGCGGTCGACCGGGCGAACAGATACAGACCCTTCTCGTCCAGTTCGGTGGGGTTGAAGCGGCCCAGCCACCGGTCGAGCAGGCTGTCGGCGAAGGTGAAGTTCTGCCGGGACAGTGCGACCACGACCCGGTCCAGGTCGTCGGCCCAGGATTCGTACTCCCAGGCCCGGGGGCCGGCGGGCATCGTGCCGGTCGTCTCGGACAGAATCGCCTCGAATCGAAGGTGGACCGAGGCGTCGGCCTTGCCGAGGGCGGTATCCAGGATGGCCTGGGTGTCCGGTCTGGGCTCGGTGGCGGCGAGCTTGCTCTCCCACTTGGAGATGGTCGCCACCGCCAGTCCCAGGTGCTGGGCGAAGGCCCGCACGCTCATCCTCAGCGCGTGCCGTAAGGCCCGGGCCTCCAGACCGGTCCAGTGGTGCACGGTCGCCACGTCTCGCTCCCTTCCGGTCGCCATGGAAGCAGACACCTGCGGCCGGTGCGACGAAAGTGGAACAAAGGTGGAACGGCGGGTGATTGGCCACGCGCTGAGGAGCGGACACGCTCGTGAGGGTCGAGTTTCGCCGAGCCCATCGGGTGGTCACGAGCATGCAGTCCCTTACGGAGAAGCGCTTCTTCGACGCCCGGCCCGCGTCGGTCGGCCGCGCACGGACGTTCGCCGTCGAGGTCCTCACCGATTGGGGCCTCCTGGACCGGGCCGAGGACATTCGGCTCTGCGTTTCCGAGCTGGCGACGAATGCCCTGGTGCACGGGACCGAACGCGGGCGCGGCTTCCTGGTCCGGCTCGACGCCGATCAGGAAGTCGTACGCCTGGAAGTGCACGACAGCCGTCGCCGGCCGCGTCCCGAACTTCGCCAGGCTGCCGACACAGACGTGGCCGGTCGCGGGCTGGCGCTGGTGGACGCGCTCGCGGACGGCTGGGGCATCGAGGACCGCGAGCCCCTGGGGAAGATCGTCTGGTCCTGCTTCAAAGGCGCCGGCGGGATGACAGCATGAGTGCCGGATTCCGGAACACCCTCCGAACTTCGATCCGGCTTCAGCGGAGGGTGATGATGTTGCCCGCCACGAGTGCGGCGTCGTCAGAGGTGAGGAACACGATGGCCCTGGCGACCTCGTCCGGCGTGGCGACGTGGAAGTGCGTGCCGCTCGACGCGACGAACTCGCGGACCTCGTCGGTGATCCACCCGGTGTCGGTCACCGGCGGGTGCACGACGTTTGCGGTGATGCCGAGATCGGCCAACTCCGCCGCGGCGGACAAGGTGTAGTCGGTCTGGGCGGCCTTCGCGGCCCCGTAGGAGACCTCGCCGGGGAACCCGAGGTCCCCGCCCGAGGTGAGGCCCACGATGCGGCCCCAGGTGGCCCCGCGGGCGCGGTGGCGCCGGGACAGCTCGCTGATCAGCAGGGCGGGGGCCATCGCGTCGACGGCGAACTGCCGGGACCAGGTCTCGGCGGTGACCGCGCGCAGCGGCCTGCCGAACCGGTCGGCCGGCCGGGGTGCGAAGGAGTCCTGGATCCAGCCGGACGCGTTGTTGATCAGGATGTCGACCGCGCCCAGATGGTGCTCTGCCGCGTCGAAGAGGGCCGCAGGGGCGGCCGGATCGCTCAGATCCGCCTCCAGGGACGCGGCCCGCCCTCCCGCCTCGCGGATCTCCTCGACGACCGCCTCCCCGCCGGCGGACCGGGCGCGCCGGTAGTCGTCCGTCGCCTCCTCGCCGGACTCGCGCAGGTACGTGCAGAGCACGGCAACGCCGCGAGCGGCAAGGGCCTTTGCCACTGCGGCCCCGATTCCGTGGTTGGCACCGGTGACGAGGGCAACGTGGTCCGTCCGGGCTGTCTCGGGCATGACGAAATCCTCACAGAGCGAGAGCACGGCGCGACATCGGATTTGCGGGGTGCCGTCCTTTGCAGGCGGCAGTCTCACGGCAGGGCCGGCCAGAGCGCGGCCGCGGGCAGGTCGGCCTCCGCGGCGTCAGGTCAGGGTGGTGAGGGACGTGCAGTGGGGGCCGCCGGATTCCTTGACGATTTCCTGGAGCGTCTGGGCTGTTCTCACCGTCGCGAAGCGGACCTCGGTGCCGGCTGTCGTGAAGCCGTGGATCGCCGGGCGGGGGAGGCTGTTGTACGAGAAGGGGTTGGAGAAGTAGTACGCGCCCGTGTCGAGGAGTGCCACGTGATCGCCCGCCGCCAGCGGGGGGAGCTCGCGGGCGCGGGCCACCAGGTCGCCGGCGAAGCAGCACGGGCCCGCCACGTCCTGGGCGACCGGGGTGCCCGTCTTGGGGCGGCCCTCCGCGTCGTACGCCGTCACGCGCAGCGGCCAGGAGTCCGGGGCGAAGACCGTGCGTACGGCCACCTGGACGCCCGCGTGGGTGACCGCGATGGGGCGGCCGCCGGCGGACTTGGCGTACTCGACGCGGGCCAGCACCAGGCCGTTCTTCGCCAGCAGCGAGCGGCCGAACTCCGTGATCAGCGCGTAGCGCCCGTCGAAGAGGCCCGGGATCTCGGCGCGCAGCAGCCGGGCGTAGTCCGCGAACGACGGCGTGACCTCGTCGGAGCCGAAGTTGACCGGCAGGCCGCCGCCGATGTCCAGCGTCGTGACCTGCCGCCGCCCCGCGGCCGCGTTGATCTCCTCCGCCAGCTCGTACGCCGCGCGCACCCCCGCCGCCATCAGCGGCAGCGGCACGCCCTGCGAGCCCGTGTGGGTGTGCAGCGCGGTGAGCCAGGGGCGGTCCACGTACGCGCGGACCAGCCAGTCGCGGGCGCCCTCGTCCTGGAGCGTCACGCCGAACTTCGACGTGGCCGTCGCCGTGCTCATCGCGCCGATGCTGCCGCCGCCGACCTGCGGGTTGATCCGCACGCCGATCGTCGAGCGGGTGGGCGCCGAGCGGACCAGGGCGTCGATACGGGCCAGTTCCTCGGGGTTGTCGGCGTTGACCGCGATGCCCAGGGCCAGGGCGCCGCGCAGTTCGGCGGGGGTCTTGGCGGGGGAGTCGAGCACGGTGCGGTCCGGGGGTACGTCCGCGGCGCGGGCCAGCTCCAGCTCCCCGGGGCTGGCCACCTCCGCGCCCAGGCCCTCGTCGGCGAGCAGCCGCAGCACCGGCACCAGGGAGGCGGCCTTGACCGCGAAGGAGTGCAGCACCGGTGTCCCCGGCGCGATCACCTCGTCGAACGCGGCCCGCAGCGCGGCCGCGGACTCGCGGATGCCCGCGACGTCCAGCAGCCCCGCCACTGGCTCGGCGCCGGACACCAGGCCCTGGGTCAGCGCCGCGTGCACCGCCAGGTCGCGGCGGGCGGCGAGCGGGAGATTCTGCGGCACGGGAACGGGCTCGTCGTCAGGCATGCCGGCAGTCAACCATCCGTCCGCAAATGCTGTCGTACGGCGTCCAACTGTCGGACGCGAGGCGGCCTTGACTAGGGTAATTCAGTCGCGCCAGGATGTGTTTCTGTTCATTCAGAATCGGACGGTGCGCGCCAGGAGGCAGGCATGGCAGGACCCCGACCCGTGCGGGCCCCGCGCGGCAACCAGCCGAGCGCCCGCGGGTGGCAGCAGGAAGCCGCCCTGCGGATGCTGCAGAACAACCTCGATCCCGAGGTGGCCGAGCACCCCGACAAGCTCGTCGTCTACGGCGGCACCGGCAAGGCCGCCCGCGACTGGGACTCCTTCGACGCCATGGTGCGGACGCTGACGACCCTCGGCCCCGACGAGACGATGCTCGTCCAGTCCGGCCGCCCCGTCGGCGTCATGCAGACGCACGAGTGGGCGCCCCGCGTCCTCATCGCCAACAGCAACCTCGTCGGCGACTGGGCCACCTGGGAGGAGTTCCGCCGGCTGGAGGCCCTGGGGCTGACCATGTACGGCCAGATGACCGCCGGTTCGTGGATCTACATCGGCACGCAGGGCATCCTCCAGGGCACGTACGAGACCTTCGCCGCCGTCGCCGAGAAGCTCAGTCGTGAGAACAAGCACAGCGGCGGCACCCTCGCCGGGACCCTCACCCTCACCGCGGGACTCGGCGGCATGGGCGGCGCCCAGCCGCTCGCCGTCACCATGAACGACGGCGTCGCGCTCTGCGTCGAGTGCGACCCCTCCCGCATCGAGCGCCGCCTGGAGCACGGCTACCTCGACGTGAAGGCCGACAGCCTGGAGCACGCCCTGCGGCTGGCCACCGAGGCCCGCGACGCCCGCCGCCCGCTCTCCGTCGGCGTCCTCGGCAACGCCGCCGAGGTGGTCCCCCGGCTCCTCGCGGAGGGCGCGCCCATCGACATCGTCACCGACCAGACCTCCGCCCACGACCCGCTCGCGTACCTTCCCCTCGGCGTCGACTTCGCCGACATGGCCGCGTACGCCGCGGAGAAGCCCGCCGACTTCACCGCCCGCGCCCGCGAGTCGATGGCCCGGCACGTCGAGGCCATGGTCGGCTTCCAGGACGCCGGCGCCGAGGTCTTCGACTACGGCAACTCCCTCCGCGGCGAGGCCAGGCTCGCCGGCTACGCGCGCGCCTTCGACTTCCCCGGCTTCGTACCCGCCTACATCCGCCCCCTCTTCAGCGAGGGCAAGGGCCCCTTCCGCTGGGCCGCGCTCTCCGGCGACCCGAAGGACATCGCCGCCACCGACCGCGCCATCCTCGACCTCTTCCCCGGGAACGAGTCGCTGGCCCGCTGGATCCGGCTGGCCGGCGAGCGCGTGCGGTTCCAGGGCCTGCCCGCCCGCATCTGCTGGCTCGGCTACGGCGAGCGCGACCGGGCCGGCGAGCGGTTCAACGACATGGTCGCGAGCGGTGAGCTGGCCGCGCCGCTGGTCATCGGCCGCGACCACCTGGACTGCGGCTCGGTGGCGTCCCCGTACCGCGAGACCGAGGCCATGCGCGACGGCTCCGACGCCATCGCGGACTGGCCGCTGCTCAACGCGATGGTCAACGTCGCCTCCGGCGCCTCCTGGGTCTCCCTCCACCACGGCGGCGGCGTCGGCATGGGCCGCTCGCTCCACGCCGGCCAGGTCACCGTCGCCGACGGCACGGCGCTCGCGGGCGAGAAGATCCGCCGGGTGCTCACCAACGACCCGGGCATGGGCGTCATCCGGCACGTCGACGCGGGCTACGAGCGCGCCGAGGAGATCGCCGCCGAGCGGGGCGTGCGCGTGCCGATGCGGGAGAACGCCGAAAGCGGACCCGCGTGAGCCCGTCCTCGTTCCAGGAGATGTGGCGCGAGCTGCGCCCCCTCGGGCGGTACGCGCCCTCCGGCGGCTACCGCCGGTTCGCGTGGACGGCGGCGGACGCCGACTGCCGGGCCTGGTTCCGGGCGCAGGCCAGCGCGCGCGGGCTGGCGTACGAGACCGACCGCAACGGCAACCAGTGGGCCTGGCTCGGCGACCCCGCCGCGGGCGGCGCCGTCGTCACCGGCTCGCACCTCGACTCCGTACCCGACGGCGGCGCCTTCGACGGCCCCCTCGGCGTCGTCTCCGCCTTCGCCGCCCTCGACGAACTGCGCGCCCGCGGTGTCCGCCCGGACCGCCCCCTCGGCGTGGTCAACTTCGGCGACGAGGAAGGCGCCCGCTTCGGCCTGGCCTGCGTCGGCTCCCGGCTGGCCGCCGGGCGGCTCACCGCCGCCGCCGCGCACGAGCTGACCGACGCCGACGGCGTCACCCTGCCGCGGGCGATGGAGCGCGCGGGCCACGACCCCGGCGGCATCGGCCCCGACCCCGAGCGGCTGGCGCGCATCGGCGCCTTCGTCGAGCTGCACGTCGAGCAGGGCGTGGCGCTCGCCGGTACGGACCACGCGGTGGGCGTGGCGTCGGCGATCTGGCCGCACGGCCGCTGGCGGTTCGACTTCCGCGGCGAGGCCAACCACGCGGGCACGACCCGCATGGAGGACCGCCACGACCCGATGCTGACCTACGCCCACACCGTGCTGTCCGCCCGCAAGAAGGCCGCGCAGGCCGGCGCCCGCGCCACCTTCGGCAAGGTCGCCGTCGAGCCCAACGGCGTCAACGCCATCCCCTCGCTCGTCCGCGGCTGGCTCGACTCCCGCGCCGCCGACGAGGAGACCCTGCACACCCTCGTCGCCGCCGTCGAGCAGGCCGCCCGCGAGCGGGCAGGACGCGACGGCACGGCGGTGGAGGTCACCCGCGAGTCCATGACGCCCGTCGTCGACTTCGACCACGCCCTGCGCGACCGCCTCGCCGCGCGCCTCGGCGGCGCGCCCCTGCTTCCGACGGGGGCGGGACACGACGCCGGGATCCTGTCCGGGGCGGTGCCGGCGGCCATGCTGTACGTACGGAATCCGACCGGCGTCTCGCACGCGCCGGCCGAGTCGGCGGACGAGGACGACTGCGCGGCGGGCGTACGGGCGCTCGCGGACGTGCTGGCGGACCTGGCCGGCGACGGCAGCTCCGTACCTCGGTCGGAAGGAGCCGCGTGACGACGTACTGGGCGGAACAGGCGTGGGTCGGCGGGGTCGTCGAACCCGGTGTCGTCCTGGAGCCGGCGGCGTCCGGCGGGCTGCTCGCCGCGGTGAGGACCGCGGTCCCCGCGCCGCCGCCGGGCGCCACCGTCCTGCGCGGCCTCACCCTCCCCGGCCTGGCGAACGTCCACAGCCACGCCTTCCACCGTGCGCTGCGCGGCACCGTGCAGGTCGGCTCCGGCACGTTCTGGACCTGGCGCGAGGTGATGTACGGCGTCGCCGACCGGCTCACCCCCGGCACGTACTACGACCTCGCCCGCGCCGTCTACGCCGAGATGGCGCTCGCCGGGATCACCTGCGTCGGCGAGTTCCACTACGTCCACCACGCGCCCGGCGGCGCCCGCTACGACGACCCCAACGCCATGGGCCACGCGCTGATCGCCGCCGCCGCGGCGGCCGGGATCCGGCTGACCCTGCTCGACACCGCCTACCTGGCCGCCGGCTTCGGGCAGCCGCCCGGGCGGCACCAGCTCCGCTTCAGCGACGGCGACGCCGACGCCTGGGCGGAACGCGCGGCGGCCCTCGAACCCGGCGACGCCACCGTGCGCGTCGGCGCCGCCGCCCACTCCGTGCGCGCCGTACCCGCGGGACAGCTCGCCACCGTCGCGGGCTGGGCCGCGGAACGCCGCGCCCCGCTCCACGTCCACCTCTCCGAGCAGCCCGCCGAGAACGAGGCGTGCGTCGCCGCCCACGGCGTCACCCCCGCCCGCCTCCTCGCCGACCACGGCGTCCTCGGCCTCCGCACCACCGCCGTGCACGCCACCCACCTCACCGCCGACGACCTCACCCTCCTCGGCCGCAGCAGCACGGGCGTGTGCATGTGCCCCACCACGGAACGGGACCTCGCGGACGGCATCGGCCCCGCCGCGGCCGTGGAGCGGGCCGGCAGCCCGCTGTCGCTGGGCAGCGACAGCCACGCCGTGATCGACCTCTTCGAGGAGGCGCGGGCGCTGGAGCTGAACGAGCGGCTGCGCACCCGCCGCCGCGGCCACTGGACCGCCCACCAACTGCTGCGCACCGCCACCGAGGGCGGCTACGAGGCCCTCGGCTGGGACGCGCCGGCCCGGCTGGAGCCGGGCGGGCTCGCGGACTTCACCACCGTGGCGCTGGACAGCGTGCGCACGGCGGGCGCGGTGCCGCGGCTGGGCGCGGAGACGGCGGTGTTCGCGGCGACGGCGGCGGACGTGCGGCACACGGTGGTGGGGGGCCGGCACGTCGTACGGGACGGGGTGCACGCGCTCGTGGAGGACGTACCGGGGGCGCTGACGGCGGCGATCGCGGCGCTGCGCGTCTGACGCCCGGCCCCCGGTCCCGCGCACCACCGGCCCACGGAACCGTATGCCCGTCCCGCACCCACCCCGACCCACGAGGGCAGGAACATGACCGCCACCGCCATCGTCAACATCGGCAGCCTCGTCACCAACGACCCGGCCCTCGGGGACGGGCCGCTCGGCCTGCTTCAGGACGCGGCCGTCGTCTTCGACGGCGACCGCGTCGCCTGGGTCGGCGCGGCCGACGCGGTGCAGGCCGCGGACACCGCGTACGACGCGGCGGGGCGGGCGCTGCTCCCGGGTTTCGTCGACTCGCACTCGCACCTCGTCTTCGCCGGCGACCGCACGCGCGAGTTCGCCGCCCGGATGTCGGGCCGTCCGTACACAGCGGGCGGCATCCGCACCACGGTCGCCGCCACCCGCGCGGCGACCGACGAGGAACTGGCGGCGAACCTCGCCCGGTTCGTCCGCGAGATGCTCCGGCAGGGCACGACGACGCTGGAGACGAAGTCCGGCTACGGGCTGACCGCGGCGGACGAGGCGCGGGGGCTGCGGGTCGCGGCGGAGCAGGTGGAGGAGGTCACGTACCTCGGTGCGCATGTCGTCGCGCCGGAGTACGCGGACGATCCGGGCGCGTACGTCGACCTGGTCACCGGCGAGATGCTGGACGCCTGCGCGCCGTACGCGCGGTGGATCGACGTCTTCTGCGAGAAGGGGGCGTTCGACGGCGACCAGGCACGGGCGATCCTCGCGGCCGGCAAGGTACGCGGCCTGACCCCGCGCGTGCACGCGAACCAGTTGTCGTACGGGCCCGGGGTGCAGCTCGCCATCGAGCTGGAGGCGGCGTCCGCGGACCACCTGACGCACCTGACGGACGCGGACGTGGCGGCGCTGGCGTCGGGGGTGACGGTGGCGACGTTCCTGCCGGGCTGCGAGTTCTCGACCCGGGCGGTCTACCCGGACGTGCGGCGGGTGCTGGACGCGGGCGCGACGGTGGCGCTGTCGACGGACTGCAACCCGGGCTCGTCGTTCACCAGCTCCATGCCGTTCTGCGTGGCCGTCGCGGTACGGGAGATGGGCATGACGCCGGACGAGGCGGTGTGGTCCGCGACGGCGGGCGGCGCGGCGGCGCTGCGGCGCACGGACGTGGGCCGCCTCGCACCGGGCGCGCGGGCGGACGCGGCGCTGCTGGACGCGCCGAGCCACGTGCACCTGGCGTACCGGCCGGGGGTGCCGCTGGTGGCGGAGGTGTGGCGCCGGGGGGAGCGGGTGCCGGCGGGCGGCAACTGAGGAGCGGCGGCCGGTCCCGACGGGCCGGTCAGCAACTGAGGCTTGCGTCCGGGGCCGCCGCGGGGCGCGCCGTCAGATGCTCCACCGCCGCGCGCTCCGCGCACTCGTTGCCGAAGCCCACCAGCCCGTGCCGCCCGCCCGGCACCGTCAGCAGCGGCGCCCGGAACCGCATCGCCACCCGCTCCGCGCCCGCCGCCGGCGTGCGGATGTCGTCCTCGCTGTTGATCAGCAGCAGATCCGCCCCGTCGGCCGCGCCGTAGTCCCCGGCACGGGCCCCGTCGCCGCCCCTGTCGCCGGTTCCGGGCCGGACCGCGCCCAGCGGCTCGCCGCGCCCCGGCCAGTGCACGCAGGGCGCGTAGTCGCGCGCCACCGTCCGCGTACGCCACCGCGCCTCGCGGGCGTCGTCCAGCTCCCGCAGCAGCGCCCGCAGGTTCCCCGGCCACCGGAAGTCCGTGCAGTGGACGCCGAGGAAGAGCGCGAGCGGCGGCGGTCCCGGGTCCAGTTCGTCGAACGCCGCCCGCACATCGGACGGCACCGCCTTCGGCGCGGCCCTCGGCCCCGGCTCCGGCACCTGCTCGTCGTCCAGCTCCTGGCGGGTGTGGAGCGTCCTCAGTACGTAGGACGGGCCCCGCCGGTCCGGGTCGACGACCCCGTCGAAGACCGCCGCGCGCACCCGCTCCGGGTGGCGGGTGACGTAGACCTGGCCGGCCACCGTGGCGTACGAGTGCAGCAGCAGGCTGACCCGCTCCTCGCCCAGCGCCCGCCGGACCCGCTCCAGGTCCGTCGCGCCCGCGCGGGAGCCGAGGCGGGCCAGCAGCGGTCCGTAGGAGAGGCGGCAGCCCTCGACGTAGTCGCGGGCGGCGGCGTCGACGGCGATGACGTCCCGGACGAGCCGGAGGCTGCGCGCGCTGCCGAGGCGGTCGAGGGCGCCGCGGGGCTCGCCGCAGTCGACGCGGTGGCTGCGGCCGGTGCCACGGCGGTCGTAGCCGACGATGTCGAACCGGTCGCGCAGCGCGCGCGGGTAGTCGACGCCGGCGGAGACGGCCTCCTGGAGGCCCGAGAGGCCGGGACCGCCGGGCGCGAGGACGAGGGCGCCGATGCGGCGGCCTGCGTCGCGGGCGGGCAGCCGGGAGAGCGCGAGACGGAGGGTCTCGTGGCTGCCGCCGCCGACGGGCACGGTGACGCCGCGGCACTCGCGCCGCTCCATGCCGGTCAGCGGGCAGGGGGTCCACTCGTCGCCGCCGGGGTCGGGGTCGTACGAGGAGGTGGCGGCGCCGGACGGCTCCCGGCCGTCCCCGCCCGGCAGCGCGCACGCGCCCGTCCAGGCCAGCGCCAGCGCCGTGAGCAGGGCGAGCACCGGGGCCTGGCGGCCGGGCCGCCGCCGGGGGGAGGCCATGGGCCGATCATGGCACCGCCTCCTCGGAAACCCGGGGAGGCGGCTCTCGGCCGGGCCCGCGGCCCGGTCCGCGGTCCGCGGTCCGCGGACCGGTCTCCGGCTCACTCCTCGACCATCAGCCCCTTGCGCAGCCGCACCAGCGTCCGCGACAGCAGCCGGGAGACGTGCATCTGCGAGATGCCCAGCTCCTCGCCGATCTCCGACTGGGTCATGTTGGCCACGAAGCGCAGCGAGAGGATCTTCCGGTCGCGCGGCGTCAGCTCCGCTATCAGCGGCTTGAGGGACTCGACGTACTCGATGCCCTCCAGGCCGTGGTCCTCGTAGCCGATGCGGTCGGCGAGGGTGCTCTCGGAGTCGTCCTCCTCGGGCTGCGCGTCCAGCGAGCTGGCGGTGTAGGCGTTCGAGGCGGCCATGCCCTCGACGACCTCGTCCCTGCCGATGGCCAGCCGCTCGGCCAGCTCGTCGACCGTGGGGGCGCGGTCGAGCTGCTGTGCCAGCTCGTCGCCCGCCTTCGCCAGGTCGAGGCGCAGCTCCTGCAGCCGCCGCGGGACGCGTACGGACCAGGAGGTGTCGCGGAAGAAGCGCTTGATCTCGCCGATGATCGTCGGCATCGCGAAGGTGGGGAACTCCACCCCGCGGGCGGGCTCGAAGCGGTCGATCGCCTTGATGAGCCCGATCGTGCCGACCTGGATGATGTCCTCCATCGGCTCGCTGCGCGAGCGGAACCGGGAGGCGGCGAACTTCACCAGCGCCAGGTTGAGTTCGATCAGGGTGTTGCGCACGTACGAGTACTCGTGGGTGCCC
Source organism: Streptomyces sp. CNZ287 (assembly GCF_007827615.1). Taxonomy (NCBI): domain Bacteria; kingdom Bacillati; phylum Actinomycetota; class Actinomycetes; order Kitasatosporales; family Streptomycetaceae; genus Streptomyces; species Streptomyces sp. CNZ287. The sequence continues at coordinate 10,765 of NZ_VISV01000028.1, read as the reverse complement.
TCTTCGAGGGTGCCGAGCCGGTCGAAGAGGGTCTTCGACATGGCCCGCGCGTCCGCGGGGGCGACCTCGTCGAAGGCGATGCCCTCCAGCTCGTCGATGCTCCCCGTGAACGACGCCGCCGTGCCGGCGGCGTCCGCGGCGTTCGCGATGCTCGCGGTGTCCTCGGTGGCCTGGTCGGCGGCGTCCTCGCCGCCGGGGCCGCCACGGGAGACGACGGTGTCCGCGCCGTGGTGCTCAGTGTGGTCGTTGCCGCGCTCGGCGTGGGGTCGTGCCGGCGGCGTGCTCGCCGCGGCGTCGAGCCGGGTTGACATTTGTCCTCCATCGTTCTCGGCAATGCGGCTGCCGATGCCAGTTCTTGTCCGCTTGTGGTCTGCGGCGCCTCCCAAGGCCACGTGTGGTGAGTGCTTCTAGCCCTACCCGCTTCTCTCCTCCGGTGCAAGAATCAGGTGTCCATATTTGCCCTATTATGTTGGCTGTTCGGGTGCCGAACATGTGACCAAAGGCGTAGGGTCGGACCTGCATCGCACGACAGCCCGAGGGTCAGGAGACAAGCGCGCATGGACGCCGGAACCGCCGGAAGCCCGAGCCGCGGCCGACTGCACGTCGACGTGCGGGTGCATGGCGGGAGCGCCGTCCTCACACCTGCGGGTGAACTCGATTACCACACGGCCGAGGTACTGCGGGAGCCGCTGGAGCGCTGTATCGCCGGCGGCCGCAGCCGGCTCGTACTCGACTGCTCGCGTCTGGAGTTCTGCGACTCGACAGGGCTGAACGTGCTCCTCGGCGCCCGCCTGAAAGCGGAGGCCGACGGCGGAGCCGTGCACCTCGCGGGGCTGCGGCCGGTGGTGGCCAGAGTCTTCGAGATCACGGGTGCGGAGGCGGTCTTCCGGCTGCACGACACCCTGGAGTCCGCCCTCGTGGAGTGACCTCCCGGTCGCCGGATGCCGGGTGGGGCCGGTGAGTCAGGTGATGCGCGTCACAGTGACCCGGGGAAACTCAGGGGTGTTTCCGCGATCTCGTAGGGCAGAAGCCCAGGCGAAACTTCTGGAACGGGCAGGAAGGGCACGAATGCGCGGACGGGTGCGCGAGCGGGCGTGCGGTTGCGTGAAGGGGGTGTCGTGAGGCGATGAGCTTCAGGTCGTTGCCGCCGGGCGCGCTGCCGCCCGAGGGCGAGGCCGGCAGCGGCGCCGCCGCGCCCGCGCGCCCCGACGGCGGCGCCGCCGCGGCCGATCCGGCCGGCGAGCCCGCCCCCGCGGGACAGGTCCGCCGGCTGCGGCTCGTCGGCGCCAGCGGCATGGTGCCCCGCGCGCGCGACTTCGCCCGCCGGGCCCTGGAGGACTGGGGCTGGCTGCCCGCGGTCAACGCGGAGCAGCGCGCGGCCGCGGAGGACGTCCTGCTCGTCGTCTCGGAACTGGTCACCAACGCCTGCCTGCACGGCGGCGGCCCGGACGAACTGCGGCTGCGCACGGCGGGGAAGGTGCTGAGGCTGGAGGTCAGCGACTCCGGCACCGGCACGCCCGAGCCCCGCACCCCGCACCGCGCCAGCAGGCCGGGCGGGCACGGGATGTTCATCGTGCAGCGGCTCTGCCTCGACTGGGGCGTGCAGCGGGAGCCGGGAGTGGTGGGCAAGACGGTGTGGGCGGAGCTCTCCGCGCCGCTCTAGGGCCGTCGTACGGGCCTCGCCCGCCGCACGTCGTACGAGCCGATCGTCGTACGCCCCCGCCCGGCGCGTACGCCTACCCGATCCGCCCCCGCAGCCACCCCTCGATCTCCCCGACCACCCCGGGCTCCGTCAGCAGCCGCATCCCGTGCGCGCTGCCCGGCACGACCCGCACCCGTACGTCGTCCGCAGGCATCCCCTGCGCCCGCTCCGCCGCCGCCACCTCCTCCGAGTGGTACGCGGGCACGAAGTCGTGCGCCGAGTGCAGCAGCAGCATCGGGGCGTCGTCCGGACCGGACGCCATGCTCCGCGGGTCCAGCGACCACCACGCCCGCCGGCACGACGGGTCCGCCGACAGGGACGGCGTGCCGTCCGGCGCGCACCCCGCCAGCCGCTCCGCGCTCGCCCGCAGCCGCCGCTCCGCCGCCGTCGCCCCCGGCGCCCCGCCGTCCAGCCAGGCCCGGTACGGCGACGCCACCGGCGACAGCGCCACCACCCCGGCGCTGTGCGCGGCCCCCGCCCCGTACACGGCCGCCGCGACGGCGAGCTGCCCGCCCGCCGACGAGCCCAGCACCGCCACCCGCGCCGGATCCACGGCGTACCCCGCGGCGTTGTGCCGCACCCACCGCAGCGCCGCCGTCACGTCGTCCCGCTGCGCCGGCCACGGCACCTCGGGGGTGAGGCGGTAGCCGGCGTCGAAGACCGCGTAGCCGCGCCGGGCGAAGGCCCGCGCCCACTCCTCCCAGTCGGTGTCGTACGACCAGTACCCCCCGTGCACCACGACGAGCCCGCCGCGAAGCGCCCGCCGCGGCTGCCAGTGGACGGTGACGCGCTGCCGCGGATGCTGCCCGTACGCCTCGACGCTGCGCCTGAGCGCCCCGTCTGCGCCGGGCCGCTGCTCCGCCGTCCGCTCCGCAAGCCGCTCCGGGGGCACGGTCCCGGCCGGCGGCGGCACCACCGCCGTCAGCGCCGCGGCGGTCCCCAGCACCGCGGTCACGAGCCGCCGCCACCGGACCCGTACCGCAGCCATCGCACCCGCCTCCCCGCGGACCGGCCGGCCCGGTGCCCTCATGGTCGCCGGAAACCCCGCGCGCCGCGATCCGGGGACCGCGATCAGGCGGACGGCGCGAACCGGCGCACGGGCACCGCCGGGATGTTCGACCGCGTGCCGGGAGGTGAGAGAACCCGACGCCACCGGCCCACTCCCGGTGACCGGAGGTCTACCATCGCACCATGACCCGAGTACTGCTGGCCGAGGACGACGCGGCCATCTCGGAACCGCTTGCCCGCGCGCTGCGCCGGGAGGGCTACGAGGTGGAGGTACGGGAAGACGGTCCCACTGCGCTCGGTGCCGGGCTCCGCGGCGGCGTCGACCTCCTCGTGCTCGACCTGGGCCTGCCGGGCATGGACGGCCTGGAGGTGTGCCGGCGACTGCGCGCCGACGGGCACGGCTTCCCCGTGCTGGTACTCACCGCCCGCGCGGACGAGGTGGACACCGTCGTCGGCCTCGACGCGGGCGCCGACGACTACGTCACCAAGCCCTTCCGCCTCGCCGAACTGCTCGCCAGGGTCCGGGCCCTGCTGCGCCGCGGCTCCACCGAGGCGCAGCCGCCGGCCACCCACGGCGTACGCATCGACACCGACTCGCACCGGGCCTGGCTCGGCGAGGAGGAGCTGCAGCTCACGGCGAAGGAGTTCGACCTGCTCCGGGTGCTGGTGCGGGACGCGGGCCGGGTGGTCACACGCGAGCAGTTGATGCGCGAAGTGTGGGACACCACCTGGTGGTCCTCCACCAAGACGCTCGACATGCACATCTCATGGCTGCGCAAGAAGCTCGGCGACGACGCCGCGAACCCCCGCTACATCGCGACGGTCCGCGGCGTGGGCTTCCGCTTCGAGAAGAGCTAGGCCGGCCGCCCGCGGCCTCCGGCAGCCATGCGCAGACGGCTCATCAACAGCACCCTCGCGGTCGTGCTCGTCGTCATCGCCGTCTTCGGCGTCTCGCTCGTCATCGTCGAGACCCGCACCATCGAGGCAGCCGCGCGCGACCGGGTGCAGTCGGAGGCCGTCCGGCTCTTCAGCGTCGTGGAGGGCAAGATCGCCGACGACGCGCGGGTGACCCGCCGGGCGCTCGCCGGGCAGGTCACGGACGGGCGGTACGCGGAGGTGGAGCTGCCGGGCGGGCCGGCGCTCAAGATGGGGGAGCGGCCCGAGGGCTCGGTCATCGAGGCCACCGAGACCGGCAGCAGGGGGGAGCGGGTCACGGTCATGGAGGCCCGCGACCGGGTCAACGACGAGCTGGGCCAGACCCTGCTGATCATCTTCGCGGTGGCGCTGCTCGCCGTCGGTGCCGCCGTGCTGCTCGCCGTCCGCCAGGCCAACCGGCTCACCGCCCCGCTCACCGACCTCGCCGAGACCGCCGAGCGCCTCGGCTCCGGCGACCAGCGCACCCGCCACCGCCGCTACGGCGTCCCCGAGCTGGACCGCGTCGCCGACGTGCTGGACGCCAGCGCCGAACGGATCGCGCGGATGCTCACCGCCGAACGGCGGCTGGCCGCGGACGCCTCGCACCAGCTCCGTACGCCGCTCACCGCGCTGTCCATGCGGCTGGAGGAGATCGCGCTCACCGACGATCCGGCGACGGTCAAGGAGGAGGCGGCGGTCGCGCTCACCCAGGTGGAGCGGCTGACGGACGTGGTGCAGCGGCTGCTGACGAAGTCCCGGGACCCCAAGGCCGGCTCGGGCACGGGCTTCGACCTGGACGAGGTCGTCAAGCAGCAGTTGGAGGAGTGGCGGCCCGTGTACCGCGGCGAGGGGCGGGCGATCGTCCGCTCGGGCAAGAAGGACCTGCGCGCGGTGGGCACGCCGGGTGCGGTGGCGCAGGTGCTCGCGACGCTGATCGAGAACGCGATGATGCACGGCGCGGGGACGGTCGCGCTGCGCACCCGGGTCACGGGCAACCAGGTGGTCGTGGAGGTCACCGACGAGGGTCCCGGCGTCCCCGCGGACCTCGGCTCGCGGGTCTTCGAGCGCACGGTCAGTGGGCGCAACTCGACGGGTCTGGGGCTGGCGGTCGCCCGCGACCTGGCGGAGGCGGACGGGGGGCGGCTGGAGCTGGTGCAGCAGAAGCCGACGACGTTCGCGCTCTTCCTCGCGCGGGAGCACGAGGAACACTGAGGGGCGTACGGGGCACGCACCCGGCCCGGATACGGGGGGCACGCGGGGGGCTCGGGTACGGGGCGTGCGTGGGCTCGCGGGGGTGGAGGGGGCGCGTACGCGAGACGCGAGGGCTCGTACGGGACGCGAACGCTACCGCCGCGCCGCGACCGCCTCTTCCTGCGCCTCGGGCTCCTCCGGCTCTTCGGGCTCCTTGGCCTCCCGTGGCTTGCGCCGGCTGCCCGGGATCTGCACCCCGGGGGCCACGGCTATGTCGCCGGCTTCGCCGCCATCCGCGGGCGCGGCGGCGGGCCGGGCCGCCGCGGGCACCGCACGGAACACCCAGCTCCGGTAGGACCAGAAGCGGAAGAGCGACGCCATCCCGATGCCCAGGAACTTGAAGATGTTGTTCTGCAGCGGGGTGTCCCAGTCGAACCCGTACGTGGCCACGTACAGCAGGCCGTTCTCGATGACGAGCCCGGCGGTGCTGAAGACCAGGAACAGGGTGAACTCGCGAGGGGGCCGGGTCTTGTCCCGGTCGCGGTAGGTGAAGTACCGGAAGCCTATGTAGTTGAAGATGATGGCGACGGCCGTCGCGATCATGCTGCAGCGGACCACGGGCAGCTCCGTGGAGTTCCGCACGAGGTTGAAGACAGCCAGGTTGACCAGGACGCCGATGCCCCCGACCGCGGCGAACTCGGCCACCTCGCGGCTCAGGCGGCGCAGCCGCGTTGCCCCCGGGGGCCGTGCACTCTTCAAGATCGTCAGACTCCGATGGTCGGTGGTGTTCCCCTGGTCCCGGTCTTCTCCGGCGGGCCGGAGCCCTCATGCTAACCGGGCCCGCCGACGGAGGGGGCGGCTCCGCCCGGGCGGCCGATACGCTGGGACGCGTGACATTCCCGGTAGTCGGCATGATCGGCGGGGGACAGCTCGCCCGGATGACCCACGAGGCAGGCATCCCCCTCGGCATCAGGTTCAAGCTCCTCAGCGGCACCCGTACGGACTCCGCCGCCCTGGTGGCGGGCGACACGGTCGTCGGGGATTACCGCGATCTCGACACGCTGCGTGACTTCGCCCGCGGCTGCGACGTGATCACGTTCGACCACGAACACGTACCGGCCGAGCATCTGCGGGTACTCCAGGCCGAGGGCGTCGCGGTCAGGCCGGGCCCGGACGCGCTGGTGTACGCGCAGGACAAGGGCGCCATGCGGGCCCGGCTGACGGAGCTGGGCATCCCCTGCCCGCGGCACCGGATCGTGGCGGACCCGGCGGACGTGGCGCGCTTCGCGCGCGAGGGCGGCGGCTTCCCGGTCGTGCTGAAGACGGTCCGCGGCGGGTACGACGGCAAGGGCGTGTGGGTCGTCCGTACGGAGGAGGACGCCGCGCCCCCGTTCCGCGCGGGGGTGCCGGTGCTGGCCGAGGAGCTGGTCGGCTTCCGCCGCGAGCTGGCCGCGAACGTCGTCCGCTCGCCGAGCGGCCAGGCGGTCGCGTACCCGGTGGTGGAGTCGATCCAGGTCGACGGCGTCTGCGACACGGTCCTCGCCCCGGCTCCCGGGCTGGCGCCGGAGGACGCGGTGCGTACGCAGCAGCTCGCGCTCCGCATCGCCATGGAGCTGGACGTGGTGGGCCACCTCGCGGTGGAGCTGTTCGAGGCGGAAGGGCCGGACGGCGAGCCCCGGATCCTCGTCAACGAGCTGGCCATGCGCCCGCACAACTCCGGCCACTGGACCCAGGACGGCGCCGTCACCTCGCAGTTCGCCAACCACGTGCGCGCCGTGCTCGACCTGCCGCTGGGCGACCCGCGCCCGCGCGCGCCCTGGACGGTGATGGCGAACGTCCTCGGCGGCGACTACCCCGACATGTACCCGGCGTACCTGCACTGCATGGCCCGGGACCCGGGGCTGAAGATCCATATGTACGGCAAGGACGTGAAGCCCGGCCGCAAGGTCGGCCACGTCAACACCTACGGCGACGACCTGGCCGACGTGCGCGCCCGCGCCCGCCACGCCGCCGACTACCTGCGGGGGACGATCACGGAATGAGCAGCGTATGAGCGCGGAGAACGGCCCGCTGGTCGGCATCGTCATGGGCTCCGACTCCGACTGGCCGGTCATGGAGGCGGCGGCGCAGGCCCTCGACGAGTTCGAGGTCCCGTACGAGGTCGACGTCGTCTCCGCGCACCGGATGCCGCGCGAGATGATCGCCTACGGCGAGGAGGCCGCGTCGCGCGGCCTGCGCACCCTCATCGCCGGCGCCGGCGGCGCCGCCCACCTCCCGGGCATGCTCGCCTCCGTGACCCCTCTCCCGGTCATCGGCGTCCCGGTCCCGCTGAAGTACCTCGACGGCATGGACTCCCTGCTCTCCATCGTCCAGATGCCCGCGGGCGTCCCGGTCGCCGCGGTCTCCGTGGCCGGCGCCCGCAACGCGGGCCTCCTGGCCGCGCGCATCCTGGCCGCCCACGACGAGGACCTCCGCGCCCGGATGACGGCGTTCCAGGAGGACCTGAACCACCAGGCCCGCGAAAAGGGCACCCGCCTCCGCCGCAAGACCACCCGCGCGGACTGACACACCGTCCGATCCGGGCCCGGTCGTCCGGCTGTCAGCCTGCGCGGATAGCGTGTGTCCCACGCTATCCGCGCAGGGAGGACGACCTCATGAACGGCGAACTGCTCGCGCGTGCGCGCGAGGTGCTGCGGGCGCACCCCGTCGTCGACGGGCACAACGACCTTCCCTGGGCCCTGCGCGAGCAGGTGACGTACGACATCGACCGGCGCGACATCGCCGTCGACCAGAGCGCGCGGCTGCACACCGACCTCCCGCGGCTGCGGGCCGGCGGGGTGGGGGCGCAGTTCTGGTCCGTGTACGTCAGCGCCGACCTGGCCGGGGACGCCGCCGTGAGCGCGTGTCTGGAGCAGATCGACGTGGTGCGCCGGCTCGTCGACCGCTATCCCGGGGAGCTGCGGCTCGCCGTGACCGCCGACGAGGTGGAGGCGGCGCGGGCCGACGGGCGGATCGCCTCGCTGATGGGGGCCGAGGGCGGGCACTCCATCGCCAACTCGCTCGCCACCCTCCGCGCCTTCCGCCGGCTCGGCGTGCGCTACATGACGCTCACGCACAACGACAACACCGACTGGGCCGACTCCGCGACCGACGAGCCGCGGCACGGCGGGCTCACCGCCTTCGGCGAGGAGGTGGTGCGCGAGATGAACCGGGTCGGCATGCTCGTCGACCTCTCCCACGTGGCGCCCTCGACCATGCGCCACGCGCTGCGCGTCACCGAGGCGCCGGTCGTTTTCTCCCATTCATCCGCCCGCGCTCTGTGTGACCATCCGCGCAACATTCCGGATGATGTGCTGGAAATGCTCCCTGCCAACGGCGGCGTGGCGATGGCCACGTTCGTGCCGAAGTTCGTCCTGCCCGCCGCCGTGGAGTGGACCGCGGAGGTGGACGAGCACATGACCGCCCGGGGCCTCGACCCGTTCGGCGCGGACGACGAAGCGGTCCGCGTACGGCGCGCGTTCGAGGAGGCGCACCCGCGGCCGCAGGCGACGGCCGCGACCGTGGCGGATCATCTGGATCATATGCGCGAAGTAGCGGGAATCGACCATATCGGTGTCGGCGGCGACTTCGACGGCACGCCGTTCACGCCGGAGGATCTCGCCGACGTGGCCGGTTATCCGCACCTCGTCGCCGAGCTGCTGCACCGCCGTTGGTCGGAAGAAGACCTGGCCAGGCTCCTGTGGGCCAACGCGCTACGGGTGTTGCGCGACGCCGAGGCGGCGGCGCGCGAAGTGGCCGCCCGGCGCGGCCCGTCGATCGCCACCATCGAACAGCTCGACGGCCCCGTGAAGGTCCAGGGGTGAGCAGAGTGACATAAGTCACTCACAGAATTCTCATCTCGTGCGGCACCGCGCCCGGTTCCTCATTTATCGACAAGTCTCTACTGGGGAGGGGGGATTGAGGAGCGCCGCGGGATGGGGCGATTGTCGGGCTGATTCCGGTGTGATGTGGGGAACGGCCTTGATGACGTTTCACAGCTTGTTCTGTTTTCGGCTGTGTGATTACGGTGCTCGGCGTGCTCGCGCCACCGATGCGGGCACCTCGTCGCCGTAACGCCGAATCCTGTCGGCGGCGACGGGCAGGCACTTCAGCTTTCACGGCAGGAGCGGGGGACCCAGGTAAGTGCCGCACCGCGCGCAAGCGCGGGACGGCTTGGGGTGAAGCCATGCTCCGCATGGCCGGGCATCTCCAGCTCGAACCCGACAGCTCACCTCGCAGGCGTCGGAGAGGAGCATGTCCATGTCCGCACGCGGACGTCACCGTCGCCTGGGCCGGATAGCCCGGGGCAGCAGGGCCCTCATCGTCACCGCCGGCAGCGCCGGCGTCGCCATTCCGCTCATCGCCGGCGGCCACGCCCAGGCCGCCTCCGTCGACACCTGGGACCGCGTGGCCCAGTGCGAGAGCGGCGGCGACTGGAGCATCAGCACCGGCAACGGCTTCTACGGCGGCCTGCAGTTCGTGCAGAGCACCTGGGAGGGCTACGGCGGCACCCAGTACGCGCCGCGCGCCGACCAGGCCACCAAGGAGCAGCAGATCGAGATCGCCGAGAAGGTCCTCGCCTCGCAGGGCCCCGGCGCCTGGCCGGTCTGCTCGGTGCAGGCCGGGCTCACCCAGGGAGGCCCCGCCCCGGACCTCTCCACCGGCGGCGGCGAGGAGAGCGAGCCCGAGGCGCAGCCCGCCAAGGACGAGGCCCCGAAGCAGGAGAAGGCGCCGGAGAAGAAGTTCAAGAAGGCCGGCAACTACACCGTCGTCTCCGGTGACACCCTGTGGGACATCGCACGCAAGCACGGCATCGCGGGCGGCTGGCAGACGATCTACGAGGGCAACAAGGACGTCATCGGCGACGACCCGGACCTGATCTTCCCCGGTCAGGAGTACGAGTTCGACGGCGGCGAAGAGGTCACCCTCGAGGAGCCGGAGACCACGTCGGCCCAGCCGTCCTCCGCGCAGGAGGAGAAGCCGGCGGCCAAGGAGCAGCAGGAGGAGCAGTCCGCCGAGGCCGCTCCCGCGGGCGGGTTCTCCGCCCCGATCGACGCCGGTCTCTCCACCGCCTACCGGGCCGCCGGCGGCTCGTGGTCCAGCGGTTACCACACCGGTGTCGACTTCTCCGCCGGCACCGGCACCCCGGTCAAGGCCGTCACCTCCGGCACCGTCGTCAAGGCCGGCAACGGCGCCGACGGTGGCGCGTACGGCATCGCCGTCGTGATCAAGCACGACGACGGCCGCTACAGCCAGTACGCCCACCTGTCGTCCACCTCGGTGAGCGTGGGCCAGAGCGTGGGCGCCGGCGACCAGATCGGTCTCTCCGGCTCCACCGGCAACTCCACCGGGCCGCACCTGCACTTCGAGGTGCGCACCAGCCCGGACTACGGTTCCGACGTCGACCCGGTCGCGTACCTGCGCGACAACGGCGTCTCCATCTGAGGGTCCCCCGCAGGCGTAACCCCCCGTTTCCGGCGGAACGGGGGGTTCGCCGTGTCCTACGGCCCGGAGCCGCCCGCGCTACGCCGCCGGGCGGCCCATCGCGCGGAAGGTCCAGCCGGCGGCGCGCCACGGCACCGGGTCGAGCGTGTTCCGGCCGTCGATCAGGTGCGGCCGGGAGACGACCTGCGCGAGCTGCCCGGCGTCGAGGGCGCGGAACTCCGGCCACTCGGTGAGGTGCAGCACGAGGTCGGTGCCGCGCAGCGCGTCCTCCGCCGACTCGGCGTAGCGCAGGGTGGGGAAGACGCGGCGGGCGTTGTCCATGCCCTTCGGGTCGTAGACGGTGACCTGGCCGCCCTGGAGGTGGATCTGGCCGGCGACGTTGAGCGCGGGGGAATCGCGCACGTCGTCGGAGTCGGGCTTGAACGCGGCGCCCAGGACGGCGATGCGGCGGCCGAGGAAGGTGCC
>NZ_VISV01000027.1:0-72051 GCF_007827615.1 Streptomyces sp. CNZ287 | reverse complement strand
CGGACACCCTCTACAAGTACATGAACGGCCAAGCCTCCCTCTGGGACGTCGCCTTCGCCGCCCTCGACTGCATCCCCGGCATGAAGGGCCTCACCTCTCTCGCGAAGCTGGGCAAGATGGCCGGGGGGCTGAAGGCACTCGCCAAGACCGGCCTGAAGGGCATGACCGCGGCCGTCAAGGGCCTGGCGCAGGGAATGCGGAAGGGCGCCCGGGGCATCAAAGGGCTGTTCACCTGCGGCGATCCGATCGACATCGCTTCCGGCGACATGGTCATGTCGGAGACCGACGTGTCGCTGCCCGGAGTCCTCCCGCTGGTCCTGGAGCGGCATCACCGCACCAGCGTGCGTACCGGCCGGTGGTTCGGCCGCAGTTGGGCCTCGACGCTCGACCAGCGGCTGCGCCTCGACGACACGGGGGTGCGGTACGTCGCCGATGACGGGATGGTCCTGCACTACCCGGTGCCCGAGCCGGACGCCGCCGTCCTGCCCGTCGAAGGCCCGCGGTGGCCCCTCACGTGGGACAGTTCGCCCGGAGGGCTGATCACGGTGGCCCGCCCTGACACGCAGGTGACCGCGCACTTCCGGCCGGTGCCTGGGGGCGAGTCCGGTGACCTGCCGCTGTGCGCGCTCACCGACCGCAACGGCAACCGCATCACCGTCGCCTACGACGACGGCGCCGCTCCCACCGCGGTCGTGCACGAGGGCGGCTACGCGGTCGACGTCACCACCGCCGGCGGCCGGATCACTGCCCTGCGCCTGCGCGACGCCCCGGACGCCCCCGCACTCGTCCGGTTCGGCTACGACGACGGCGGCGATCTCACTGAGGTAGTGAACTCCTCGGGCCACCCGCTCACGTACACGTACGACGACCGCCACCGGATCACGGGATGGCGGGACCGGATCGGGTACTGGTACGCGTACGAGTACGACGACCGCGGGCGCTGCACGGCGGCCCGGGGGACGGGCGGGTTCCTCGACTACTCCTACGCGTACGACGACGATGCCCGGCTGACCACGGTGACGAACTCGCTGGGCAAGGTGAGCCGCCACCAGTTCAACGACGCCTATCAACTCGTCGCCGAGACCGACCCGCTGGGGAACGTGACCAGGCGGGAGTGGGACCGCTACGACCGCCTCGTCAGGCTGACGGATCCGCTCGGGCGCAGCACGTCGTACGCCCACGACGACGACGGCAACGTCATCGAGGTCACCCACCCCGACGGGAGTGTCGCCCGCGCGACCTACGCGGGCCCCGGGCTGCCGGAGCGGATCGTCGAGGCCGACGGCAGCGAATGGCGGTACGCGTACGACGGCGCCGGGAACGTCGTCTCCGAGACCGACCCGCTCGCCGCGGTCTCGACCTCCGAGTACCACCCCTCGGGTGCCCTGCGGCTCGTCACGGACGCCCTGGGGCACCGTCGGCACGTCGAGGTGAACGGACTGGGTATGCCGGTCCGGATCACGGACGCCGAGGGCAACGTGACGGCTGTCGAGTACGATCCCTTCGGCCGGATCAGCGCGGTCACCGAGCCGGGCGGCGCCCGTACGGAGACCGCGTGGACCCCGGAGGGCCTGCCCGCCCGGCGGCGCTGGGCCACGGGGGAGACCGAGGAGTGGGCGTACGACGCCGAGGGCAACCTGGTCGAGCACGTGGACGCGAATGGGGCCAGGACCCGCATGGAGATCGGGCCGTTCGGGATCACCACCGCCGTGACTGACCACCTCGGCGAGCGGACCGTGATCGAGTACGACACGGAGACCGCGCTGCGGCGGGTCGTCAACCCGCTCGGGCAGTCGTGGGAGTACCGGTACGACGCCGCGGCCCGGCTGGTCGGCGAGACGGACTACAACGGCCGGTCGCTCGCCTACCGTTACAACGCCGCCGGGGAGGTCGTCGCTCACGTCAACGGCGCCGGGCAGCGGACGGAGTTCGTCAGGGACGCCAACGGCGCTACCGTCGAGAAGCGCGCCCACGACGGTGTGAGCCGCTTCGGCTACGACGCCGCCGGGCGCCTCGTCCGCGCGTCGAACCGGCACGCCGAGATCGCTTTCGTGTACGACCCGTGCGGGCGCCTGCTGGCGGAGGAGTGCAACGGCCGTGCGGTGACCAGTACTTACGACGCGCTGGGCCGGCGACTGCGCCGCGTGACCCCCTCGGGCGCCGCCTCCGACTGGTCGTGGACTCCCGTGGGCCGGGTCGCGGCGCTCACCACCGCGGGGACGACCGTCGCGTTCCGCCGCGACGCCCCCGGCAACGAGATCGAGCGGCGCGTCGGCCCGGAGGCCGTGCTCCGGCAGGTCTGGGACCAGGGCAGGCGGCTCGTGTCGCAGACGCTGGTACAGGGCGGCGGCACCCGGCAGCGGGACTTCCGCTACCGGGGAGCGGGCCGGATGACCGGTGCGGGCGCGGCCGAGATGACGCTGGACGGCCTGGGCCGGGTCACCGCGCTCACCTCGGCGGAGCACAGCGAGCGCTACGCGTACGACCCGCTGGGCAATCTCACCGCGGTCGAGATCCGCGCCGGTGACCGGCTCTCCGAGTCCGGGGACGACGACACCTCCCTCACGTACTCCGGCACGCTGCTGCGCAGTGCGGGACGCCGCAGGTACGAGCACGACGGCCAGGGCCGACTGGTACGCAAGAGCGTGCGCACGCTGTCGGGCAAGCTCAGGGAGTGGGCGTACAAGTGGGATGCCGAGGACCGGCTTCTCGCGCTTACCTGCCCCGACGGGGCCGTGTGGGAGTACGCGTACGATCCGCTCGGCCGCCGGATCGGCAAACGCCGCCGGGAGGGCTCGGCGACCACCCGGGAGACCGTCTTCGCCTGGGACGGCTCGCGCCTGGCCGAGGAGACCTCGGACGGCCGGGTGACGACCTGGGACTGGGAACCCGGGTCGGACCGGCCGCTCACCCAGGTCGAAGGGCCCGAGGAACCCGGGCGGGAACCCGGCCGGGAACTCGGGCAGGAGGAGGTGGACCGACGCTTCTACGCCATTGTCACCGACCTCGCCGGCACCCCCACCTCGCTGCTGGACCGCGAGGGCGCGGTCGCGTGGGAACGGCGGGCGACTCTGTGGGGCCGGCCCCTGGCCGGGGGCTCCGACGGCGGGCCGGCCCCGGCGGTGCACTGCCCGCTCGACTTCCCCGGGCAGTACCGCGACGCGGAGTCCGGGCTCCACTACAACAACCAGCGCTACTACGACCCCGAGACCTCGCGCTACCTCAGCCCCGACCCTCTCGGTCTCGACCCGGCCCCGAACCACCACGGCTACGTCGGAAATCCGCTCACCGAGATCGATCCACTCGGCCTCACGCCGTGCAAGGTCGTCGTCCGCCACTTCACCACCAAGGACAGCTACCAGAGGATCATGAGCGGTGGCGGGAAGGACGCCATTCTCCTCAAGGCCAGTGCCCCGGCGAAAGGACACCCGACCGGTGTCTACGTGACCCCGATGAGCCCGGCGGACATCCTGAAGAAGCCGGGCGGCTTCAAGTCGTTCCTCGGCCTCACCAAGGAAAAGTCGGAGTACCTGATCGAGTTCGAGATGGACAAGGCCCTCTTCAAGGCGATCAGGGGGGATCGGGGCAAGCACGTATGGTACAGCCCAGGTGATCTCAATATCCCCAAGAGCGCGATCTCCTATCACGGACCCACCTCTGGCTGGGCCCCGTAGGACACCACCGCAACAGGAGCAACCGTGGACCTGACCGGATACCCCACCGACTTCGTCGCGGACCTCGGCTTTCCCGGGGCCGCGCGGAGGTTCCTGGAGCGGCGGGCGCGGCACTGGCCGCGGCTCTTTCTGAACGGGGCACCTCTGGACGACACGGCGCTGGGCGGTTGGCAACTGCCTGAGGAGCCGGACGCGTCCGAGTCGAACATCCTCGGCTTCGCCCGTGACGTCGCGATGGAGCAGCACTGGGAGGACGAGGGGTACGCGCTGGACGAAACCGGCGAGGGGCCGTTCGCCCTCTTCTACTCGCGCTACGGCAGGCCGCTGACGGCCGGCGCGATCACCGGTGTCTCCGGCGTACCGGAGCAGGTCGCCGAGTCCGTCGAGTCGATCGGCCTCATGCTGAGCGGCTTCTTCGTGGTCAGCCTCCTCACCCCGGACGACCCGGCCACCGACCCCTTCTCCGGGACCGTCCTCCGCGACCTGCGCGAGAGCTTCGCGGAGTGACGCCGACGGCGGGAGCAGAAAGTCCGGCCGGATCGTGACGGAAGAATTCACGACGGACCTCGACGAAGGAATGCTGGAGTATTTCCGGGACATCGCCGATGTCATGGTGCGGCGCATCGGCATGTCACGGGCCGAGGCGGTGGCCCGGATCAACAGGGCGTACGGCGGCATGGACATCGGGCCGTACCCCGACCTCATGTGCCACGAACTGCCCGGATTCCGGGCCCACGGCCTCTGCTACGCGGGGGACGTGCCGTACCGGGGGCCGGACGCGGATCCCGCCGGATGGGAGGTCCGCGAGGCGCCGCCGCTCGGCGGGCCGGAGTGGACGCTGCCGGAGGGGTGAGCCTTCGGACGGCCTTTCGGGGGTCAGAGGCGGTCGTGCAGGAGGCGGGACAGTTCCACGCGGCGGGTTTTCAGGGTCGCCGTGCGGGGGAGTTCGTCGAGCGGGAGGTGGACGGGCGCGCCGAGTTGGGGGTAGTCGGCCGTCGCCGCCTGCCAGCGGGCGGGGGCCAGGGGCTCGTCGTCGCGGGTGCAGAGCACGGGGACCGGTTCCGCGTCGGGGCCCTGGACGACGACGAGTTCGACGAGTTCGTCGAGGCGGTCCAGGACGGCGTCCTCGATCTCCAGGCTGGAGCCGACGCCGGGGATGGTGTCGATCTCGCGGTCGAGCATGTGCAGGCAGCCCGCGCGGGTGCGGTAGCCGACGTCACCGGTGCGCCACCAGCCGTCGTGGACGTTCTCGTCGTAGCGCTCCTGTTCGCCGTGGTACGTCTTGGCGATGCCGTCCCAGCGGACCTCGATGAACCCCGGGTTCGTCGCGGAGACCCGCCGGTCGTTCCTGGGGACGACGCGGACCCGGGCGCTGCCCGGCAGCGGGAAGCCGACGCAGCGGCCGTCCATGCGGTGGGTGTCGCGGCGGAAGTAGGGGCGGCCCACGGCGGGGCCGACCTCGGACTGGCCGTAGATCTGGAAGAACTGCGGCGCGCGGCGGCGGGAGGCGTCGAGGAGGCGGCGTACGGTGCGCGGGTGGATGGCGTCGAAGGTGGAGGAGAAGTACTTCACGGACGCGAGGGGCCGGCGCGGGTCGTCGGCCAGGCCCTCCCAGGCGAGGAACGAGTTGGGCAGCGCCTCGATGAGGCCGGGCCGGTTCTTCAGGAAGAACGTCGCGACGGCCGCCGGCTCGTGGTTGTTGAGCAGCAGCGTCGGCATGCCCTTCATGAGCACCAGCGACATCGCCGCGAACAGCCGCGAGTGCACGAACGGCACGCTGACCGCGACCGTCTCGCGGCGGCGCAGCAGCGCGAGCATGACGAGCTGCGGGCGCAGCCGGGCGCGCATGGTGCGCGGGGTGTGGACGACCAGCTTCGGTACGCCCGTGGTGCCCGAGGTGTGCGTGATCATCGCGGGCTCGTCCAGCCCCTGGTACACCGGCGGTACGGGCGGGGAGCCGGCGAGCCGGGCCAGCGACGCGACGCCGCGTCCCGCGCCCGCCACGCCGATCACGGAGGTGGCCAGCTCGTCGAGGGGCAGGCCGGCCAGCTCGGCGAGCTTCGGGCCGTCGGTGAGGAGGTGGGGGCGGTGCGGGCCGTGCAGCCGCCTGAGGAGGGCGGCGACCGTGGGCGCGGGCAGGGCGGGGGAGAGCAGGACGGGGATCGCGCCGAGCCGGGCGGCGGCGGTGGCGAGCAGCCAGGCGTCGAAGTTGGCCCGCTTGTAGACGACGACGTGCTCCCCGGCCCGTACGCCCGCCGCCGCCAGCCGGTTCGCCAGGTCGGCGGCGAAGACCGCCACTTCGGCGACCGTCAGCCGGCGGCCGGCCTCGGGGAGGGCGTCGAGGTCGTGGTCGAGGGTGAGCAGGGTGGCGCCGTGCTTCGCCGCGGCGCGCTCCGGCACCGTACCCAGATAGAGGCCGCGCTTGTGGTTCGGAATCCGGCTCATAAGCCCTCCACCCAGACCGGCGTCACGTTCTGTTACGCGGGGGCGGCGGGCCGCCCGGGGTCGCGCGCCGACAGTGTGGGGCGGCCGGCTTGGCCGCCACCAGGGGACGACTTGGCGTCTACTTGGGTATTCGTCACGGGAAAGGCGACATACAAGACACGCCCGACCTCTCGGGCGCCCGGGTCGGGGTGTGAGGCCGTGTTTGATTATCTGTTCGAATCCGATCGTCCGCCGCCGCGGGCTCCGGCGGCGGCTCCGGAGCCCCCGCGGCCCGGCACGAGGTAACCCTACGTGACGGGCCCGGGGGCGGCCGGGTGCGCTCAGGTGGGCAGGACGCAGCCGGTGGACGCCGTCGCGAACGGCTCGCCCGACGCCGTGAGCGCGCCGGTATCGGCGTCCACGGTGAACACGCCGATGGTGCGGCCCCGTTCGTTGGCCGAGTAGAGCAGCGCCCCGTCCGGCGAGAGCGTGATGTGCCGCGGCCAGTTGCCGCCGCAGGGCACCGTGTCCACGAGGCGCAGCGCGGCGCCGCCGTCCTCGACGGCGAGGCGGGCGACGCTGTCGTGGCCCCGGTTGGAGAGGTAGACGAAGCGGCCGTCCGCCGAAATGGTGATCTCCGCGGGGTAGTTGCCGTCCGGGTCCACACCGTCGGGGAGGGTCGGCAGGCTCGCCAGCCGGGTCAGCGCACCGGTCGCCGCGTCGTGGGCGTACGCGGTGACGGTGCTGTCCAGCTCGTTGGCCACGTACGCGTGCGTGCCCCGCGGGTGGAAGACCATGTGCCGCGGCCCGGCGCCCGGCACGGACTTCACCTCCGACACCGCCGACAGCGCGCCGCTGCCGGTGTCGAGTGCGTACGTGTAGACGGAGTCGGTGCCCAGGTCCACGGCGTAGACGAAGCCGCCGGCGGGGTCGGTGACGATCTGGTGGGCGTGCGGGCCCTCCTGGCGGTCCGGGTCGGGTCCGGAACCGGAGTGCTGGACGAAGCCGGTGCGCTCGCCGACGCTGCCGTCCGCCTCGATGGCGTGCGCGGCGACGCTGCCGCTGCTGTAGTTGGCGCTGAGCAGATACCCGCCGCCGGGGTGCACCGACAGGTGCGTGACGCCGGCGCCGCCGGTGGACTGCACGCCGCCGAGCGCGCTGAGCGCGCCGTCCGCGCCGATGGCGTACGCCCGTACTCCGCCCTCGGCGCCGCCGCCGACGGTGGAGTAGAGGACCCCGCCGGCGGGGGAGAGGGCGAGGAAGTCGGGGTTGGTGACGTCGCCGAAGCCGCCGTCGGCGGCGGCGAGGGCGCCGGTTTCGGTGTCGTAGGTGCAGGCGAGGATGCCCTGGCCGTAGGTGCCGAGGTAGAGGGGGCGGCGGGCGAGGGGGCGGGCGGTCCGCGGCGGGCCGGCGTGGGCGGTGCCGGTGCCCGCCGTGCTGATGCCCGCGGTGCCGAGTGCGCCTATGCCCGCGGCGCCGCGGAGGACGGCACGGCGTGTGGGACGGGACGGCATGGAGACCTCCAGTGGGGGATGGAGTGACGTGGGGCGGCATGTCCCGGCCATGAGCATGCCGGGATGCCCGGGGCGGGTCAACGGCGCCCGGGGCCGTTGCGCCGGGGCAGCGCGCCGGGGCCGACGCCCCGGCGGGGAACGCCCGTTCCGTACCGCTCCCTCCCCCGGGTGATCACCAGCTCCCGGCGCCCGCCGCCTCCGCCGCGATCGTCGTCGACTCGCCGTGCCCGGTCCGTACCACCGTCTCCGGCGGCAGCGTGAGCAGCCGCGCGCGGATCGACGCCTCGATGGTCGGACGGTCGGAGTACGAGCGTCCGGTGGCGCCCGGGCCGCCGTGGAAGAGGGTGTCGCCGGTGAAGACGGTGCCCAGCTCCGGTCCGTAGAGGCAGACGGCACCCGGAGCGTGGCCGGGGGTGTGCAGGACCGTCAGCTCCGTGCCCGCGACGGCCAGCGTCTGGCCGTCGGCGAGGGCGGCGTCCGGGGCGCGGTCGGGGTGGGTCATCTCCCACAGCACCCGGTCGTCGGGGTGGAGCAGCACCGGCGCGCCGGTCCTGGCGGCCAGGGCGGGGGCGGCGTCGATGTGGTCGTCGTGCGCGTGGGTGCAGACGATCGCGGTGACGCGGCGGTCGCCGACGGCGGCGGCGATGGCGTCGGAGTCGTGGGCGGCGTCGATGACGAGGGCCTCGGTGTCGTCGCCGACGATCCACACGTTGTTGTCGACGTCCCAGGTGCCGCCGTCGAGCGAGAAGGTACCGGAGGTGACCAGGTGGTCGATGCGGGCGCGGCTCACAGGACCACCACCGAGCGGAGCACGTCGCCGGCCTGCATCCGGGCGAAGGCGGCCTCCACGCCGTCGAGTCCGATGGTCTCGGAGACGAAGGCGTCGAGGTCGAGGCGGCCCTGCCGGTAGAGGTCGATGAGCATGGGGAAGTCGCGGGACGGCAGGCAGTCGCCGTACCAGGAGGACTTCAGCGCGCCGCCGCGGCCGAAGACGTCGAGCAGTGGCAACTCCAGCTTCATCTCGGGCGTGGGCACGCCGACGAGGACGACGGTGCCGGCGAGGTCGCGGGCGTAGAACGCCTGCTTGTACGTCTCCGGGCGGCCGACCGCCTCGATGACGACGTCGGCGCCGTGGCCGCCGGTGAGGTCCCGTACCGCCTCGACGGGATCGGCGGCGCGGGCGTCGACGGTGTGGGTGGCGCCGAGGCGGGTCGCGGTGGTCAGCTTCCGCTCGTCCACATCGATCGCGATGATCTTCCCGGCGCCCGCGAGCCGCGCCCCCATGACGGCGGCTCCGCCGACGCCGCCGCAGCCGATGACGGCGACGGAGTCGCCGCGGCCGACGTCGCCGGTGTTGAGCGCGGCGCCGAGGCCGGCCATCACGCCGCAGCCGAGCAGCCCGGCCGCGGCGGGGGACGCCTCGGGATCGACCTTCGTGCACTGGCCGGCGGCGACGAGGGTCTTCTCCGCGAACGCGCCGATGCCCAGCGCGGGCGACAGCTCGGTGCCGTCCTGGAGGGTCATCTTCTGCGTGGCGTTGTGGGTGTCGAAGCAGTACCAGGGCCGGCCCCGCTCACACGCCCGGCACCGGCCGCACACGGCACGCCAGTTGAGGATCACGAAGTCGCCGGGCGCCACCTCGGTGACGCCGTCGCCGACGGACTCCACGATGCCGGCCGCCTCGTGGCCGAGGAGGAAGGGGAAGTCGTCGTTGATGCCGCCCTCGCGGTAATGCAGATCGGTATGGCACACCCCGCACGCCTGCACCGTCACCACCGCCTCCCCGGGCCCGGGGTCGGGCACGACGACGGTGACGATCTCCACCGGCTCGTTCTTCGCACGCGCGACGACGGCTCGTACGTCCTGGGGCACGGGGCGCTCCTCTCGTGGCGGGGCTCATACAGTACGTCGCCGACCTCTCCGGAGGGGCGAGGCGGGCGTCAGCGGGGCGAACGGAAGACGCCGCCTACCGGACGAGCCCGACGAACTCCCCCTGGTCCCCGGCCAGCAGCCCGCCGGCCCGCTCCAGGGGGACGAAGAAGCACCGGTAGACCATCCCCCGGTCCTCGTCGCCGCTGACGGCGGCGTGCATCCAGTCGTCCCGGGTCTCGGCGGTCTCCGCCTGGAAGCAGACGGTGATCTGCGGCTGCCCGGTATGAGGATGCGGACTCTGCTGCACGGCCGGCGCCGCCCCCAACGTCACCCCCGCCATGCCGGTCTCCTCGTCGATCTCCCGCAACACGGCCTCGGTGAGCAGTTCCCCGCCCTCCACCCCCCCGGCCGGCACCTGGGTCCCCGCCTCCGGATGGTCCCGGTGATCGAACACCGGCAACTCCGGCCCGCCCGGGCGCCGGCGGATCACGCGGGCGGCAGTCCTGACACGAGCGGCGTACATCGGGAACCTCCGGTCGGAGACCAGTCCGGAGCCGGCTTACGGCGCGGCGGCCGACCGGGTGTGTGAGCATGGGCAGATGGTGGCCGGGCTTCGTGTCGACGCGTCGGTCCTCATCCCCGAGGACGAGTTGCGGTGGGAGCTTCCCGCCGATCCCGCGGTCGGCCGGGCCGATCCCACCCTGGGCGGCTTCTGCACCGTCCTCACCGTCGACACGACCGCCTGCGCCGCCCTGGATGCGCGGCAGCGGCAGCGGATCCGTGAGCGGGTCGCGCGGTTCCGGCGCAGCGGGGACGTCGTCGTGGCGAACGTCGACGGCGTCATCACCGTGACCGTCGACTGGATCGTCGGCCCTCCGGAGTCCGGGCACCTCGCCCGGGAACATCTGGCCGCGGTGCTGCGCGACGCCCTCTGATCCGGGCGGGCTCAGGTGAGGACTTCCAGCTTCAGCCCGTCGATCCGGCTCCTCTCCGCGGTGAGGCCGATGCTCGTGATCAGGCCGCCCACGATGCCGAACCTGAACACCACCAGCGGGCGGTCGTCGCGGATCCAGACGGCGCCCACCGCGCCGTCGACCAGGGCGAGCTTCGCGCCGCCCGCGCGGCCGAAGAGGAACCGGCCCGCGGCCACCGAGCCGAACGCCTCCTCGGGGGCGCCCAGCCGTACCGCGGGGGTGTCGGCGCGCAGGACGACGTCGGGGTCGAGGACGCCGAGGAGGGCTTCGAAGTCGCCGCCGCGGGAGGCCAGCAGGAAGGCGGAGACGACCTCGCGGCTGCGCTTGGCGTCGGCCGCGGGCGGCGTCGCCGCGCCCTGGATGCGGCGGCGCGCGCGGCTGGCGAGCTGCCGGGCCGCCCCCGGCGAGCGCTCGATGATCCGGCCGATCTCGTCGAACGGTACGTCGAAGAGGTCGTGGAGGACGAAGGAGAGCCGTTCCGCGGGGCCGAGCGTGTCCAGAAGGACGATCAGGGCCAGTCCGACCGAGTCGGTGAGGAGGGCTTCCCGCTCGGGATCCGGTGCCTCCCGGCGGTCCCGTTCCGGCTCGTGGACCTGCTCGTCGGTGAGGTCCTCGCGCCGCGACTGACGGGCGCGCAGCATGCTGAGGCAGACCCGTGTCACCACGGTGGTCAGCCAGGCGTCGAGGTTGCGCACCTGGTCGGTGTCCGCGCGGCAGAGCCGCAGCCACGCCTCCTGGACCGCGTCCTCCGCGTCGCCGGACGAGCCGAGCATGCGATAGGCGATTGCCTGCAGGCGCGGTCTGCGGACCTCGAACAACTCCGCCTGCAACTGCTGCGCGTTCACTGTCACATGTCCCTCCCGGCGCGCGTCATGGTAGTGACCCGCGCGAAGCCCGGCGGTATGAACAGCAACATACGGGATATTCCGAGCTTATGGGTATTTCTGCCCCATACCGGACCGCTCTACGCTGCTGCGCATGAGGCGAAGCCCTGTGGAACTGGTGATCTTCGACTGCGACGGCGTGCTCGTGGACGGCGAGCGGATATGCGTCAAGGTCGACGCGGTCGTCATGGCGGACCTGGGATGCGCCTTCACCGAAGCCGAAATGGCCGAGCTGTTCGTCGGCTCGTCCGTCGAGGTCTACACGGCGGTCGTCGAGGAACGGCTCGGACGGCGGCTGGAAAAGGGCTGGCACCGGCAATACGACCACCTCTACCGGGCGGCGCTCGAAGAACAACTGACCGCGGTCGACGGCATTCCGGAAGTCCTCGACGGACTCACCACGGGCTTCTGCGTCGCGTCGAACGGTGACCACGCCGCCATCCGGCGCAGCCTGACGACCACCGGTCTCCTCCGCCATTTCGAGAACCGCATATTCAGCGCGGCCGACGTTCCGCGCGGCAAGCCCGCTCCCGACCTCTTCCGGCACGCCGCCCGCGCCATGGGCGTGCCGCCCGACCGCTGCGCGGTGGTCGAGGACAGCGCCTACGGCGTGCGGGCGGCCCGGGCCGCGGGGATGCGGGCTTTCGGCTACTGCGGCGGGCTCACGCCGGCGGCGCGGCTGGCGGGGCCCGGCACGGTCGTGTTCGACGAGATGCGGGACCTGCCCGCGCTGCTGGCGGACTGACCGCGGGGGCGGAGCGGCGCAGGCTTCGTTGCGGCCCCGACTTCCCGTACGTACCGGGGCGTTGACCCAGGGCGGCAGGAGGCTTACGTTGACAGAGCACAGTCAGAAAGCGCTTTCTTCTCGATCTCAGGAGAACCACTGTGCCCACCCCCCACCGCCGCATCTCCCTCCGGGCCGCCCTCGTCGCAGCCGCCGCCGGCTGCCTCCTCACCGCCGCCCCCGCCTCCGCACCCGCTGCCACGACCCCGCCGGCCCCGGCCGCCGAACGCCTCGTCCTCTTCGACGGCACCGGCACCGAAGGCTGGAGCCAGGCCGGGCCCGGCGGGTTCACGCTCGCCGACGGCGCGCTCACCTCGTACGGCGGCCTCGGCCTCATCTGGTACTCCGGCCGGGAGTTCGGCACGCGCTACCACCTGACCCTCGACTGGCGCATGGCCGGTGACGACAACTCCGGTGTCCACCTCGGCTTTCCCGCCGGCGACGACCCCGCCATCCGCAACAGCGGCTTCGAGGTCCAGATCGACGCGACCGACTCCCCCGACCGCACCACCGGCGCGGTGTACGGGTTCCAGTCGCCCGACATCGCCGCCCGCGACGCCGCGCTCCGGCCGCCCGGCGAGTGGAACACCTACGACCTGCGGGTCGACGGCGACCGGCTCACCGTGGAGCTCAACGGCGTGCGGATCAACGACTACACCGACACCGTCCCCGAACGCCGGCTCGGGCCCGGCCACATCGGGTTGCAGAACCACGGGACCGGGGACGAGGTCTCGTTCCGGAACATCGTGATCGAGGTCTATGGCAAGTGACGAGCAGGCGGGGACCGTCGTCCCGCCGCACCGCCTCCACCGTTGGGAGCCCCATGAGCCGCACGATCAAACCCCTGTCCCTCGTCGCCGCGCTCACCGTCCTGCCGGCCTTACTGGTGGCGACGCCCTCCGCCGTGGCCGCGCCCGAGCCCACCGGCACGAGCGCGCCGAACGCGGCCGGGTTCACCCGCACCGCGCTGGTCGACTCCGACCTCGCCGACCCGTTCGAGCTGGCCGTCACGCCCGACGGGCGCGTGCTGTACGCGCAGCGCACCGGTGAGCTGAAGATCATCGACCAGGAGACGCGGGAGGTCACCACCGCGTACGACTTCGACTATCCGCTGGAGTTCACCACCCAGTCCGACGGGCTGATCGGGCTCACGCTCGACCCCGCGTTCGCGCAGAACCACCGGCTGTACGTCATGCACTCCGACAAGGCCGAGAAGAAGGTCAACATCTCCCGGTTCACCCTCAAGGGCGACCGGCTCGACCCCGCCTCGCAGAAGGTGCTGCTGTCCATTCCCACCTGGCGCGGCGAGGGCCGCGCCAACGTGCACATGGGCGGCTCGCTGGCCTTCGACAGCAAGGGCAACCTGTACGCCGCCACCGGCGACAACACCGACCCCTTCGAGTCGGACGGCTTCACCCCGACCGACGAGCGCGCCGGCCGGCACGCCTGGGACGCCCAGGCCACCGCCGCCAACACCAACGACCTGCGCGGCAAGGTGCTCCGCATCAAGCCCACCAAGGGCGGCACGTACACCGTGCCGAAGGGCAACCTCTTCCGGAAGGGCGAGAAGAAGACCCGGCCGGAGATCTACGCGATGGGCTTCCGCAACCCCTTCCGCATCTCCGTCGACCCCGCGACCGACGCGCTGATGGTCGGCGACTACGGCCCGGACTCCGGCACGGCGAACGAGAACCGCGGCCCGGCGGGCATCGTCGAGTACAACCTCATCTCCCAGGCCGGCAACATGGGCTGGCCGTACTGCGTCGGCAACAACATCCCGTTCAACGACTACGACTTCGCCACCGGCACCTCCGGCGGGAAGTTCGACTGCGCCGCGCCCGTGAACAACTCGCCGAACAACACGGGCAGGACGCAGTTGCCGCCGGCCACCGCCGCGCAGGTCTGGTATTCGTACGCGGCCTCCGCCGAGTTCCCGCAGCTCGGCTCCGGCGGCGGCGGCCCGATGGGCGGCCCGGCGTACGACTTCGACCCGGACCTCGACAGCGCGACGAAGTTCCCCGAGGCGTACGACGGCAAGTGGTTCAACTACGAGCTGACCCGCAAGTGGTTCAAGACGTTCTCGTACGCGGACGGCAAGCTGGAGTCGATCGATCCGGTGTTCGAGGGCATGGGCTGGATCCAGCCCTTCGACGCCGAGTTCGGCCCTGACGGCTCGCTGTACGTCATCGACTTCGGAGCGGGCAGCGGCGTCGGCCGCGGGAGCACCAACACGGACGCCGGTATCTACCGCATCGACTACGCCGCGGGCGCAGCCGACTAGGCGGCACGGCACGGGCGCAGCCCGTGGCCGTTGGCCGACGGGGTGCCGCCGGGCGATTCTCTCCCCGCCCGGCGGCACCCCTGGCCGCCCCCGGCCGTCCCGGGGACGGCCGTACGGGACGTCCCCGGGACGGCCCGTACGCGACTCCGGCGGTCCCGGGGGACAGCCGTACGCGACCGGCCCCCCGGGTGTGCCGGACCTGCTACTCCAGCACCGCTATGTCCAGCTCCTCCAGCCGTGCCGGCTCGCCCGTCAGCTCGATCGCCGTGATCCTGCCGTCCTCCAGGGTGAAGCCGAACGCCACGATCGTGCGCGCCTTCGCCTGCCACACGGCGCCCACGGCCCCGTCGACCAGCGCGAGCCGCGCCCCCTGCGCACCGCCGGAGAAGATCCTCGCCACCCCCTCGGCCCCGTGCGTCGCCTCCGCCGCGCCTATGCTCACCGCGGTGGCGTCGGCCCGCATCGCGACGTCCGGCGCGAGCAGCGCCAGCAGCCGGTCGAACTCGCCCTTGCGGGCGGCGGTGAGGAACGCGCTCACGACTTTGTGCTGACGCCGCAGGTCGGGCAGCGGCGACGCGCCCTGGACGCGGCGGCGGGCCCGGCTGGCGAGCTGCCGCGTGGCCGCCGGGCTGCGCTCGATGACCGCGGCGATGTCGGAGAACGGCACGGCGAACATGTCGTGCAGCACGAAGGCCAGCCGCTCGTCCGGCTCCAGCGTGTCCAGCACGACCAGCAGCGCCTTGCCCACCGAGTCGGCGAGCATCGCCGCCTGCTCCGGGTCGGCGGCCTCGTCGGCCGGGGCGGCGGGCGGTGGGTCGGCGTGCTGGTCGAGCAGTTCCTCGAAGAGTTCCTCGCGCCGGGTACGGGCCCGCAGGATGTCCAGGCAGACGCGGCCGACGACGGTGGTGAGCCAGGCGTCGAGGTTCTCGACGGCCGCCACGTCGGCGCGCTGCAGCCTGATCCACGCCTCCTGCACCGCGTCCTCGGCCTCCTCCGCGGAGCCGAGCATGCGGTGGGCCACGGCCTGGAGCCGCGGGCGCTTCTCCTCGAACCTGCCGGCCAGCAGTTCGCTCTCGTACATGGCCACCATCATCCTCCTTGCGGTGCGGCCGCGCGGCGGGACGCTGTCACACCCTCCCGCCGGCAGACGTCGTAGCAGTGTGCCCGCCGGAATCCGGCGGCACGCAATTTCCATGAGGAGTGATATTCCATGCAGCCGCGAATGCAGAATCCGGCCATGATTCTCGATGCCATGCAGCCCGTCGGGGACATTTACAAGGCCGCCTTTTCCGGCGGGGTACCGAAAACCACGCTCGACCTGGTGCACCTGCGCGCCAGCCAGATCAACGGGTGCAGCTCGTGCGTCGACTCCGGCGCCCGTAACGCCCGCAAGAGCGGCGAGACCGACGAGCGGCTCGCCAGCGTCGCCGCCTGGCGCGACGCACCGTATTTCACCGACGAGGAGCGCGCCGCGCTGGCGCTGACGGAGGCCACGACGCGGATGGCCGACCGCAGCGACCCGGTGCCCGACGCCATCTGGGACGAGGCCGCCAAGCACTACGACGAGAAGGGCCTCGCGGCCCTCGTGCTGACGATCGCCGTGACCAACCTGTTCAACCGGCTCAACGCGACCACCAAGCAGGTGCCGCAGGACTGGAGTTCCTGACCGGGGCTTCGCACACCGGCCCGGTCCGCGGGCGGCGGTCCGGGGCGGCTGCGGTCCGGGGCGGCGGACAGCGGTCCCGTCCTCGGGGATACCCCGCGCTAGCGGTTCGGCTCCTCGACGAGCGTGGCGGCGCGGGGGTCGGGGTGCGGGGCGGGGAGGATGCCGGCGCCGTGGAGGTGGCGGCGGGCGGCGGCGACGGCGCCGGGGGTCGTGGCGTACTCGCGGCCCTCGGCCCGTAGCAGATCCAGCGCGCCCACGGAGTCGAGCGCCCGGCGGTGCTCGGGGCGGATGCCGGAGGTGAGGACGACGATGCCGCGGCGGTCGAGGGTCTCCACCGCGTCCTTGAGGACGAGCGCGCCGGTGGCGTCGATGGTCGAGACCCGGGACATCCGCAGGATCACGACGCGTACGTCGGCGATGTCGGTCAGCTCCAGCAGGAAGCGGTGCGCGCCGGCGAAGAACAGGGGCCCTTCGAGGCGGTACTTGACGATGTGCTCGGCGAGCAGGGAGTGCTCCTCGTCGGTGTGGTCGCCGGGCAGGTGGGCCTTGAAGGAGACCTGGTCGAGCCGCGCCTGCCGGGCCACGTCGCGCAGCGCGAGGGCACCGGCGACGAGCAGGCCGATGATCACGGCGTAGACGAGGTCGAGGGCGAGGGTGGCGCCGGCGGTCAGCACGAGCACGGCGGCGTCGGAGCGGGTGGCCCGCGCCATCGCCCGCAGCGAGGCGACCTCGACCATGCGCGCGGCGGTGGCGAGCAGCACCCCGGCGAGGGCGGCGAGGGGGATCTTCGACACGAGCGGCGCGGCGGCGAAGACGATGACGGCGAGGACGGCGGCGTGGGTGAGGGACGCGAGCCGGGAACGGGCGCCGGTACGGACGTTGACAGCGGTACGGGCGATGGCGCCGGTGGCGGGTACGCCGCCGAAGAGGGGGGCGGCGATGTTGGCCAGGCCCTGGCCGAAGAGCTCTTTGTCGGGGTCGTGGTGCTGGGGGGCGGGGGCGGTCTTCGCCTTCTGGCTCGTCTGGCTCGCCTGGCCCGTCTGAGCTGCGTGGCTCGCCTGTGCGGTGGCCATGCCGTCTGCGACCTGCGCCGAGAGCAGCGACTCCAGCGCGGCGAGCGCGGCCACGGCGACGGCGGGGGCGAGGAGCGTACCGAGGTCGCCCACGTCGAGGAAGCCGAGGGAGGGGGCCGGCAGGCCGGCGGGCAGCTCGCCGATCGGCTTCGCGTCCGTGAGGTGGAACGCCTGCGCGGCGAGGGTGGCGGCGATGACGGCGACGACGGAGAAGGGGACGGTGGGCCGCCAGCGCGCCCCGGCGAGCATGATGGTGACGACGGCGGCGGTGAGGGCGACGGCGGTCCAGTTGGGGGCCGCGGCGAACTCCTCCAGCGCGCGCCAGGTGACGACGAGGACGCGCTCGCCTTCGGGCTTCTCGACGCCGAGGGCGTTGGGCATCTGCTGCAGTGCGATCACGCACGCGATGCCGAGGGTGAACCCCTCGACGACGGGGGCCGGTACGTACCGCATGTACCGCCCCGCCCGCGCCACCGCCAGGCCGACGAGCATCACCCCCGCGAGCAGCCCCACGGCGAGCACACCGCCGGGCCCGTACTGGGCGACGATGGGCACCAGCACGACGGTCATGGCCCCGGTCGGCCCGGAGACCTGGAGGCTGGACCCTCCGAAGAACGCCGCCACCGCCCCGGCCACGACGGCGGTCGCGAGCCCGGCCTCCGCCCCGAGCCCGGAGGAGACCCCGAAGCCGAGCGCGAGCGGGAGCGCGACGATCGCGACGGTCAGCCCGGCGAGCAGATCCCGCCGCGGCTCGCGCCCCATGTCCCCGAGGTCGGCGCGCGCGGGCAGCAGCGTACGAACCGGGCGCCAGACCCGGAGGAGGAATGCGTTCACCGTGCCTCGGCCTCGGCTTCCCGCAGCTCGGCGAGGAGTTCGTTCTGCCCGGCGAGCATCTCGGTGAGGATCCGCCGCGCGGCGCGCATCAACTCGGCGACGTCACCGCCGGCGAGGGCGTAGATGACGGTGGACCCTTCGCGGGTGGCGGTGACGATGCCGGAGCGGCGGAGGACGGCGAGCTGCTGGGAGAGGGCGGGGGCTTCGATGCCGCCGATCTCGGTGAGGAGATCGCGGACGGCCATGGGGCGGTCTTGGAGGAGTTCGAGCACGCGGATGCGGACGGGGTGGCCGAGCATGCGGAACAGGTCGGCTTTGGCTTGGTAGAGCGGGACCTGCACGTGAGTCGACTCCAAGTGATCGGGTGGCGACTACATGATGTAGGAAATTGCAGAGTATTGCAATTTGAGAAGCTGGGGCAGGGCGGGGGCAGGGGCAGGGGCGGGTAGGGGCCTGGGGGTGTGGGGTCTGATTTTCCCCTCACACCCGCCCAAGGGTATGCGGCTGCTCTGACAGTGCGGGGGCGGTGGGGCGTTGAGTGGTACGTCGTGGCGGTGGGGCGGGCCGGGTGCGGGGGTGCGGTGTCGGGGTGGCGGTGCTTCGTTGGGGGTGCCGGCGTACGGGGGTGCCGGCGAGGGGAGTAGCGGTGTCGTAAGGGCTCCCCCCGGGCCACCCCGCTTGTGAGTGTGCGGGCCTCCGCCCGGTGTCAAGGGCGCTCCTCTCCGCTTCGCTGCGAGGAGCGTCGCTGCGCGATGGGGCTTCGCCCCACCCCTGACACCGGACTCCGGCCCGTAACAGACCGGCGGCTCAGGGTGGCCCGGAGGGAGCGGGCACCCTCCGACGGGGGCTACGGATGCCGTGCCCGGTGGACGGGGGCGGGCATCGGTGCCGGGCCGGGCCCCGAGCGCCGATCCCCCCGGCGGACGGAGGGACGGGCTGCCGGATGCCGGGGTCTTCCCCGATGGCCGACCCTCCCAGCGGACAGGGCGGCGGGCTGCCGGGCACCGGGTCTTCCCCGAGCGCCGATGCCCCCCGGCGGACGGGGGCCGGGCCGTCGGACTCCGGGTCTGTCCCGATCGCCGATCTCCCCGGCAGGCGGGGGGCGAAGGCCGGGGGTGGGCTGCACTTCCTCGCCGCTCGCCCCGGCGGACGGGGCGGCCCCATGGCTCCGGGCTCGGTCCGGTCGCCGATCCCTCCGGCAGGCGGAGGCCCGGGGCGGTGCCGGCGGAAGCCGGCCGGGGCTCCGCGCGCGGGTGTCGTTGGGCGAAAGCCGGGCTCCGGGGGCCGATTCGGCCCGTATCCGGGGGTGTTACCGCAGGTTACGACAGAATCTCTCCGCCGGGGCGTGCGGGCGGTGGCTGCCTGGCCTCGGAGGGGCTGCGTGCGCGTCTGTGGGCGAAAGTCCGGCTTCCTAGGTGGCTTGTCCCGGTTTAGCGGGGGTGCTGCTGCGAGTTACGGCCCGATCCGCCCCGGCCTCGGCGCCCTACGCCGACTCCCGTACCACCAGGTCCGGTTCGAAGATCACCGATCTCGGGCTCGCCCCCGGCGAGTCCAGTGCCGTCAGCAGCAGGCTCACCATCTCGCCCGCCATCTCCTCCACCGGCTGCCGCACCGTCGTCAGCTCCGGGCGCGTCGACGTCGCCGCGCTGCTGTCGTCGAAGCCGATCACCGCCACGTCCTCCGGGACCCTTCTGCCCTGCTCGCGCAGGACCTGCACCGCCGCTCGCGCCATCAGGTCGTTCGCCGCGAAGACACCGTCCAGGTCCGGGTGTTCCCGCAGCAGGCGGGTCATCGACTGCTCGCCGCTCGCCGCCGTGAAGTTGCCCTCCGCGCACGGGACGTACGCGTGGCCGTGGCGGGCCATCGCCTGGTTGAAGCCGTCGAGTCGCTCCTGGCCCGCCAGTACGTCCAGGGGGCCGCATATCGTCACCGGGCGGCGGCAGCCGCGGGCGAGGAGGTGTTCCGCGGCCAGGCGGGCGCCGTCGCGGTGGGCCAGGTCCACGTAGCCGGCCGGGACCGGGCGGGCCGGGCGCGCGAACAGCACCGTCGCGACGCCCGCGGCCGTCAGCATGCCCGGCAGCGGGTCCTCGCCGTGGGTGGAGACCAGCAGCGCCCCGTCCGCGATGCCCTGGCGCAGGTGCGCGACGACCTGTTCGCGGGCCTCCGTCGTCTCGGCGAGCATCAGCATCGGGTGCATGCCCCGCGGGCGCAGCGCGCCCATCACGCCGTCGACCACGCGGCCGAAGAACGGGTCGGAGAAGACGTAGCGCCGGTACGCGGCCTCGTCGCCGCCCTCGCCCGCGCCGGAGATCACCAGGCCCACCGCGCCGGTGCGCCGGGTGACGAGGGAGCGGGCCGCGCTGTTGGGTGCGTACCCGGTCGTGCGGACCGCGGCGCGGACGGTCTCCTGGATCGCCGGGTCGACGTTCCGGGTGCCGTTGATCACGCGCGAGACCGTGGCCCGGGACACTCCGGCGACCCGGGCCACGTCCTCCAGCGTCGGCGGTCGGCCCATACGCGCCTTTATAGCACGCGCCGGAAACCGCTCTCCAACACCTGATCGATCAGCGGTACACGCCGAACTCGTAGAGCGAGTACCCGTATCCGGTGCCCCGCGCGGTGCCGTTCATCCGCACGTAGCGGCCGGTGCCCGAGACCTCCAGGTCGTCGATCCCGCCATTGCCCGCGGTGGTCTCGTACACCGTCCGCCAGTCCTGCCCGTCGTCGGAGACCTGGATCGCGTACGACCTGGCGAACGCGGCCTCCCACGCGAGCTGGACGTGCGTGAACGTCGTCCGCTCGCCGAGGTCGACGCTCAGCCACTGCGGGTCGGCCCACGCGCTGGCCCAGCGGGTCGTGTAACTGCCGTCGGTGGCGTCGCCGGCCTCGCAGGGGCAGCCGCCGTAGGCGTCGGTCTGCTCGGTGGACGCCGTGGACGGCTTCCCCCGGGCGACGTTGGTGCCGTCGACCGGCGGCGGGACGACCTTCACCGACAGCGTCTCGATGCCGACGTTGCCCCTGCCGTCCGTCGCGCGCAGGTACACTTTCCACACGCCGAGCCGGTCCGGCGCCGTCACCGCGAACGTCCCCGCGCTCGTCTGCCGGAACTGCGCCGGCCGCAGCGCCTTGTCCTGGTCGACGTAGTTGCTGTTGACGAGCACCCCGTACGTCAGCGCGTCCCCGTCCGGGTCGGCGATGTCCGCGGAGAGCGTGAACTCCCTGCCCGCGGGCACCGCGCCCGCGTCCCCGACGCGCAGGCCGGAGATCACCGGCGGGGTGTTGTCGCCGCCCGTGTCGCGCCCGTACGCCTCCTTGACCGCGTAGTACGACAGCCGCCGCTGCTTGTCCGGGGTGAGGTTGAACCACACGCCGCCGAAGTCGTTCTCGACGCCGTAGTGGAAGAGGGTGGCGCCGAGCGCGACGCCGCGGTGGCCCGTCACGCAGTCCCACGCGCGCCCGTAGCCCTCGGCCTTGGCGACGTCGGACGGCTCCGTCGGCACGCCGTTGGCGTCGTCCTCGACCTCCCACTCGCCCGGCGGGCCGCCCTCGGTGACGATGTACGGCTTGTCGTAGCCGCCTGCCTCCCAGGCGGCGCGCACGTCGCAGACGGCGGCGTACGCGTTGACGGCGTACAGGTCGAGGTCGGGGGCGTTGCGCTGGTAGTACGGCCAGGCGCCGACCCAGGCGTCGGTGGAGGTCACGGGGTGGTTCGGGTCGACCTGGTGGATGCGCTCGGCGACGTCGTTCACGAAGCCGGTGTACGCGTCGCGCTGGCGCTCCAGTTCGGCCCCCTGGTAGCAGTTCTGCAGGCCGAGGACCGACTCGTTGCCGACGTTCCACATCAGCACCCCGGGGTGGTCGCGGTACGTGTCGACCCAGCGGGGGAACTCGGCCAGCATGTCGTTCTTGTACGCGGTGTCCGCGACGTAGTCGACGCAGCCGCCGCTGCCCGGGCCGCCGCCGGGCTGGAGCCAGAAGCCCGCGATGACCTTGACGCCGTTGGCGGCGGCGGCGTCGAGGAGCGGGCGGGTGGTGGCGTCGGTGCCCCAGGTACGTACCGTGTTGGCGCCCAGGGACGCGACGTCCGGCATGTACGAGGCGGCTTCGGCGACGGGCGGGCCCCAGGTCAGGCCCTTGACGGTGTACGGCTGGCCGTCGACGGTGAGTTGCCACGCGCCTGGCGGGCCGGTGACTTTGACGACGCTCCCGGCGGCGGCTTCGGGGGCGGGGGCGGTCACGGAGGCGGGCTCCGGGGCCGGCTGTACGGCGGCGGCCGGGAGCGCGGTCGTCAGGCCGGCCAGCAGCGCGCCTGCGGCCAGGACGGCGGGCAGTGCGGCGGGCAGGCCCCTGGCGCGCCGGGGTCTCGCCGCGCCGGGGGGTGCGGGGGGTCGGGGGTGCATGGGAAGGGATCCTCCAGCGGTGGGGGTCAGGGAAGCTCGTAGTTCTCGTCGAGGGCGGCGCCCGCTTCGGGGTGGGTCTCGTCGTAGCCGCGCGCGTTGCACTGGAGCGCGCCGACGACGCAGTGGTCGACGAGCGCCCCGAGGGTGGCGTCGTCCCAGACGTTGATGAAGTCGTAGTGGAAGGAGTAGCCGCGGCCGCTGGAGAGCGCGATCCGTGACATGTCTCCGTTGACCGGAAACGCCATCTTGAACTCGATCATCGGCAGCGCCACCGGGTGGCTCTGCGGGCAGACGTTGTTGTTCGTACCGGCCTTGACCACGGGATACGCCATGTGGCTCTTGTGGTCGGGGGTGTCCAGGTAGCGGCCGTCCCAGCAACTGGGCGCCTGCATCCGGATGTTGAGCTGGGTGTCCCGGGTGCCGGGGCAGGTGGCGGGGAAGTCGACGTTGAAGTAGCTCTCGCCGCACTCCCAGCCCTCCACGAAGCCCGGGTGGTCGCGGAACTCCTCGGCGCTCTGCAGCGGGCTGCCGACGACGAAGCGCAGGCCCTTGGGGAACGGGCGGACGCTGGTGTAGTCGGTGACGCCGGCCTTGTAGTAGATGACCTGCTCGCCGACCGGCAGCACGGGCTGGCCGCCGTCGAGGACGGTGGGCATCCAGTAGCCGGACTTGTCGCCGGGCGCCTTGCACTCGGTGCCGCCGGCGTCCAGCGAGGCGGTGGTGCTGTGGGCGTCGGTGGTGTCGTTGCCCATGAAGGTGTGGTCGTGGGACTTGCCGGGCTGGCCGGGGTAGACGATCGGGTCGTCCGGCTTGGTGTGGGTGACCGAGCAGTTGGCCTGGAACTCGTGGAAGTAGCGGTGCGGCGGCTCCTTGTCGGACGGTACGACGCCGGTGACGGGCGGTTCCGCGGGGATGTAGCCGTCGCCGTCGGGGTCGTCGCCGGAGGCGACGGGGCGGGGCTGGGCGTGGGCGGCGTGCACCGCGTGGGCGGCCTGGGCCGGGTCGCCGGTGCTGCCGTCTGCCGTGGCCGTGCGGGCGCGGGCCTTCTCGCCGGTGGCGGCGATGGCGCCGAGTGCGGTGACGCACAGGGCCAGGGCCAGGGCCGGCAGGAGTACGGCGTAGAGCCGTGATCTCCTCATCGGGGGCCTCCTGGGGGTGGGGGAGGAGAGCGGGAGAGCGCTCTCCCATTGGCCTGGATGGTTACGCTCCGGAGAACGGTCGTCAAGAGAGCCGGCACGGACGCATGGGCCGATACGCGGGAACACGCCAAATGCCGGACCAGATACGGCAGTTGGGCGCGTGGTTGGGGGTGAGTACGGGATGATTCGGCGATGGTGCGCCGGTACGGGCCGTACGCCTCGTACGTCATGGCGTTTCCCGTACGTCCGGCGCGCGCCCGGGAGTGCCCGCGCGCGTACGCCGTCGTCCGCCTGCTCTCGCGCCCCCGCGCCCCCCGTCCGTACCATGCACCGGTGCCGGACTCCGACCTGACGCCGTACTGGAACACCAACGTCGCCCGCCACCCGGGCATCCTGCGCGCCGTCCCGGAGGGCTGCCGCGACGCGCTCGACGTCGGCTGCGGCGACGGCCTCCTCGCGCGCAAGCTCGTCGCGCGGGCCGAGCGCGTCACGGGCATCGACAACTCCCCGGAGATGATCGCCACTGCCCGCGAACAGGCCGCGGACCGGCCCGGAATCGACTTCGTCGCGGGCGACTTCCTCACCGCCGACCTGCCCGCCGCCGGCTACGACTTCATCTGCTCGGTCTCCGCCGTGCACCAGATGGACTTCACCGCCGCCCTCGCCCGCATGCGCGAACTGCTGCGCCCCGGCGGCGTCCTCGTGGTCGTCGGCCTCGCCCGCGAGGAGAGCGCCGGCGACTGGGCCGTCACGGTCGCCGCCGCGCCCGTCGTCCGCGCCGCGAAGGTGCTGCGGCG
This sequence comes from Streptomyces sp. CNZ287, assembly GCF_007827615.1. Taxonomy (NCBI): domain Bacteria; kingdom Bacillati; phylum Actinomycetota; class Actinomycetes; order Kitasatosporales; family Streptomycetaceae; genus Streptomyces; species Streptomyces sp. CNZ287. The sequence continues at coordinate 47,735 of NZ_VISV01000027.1, read as the reverse complement.
CGCCTCCTTCCCCACCGGCATGCCGTTCATCAGCCCGCACATGAGCTACGGCGAGGTCCGCGCCGAGGCCCGCCACGTACTCCCCGGCGTGCGCTACCGCCGCCACGTCCTGCGCCGCTACAGCCTCACCTGGCACGCCCCCTGACCGGCCGCCGCCCGGCGGTCCCCGACCGGACCCGCCCCGCCTCACCCCGCCCACGTGCGGGTTCACCTGCCCGTCATGGTGCGCGGTCTACGCCCCCGGCCGCCGGGCTCCTAGGCTGATCAGCATGCCGACCCACCGCATCAGCGCGCCCCTGCCCGCCTTCGACCCCGCGCAGGCGGAGGTCGTCATGCTGCCCGAGGCCCCCGAAGCCGGGTACTGGACCGGCTGCCCCGGGGTGCTGTACGAGCCCGAGCAGGGGCGGTGGCTGATGACGTACCGGCGACGGCGGCCGCGGGGGCACCCGGGCGGCGAACGCGGCTGGCGGTGCGCGGTCGCCGTGAGCGAGGACGGGGTGGACTTCACCGACATGTGGAGCGTGGAGAGCAGGCAGCTGGGCACCGACTCGATGGAGCGCTTCAGCCTGCTGCCCACCCCCGGCGGCTATCAGCTCTACCTCAGCTACGTCGACCCCGCCGACTCCCGCTGGCGGATCGACGTCGTCGACGCCGCCGCGCCCGACGCCTTCGACCTCGCCGGGGCCCGCCCCGCGCTCACCGCCGCCGGCACCGGCACCGAGGGCGTGAAGGACCCGTACACGCTCCGGCACGGCCCGGTGACCTACCTCTTCGCGAGCTACGCGGCCGCCGGGATCGCCGCCGCAGACGCCGACCGCGCGCACGCCACCGCCGACGTCTTCAACACCGGCGTCACCACCCACCCCACGGGTCTCGCCCTCTCCCTCGACGGCGGCGCGACCTTCGCCTGGCAGGGCGAGGCGATGCCCACCGGCAGCGGCTGGGACGCGTACCAGACCCGGCTCAACTCCGCCGTCCCGCTCGGCCCGGGGGCCGGCTGGCTCGGCTTCTACGACGGCATCGCCTCCCACGAGCAGAACTACGAGGAGAACTGCGGCCTCGCGGTCTCGTACGACCTGCGCACCTGGCACCGGCTCAGCACCGAGGGGCCGTGGGCGGCCGTCCCGTACGGCACGGGCTCGGTGCGCTACGTCGACGCGGTGGTGGCCGAGGGCACGTGGCACCTCTACTTCGAGGCCGCGCGCCCGGACGGGGCGCACGAACTGCGGCTGGCGCGCGTGCCGGTGGGCTGAGCGGGGGTGCGGGTCCGCGGTCGGGCGGGAGCCCGGTCCGCGGTCGGGCCGCGGGCTGTCTCCCCGGTCCGGCTCCGGTCCCTGGCTGAGCCACGGGGCCGGTCTGTGGCTGAGCCACGGGGCCGGTCAGTGGCTGAGCCACGGGGCCGGTCCGCGGCGCGGAACTGTGACCGTGCTGTGGCAGAAGGAGTGACCCCCGTCACGGCCGCGGCGCATCCGCCCTGGTCAACTGGGCGGATGCGCCCCGCCACCCGTGCCACCCGGCCGTTCCGTACACGTCAGGCCGGCCCCCGGCCCGGCGCCCTCGCCCTCGCCGCCGTACTGCTGCTCGCCGGCTGCGGCACCGAGCCGGCGGACGGCGCCGTGGACGCCGGAGCCCCGACCGCGCCGGGCAACCCAACCCCGGTGGAGGTCGACGGGGTGACCGTCACCCGCGTCCACACGAACCCGGAGACCGCGGAGCCGGTGCGGGTGGAGTTCGAGATCGCCAACCGCGGGTCGGAGGCGATGACGTACACCGTCGCCTTCGAGGTCCGTACCGCCTCCGGCGAGGTGCTGGCGTACCCGGAGAAGATCGTGGAGTCGGTCCCGGCCGGCCGCACGGTGCCTGACCAGGCGGACGTCACCGCCGCGATGTCGGGCGGGCGCGCGGCCCAGGTGCAGATCGGCGAGGTGCGCAGCGTCCCGGCGGACGAGGCGCCGTCGACGGGCGGCCCGTGCCCGCCGACGGGGGTACGGCTGTACGCGGACGAGGGTGATGCCGCGATGGGCCTGCGGGTCGTCGGGCTGCATCTGGAGAACTGCGGTACGGAGGTGCACCGGCTGGAGGGCTATCCGCGCGTGCAACTCCTCGACGAGGAGCACGCGGAGGTCACCGGCGTACGCATCCGCCGCGGCGGCGCCGCCATCGCCGCCGGCACCGGCGCGGACGCCCCGCCGCGGCCGCTGGCGCTGCAGCCGGGGGAGCGGGCATCGACGCAGTTGGTGTGGCGCAACACGGTCGAGGCGGGCGAGGCGGTCAACGTCCCGTACGTACGGGTGTGGGCGAAGCCCGACTCCGCACCGGTGACGGTGACGCCGGAACTTGACCTCGGCACGACGGGCGAACTCGGCGTCGGCGCCTGGCAGAAGACCGACTGATCCGCACCATCTCTTCCCGGACTCTTCCCGAAGTCTTCCCGCACTCCCGCCCAAGGGTAGCCGCGCGCTGTGACATCGCCGCGGGGCCGCGGCGGCGTTGCGCCCGGAGGGGCGTGGGCTGCGCGAGATGTCAGAGGAGGCGCCTACCCTTGGGCGGGCGTGCGGGATTGGTGGGCGAGATTGGCGTGCGAGATTGGCGGCGCGCTTCGGGGTGAGCGAGGACCGCGCGCGGTGCGGTGCGCGCGGTCCGGGGTTACCTCGTGAGCGTACGGATGCGGTACCGCAGGCCCGACCTGCTGAGCTGCCAGCCGCCGTCCTCGGCGACCCGCCACTCCGGTCCCGGCACCGGCGCGTACGTGTCGCCGCCCGCCACCTCCGTGTCGACCTCCGTCACCGAGAGCGTCGTGGCGTGCCCCAGCGCGGCCCGGTAGACCTCCCCGCCGCCGATCACCCACACCGTCGTGGCGGCCGGCGAACCCGCGGCCAGTTCCAGCGCCCCGTCGACGGACCCGGCGCCGACCGCGCCCTCCGCCGCCCACCGGGGGTCGCGCGTCACCACGACGTTGCGCCTGCCCGGCAGCGGGCGGAACCGCGGCGGCAGCGAGTCCCAGGTCCTGCGTCCCATCACCACCGGGTGGCCGAGGGTGGTCGCCTTGAAGTGCGCCATGTCCTCGGGAAGGCGCCACGGAATGCCGTTGTGCGCGCCGATCACGCCGTCGCGCGCCTGCGCCCAGATGAGCCCTACGTTCACACCGCGACCGGTGCCTTGATGGCCGGGTGGTGCCGGTAGCCGACCACCTCGACATCCGCGTAGGCGTAGTCGAAGAGCGATTCCGCCCGGCGCAGCCGCAGCCCGGGGAACTCGTACGGCGTGCGCGCGAGCTGCTCCGTCACCTGGTCGACGTGGTTGTCGTAGATGTGGCAGTCGCCGCCGGTCCAGATGAAGTCGCCAGGTTCGAGGCCGGTCTGCTGCGCCACCATGTGCGTGAGCAGCGCGTAGCTGGCGATGTTGAACGGGACGCCGAGGAAGAGGTCCGCGCTGCGCTGGTAGAGCTGGCAGGAGAGCCTGCCCTCGGCGACGTAGAATTGGAAGAAGGCGTGGCACGGCGGCAGCGCCATGTTCTCCAGCTCGGCGACGTTCCACGCGGAGACGATCATGCGGCGCGAGTCGGGGTTGCGGCGGAGGGTGTCGAGCACGTCGCTGATCTGGTCGACGTGCCTGCCGTCGGGGGTGGGCCAGGAGCGCCACTGGACGCCGTAGACGGGGCCCAGTTCGCCGTCCGGACCCGCCCATTCGTCCCAGATGCTGACTCCGTGCTCCTGGAGCCAGCCGACGTTGGAGTCGCCGCGCAGGAACCACAGCAGCTCGTAGACGATGGACTTCAGATGCACCCTCTTGGTGGTGATCAGCGGGAAGCCCTGCGCGAGGTCGTAGCGCAGTTGGTGCCCGAAGACACTCCGGGTGCCGGTGCCCGTCCGGTCGGCCTTGGCCGTCCCGGAGGTGAGCACGGTTCGCAACAGGTCTTCGTACTGGGTGTCCGCCACAGCGGCGAGTCTACTGCCGCCCACCAGGCAGACCGCGAAACGGAACCCCTGCCACCGCCCGGCGGCGGGTCCGGCCCCGGGTGCCGTACGGAACGGGCGCCCGGGGCCGTACGCGCTACTTGCGGCCGTGCCGCAGCCCGTGCACCGCGGCGATGGCCGCCGCCGCGCCGGCCGAGAGCCCGGCGATGACGAAGCAGAGGACGTACGCGTCGACCGTCGGCACCTCGGTGCCGTCGATGACCTGCGCCGCCAGTACGGCCGCGGTGGCGGCGCTGGCGATGCTGCCGCCGGCGGTGCGCACGAGGGAGTTGATGCCGCTGGCGATGCCGCTCTGGTCCATGGGCACGTGCTGGACGGCGAGCGTGCCGAGGGCCGCGTAGGCGATGCCGATGCCGAGGCCCTGGATGCCGCTGAAGATCATGATGTCGAGCGCGGAGTCGTGCATGAGCGCGAGCCAGGCGTACGCGACGCCCGCGATGACCGAGCCGGTGGCGAGGGTCCAGGCGGCCCCGATCCTGGCCTCGATGCGGCCGGAGAGCGTGGAGAAGACCAGCATGGTGAGGGTGCTCGGCAGCATGTACAGGCCGACGTCGAGCACCGAGCCGGTGAGCCCGTAGCCGACCTCGGCCTCGGGGGTCTGGATGAAGTTCGAGATCAGGGTGAAGGCGGCGAACATCGAGAAGCCGAGGAGCAGCGAGGCGAGGTTGGCCGAGAGCGACTTGGGGCCGACGAGGATCTGGAGCCGTACGAGCGGCTCGCGCATCCTCAGTTCGACGGCCACCCAGACGGCGCACAGCACGACCGCCGCGGCGAACAGGCCGAGGATGCGGGCGTCCGTCCAGCCCCACGAGTTGCCCTGGCTGATGCCGATCAGCAGACTGACCAGCCAGCCGCCGAGCAGGGCGGCGCCGATCAGGTCGGGGCGGCCGCCGGCGCGGCGGCCGGAGTCGCGGGTGCAGAAGAGCACGAAGAGCAGTCCCACGGCGGCCATGGCGGCGGCGATCCAGAAGACCGGGTGGTGGGAGTCGGTGTTGTCGGCGATGAGACCGGTGACGAGCATGCCCACGGCACCGCCGACGCCGAGGGTGGCGCTGACGACGCCGATGGCCGTTGTGACCTTCTCGCGCGGGTAGGAGTCGCGGATCATCCCGATGGCCAGGGGGATGACGGCCGCGGCGGTGCCCTGGAGCGCGCGGCCGACGATGAGGAGGGCGAGCGAGTCGGCTATCGCGCAGATGACGGAGCCGGCGACGAGCAGGCCCATCGTCACCGAGATCATCTTCTTCTTGCCGTACATGTCGCCGAAGCGGGAGAGCAGTGGTGTGGCGACCGCCCCGGCGAGCAGCGTCGCGGTGAAGACCCACGAGACCGCGGCGACCGAGATGTCGAACGTCTGCATGAGCTGGGGGAGCAGGGGCAGTACCAGCGTCTGCTGCAGCGATACGACGAGTCCGGCGGACGCCAGCGCGAGCAGCGTCAGGCCGGGTCCTGAGGACTGTCCCGGCCGGTCGGCGCGGCCGTCCTCGGCCACCGTGGTGGCGGTGTCTGTCATCGGGGTGGACTCCTGCGACGGGAAGTGGATTACTTGACTTACGCAAGCAGGTGATACTTAGTTGAGTCAAGCAAATTAAGGTTAAAGTGATCCCCATGTCTGTCCGGCCGCCTGAAGCCACCCACGTCTCCTCGGACGTGGCCGAGATCGAGCGTGCCCTCAGCCGTATCGCCTATCTGAGCAGCCGGGCGCGGCAGCACGACCGGCTGATGGCGCTGGCCGAGGTGCCGCTCGACCGGGCGGCGGTGGCCCTGTTGCGGCAGATCGACGACTCCGAGCCGCTGCGCCTCGGCGAGCTGGCGGACCGGCTCGGGGTGGAGGCGTCGCACGTGACGCGGCAGGTACAGCAGTTGCAGAAGGCGGCGTACGTGTCCCGCGTCCCGGATCCGGACGACCGCCGGGCGCAGCGCATCCAGCTCACCGACGCCGGGCGCGAGGCGATCGGGCGCATCCGCGCGGTGGCGTGCCGGGGGATGCAGGGTGCGCTGGCGGAGTGGTCGCCGGAGGATCTGCGGACGCTCGCGGAGCTGTTCCACCGGATGGTCGACGACTTCGTCGCGCACGTGGACGAGTGGGCGGCCGAGGTGGAGCGGCTCTCCGGCGGCGGGCCGGATGGGGCGGACGGGGCAGGCGAGGCGGGCGGGGCCGGTCCCGCGAGCGGGTCCGACGGCGACGCCCCGCAGGGGGCAGGGGCCTGACGGGGCGGGGGCCTGGCGGGGGCGGAGACTCGTGTGGACCGGCTTCGGGACCGGCCGTCGCTGACAACTCGTCAGGATCGTCCGGCCCGCGGCGGCGACACCGGTCTGGCATCGGTCTGTCGCAAGGGCACGGGGCCACGTCCGCGTCGGCGCGGTACGGCTAACCTGCGCGAATGAAGCGGATGCAGCGGGCCGCCGGCGTGATCGTCGGCTCAGCGGTGGGCGACGCCCTGGGCGCGCCCTTCGAGTTCGGTCCCGGGGGAGCGTTTTCCGCGCGAGTGCCCGCGCCCGGTGCCGGTGGTGAGATGTGCGGCGGCGGTGGCTGGGATCCCGGGGAGGGAACCTCGCGGGGGCGTACTACGGGCTGGACGCGATCCCCGCCCGCTGGACCCGGCCGCTCAGTGACGTGGGCGAGGTCACCACGCCGCAGATCTGGGCCCGGATCCGCGACTGGGCCAACTCCCACCAGATCGGCCGGATGGCCTTCTGGGCGGTCAACCGCGACCGTCCGAACTGGGAGTTCACCCGCATCACCGCCGGCTTCACCGGCTGAACCACCCGCACACCGCTACGGGTGCGCCGGCACCCCCGGGGTCCGCTCCAGGAGTGCCGCCGCGTCCGCCGCATCTGCCGCGTCCGCGGGGCGTGCGGCGCGACGGCGCAGGGCGAGGGTGATGAGCAGGGCGAAGGCGGCGACCGCGGTGAGCGTCCGCAGGTTGTTGTACAGGTCCCAGCGCCGGAGTATCTCCGCGTGGTCGGCGGGGGCCGAGGAGACGGCCCACTTCTTGATGTCGGAGTTGATCGGGACGTTGCCGAACCGGGTGATGAGGAACGACGCCAGCGCCAGCAGCGCGGCCCCGGCGGCGAGCAGCCGCTCGCGGCCGCGGTGCAGCGCGGCGAGGGCCAGCGCGCTGAGCGCGGTGAGGGTCATCGCCGTCTGCATCACGGGCGAGTTCATCTTCATCAGCTCGGCGTGGAACGACAGGCGGGTCTCCAGCGGCACGGCGTCGAACGTCGGGCCGAGGTTCACCGCGCCGTAGCCGAACGCGCCGGCGAGCAGCCCGGCGGAGAGCAGGGCGACGGCGGTGAGGATACGGATGGGCACGGCTAACTCCGTGGCGTCGGGGGCGGTTCGGCGGGTGGTGGCGCGGCGTGGGGCTGGGCGGTGCCGGGCGGGGCGGTGCCAGGTCGTGCCGTGTCGGGTGGTCCGGTCTCGCGCGGGGCGGTGCCGGGCGGGGCGGTGCCGCATGGGTCGGGCGGGGGCGGGGCCGGGGTGTAGCCGGCTTCCTCCACGGCGGCGTCGATGTGCGCCCGCGGCACCGGGCGGTCCGCCCGTACGACCACGGTCTCGGCCGCTATGTCCACGCGCACGTCCGTGACGCCCGGGACCCGGCCGATCTCCTCGCCGACGATGGCCGCGCAGTGACTGCACGCCATGCCCAGCACGGTGTGACGGGTCTCGATCACGGACCGTCCCCCTCCTTGCTCGCCTCTTCCCCCCGCGGGCTCGTCCCGTCCGCCTCCGGGTCCTTGATGGTCCTGCTGAGCTGGTGCGTCCTGCGTATCCGGCCGTCCGGGGCCAGTTCGCCGAAGAGATGGACCTCCGTGGCCGTCCGCCGGCCCCTGCGGTCAGTGGCGTGGATGGTGAAGCGGGCGGCGATCCGCTCCCCGTCCCGCAGCGCCTCGTGCACCTCGAAGGCGAAGTCCGCGAGGTTCTTACGGACCGGGCGGATGTGCGCCACCAGCCGCTCCCGGTCGATGCGGATCCCGTCGGCCGTCTGCACGATGTCCGGCGTGTAGTACCGGTCGACGACCGGGCCCGGGTCGCTGCCGTCCGCCGTGATCTCCCGCGTGAAAGAGGTGAAGAACTCGGTCATGAACTGGCGGGCTGTGTCTGTCATCTCGCTCCCCCCGGTGGCGGGCGAGCCCGCGCGCACGGCGGCCTGGCACCCGCAGGCGCTATCTCTTACACTCCGTAAGATATAGCGCCCGAGACAACTTTGACAAGGTGTAAGACTTTGCCGTCCAGGGAATCCGGCGAACCCGCCGAGTCCGCGGGCCGCCGGCCCGCCCCGCGCCGCCGCCGCGCCGACGCCGAGCGCAGCAGGTCCGCCATCGTCGACGCCGCCGTCCGGCTGCTCGGCGAGCGGCCCGAGGCCAGCGTCGAGGCCATCGCCGCCGCCGCGGGCGTCACCCGCCAGACCGTCTACGCCCACTACCCCTCGCGCAACGAGGTGCTGTCCGCCGTCTTCGACCGCGTCACCGCGGAGACCGACGCCGCGCTCGACGCCGCCCGCCTCGACGAACTCCCCGCCGCCACGGGCCTGCTGCGGCTGCTCGACGTGAGCTGGGAGATCGCCGACCGCTACCCCGGCCTCCGGCACGCGGAGCCGCCCCCCGCGGACCGCCGGCAGGAGGACGAGCAGCACCGGCCGATCACCGACCGGCTGGAGCGGATCGCCCGCCGCGGCCAGGAGTCGGGGGAGTTCGCGCGCGACGCCGAGCCGCACTGGCTGGCCGCCGCCACCGTCGCCCTCGGCCACGCGGCAGGGGCGGAGGTCGCCGCGGGCCGGATGACCCCGGCCGCCGCGGCGGAAGCGCTGCGCGTGGGGGTGCTGCGGCTGCATGGGGCGGAGGCGGAAGCGGAAGCGGAGCTCTAGCGCCCCGAGGGTGCGTACGGGTACGACCCGCGGCCCGGGCCCGTCGGCCCGGGCCGCGGGGGCCCTTCGCGAGGCCGGGCGCCCCCGTGCTCGCCCGCCCCGCGCGGCGTCGCCCCTCGGCGCCGCCGTCCGTACCGCCCCCGTCGCCGCCGTCAGGTCTGCTGCCTCCCCGGGCCGTTCCGGCGCTGGTTGTACACCAGTGCGCCGCCCGCGAAGATCACCGCGCCGGCGCCCGCAAGCGCCGCCGGCAGCACCGCCGAGGAGTCGTCGGACGAGGCGGCCAGGTTCGACTCGCCCTCGTTCAGCGTCTCCACCGCCTGCGCCTGCGGCGCAGCTGCGCCGTGGTCGCCGTGCGCGCCCTTGACCGGGTCGGCCTTGGTGTTCTCCTTGCCCGCACCCAGCGCCTTGACCTCGTCCGCCGACATCGCGCCCGGCGTCAGCCCGGTGACCTGGCCGTTGCCGCCGTCGAAGACGACGTCCGAGCAGGAGAAGAAGTTCTCCTGGCTGTCCGAGCGGATCCACTGGATGAACAGCATGTGCTGCCCGCTGCGCTGCGGCAGTTGCAGGTTCCAGTAGTAGTGCCCGCCGTCCGAGCCCGCGCCGCCCGCCTGCGGCGGGTTGGTGACGGTCTGCAGGTGCGTCAGGTCGCCCCAGGCCAGCGTCTTGGACGGGCTCCAGCCGTTGTTGGTGATGTAGACCTCGAACCGGCCCGGGTGGTGCGCCCAGTTGCTGTACTCGAGGTTGATGTTCGCGCCGGAGGTGAGGTGCGTGAGCGGCCAGTCGGTGCGGGCCGCGTTGTACGGCGAGAAGTTGTACGGGCTGCGGTCGCCGGCGCTGCAGAGCTTGCCGTCCGGTACGTAGCCCTGGGCGCGCCCGCCGGCGTTGGAGTCCAGCACGGCGAACCAGTTGTACAGCGGCGTCGTGCCGGCGGACTGCACCGCCGCCTTGCACGCCGGGTTCTGCGGCATCTGCGTGGAGCTGTTCGCGATCAGATCCTTGTAGCACAGGAACGTGCGCGAGCCGGGCACCATCGCGACGCCGTGGGCCGACGCGGGTGTGGGCACCGCCAGCGCGGCGGTCGCGACGCCCGCGACCCCGGCGAGTGCGAGCGTGCGCCGGAGCCGGAGTGATCGCGCGGCGCGGACGAGTCGTTGGACAGCCATGGTCAGGTCTCCTTCGGGTTCTCCCTGAGCGCTGACGCGAGAGCCCGCGACTTCGGTGCGCGTGCCGGGCCGCCGGGCCGTCCCGGAGCACAGGGCTCGGGCCCGGGGCCGGGGCGGGCGACCGACCTGGCAGGGGGTCTCACGTTCGTCGTGAACAGGTCAATGGGAGCGCTCCCATTGACGGTAGCGCGGGATTTCACGGCTGTAAACGGAATGTGCGCCCGCATGTGGACATCTCTTCCCCTCCTCCGGGCATGGACCGGCCGGCGGCGTTGTTGCCGATCACGACAGCCCGCCGTGAACAGGAGAGACACATGCCCGAGATCCGCGACGCCCAGGTCGTCGTCTTCGACGTCCTCGGCACGCTCGTCGACGAACCCGGCGGGCTGCGCGCGGAGATCCGCGCCGCCGCGCCCGCCGCCGACGACACGGCGGCCGGCGAACTCCTCGCCCTGTGGCAGCGGCACGTCGAGACCGAGCAGGCGCGGATGGCCCGGGGCGAGCGCCCGTACGCCGACAGCGAGACCGTCGACCGCGAGGCCGCCGAGCTGGTGGCCGCACGCGCCGGGGTCACCGACCCGGCGGCCGTCGCCCGGCTGGCCACCGCCACCCGGCGGCTGCCCCCGTGGCCCGACTCCGCCGCCGGACTCGACCGCATCGCCCGGCACTTCCCCGTCGCCGGGCTCTCCAACGCCTCCGGCCCCGCGCTGCTCCATCTCGCCGCGCACGGCGGGCTGCGCTGGCACCAGGCCCTGTCGGGCGCGGCGGTACGGGCCTACAAGCCGGCGCCCGAGGTCTACGGGCTCGCCGCCCGAGCCGCCGACTGCCCGCCCGAGCGGGTGCTGATGGTCGCCGCCCACGCCTGGGACCTGCGCGCGGCGCGGGAGAACGGGCTGCGGACGGCGTACGTCCCGCGGCCGGCCGGTGATCCGCCGGCGGCGACGGACGCGTTCGACCGGCACTTCGACGGGATGGACGGCCTTGTCCGGGCGCTGACGGCGCAGTAGGCGCACGGCGGGGCGCGCCGGCAGAAAGGCGTGGCGCTACAGGTGGGCCCCGTGGCGCGCAGACGGTGGGCATACCCGGGACCGGACGGCAGTCGGGCGGCGGATGTGCCGCAGCGCGCGCTGCGGCACATCCGCCGTCGCTCTTACGCCGCCGCAAGCGCACTCCGCAAGTCCTCACAGGTCCCACTCGGCGCACCCGCCCCGCGAGGGGCGCGGGGCGCCGGATGCGCTTCCGTGACCCGCGGCAAGGCCGGGTTCTGTCTGTTCGGCGGGGCCGCGGTGGGCCACGATCTCCCTGGCGGCTCATGTGCCCGCCGGGGGGCGGGTGTTCCGGGACCCCTCCCGGCTCCGGTGCCGAAAGATGGGGACGGCCCGCCGGTGGCTCGCCCGAGAAAGGGATCACGATGGAAGCGTTTCCCCCGATGCCCAGCGAGCCGCCCGCCGAACCCGGGCGGGGCGCCGGCTCCGGGCAGCAGCCCACCGAACCCGACATCCTCGCGTTCGGCCCCGACCGCCCGGTGTTCGAGCTGGCACCCGTGCCCGTACGGGCCAGGGACCCGTACGCCGTCGGGCTCGCCAACGCCTCGCTGCTGGGCATCGGTTACGGGATGCTCCGCAGGCCACGGATCGCCTTCGGCGCCGCGGGCGTGTCAGTCATGCTCGTCATCCTGCTGGCGACGGCCGGACGGAACGCATGGTTCCAGGCCGTCGTGCTGGCGTGGTGGATAGGCGTCACCGTGCACGGCTGGTATCTCGCCGGGGGCCGCCTGCCCCGCCGCGGCGCCGCCGTGCCGGAGGCGTCCGCGCACGCCACGGAGATACAGCCGGCGGAGCCCGCGCAGCCAGCCGGGGCCGCGCACGCCGCGGAGCGCGAGCCCGCCGACGCGCCCCCGCCCCCCTCCGCACCCCCCGTCCTCCCCGCGAACGTGCGCCGCGACCGCCTCGTCGCCCTCCTCGTCGCCGCCCCCGTCCTCCTCGCCTGCACCGCCCTGCGCCTCGACGCCTCCCGGATCGAGGGCAACGCCGCCGACGCCCACCGCGCGGGCGAATGCGCCCAGGCCGTCTCCGACCTCGAAGGACTCTGGTTCGGCCACCGCCTCGCCGACGCCCCGCTGACCGCCCGCGCCGAGGACGGCACCGAGGCGTGCGAGCTGCTGCTCAAGGCCGAGCGCCAGGCGGAGGACGACCGTATACGCGGCGCCCGCACGCTCAAGGCGTACGCCGCCCACCCCGGCGCGCTCTGGGACGGCGCCGCCGGCCGCCGGGCCGACCTCCTCCTCGCTCAGGCCGAGGACGAGCTGGACGCCGGACTGACCGGCGACACCGACGCGCTGAGCGCGGGTTTCGGCCATCTCGCCACCGTCCTCCAGGAGTACGCGGGCGGTGACGCCGAAGGTCGCGAGGACCGCAGCGGCGACGTCGACAAGGCGATCGACGGGTTCCTCGGCGCGCTGCCCACCGACGACGCCTGCCAGACCAAGGAGGTCACCGACTGGCTCGGTGCCCACGAGACCGGCGACGACGGCCTCGCGCGCGCCGCCGACGTCGTGCCCGAGGTCGCGCCCGCCGCGATCGTCGACTGCGGCGACGCGCTGATGGCCGACGACACCTGGAAGCAGGCCCGCACGCAGTACGAGCAGCTCCTCGACGAGTACCCCGACAGCGAGCTGGCCGGTGCGGCGAAGGACGGGGTCGAGCGCGCGGACCTGGCCATCCAGCTCGACAAGGTGCGCGGCCTGCTGAAGCCCGGCGAGTACGGCGAGAAGCCCGCGTACTGCGACAACCCGGCCCCGTACCGCGGCGCCAAGCCCTACCGCGGCGAAGGACCGCACCGCGCGATGCTCATCGGCCAGAGCAAGCACCGCTCGAAGCTGCCGTCCTCCTGGCTCGCGAAGGACCCGAAGGACGCGGTGGCGATCATCTGCGCGGGCTCGTCGAAGCACGGCGCCACGGTGGCGAACTGCCCGTACGAGGACGACATAGCCATCGGCGGCTCCGTCAACGTGGCCTTCAAGAACCGGGAGATCCCCGTCCGGGTCTACGAGCTGCGCACCGGCAAGCTGGCGAAGAAGACCACCGTCGAGATCGGCGGCGCCAGTTGCCCGGCCGTGCTGGAGTACACGTACTACGGCGTCGACACCGGCCCGCCGTCCGAGGTGTACGTCAAGTCCTCGGAGTCCGACGTGCGCGCGGGCTACGAGCCGCTGATCTATCCCTGAGGGCCACCCCTGAGAGCCGGGTCCGGTCCGGGTCGGTGGCGGCCGGCCCGGACCGGCCCGGCTGAACGCCGGCCGGTGGCAGGCGGGCTCAGTTGGTCGCCAGCGCGTACGCCAGGTCCGGGACGAACTGCCCCGCCCCCGCCGCGCAGCCGTCCGCCTCGCCGGGCGGCTTGACCCACAGCAGCGCGTCGACGGCGTCGTCCCCGGTGGTGAGCGTCGGGTTCGCGCCCAGCGCGCGGCCGGAGGGGTCGCACCACTCGCCGTTGGAGCCGTTGCCGTTGCGGCTGGTGTCCACGACCAGGCTGAGGTCCGGGTCGCCGAGCGCGGCCAGGATCTGCTTGCCGTACGCGACCTCCTCCGCCGTGGTGCGGAAGTTGGAGACGTTGGTGAACACACCGTCCGCCTCCGCGACCCCGGACGCCGCCAGCCGGGCGGCCTGGTCGCCGGGGGAGTGCCAGGCGGAGTGGCCGCCGTCGAGGTAGACGTGGGTCTGCGGGCCCGCGGCCTTCAGGGTGGTGACGGCCTGCCGCAGCGCCGCGTGCCGGGCGTCGCGGCCCGCCTGGTCGAGGCAGTCCTCCAGGGCGAGCGCGTCGGTCTCCAGGATGATCACCACGGGGTGGTCGCCGAGGCCGGCGGCGATGAGCCGGATCCAGTTCTGGTACGAGGGCAGGTCGGGGGCGCCGCCGGAGCTGGCGCCGCCGCAGTCGCGGTCGGGGATGCCGTAGACGGAGAGCACGGGCAGGGCGTCGCCGGCGGCGGACATGTAGCCGGCGACCTCCTGCTGCACGGTGCCGGGGTTGTACTGGGAGAGCCAGCGGGCCTGCGGCTGGGAGGCGATGCGGTCGGCGATGACCGGCTGCCGCCAGTCGCCGGGGTTGGCCGCGGTCCACCGCCGGACCTGGGAGTCGGGGTCGACGTACAGAGGGCCGGGCAGTGCGGCGGAGGCGTGCGGGGCGGCGGCGCCGGAGTCCGGCTCGGCCGCGGGTGCCGCCGGGGTCGCGGGGGCCGCGGTGGCGAGGCCGGCGAGGGCCAGGCCGGCGCCGAGGAGGCCGGTGAGAGCGGTGCGGCGCCATCGGCGCAGGATGCGTACGCGCATGGTGGTCCGTCCTTGTCGCGTCTGCCGGAGACGGGGGTCTCCGGGTGGGAGGTGTGCGGGTTTGGGAGCGCTCCCATGCGTTGCCGGAGCATAGTGGCGGACCGCCGGGCTGGAAACACCGCCCGCGCGCGGGGCGGCGGTGCGTGGGACGTACCTCACGACGGGAGGTCCGCGGGATCCGGGTTACAGTCGACCGGTGAACGTGGGAAGACCCGGGGATGAAGCCGTCGGCTGCCCGCTGACCGCCGTCGCCGCCAGGTACCTGCCACGGCTGTCGGAGTTCGCTTTCGAGCCGGGGCTCGTCGCGGCCGTCGACCAGCACGCGGCCGCCGTACGCGACGCGATCGTGCCCCGGCAGCGCCGCCCCTGGCACGACCTCCTGCCGCAGCGGATCGAGCGCGTCTGCGCGCCGCAGCGGATGCGCCGCGAGGATCTGACGGACTACGTGGTCGGGTTCACCGACGTGCTGGCCGAGAGCGACTGGCGCGAGCCGGTCGGCTACGACTTCGCGGTGCTGCGGCTGACGGCGGTCTGCTGGCTGATCCGCGAGTACGACCTCCTGTCGGGCTGACCCGGCGAAGTCCCCCGTACGACTCCCCGCCGCACGGGCGGGTGAACGCAGCCCGCCGCCGGATTGCGCTGCCCGGTACGTCCCGTATCGTCACGAATGCCCCCGTGACCAGGAGGGACCGTGCCCGAACCCCAGCCCGTGCTGGCCCCGCCCGCCACCGCCGCGGTGTTCCTCGTCGTCACCGTCGCGCCCGGCGGCGAGGACACGATCCGCGACGTGCTCGAAGACCTCCCCGCGCGCCAGCGCGCCGTGGGCTTCGGCGCCCCCGACGACGATCTGACGTGCGTCGCGGGCATCGGCGCCGCCGTCTGGGGCCGGCTCTTCCAGGGCCCGCGCCCGGCAGGTCTGCACCCGTTCCGCGAACTGGAGGGTGAGCGCCACCGCGCCGTCGCCACCCCCGGCGACGTGCTCTTCCACATCCGCTCCCGGCGCATGGACCTCTGCTTCGAGCTGGCCAGACGGCTGCGCGCCCGGCTCGGCGACGCCGTCGCGGTCGCCGACGAGGTGCACGGCTTCACGTACTACGACATGCGCGACCTGCTCGGCTTCGTCGACGGCACCGAGAACCCGGTCGGACGGGCCGCGGGCGCCGCGGTGTTCACGGGACCCGAGGATCCGCGGTTCGCCGGCGGCAGCTACGTGATGGTGCAGAAGTACGTGCACGACCTCGACGCCTGGGAGGCGCTGAGCACCGAGGAGCAGGAGCGGGTCATCGGGCGCACCAAGCTGGGCAACACCGAGCTGCCGGAGGGCGTGCAGCCAGAGGACCCGCACGTCGCGCTCAACACGATCACGGGCCCCGGCGGCGAGGAGCGCCAGGTCGTACGGGACAACATGCCGTTCGGCTCCGTCGGCGACGGCGAGTTCGGCACGTACGTCATCGGCTACGCGCGCGCGCCCGGGGTGCTGGAGGAGATGCTGGAGAACATGTTCCTCGGCCGCCCGCCCGGGACGTACGACCGGATCCTGGACTTGTCCACGGCCGTGACCGGCTGCCTGTTCTTCGCCCCCGCGGCCGGCTTCCTCGACGACCTCCCCGCCCTGCCGGCCGCCCTCGGCGCGGCGGCGGCCGCCGTTCCGGACCCCGTCGCCCCGGGCCCCGTACCCGACCCGCAGGGCGCCGGTGACGGCCCGCTGGGGATCGGCGGCCTCAAAGGAGCACCTGCACGATGAACAACCTGCACCGCGAACTCGCTCCGATCACCCAGGCGGCCTGGGCGGAGATCGAGGAGGAGGCCCGGCGCACCTTCCGCCGCCATGTCGCGGGCCGCCGCGTCGTCGACGTCACCGGGCCCGAGGGCCCGGAGCTGGCCGCCGTCGGCACCGGGCACCTGGAGGAGATCGCCCCGCCCGCGCCCGGCGCGACGGCGCGGCTGCGCGCGGCGCAGTCGCTGATCGAGCTGCGGGTGCCGTTCACCGTCAGCCGCGACGCCGTGGACGACGTGGAGCGCGGCTCCCGGGACTCCGACTGGCAGCCGGTCAAGGACGCCGCCCGCACCGCCGCGTTCGCCGAGGACCGGATGATCGCCGACGGGTACGCGGCCGCCGGTGTCGAGGGCCTGCGCACGCGCAGCTCGCTGCCCGAGCTGAGCCTGCCCGCCGAAGTCCGCGACTACCCCGACACCGTCAGCCGGGCGCTCTCCGCGCTGCGGCTGGCCGGCGTGGACGGCCCGTACTCGCTGCTGCTGGGGGCGGACGCGTACACGGCGGTGAGCGAGACCGCCGACCACGGCTATCCGGTCGCGCAGCACATCTCCCGGCTGCTGGACGGCGAGCTGATCTGGGCCCCGGCGATGACCGGCGGGCTCGCGCTGTCCACCCGCGGCGGCGACTTCGAGCTGCGCCTCGGCGAGGACCTGGCCATCGGGTACACCGTGCACGACGCGAAGACGGTGCAGCTCTACCTGCACGAGACGCTGACGTTCCTGACGTACACGGACGAGGCGATCGTCGTCCTACGGGCGTGAAGAGTCCGCGCGACGACGACGAGGCCGACGTCCGGGGCGGTCACCGGGACGACGGCCCGGAGCGCCGCCGGGACCCTCTGCTCGCCTGGCTGCGCGAGGTCGTACCCGTGGCGCTCATGGTCGTCGCGTACTTCCTGCTGCCTCTGCACCTGCTCGGCGGGGAGAGACCCGAGCTGAGCTGGACTCTCTTCGCGCTGGCGCTCAGCACGGTGACCCTCTTGCTGCTCCGCGAGATCCGGGCGGTGCTGATGGAGGTGCCGCACGCCCGCCCGGGGGTCACCATCCCGCTTCTGATGATCGCCTCGCTCCTGGTCTTCTCCGCCGCGTACAACGGGATCGCCCGGCATTCGGCGGAGTTCCACGGGTTGCGGACCCGGGTCGATGCCCTGTACTTCACGGTCGCGACCGTGGCGACCGTCGGCTACGGCGACATCACCGCGCGTGGGCAGACGGCCCGGATCCTGGTGATGGGGCAGATCACGTACAGCTTCGTCTTCCTCACCGCCGCGGCGACGGCGCTGAGCCGCCGGCTGCGCCGGTCACTGGGCGAGGGGCGGACCAGCGGCGGAGGGCGGCACGGCAGGGGGCGGCGGCGCGGCACGGGGCGGCGGCGCGGGGGTGGGCCGTCCGCGGGGCGGGGTTGAGGCGCCCGGGCGTTCACCCGTACGGCCGTCACGGGATCGTCCGCCCGCGGCCGCGGCGTGATGCTGGGACTCCTGGCCACCTCCCGGCGGCCCTCGGTAAGGAGTGTGTTCCGATGACCTCCCCCACCGCCTCCTCCCACGGCACGACGTCGCCGAGCCCCACACCACCGCACCGCGGCGGCAGCCCCTGGGCGACCGGGGGCACGGTGTTCGCCGGGGTGATGATGCTGGTGTACGGCGTCCTCGCCGTGTTCCAGGGCATCGCGGGCATCGCCCACGACGACGTGTACGCCCGGCAGGGCGACTACGTGTTCAAGTTCGACCTGACGACCTGGGGCTGGATCCACCTCATACTCGGCGTGGTCGTCGCCGCGGCGGGCCTGGGCATCCTCATGGGCAACGAGTGGGCCCGGCTGCTGGGCGTCGCGCTGGCCGCCCTGGCGGTGATCGCCAACTTCGCGTGGCTGCCGTACCTGCCCGTGTGGGCGATCGTGAACATCGCCATCGGCGTCTTCGTGATCTGGGCGCTGTGCACCGACCGGTCCCGCTCGCTCGTCTGAGGTTTCGCGGACCGCGGCGGCCCCGGCGGCGGGCGCCTCCGCTCCCCTTGCGGAAGCGCCCGCTCCGGCCGGTACGGTGTGACACCTTTCCACGCGGCGACGCTGAACTACGGGAGTCCCGTCGTGTGGAGGTGTGAACCGTCAGCGCCGCAGACATGAACAACGGTTTCCACGAGCCGGCCCACCGCGCCCGCGATCTGGTCGCGTTCCTCCGCGAGCGGTACGCGGAGCAGCGCAGGACCGCCGTCGGGCAGCGGTTGCAGCACTGGCAGCGGGAGGTCGCCGAGCTGAACGCCAAGCAGGCCGTCGTGGACAACTGCGAGCGGTGGTCCCTCATGGCCGACGAGGCGGGCCGCAGGATCGCGGAGCGGTCCGCCGCCGGGCTCGGCGTCGAGCCGGCCGAGGCGCTGGAGGCGGCCCGGCTGGACGGCTGCGCGACGGCGATGATCCACGTCGTGGCGACGCTGGCGCTGCCGTTCCAGCGCCACCCCGGGTACCGGGAGGCGTGGCGCCCGCCGCCGGTGCCGTAGGGCGTGGCGGGGTCAGCCGCCGGAGCGGCCGAGGAGGGTGCGTACGCCCGCGGCGCTCAGGGTCAGCGCGCCGGGACTGCCGGTGTCGATGGTCAGATACACCTCGTCCGACGGCCAGGCGTTGGCCAGCAGCACCAGCGGCAGCTTGCGGTACTTGTCGACGGAGGGCAGCGCGTACCCCATCCGGGACTCGGACGTGAAGACGGGCACGAGCCGGTCGCCGTTCGGCTGCTCCATCACCGGCAGCATCATGCTCTCCTCGGCGCCGGCCCCCTCCTGCTCCGCGCCCTCCTCCTGCGGGCCCGGTCCCTCGTCCGGCACGGGCACGAGGACTTCGCTGTGGGCCAGCGCGTGCAGCGCCGCCGGGTCCTTGGCGTCGGTCGCCAGTGCCTCCAGCGCCCGCTGAGTGGTCGAGGGGTCGCTCCCCTGCGGTGCCTCGGTCATGGTCCTTCGCTTCCTCCGGTGTGCCGCGGCGCGCAGTCCCTTCCGGCCCGCCCGCGGCATTGCCTACCCCGTACAGCGTCGAACGTGCCGCCGCTGTCACTCCCGGAACGGGTGACGGAGCCGTTCCGGGTGTGCGCGCGGCCCGGAGGGACCATAATCCGGGCGATGAGCGACCCCGGGGGCCAGGTACGACCCGATCCCAGAGCCGGTCACCGGCTCGCGCTGCACACCGCCGCCAAGAGGTTACGGACGGAGTTCCAGGGGGTGTTCGGCGAGCAGACCATCGAGCGGTTCCTGTACGGCGCGTACGGGGACATAGCGGTACGCGGCGCCCCGCCGGACGACCTGCCGCGCCTCACCGAGCGCTACGCGCGCCGCCGGCTGCACGCGCTGGCCCGGGTGGAGGAGGTGAGCGGCGACGGGCGGCCGGTCGTGCTCTTCCTCTGCGCGCACAACGCCGGGCGCAGCCTGATGGCGATGGGCCTGATGGCCCGGCTGGCGGGGAACCGCGCGGTGGCCTGGTCGGCGGGCTCCGCGCCCGGCGCCTCGGCCAACGCGGCGGCCGTGGCCGTGATGGGGGAGCGGGGGATCGACATCTCCGGGGAGTTCCCCACGGCGTGGACGGACGAGGTCGTCAGGGCGGCGGACGTGATCGTCACGATGGGCTGCGGGGACGCCTCCCCGGTCTTCCCCGGCAAGCGGTACGTGGACTGGCCGCAGGCCGATCCGCACGGGTGGGCGGTGGCGGAGGTGCGGCCGCTGCGGGACGAGATCGAGCAGCGGGTCCGCAAACTCCTCGCGGACCTGGGCATACCGCCCCGCGGCTGACGGCGGCGGACGGCCGCGCCCGCCGGTTCCGTACGCCCGCCCGGGCGCGCCCGGTTCACCCGAAGGGCGGGCGGTGGCGCGCGTGTTGGTCTGCGGGCCCGCCGCCCGCCCTGCGGATCATGGTGGGGCCGCCGACCGCCGAGCGCGAAGGGCCCCACCGTGAAGCGAACCCCCACCGTGACGCGAACCCGCACCGTACGCACGGCACTTGCCGTCCTCGTCGCCGCCGCAGGGCTGGCCGGCGGCGTCCCCGCCGCGGCGGGCGCCGCCGGGCACCCCGACCCCGCGACCCGCCCCTCGGTCCTCCACCCCCCGGCCACCGGCCGCGCGGCCCCCGTACCCGCCCCCGCCGTGGGGGCCTCCTCCCGGGCCGCGCCCGTCTGCACCGGCGAGCGGTTCGGCGACGCCCGGCTGGGCCCGGAGCACCTGCCGGGCCGGTGGGAGCCGCGGGTGGGGCCGCTGCTGCAGGGCTGGCATCCCACCGGTTCGCTCACGCCGGCCGCGTTCCTGGATAAGTACTGGACGGGCCCCGCCGAGGGCGGCACCTGGAAGTACCCGCCGAACGACGGCTTCGCCGAGGTCAACGGCACCGTCGACCGGGAGGCGACGCGGCTGGAGGCCGGGCAGCTCCTCGACCGCTTCGGCTCGGAGTACGGCGGCTACCTCGCCCCCGCCGGCGACCGCTACGCCGAGCGCGCGCTGCCCCCGCAGAACCTCAACACCCGCGATCCCGACGCCCCTTGCGACTACCGCGTCTACCAGGTCACGAAGCCGTTCCGGGTCTGGCAGGGGGCCGTCGCGCCGTGGTTCGAGCAGCCCGGCGGGGGCGAGCAGATCAAGCTCGACCCGGTGTTCCTCGACCCGGGCGAGGGGCAGCGGCTGAACGTCACCTGGCTGCTGGAGCACGGCTACCTGGCGCCCGCGTAACGCCTTGCACCCGTGTGACGCCCGGCGGTTCCCGCAGGCCGGCTGGTCAGCCGGCCTGCGGGGAGGCGCGGCGTCAGTCGTGCTCGGAGACGAGGACGGCGACCGTGTCCGGCGCCAGGGCCTCGAAGACGTGCGGGACGTCGGCGGGGTACGAGGTGTAGTCGCCGGGCTCCAGGTCGACCGGCTCCTCCGCCACGCCCACGCGCGCGTGCCCGCTGCTGAGTATCACGTGCTCCACGACGCCGGGTGAGTGCGGATCCGAGCGGCGCGGGACGCCGGGCTGGACGGTGACGAGGTAGATGTCCCGGCGGGCGTGGGCGGGGGAGGAGGCGAGCAGCGTCGCCGCGTAGTCGGCGTGCTCGGAGGGCACGGAAGGGCCCTCGCCGCGGCGTATGACCTGCACCCGCGGGCGGGGCGGCTCGACCAGCCGGGAGAAGGGCACGTCGAGTGCGACGCTGAGGGCCCACAGGGTCTCCACGCTCGGGTTGCCGGTGCCGGACTCGAGCTGGGAGAGCGTCGACTTGGCGATGCCCGCGCGGCGGGCCAGCTCCGTCAGCGTCAGCCCCGTACGGCGGCGCTCGCGCTGGAGCGACGCCGCGATGGCGTCGAGGGGGGCTCCGTCGCTCGGGACCATGGCACGCTCCGTTCGCTCTGTCGGTCGTTTATTCGACTTGACGAACAGAGTAGCGGATGTCCAGCATGGCAGTCATGCGTTCGATATGGCGAACCCTGCGCGGCGACCTCGCCCGCGACATCGCGCTCGTCTGCGCCGCCGACACCCTGGTCGGCGTCTCGTTCGGGGCCATCGCGGTCGGCGAGGGGCTGCCGCTGTGGCTGCCGGTGCTGCTGTCGGTGGTGGTCTTCGCGGGGGCGGCGCAGTTCATGTTCGTCGGCATCGTCGCCTCCGGCGGTACGGCGCTGGCGGCGGTGGCGGCCGGGCTGCTGGTCAACGCGCGGCACGTGCCGTTCGGCTTCACCGTCGGCGACGCGCTGGGCGGCGGGAGGCTGCGGCGGCTCGCCGGCAGCCATCTGATGATCGACGAGACCGTGGCGTTCGCCCTGGCCCAGCGGGACCCGGTGCGGCGGCGTGCGGCGTACTGGGCGTGTGGCGTGGGGCTGTTCGCCTGCTGGAACGCGGGGGTGGTGCTCGGTGCCCTGGGCGGTACGGCGGTGAGCGACACGGACGCCTTCGGGCTGGACGCGGCGTTCCCCGCGGTGCTGCTCGCGCTGGTGCTGCCGTCGCTGCGCGAGGCGGGTACGCGGCGGGCGGCGCTGGTGGGGGTAGGCGTCGCGCTGGCGGCGGCGCCGTTCCTGCCGGCGGGGGTGCCGGTGCTGCTGGCGCTGGCGGGGCTCGCGGTCGCGGGGACCGGTGGGGAGAGGGCTCGGGAGCAGGGGAGCGGTGCGGTGGCGGAGGGCGGTCCGGTGAGCGGCCGAGTGGCCGAGGGAGGCGTGCCCGGGGGCGGCGCGCCGGGGAGCGGTGACGACGAGCCCGGGGCCGGTTCGTACGACGAGGAGCGGGTGCCGTGAGCACGACGCCCCTGGTGTTCGCCGTCTTCGTGCTCGGCGCCGGCACGTTCGCCTTCCGCTTCGCAGGACCCGCGCTCCGCTCCCGCGTGCGTCTGGAGCCGCGGGTGGAGCGGCTGATGACGGTTGCGGCCATCGTGCTGCTCACCGCCCTGGTCGGCACGCAGGCGCTGCTGGACGACGGCGGCTTCGCGGGGGTCGCGCGGCCGGCGGGCGTCGCGGTCGGCGGCGTCCTGGCGTGGCGGCGGGCGCCGTTCGTGGTCGTGGTGGTCGCCGCGGCGGCCACGGCGGCGCTTCTGCGGCTGTGCGGAGTGGACTGACCTGCCGCCGCCCGCGGCAAGCCGCCCGTGCCCTACGGGCCGGCCGCCCCCGGTGCCGTACGGGCACGGGGAAGGCCCGGCGGTCCGGCCGGGTGTCAGACGGGGTCAAGGGGGCCCAGGAGCCAGCTTCCGGCCGAGGCGGGGTCGTCGTCGAAGTAGTAGTCCCTGATGGCCGCGAGCAGGTCGGCGGTGGTGACGCGGCCGTCCCCGTCGGTATCCAGCCGGCGGAAGACCTCGCGGGCGTCGTGCGCCGGGAGGTTCATCAGCGCGCCCGTCCAGCGCACGTGCTCCTCATGGTCGAGCGCGCCGTCGCCGTCCACGTCGGCGATCGCCATGATCGCCTCCAGGAACTCCCCGTACCCCGCGGCGAAGTCCTCCGGCGTCTCCAGCAGCCCGGCGGCGAACGCCGCCGCGTACTCGGCCTGGTCGACCCGCCCGTCCCCGTCCGTGTCCGCGGCCCGTACGAGCCGCTCCCACACCCCGAGGCACAGTTCCTCCACCCGGCGCCGCGCCGGCGAGTCGGGGCCGTGGCCGAACTCCTCGCCCAGTTGCCGGGCGGCGCGTTCGAAGTCCGCGCGGTCGACATAGCCGTCGCCGTCCGTGTCGTACGTGCGGAAGCGCCGCGCGAGCTTCCGCGCCAGGAACGTCGATACCTCCACGAGCCGTCCTCTCCGCAGGAATTGCCGCCGGTGCACGACGCTACGGCCGGTCCACCGGGGTGCACAGGGGCGCCTGGGCGGGCGCACGGTGGCCCGGAGACGGATGGGGAGCCGACCCCTTTACGGAGAGTGAGGGGGGATTTACGATGAGTGGGTGACGGTGTCGAAGGCCGGCGCGGACCGACGTCACCGGCCAGGGAGAGCCGGGGGGTTGCTCGCATGGCAGAACCACTGTCCGCCGCCGTCGTGCTGCGCGCGCTGAAGCGCGAGGGGCTGACGACCGTCGAGCACGGCGAATGGCGCACGCACAATCGCAACGGCGTGGGCCCGTGGGGCCCGGTGCACGGCGTGGTCCTCCACCACACGGCCACGTCCGGCACGGACGACAGTGTCCGGCTCTGCTACCGCGGCAGGTCCGACCTGCCGGGCCCGCTCTGCCACGGCGTCATCGACAAGAGCGGCCGGGTCCACCTCGTCGGCCACGGCCGGGCGAACCATGCGGGGCTGGGCGACGACGAGGTGCTGCGCGCGGTGATCGCCGAGCGGTACGGGGAGCGCCCGCCCTCGCCCAACGAGCAGAACACCGACGGCAACGCGCGCTTCTACGGCTTCGAGTGCATCAACCTCGGCGACGGCGAGGACCCGTGGCCCGACGCGCAGTTGGAGGCCGCCGAGCGGGCCGCGGCGGCGCTGTGCCGGGCCCACGGCTGGCAGGCGAAGTCGGTGATCGGCCACAAGGAGTGGACGGACCAGAAGATCGACCCGGTGGGCTTCGGGATGCCGGGGATGCGCGAACGCATCGCCAAACGCCTGGCGGGCAAGCCGGAAGGCGAGCCCCCGACCCCACCGGACCCCTCAGGCTCCGCACCCTGACCCGTCCCCCGGGAAGCCTCGGCGTGCCGTGCGGGTTGTATAAGGCGAGGAAGTACGCCGGCCACCCAGCGGAGGCACCGTGACCGCATCGCCCGCCGACACCACCGTGCCGCTCGTCGTCCGGGACCTGCCCGCGCCGCCGCCGCTGGTCCACCGGGCGTGGACGGAGGCGGACCTGCTGGCGCGGTGGATCGGTCCGCGGGGCTACACCGTTCCGCGCGACACCGTCACCGTCGAGCCGTACGTCGGCGGCCACTTCGACTACTGCATGGTCGACGCGGCCGACGACACCGAGGGCGACACGACCGACCGCGGCCGCCACTGGCTCCGCAACCACATCACCGAACTCGCCGCCCCCCACCTCCTCGTCCTCACCTCCGCCCCCATGCCGGAGTACGGCACCCCCGCCCCGGTCAGCACCCGCATCCACCTGTCCCCGGCCCTGCCCGGCACCCGCCTGACGTTCACCCGTACCTACCCACCCGAGCGCCGCCCCACAGCCCGCGCGACGTGGACCACGTCCTTCGACAACCTCGAAGCACTCCTGCTCACCCTCACCTGACCCGGGACGAGTCGGTCCGGGGCCCACCCTCCGCAGGTGCGGCGGTGTGTGCGGGGTGGCCCCCCCCGCAGCTCCCCGTCGCCCTCGGCGGAGTAACCGGCGCGCCCGGACGGGTTGCGGTGCGTCGGCGCGCCCGGCTCGTGCCGCAGCATGCGCAGCGTGTACGCGAACCGCTGCACCGGTCCTGCGGCCGGATCCGGCGCCGGCTTCCGGCGACCCCTCGCGTTCCCGGCCCCCCTTTCACGCCGACCGAATCGATAGGCCCGTCGAGTGGGGGCTGCCCGGTAAACGGGTGGCCGCCGGACTCCGGGGAGTCCTGGCCCTCTTCCCGCCGGAGCCCGCCGTCGCCGCCGTCCAGCGCCGCAGCCTCGCCCCCGCCCCCGACGCGGAGCCCCCGGGCCACCGCCCGGCCGCCACCGCCCTCGCCGAAGCCGTCCGGGGTCCGGGCCGCGGCGTGGCCGCCGTGCCCCTCGTCCTCGCGCCCGCCGCGCTCGTCCTGGGGCTCTGGGGCCTCGGCCGGCAGGGCACGATGTGGCGGGACGAGGCCGTCACGTACGAGATGGCCCACCGCGGCCTGACCGCGCTGTGGCAGACCCTGCCGCACTTCGACGCCGTGCACGGCCGGATCGTCGTGCTGCGCGACCCGCCCGGGCAGCCGTTCGACGCCGAGCCCGGCGAGGCGGCCGAACGCGCCGTGCTGCGCGAGCACTTCAGGGAGTGCGGAACCTGGAGCGTCCGCGGCGCCCGCGTCTCCCGCTACGTGCGGTCGGGGCTCTGCCGCACCGGCTCCGCGTCGGCGTCCGCGTCCGCGGAAGCCCCGTCGTCCCCGTCGTCCGGGCGTTCCCCGTCCCCGTCGTCCCGGTCGTTCTCCTCCGAGTAGCGCGGCCGCGGCACCGAGGTGCGGACGAACTCCACCTCCGCGTACGGCGGCGTATGCAGCCACAGCCGCCGCCCCACCGCGAGCCACACCACCCAGCAGAACGCCACCAGCCCCGTCAGTCCCACCAGCGTGTTCGAAAGGAACTCCGTCACCGGCGGATGCTCCACCGTCGCCTTGTCGACCCAGTACGGGCCGCCCCACTTCCAGTCCATCGGGGCGTCCTCGGACGCCTGCGCCCAGATGGTCCAGGCGAATATCCGGCACGCGCCGTAGAGGAAGTAGGCGTGGTAGAGCGCCAGCAGGAAGCGGTCGGAGAGGCCGACGCGGTGGCGCAGCCAGCCCCATGCGGGGTCCGCGGGATAGACGTGCTGCCTGAAGTACTTGGCGGTGAGCGAGCGGTAGTTGTACGCGAGCATCGCCAGCCAGAAGAGATCCCAGGCCAGGCCCAGACTGCCGTAGTACGCGGCGGCGTCCCCGTAGCGGCCCTCCTGCGCCGCGTACGCCCACATGCCCGTCGAGTAGTGCTGGTCGGTGAAGGGGAAGAAGAGCATTACGCCGACGCTGTCGAAGCAGTCGGTCAGCACGTGCGCCCACTGGCCGATCAGCAGGCCGAGCGCCCACTCCCGGCTCTTGAAGATCAGCAGCACGGCCAGCGCGAGCACCACGCCCCACACCAGCGTGTGGGTGAAGCCGACGCCCGGCCAGCCGCGGTGGTAGTCCCAGGCGTTCTCCGGCTTGAAGGAGAAGCTGCCTATCTCGAAGCCGTAGACGGTGCCCTTGGTGCCCATGTCGGGCAGGAAGCAGCCGAGGAGGACCGCCAGGTACGAGACCTTGACCTTGGTGTGCTTGTGGAGGATGTAGCTCTCCAGCTCATGCGCCGCCCAGCTCACCGGTCTTCCCCCTCGCCGCCGTCGCCCCTGTCGCCGCTGCCCCCGTCGCCGTCCCGGCCGTCATCCGGCTCGTCGTCCCCGGGGTGCCGCCGGGCGCGTACCTTGTCGACGGCCCAGCCGGTGAGGAGGATCGCCGCGATCGCGACCACCGGGCCGCGGGTCCAGGTGAGGATGGAGCGGGTGAAGATCGCGCCGCCCGCGACGAGGGCGATCACGGCGGCCGTGTAGCCGGCGACGTCGCCGGCGCGGGTGCGGCGTACCGGCCGCAGGAACGCCGGGCGGCTACGCACCGGGGGTCACCCCCGCGGCGCGGCCCGCCTGCCCGGGGTGAGTCGTCCGTATGTGCATGGGCCCGCCCCCGCGTCCCGTTCTGCTTCCGCGTACGGCCATGCCGTCGCGTATCGCACCGTCACCGTGCACCGCGCCCCACCGTTCCGTCGTCCGCCGGCGCGCCTCCCCGGCCGCGCAGGCCCCCCTCGGTCGTCCGGGATCTTACGGGATGGGGCACGGTGCCCGGCATTCCGGAGTCAGCTCGCGGGCCTGGTCTCGTAGACCAGCAGCTCCGTGCCCGCGGGGGAGGCGCCGTCGTCGGGCGCCGCCCACATGCGCAGTCCTTCGCCGCGCAGCGCCTCCAGATGCACGGGGTTGCGGGTCGCGACGTGGCCGCCGGTCGACCAGAGCTGCACCGGCACCTCGTGCTCGATGCCGAACGTGCGCAGGTCGATCGCCGCGATGCCGCCCAGCTCGAAGTCGGCGCCGGAGGCGTTCTTGAAGCCGGTGATGCCGGTGCAGAGCATCTTGCGCGAGTCGGCGTACGCGCAGTCCTGGTAGTCGACGAAGTGGCTCTGGTTCGGACGCCGCTGCATCTGGCGGCCGTGCCGGTCCCAGGTGTAGAAGGTCCGCGAGCCCCACGAGACGCCGTGCACCTTGCCGGTGCGCGGCTCGGGCACCACGCCGCCGATGTGGTCGTCGACCCGGAACTCCTCGGTCACCTTCAGCGTGCGGACGTCGACGCGGTAGACGACGGCGGCGCTGTCGGGCCGGTACTCGGCGACCGGGACCCAGACCGAGCGGCCGTCGGTGTCGATGCCGCCGGGGTGGTACATGTCGCCCTCGCCCAGCGTGAGGTCCTCCAGGAGCCGGCCCCTGAGGTCGAGGACGAAGAGGTGGCCGACGCCGCGGCCGGGGCTGCGGTCGTAGCCGTCGACGGGCTCCGGGTAGCGCACCGGCGGTTCGATGACCTCGACGCTGGAGAGGAACAGCCGGTCGCCGACGCGGGTCATGCCCTGCGGGTGGTACGTCTCGAAGTCCAGCGGCAGCTTCTCGACCAGCTCCCACTTGCTGTTGCGGTCCAGCTTCGCGACGGCCTCGACGACGGGGGCGTCGCGCTCGGTCCCGTGGCCGCCGCCGGGGCGCGCGGCGGGGGCGGCGGAGGCGGCGACGGTGCCGAGCAGAGCCGCGGCCAGGGCGGTGACGCCGAGCGTCCTGACGTACCTCATGTGCATCGATCCTCTCCCTCGCGGGCCGGCCGGGACGGCGGGGTGCTCCCCGCGGCGCTCGCCGGCCGGCGCCCGATGATGGCGAGGCCATCCTGCCCGTACGTGGCGGCGAGGCAATCCCGCGGCGAACAGCGGAACACGGCGACGGAACACGAAGTAAGGACACGGTGCCGGGACAGGGCGGACTCGGCACCGTGACCGGACGCGGCGAGGGGGACACCGCGCCGCCGCGGGGAGGGACGGCGGCGCGGCAGGTGACACGGCGACGGGACACCGCGCCGTCCGCTGATGCCCCGCCACCGCGGTCCGGGTGCCCCTTTCTCAGCCCGCCATGCCCAGCACCGTGAGCGAGTAGGGCGTGAAGCCCAGCTCCATCGTCCGCGTCACCTCGAACCCCTCACTGGCCACCTCCGCCTCGATCAGCGAGCCGGTGAACGGATCGGTGACGTACACCGCCTCCTCGCCCGGCGCCAGCGCCGCCTGGTTCTTGGTCCAGTCCTCCGAGACCTCGAACGGCTCGGTCACCTTCGAGGAGGCGACGACCTTCGCGCCCTTCGGGTCGACGCCGTGCAGCTCTCCGTCCGCGGTGAGCGCGAGGCCCCGGTCCCAGTACGGGTCCCAGGTGAACGCGGCGCGCGCGGCGGGTAGTTCGACGCGGCGCATGGTGCGCTCGCCGAGGTCCAGCGCGGCCATCGCCTCGTCGCCGAAGGTGCCGAGGACGGCGTCGCCGCTGTGCCCGGCGAAGGAGCTGACACGCTCCTCCTCGCCGCTGCCGGCCGGGTTGGGGATCTTGTCGGCCTTCCACTTGCCGCCGTCGCCGCGCTCCAGCACCAGCACACCGTCCAGGCAGCCGAAGAGCAGCAGATCGTCGCCGACGGCGTGTTCGCCGTGCAGCTCGGGGCAGTCGCGGAAGGCGGCGAGTGCGCGGTTGTGCGCGTCGTGGACCCGTACGCCGACGGGCAGGTCCTCCTCCGTCTCGCCGGGGATGGTGACGGCCATCTCGCCGTTCTCCAGGGTCACGGCGACGCCGTGGTGCGGGCCTTCCGCCTTCAGCTCGCGCTCCGGTTCCGTGCTCGCGTCCTCGGCGCCGACGTGCAGCACCCGGGCCGTACCGGTGCCGTCGTCGAAGACGGTGACGTGCTCGCCGTGCGGCACGGCGTGCGAGGGGTACTCGCCCTTCAGGCTGCCCAGGAGCCGGGGGCGTTCGTGGTGCGCGTCCTGGTGGCCGCCGTGGTCCTCCCAGCGGATGCCGGCGTCCAGGAGGTGGGTGACGCCCTGCTCGCCCTGGGGCAGCAGGACGTGGGTGTCGTCCTCGGTCCGCACGGGCCTGGACTGGCCCTCGACGCGCAGCGTACGCACCGTGCCGCCGTCGGCGAGGCCGATGACCCGGACGGCGCCCGAGCCCTGTTCGGTGACGACGGCGCGCAGCTCCGGGGCGCCGTGGGCGGTCTTCTCCGCGGGCCAGCCGGAGCGGTCGGCGCCGGCCTGCTCGCCGCCGGCCGCGTCCGACGCGCGGCCGGCGCCGGGCTTTCCGCCGCCCGGATCGTCGTCGTTCTCCGCACACCCGCCGGCCAGCACGAGGGCTATCGCCGCCACGCCCGCGGCGAGCGTCTTCCTTGTCTTCGTAATGACAATCATTTTCATGACGATAGCAGGAGTGTGCGCGGGCGTCCGCCACGGGGGGTCCGGGCATGCGAAAGCCGGCGGCCCCACCCAGCGGGGCCGCCGGCCGGTCTCGCGGCTCGGTGTGTGCCGTGGCTCAGTTCGTGTCGTGGCTGCCGTGGGCCGGTGCGTCGCGGGTGGCCTTCATCGCGTCCGCGTTGTGCGTCCCGGCGACCGTGCCGTCGGGGTTCGTCACCACCAGCAGGCCCGCCATGCCCATGTCCGCGTGGCTCTGGACGTGGCAGTGGTACATCCACCGCCCCGAGCCGACGAGTTCGCCCGCGATGAACTGGAAGCCGAACGAGTCGCCCGGTCCGCAGATCTTGTTGTCGATGATCGGCGTCGGGTCGTCCACGCTGGTCAGCATGCCCGTGCGGTTGTCCGCCCAGCGGTGACCGTGCATGTGGAACGTGTGGTAGAACTCGCCGTGCGTGATCATGATGACCTCGCAGCGGTCGCCGAGCGTGGCGGCGAAGTCGGGCCCGTGCCCGGTGACGTTGTTGATCGTGTTGTCGTTGAAGACGATCACGAACTGCTTGTCGGGCAGCTTGTCGCCCTTCCGGCGGACGATCAGGCCGCCGTACAGGCCGCGCCTGACGCCGCCGGAGCCGTGCGGGGTGCCGACCGCGTGGTCGTGGTAGTGCCAGTAGCCCGCGCTGCCCGGCTGGATGGTGCCGTCGCGGCGGGTGCCCGCGGTGTGCGAGTGCCAGACGTAGGTGCGCGAACCGCCCGGCGGCACCGCGCTGTTCGTCATCGGCGTGCCGTCGTTGTCGATGTCGTAGTCGACGCCGTGGACGTGCAGGCTGGCCTCGACGTCGAGGTTGTTGACCAGCTTGATCATCATGCTGTCGCCCTCGTACATCTCCAGCAGCGGGCCGGGGATGGAGGGCTTGCCCGGTTCGAGGCCGTAGCCGAGCTGGCCGTCCGGCATGGCCTCGGCGTACATGGTGATCCGCTTGATCTCGCCGAGAGGCTGGGGTTGGGGTTTGTCGTTGGACGCCGTGACCGTCGCTCCCGAGGTGGACAGGGCGACCGGGGTCGCCAGTGCGGCCGCGGCCGCACCGCTGGTGAAGGACCTTCTGGAAAAAACGTTGCGCGGCATGGTGGCCCCCGCCTTCTCGCGCGTTTGTGACTCGTCCCTGACAGCCGCTCATGGTAAGGGCTTGTGGAAGCTTTGCCCATCCTCAGGACAAAGTTCGAACCGAATCCGGCTGTAGGCATTGGCAGTTCGCGAAAAGGGGTCTAACTTCCTACGGCGGCGCAGCTATCCCGCAGCATCCCGGGACGAGGTGGGAGGACCATGCGACGCAGGGGAAACGCCCTACGCTGGGCGGCCGGCGCATCGGCGGTGGCCATGGCGGCAACGCTCCTGGCAGGAGCGCAGGCCGTGGCAGGACCGTCGGACGCAGGACCGCTGGCGGCCGGCAGCCCGCCGGGCAAGGCGAACGCTTCGGTGCTCGTGTTCTACCGGGTCGACGGCGACCAACACGCCGTGACCCGGGCGGGCATCGAGGCCATCAAGGCGATCGGTGCCCAGGGGCCCGAGACGTTCACGGTGACCGCGACCGACGAGGTCACGGCATTCACCGACAAGAACCTGGCCAAGTACAACGCGGTCGTCTTCCTGTCACCGGGCAGCGACCGCCTCAACACCATGCAGGAGCAGTCGTTCCAGCGCTACATCAAGGCGGGCGGCGGCTTCCTCGGCATCCATGACGCGGCCCGCTCGGAACCGGAGTCCGACTGGTTCACCGGCCTGATCGGCAGCCGCCCCGCCGGCACCTCCGGCGGCGCGCAGGAGGCCGTCGTCGAGGTCGGCGACCGGCTGAACCCGGCCACCGAGGAGCTGCCGCTGGAGTGGAAGCGCAGCGACGTGTGGACCAACTGGGAGAAGAACCCGTCCGGCAGCGTCCACACCGTCGCCCGGGTCCGGGAGAACACGTACCAGCCGGGCTCGACGGCCAACGGCTGGGACCACCCGATCTCCTGGTGCCGCGACTACGAGGGCGGCCGCTCGTTCTACACCGGCATGGGCGGCACCGCCGCCGGCTTCGCCGAGGAGAACTTCCGGTCGCACCTGCGCGGCGCCCTGCTGTGGACCACGCGCCAGGCGCGCGCGGACTGCCAGGCGAGCATCACCGCCAACTACGAGGCGACCCGGCTGACCCAGCCGAACCAGGCGAACCAGCTCGACCAGATCGGCGAGCCGCACGGCATCGACATCGCCGACGACGGCAAGGTCTACTACATCGGCCGCGGCGGCCGCTGGTCCGGCGCGCCCGTCGACGTCGACTGGAACAGCCCGGAGATGGGCAAGGGCCCCGGCACGATCCACATGTGGGACCCGGAGACCGAGAAGGTGACCGCGGTCGGCACGCTCGACGTCTTCGGCAACAAGGGCGGCGGCGACGAGCTGATCAAGGTCGAGGAGGGCCTCCTCGGCATCGCCCTCGACCAGGACTTCGCCGAGAACGGCTACGTGTACCTGCACTACACGCCGCACTCCGGCGTCGACCGTGCCGCGCACATGGCCGAGCGGCGGGTCTCCCGCTTCACCATCGACCAGGAGACGCAGAAGCTCGACACCGCCTCCGAGAAGGTCGTGCTGTCCTGGCCCGTCCAGGTGCACAGTTGCTGCCACGCGGGCGGCGACATGGAGTGGGACTCCAAGGGCAACCTGTACATCGCCACCGGTGACACCAACTCCTCGCGGTTCAGCGACGGCTACTCGGGCAACAACCCGGAGCCCAACTTCGGCGGCGTGTCCTTCGCCGACGCGCGCCGCACCGCGGGCAACACCAACAACCTCAACGGGAAGATCCTGCGGATCCACCCCGAGGACGACGGCACGTACACCATCCCCGAGGGCAACCTCTTCACCGGCGACGAGGGCGACGGCGACCAGGCCAGGCCCGAGATCTACGTGATGGGCGTGCGCAACCCGTCCCGCATCGAGATCGACGCGGACGACCGGCTCTACGCCGGCTGGGTCGGCCCGGACGCCGGTTCGCCCAGCACCACCTGGGGCCCGGCCAAGTACGACACGTTCGCCGTCATCACCAGCGCGGGCAACCAGGGCTGGCCGTACTGCATGGGCAACTCGCAGCCGTACCGCGACCGCAACCTGCCCGACCCGTCGCAGCCGCTCGGCTGGTACGACTGCGACAACATCAAGAACACCTCGCCCAACAACGACGGGCTCACGGACCTGCCGCCGGTCCGCGACAACAACATCTGGTACTCGCCCCAGGGCGGCGGCCCCGACTACCCGCGCAACGCGGACGGGGTGCCCAGCTACAACGTCGACGAGGCGCAGTACCGCCTGCCCTGGCTCAAGGGCGGCGGCCAGGCGGCCATGACGGGCCCCGTCTACCGCTACGACGCCTCCTCCGGCAGCGACGTGAAGTGGCCGGAGTACTGGAACGACAAGTGGTTCGTCGGCGACTTCTACGACGGGGACCAGCCGCGGCACGCCGTGGTGATGGACCCGGACAACGCCGGTGACGGCGGACTGCCGGTGCACGCCGAGTCGCTCGACAAGATCATCCCGGTCGGCAACGGCGGCATCCGCAACCTGATGGACTGGAAGTTCGGCCCCGACGGCGCGCTCTACGTGCTCGACTACGGCCGCGGCTTCTTCAACGCCGACTCGGCGTCCGCGCTGTGGCGGGTGACGTACAAGGGCGGGCCGGCGACGCCGCTGCCCGGGGACCTGATCGGGAAAGGGAGCCAATGAGATCCGGAGCTCTGACCGCGGGCGGACTGCGGCGGGCGCTGATCATTCTGGTGGCGGTCTGCCTGGCGCTGCTCGCGCCGGGCGGCCTGCCCACCGCGGGCGCGGCGGCGCCCGACGAGGCCCGGGCGGCGCAGACGCTGACCTGGACCGCGGGTGACAGCATCACCGAGTACACCTCCGCGCCCACCACGGCGG
Organism: Streptomyces sp. CNZ287; assembly: GCF_007827615.1. Lineage (NCBI taxonomy): Bacteria > Bacillati > Actinomycetota > Actinomycetes > Kitasatosporales > Streptomycetaceae > Streptomyces > Streptomyces sp. CNZ287. The sequence goes on along the minus strand of NZ_VISV01000027.1, from coordinate 14,131 downwards.
TGGCGGGGGAGACGACCATCGTCTTCGAGAACAGCGCCGCCACCGGCAACACCACCGGCATGGTGCACACGCTGACGTTCGACACGTTCAGCGACGGCTACAACAAGGACGTCAGCCTCAACCTCCAGGCGTCCCCGAACGACGAGAACAACGGCAAGTGGCAGGCGACGGTCAACCTCTCGCCGGGCAAGTACCGCTACTTCTGCGCGATCCCCGGCCACGGCTCGATGGCCGGCGAGCTGATCGTCACCGACGGCGGCGGCGAGGACACCACGGCGCCCGAGACTGCCGCGGAGGTCAAGGGCGAGCAGGACGCGAACGGCGCGTACCTGGGCAGCGCGACGGTCGAGCTGTCCGCCACCGACGACATGTCGGGGGTCGACCGCGTCGACTACGCCCTGGACGGGGCCACGGACTGGACCGCGTACGAGGCGCCCGTCGTGGTCAACACCCCGGGCGAGCACACCGTCAGATACCGCGCGACCGACAAGGCGGGCAACACCAGCGAGGAGAAGTCGGTGACCTTCACGGTCACCGAGGCGAACGACACGACGCCGCCCACGGTCACCGCCACGGTCAGCGGTGAGCGGAACGCCGACGGCGCGTACCTGGACATGGCCATGGTCACACTCAACGGGGCCGACACCGGCGGCTCCGGCCTGGACCGGGTCGAGTACTCGGTGGGCGGCAGCGCCTTCCAGAGATACACCGAGATGCTGCACGTCATGACCGTCGGCGAGCACACGGTCAGCTACCGGGCCACCGACAAGGCGGGCAACTCCTCCGAGGTCGGGACGGTCACCTTCACGATCGTCGAGAAGTACCCCAACCCCGACCCGGACTGCCCGGAGCTGGACTCCCGTCCGATCGTCTTCATCGGCCAGTACGACACCCACGTGCCCAACCGCGTCACCGCGAACGGCTGCACGATCAACGAGGTGATCGAGGACGAGAAGGCGTGGCCGAAGCAGAAGGCGTTCCTGGACCACGTCCGGGACGTCACCGACGAGCTGTACGCGGACGCCGTGATCAACGGCGAGGAGCGCCAGATCATCCGCGACACGGCCAGGGAGTCGGGGATCGGCAAGCCGGGCCAGAACGACGGCTACACGCCGATCTTCACCGGCACCGAGAACTCCTTCTCCAAGTGGCAGCAGGTCGGCGGCGGCAGCTTCAACCTCAACGAGGACGGCTCGATGACGAGCGGGACGACCGTCGACGGGATGGGCATGCTGTGGTACCCGCAGGCCCAGTACGGCGACTTCTCGCTCAAGCTCCAGTGGCGCGACGACGCGCCGGGCACCGGGCGCGCCAACTCCGGCGTCTTCGTCCGCTTCCCGGACGTGCGCGACCACCCGGACGAGTCGCGGCCCGAGTGGGTGGCGATCAAGTACGGCCACGAGGTGCAGGTCTTCGACTCGGAGGCCGGCGACCAGTACAAGACCGGCTCGGTCTACGGCTTCGACAGGGTCGACCACGGCTCGGCCGGGGTGGTGCCCAAGGGCACGTGGAACGACTACGAGATCCGGGTGGTGGGCCAGAAGTACTCGATCTACCGCAACGGCGTGCTCCTCAACGAGTTCGAGAACTCCCCGGGGCAGCTCTTCTCGCCGCCGCGCGGCGACGACCCGGGCACGGACGGCCGCCAGCACGCGAAGGGGTACATCGGCCTCCAGGTGCACGGCACGACGGACGTGGTCTCGTTCCGCGACATCCGGATCAAGCCGCTGTGACGTATACGGTCGGCTGAGCCGGATCGGGTCCCGGTGGGGGGCGGTGGACACACCGCCCCCCATCAGGCGTTCCGGGGGGTGTACCAACGGCCGCCGGGGCCGAAACGCCTGTTCGCCACGGGATCGAAAGCGCACCGGTGCCCGTACCTCGGTGGGATAGTCGGTCCGTTCGGTGTCCACGGTCCCGAAGGAAGGTGATGGCCCGTGGTGTTCGCCATGGGATTCTCCGAGTACGGCGGCCCCGAGGTGCTGCGTCCCCTCGACGTCGAGGTGCCGGCGCCGGCCGCCGGCGAGGTGCGTGTGCGCGTCCGCTGCGCGGGGGTCAACCCGCTGGACTGGAAGCTGCGCGGCGGGCGGATGGCGTCGGTCAGGACGCCGGCGTTCCCGTACGTCCTGGGGCTGGAGGCCGCGGGCGTCGTCGAGTCCGTGGGCGAGGACGCGGGGCCGTGGCGGGTGGGCGACGAGGTGCTGGGGCCGGTGACCGCGGGATACGCGGTGCAGACGCTGGCACGCGCGGACCGGCTGGTCGCCAAGCCGCCGGGGCTGCCGTGGGAGCTGGCGGGCGGGCTGCCGGTGGCGGCGGAGACCGCGTACCGCACGCTGACGGCGCTCCGCGTGGCGAAGGACGACACGCTGCTCGTGCACGGCGCGGCGGGCGGGGTGGGCAGCCTGGCGGTGCAGTTCGCGGTCTCGGCGGGGGTACGGGTCATCGGCACCGCGAGCCCCGCGAACCACGACTACCTGCGCTCGCTGGGCGCGGAACCGGTCGCGTACGGGGAGGGCGCGGGCGCGCGGGTACGGGAACTGGCCCCGGACGTCGACGCGGTCCTGGACGTCGCGGGCCGCGGCGTGCTGCCGGAGTCGGTGGACCTGGCCGGCGGTCCTGCCCGGGTCCTGACGATCGCGGACGCGGCGGGCGCGCAGACTCTGGGCGTACGGTTCTCACGCCAGTCGGACGGCGAGGACCAGTACGTGCCGGGGATCGAGCGCGCCCTGGCGCTGTACCGCGACGGCCGCCTGCACCTGCCGGTGTGGCGCGCCCTGCCCCTCACGGAGGCCCCGGACGCCCACCGGGCGAGCGAGGGGGGCCACTTGCGGGGGAAGATCGTCCTGGTGGCGGACTGAGGGGGGATCCGGACGGCGGTCAGCGGGCCAGGCCGAAGGTTTCGGCCGGGCGGGCGGCGGGGCGCCGTGCCCAACCGGGGGCCCGGTCCGCCGCCTTGGCGGCCGGACGCGGCAGCGCCGCCGGGGCGCGGTGCTCCGCTGCCGCCGGAGTCCGGGCCGCCGTCTCGCCGGGGCGGGAGAGCAGGACCACGCCGTGGGTGGCCAGGGCCGTCGCCGTCAGGGCGGCCGCCACCCCCACCGCGCCGCCGGTCAGTTGCTCGCCGAGCAGCGTCAGGCCCACCGCCGCGCAGACCGCGGGGTTGACCAGGGTCACCGTGGCCAGGGGCGCGCCCAGCCCGTCGCGGTAGGCCGCCTGCGAGAGCATCAGCCCCGCGGGGGCCAGTGCCGCCACCGCGAGCCCCGTCAGCACCGTGAAGGCGTCCGGTCCTGGGCGTACCGCGACCGTCTGGGTCAGCACCGAGCCCGCGCCGAAGGCGACGCCCGCGGCCGTGGCGTACGCGATCCCCGCGGCCCGCGGCCCCGCCCGGCGCGCCGCCGCGGCCAGCGCCGCCAGCGCCGCCGCGGTGGCCGCGACCGTGCCGAGGACCTGCGCCGGGGTGAGCACCTCGATCCGCCCGCCTCCGCGCACCAGCAGCAGCACCCCCGCAAGACCCGCCAGCGTCAGCGCCGCGCCCCGCCACCGGACCGCGCCGACCGCCCGCCCGCTGACCGCCGCCTGCAGCGGCAGCGCGAGGACCAGCGTCAGGGCGCCCAGCGGCTGTATCAGGGTCAGCGGCCCGTACCGCAGCGCGAGCACGTGCAGCGCCGCGCCCGCGACGTTCAGCCCGACCGACAGCCACCACGAGCCGCGCCCGAGCGCCGCCCACACCCCCGCGTCCGTCTCCCGGCCCGCCCCCGCGACCCGCTCCTGGAGCACGGCGGCCCCCGCGTACGCGGCGGCGGACGCGATAGCCAGGACCAGTGCTGCCGCGAGGCCGTTCATGCCGTTCATGTCCCCTCCGGTGGTCGAACCCGTCCCCGACGGTACGGAGCGTTGCGGTCAGATTGTGTCCGCAAGTCCGTGCTGCCGTCGTGGTTGTGGACTGCGCGCACCGCCGGAACTCATCGGCAACGACGACACTTCAGTTCGCCCCTCATGAACCCGTGGCAGGAGTGGCGCCGGAGGAAGAGAAAAGCGGCGAGGGCCGGCAGGATCACCAGGACCGTGCCGGCGGGCCTCTCGCTACTCGCCTGGGCCGAGCCCCGGTTGTGCCGGCTCACCCACCCCACGCCCTCTCCGAGAGGAGCGGCGACGTGCACGGCTTCGGGGCGGAGACGGCGCGGGCGCTGTCGACCTCGATGACCACGGAGCGGCCGAGTTCCGCCGGGTGCCGACCCGGGGCGCCCCATCCCCGCGGCCGCGAGGGTGACGTACGAGTCGAGGCGCACGACGCCGGTGCTTCTTCCCGCGTGTGTGCACCCACCCGCGACGACGGCCACGGCGTCGTGGATCAGACCTGGCCGGTGCTTTCGCGGACGACGAGCTGCGGTTCCAGGAGCACGTGGGTGTCTGTGGGCGGTTGATTCTGGAGCCGGCCGACGAGCAGACGCATGACTGTGCGACCGATCTCGTCGAGCGGTTGACGGACGCTGGTCAGAGCCGGACTGACCACGGCGGCGGTCGGAGAGTCGTCGGAGCCCACCACGGCGAGGTCACGGCCGATGTCCAGTCCTCGCTGCCGGGCCGCCACGTAGCACCCCATCGCGAATGTGTCGCTCGCCGCCACGACTGCTGTGGGTGCCGGACTCGCGTCGAGGAGATGCAGGGCCGCGCGGGTGCTGTCCGACACCGTGTCCAGAGCTCGCACGCACCGGTCAGGAGCGAGGCCGTGCCTCCGCATGGCGCGCTGCCATCCCTGCATCCTCTTCTCTCCGGGCCCGGAGGTGGGGGGCCAGCCGAGGAAGGCGATGTTTCGGTGCCCGCGCTCCACGAGGTGGTCCACGGCCATCTCGCCGCCATGAACGTTGTCCACATCGACCGTGAGGAGGTCCTCGGCCGAGCCGCCGGGGTCGGGAGTTCCGAAGCAGACGAAGGGGGCCCGGCGCTCGGCGAGCCAACCGGGGCGGGGATCTCCCGGGTCGATACCGGAGAGCACGAAGCCGTCGACGCTGCCGGTGCGGAGCATGTCGGCGTAGCGGGTGAACTCGTCGCTGGTGCGCCCTGCGCTGAACAGGAGCAGGAGGTAGTCGGCGGATTCGGCGGCGGTGGTGAGGGCGTGCAGGAAGCGGTCCTGGAGGACGCTGGCGGTGCCGGAACGGTCGGGGTCGAGGCGGTAGCCGATCTGGCGCGTGCTGCGTGTGCGCAGCGACCTGGCCATGCGGTTGGGCTGGTACCCGAGTCGGTCGACGACTGCGAGGACGTGCCTCAGGGTGTCGGGGCGGACCCGGTCGGGGGCGTTGAGGGCGTTGGAGACCGTCTGCCGCGACACCTGGGCCGCGCGTGCCACCTCCAGGATGGTGGGGCCCCCGGAACGCCGCTGCCTCGTCATGTCGCCGTTGGACTCTCTTACGCAGGTCGGTGGTCAAGGCGCCGCCCGGGACCTGGACGAGATCCCTGTCAGCCTTGCGTTTCGATCGATCAAATACAGCTGGCTCAGATAGTCGCACACCTGCTGGGCCGAGTCAACGGTGAAGGCTCGAAACCGGAGAGAGGCCGGTGTCCAGGGATTTTCCCTTCAGCGCCCCGCCTCGAAGGCTCTCCGTGCGCGATCCCTTGACACAGGTACCGGGCGGTGCTTCGATCCCCTCAATTTGAACGATCAAAGTTGAGCCGCTGCACCCTTCCCCGGCGTCACGCTGTCCGCGCGGACCAGCGGATGACCGTCGGGAGCGGGCCCGCCCCGCACCTCCGTGGTTGCGGAGCCGACCGGGCCCGACGCCCACTGGCCAATGCCGACTGCCCGAAAGGTCCCTGTCCGATGGCGACTCCCTCCGTGCCGTGGTGGCGCGACGCCGTGATGTACCAGGTCTATCTGCGCAGCTTCCTGGACAGCGACGGTGATGGCGTGGGTGACCTCCGAGGTGCCCGGACCGGACTGCCCTACCTGGCCACGCTCGGCGTCGACGGGCTGTGGCTGAGTCCCTGCTCCCCCTCTCCTCAGCACGACCACGGCCACGACGTGGCCGACTACTGCGCGAGCGACCCGCTCTTCGGCGGCCTGCACGACTTCGACGGGTTGCTTGCCGATGCGCACTCCCTGGGGTTCAAGGTCATCCTCGACGTGGTTCCCCACCACTGCTCGGCGCAGCACCCGCGGTTCCGCGAGGCCCTGGGGGCCGAGCCCGGCAGCGCGGCCCGGAAGCGGTTCCACTTCGCGGGTGGCCGCGGGACCGGCGGCGAACTGCCGCCCAACAACTGGCGGGCCATGTTCGGCGGCCATTCGGTACTTGAACGTTCACAGCAACTCTCGGACTTCCCGGCTCTCTCCCGAAACTGCTGACCAGCCCAGCCGGCCGAGCCGCCCCGGAGTCTCCCCTCGTCAGTCCCTCAGGCGCCCCGAACCAGCGGGAAGCCGCCCCCCTCGCACGGTGACCCGCCTTCCGGCCACCGTCCGCCACAAAGGAGCAGGAGCAATGAGAAAGCGCGGAACCGTTGCCACAGCCGTGCTCACCACCACGGTCACGCTTCTCGGGGCCGGCTGCGCCGGCAGTACCCCCGGCGAAGAGGGGAGCGCCGACGGGCGTGGGCCGTTCACCCTCGCCATGCACAAGGACACCACCGGGAAGTTGACGAGCGAGATCCTCGACGTCTGGAACAAGCGCCACCCCGACGAGAAGGTGACCTTGATCGAACTGCCCGAGTCCGCCGACGAGCAGCGGGCCGCGATGGCACAGAACTTCCAGGCGAAGAGCGATCGCTTCGACGTGGTGGCCATGGACGTGATCTGGACGGCGGAGTTCGCCGCCCGGGGATGGATAGAGAAGCTGGATCCCCAGGTTCTTCCCGACGGCATCGTCCCGGCCGCCCTGGAGACCGCCAAGTACGAGGGTGACCTGTACGGAGCGCCGCTCACGTCGAGCGGCGCGCTGCTCTTCTACCGCAAGGACCTGGTGAGCAAGCCCCCGGCCACCTGGAAGGAACTGATCGACGGCTGTGAGATCGCCGAGCGGCAGCGGATGGACTGCTACGCCGGTCAGTTCGCCCAGTACGAGGGCCTGACCGTCAACGCGACCGAGGCCATCAACTCGGCCGGGGGTTCCGTCTACGGGCCCGACGGTCAGGTGACCGTGGACAGCCCCGAGGCCAAGGAGGGCATCGACTTCCTCGTCGATGGCTTCCGCACCGGATACATCCCCAAGGAGGCCATCACCTACCAGGAGGAGGACGGCCGCCGCGCCTTCCAGAGAGGCGACCTCCTCTACCTGCGCAACTGGCCCTACGTGTACGGCCTCGCCAACGCCGCGGGCTCGGACACGAAGATCGCGGGGAAGGTCGGAGTGGCACCGCTGCCCGGCGCCGACGGCGCCGGGGCATCCACCCTCGGCGGTTTCAACCTGGGGCTCAGCAGCTACTCCAAGCACAAGGAGTCGGTCCTCGACTTCATGGCCTTCATGGAGAGCCCCGAGGCCCAGCGCGTGCAGGTCACGGACCTGTCCAACCCGCCCGTGCTGATGGACCTCTACACGGACGAGGCGCTCGCCACGGAGTTCCCCTACCTGCCCGCTCTGCAGCAGGGCCTGAGCCAGGCCCGTCCCCGCCCGCAGGTACCCGCATACAACGACGCCAGCCTCAGCATCCAGCAGGAGATCTACAAGGCACTTCAGGGGGAGAAGAGTTCAGCGGACGCGCTGAAGGACCTCGCCGGTCAGTTGAACGGACTCCAGAGCAACTGACCCGCCCCTATCCGCCGTACGATCCAGGAGGCCGCCGTGTCCACCGCAGTCAGCGCGTCCACCAAGCCGGGTACGTCACCCCCGGGAAAGCCGCAGCGCCGCGGACGCCGGAGCCGGGGTGAGGCACGGCTGGCCTGGTACCTGATCACGCCGGCGATCCTTCTCCTTGCCGCCGTGATCGGATACCCCCTTGTCAAAGCCGTCTACCTGTCGCTCTTCAGCGACACCATCGGCGAAGAAGCCGAGTTCATAGGTCTCGGCAACTACCGGAGGGCACTCACCGGAGACGCATCCGCCGACTTCTGGTCCGCTGTGCAGGTGACCCTGCTGTTCGCGGTCGTCACCGTCCTGCTGGAAGTGGTCATCGGGACCGCCATGGCCCTCGTCATGCACCGCGCCTTCCGCGGCCGAGGGCTGGTGCGGGCCAGCGTCCTGGTTCCGTGGGCCATCCCCACCGCTCTCACCAGCGTGCTGTGGCAGTGGATGCTCCAGCCCGACGGCATCGTCAACGGCATGACCGGAGAAACCGTCCTGTGGACCGGCAGCGAGTGGCCGGCCACATGGGCGATCATCATCGCCGACACCTGGAAGACGGCACCGTTCCTCGCGCTGCTCGTCCTCGCGGGCCTCCAGCTCATCCCCGACGAACTCCACGAGGCCGCCCGCGTGGACGGCGCGGGTGTCTGGCGCCGCTTCCGCAGCATCACCCTGCCGCTGCTGATGCCCGCCCTCATGGTGGCCGTCCTGTTCCGGCTCCTCGACGTCCTGCGCATCTACGACCTGCCGCAGATCCTCACCGGCGGGGCGAACGGGACGACCACCCTGTCGATGCTCGTCGTGCAGGCATCGGTCGAACAGACGAAGTTCGGCTACGGGTCGGCGCTCTCGACGCTGACCTTCCTGTTCATCTTCGTGGTTGCGCTGCTGTTCGTCCGGTTCCTCGGCACCACCCTCATGCCGGCCGAGGAAGGCAAGGAGTCCTGATGCTCACCACCGCGTCCCCCGATTCCCGCCCGACCGTTCACCGGCGACCGGGCCGGACGGCCCGCAGCGCACTTTCGCCCGTTGCGCGCCGCCGGCTCGGAAACGCGGGGCTGGCGCTCTGCGTGACCCTCATCGTGCTGTTCTGCCTCGCGCCGTTCTACTGGATGTTCGTCTCCAGCCTCAAAGGGCCGAACGACATCTTCAACAATGACCTGTGGCCGGCTTCGCCCACCCTGGTCAACTACGAGGCCGTCTTCAGTGGCCAGAACAATTTCCTCTACGCCCTGCGCAACAGCGCCATCGTCGCCGGCACCACCACGATCCTCGCGATGCTGATCGGACTGCTGTCGGCGTATGCCTTCGTGCGGCTGCGCTTCCCCGGAAAGCGGCTGGCGCTGGGAGCCGTTCTGGCCGCCTCCATGTTTCCCGGCGTCGCCCTGCTGACGCCGCTCTTCCAACTGTTCAGCGACTGGGGATGGATCGACCAGTACCAGGCCATGATCATTCCGGACGTCAGCTTCGCGCTGCCCCTGGGGATCTGGACGTTGTCGGTCTTCCTGCGCGAACTGCCGTGGGATCTTGAGGAATCCGCGGTGATCGACGGCTGTACCCAAGGTCAGGCGTTCCGCAAGGTGCTCCTGCCGCTGGCCGCTCCCGGTGTGTTCACCAGTGCGCTCCTCGTCTTCATCGCGGTGTGGAACGAGTACCTGATCGCGAACGCCATGACCCTCACCCTCGCGTCCCAGCCGGTCACGGTGGCCATCGCGAAGTTCACGGGAAGCTCCGAGTACCAGCAGCCCTTCGGTACGCAGATGGCGGCGGGTGTCATCGTGGCGCTTCCGCTGATCGTCCTGGTCCTCCTCCTCCAGCGGCGCATCGTCGCCGGGCTGACCGCCGGGGCGGTCAAGGGCTGACCGTCCGGCCCCGGCGCCGGCGACCGGACGCCGATCACGGCGGGATCGACCGACCCATGTGAACGATCAAGAGCCTGCCGTGCGGTACCGGACCGGCGCCATGACTCCGGCAAGGCTGACTGAACCCTGAACGGCGCGCCACGTGCGGCCCTCAATGAGGAGTTATCTTGACGGATTGGATACCCCAGCCCTTCATTCACGACGCGATCATCTGCGTCGGGGCCCCGGAACTCGTGCTCTCCCCGCGGGACGGGCAGATCAGGGGCGGGGCGGAGGGCTTCTACGCGGCCGATTCCCGGCTCATCAGCCGACTTGTGCTCAGCGTCAACGGCCAGGAGCCGGAGATCGTGGACGCGTGGCTGTCCCACGCGGGGGAGGCACACTTTCTCGCCGTTCACCGTGACGGCGACGACCCCACTCCGGACCCGACGGTGACCGTGGAACGCGTGCGCACAGCCGGCAGGGACTTCGAACGGATCACCGTCTCCAACCACCGGCGCCGAGACGTCCGGCTGGCACTGCGGCTGTCGACGGCGTGCGACCTGTCGGACATGTCGGAGGTGAGGGCCGGACGGCCACGGGAGGCGCGCCCTGCGACGGAGAGCGGACGGAGCATCGTGTGGACATCACCCGGGAAGGGCGCCGTCACCCTGACCGGGACGCCGGCCCCCGATCGGGTCGAGGCCGGCCGTCATGCCGCCGCGTTCGTGTGGGACGTCGAACTCGCTCCGGCACAGACGTGGACGACGACCCTGGCACTGGACACCACCCCCGGGACCGTGTCGGCACCGCCCGCGGCGGTGGTCGCTCCTCGGCCCGGCCGGCAGCCGTGGTCAGCGCCGCGCCTGACCTGCACCGACCCCCGGCTGACCCGCCTCATCGACCAGAGTCTGAACGACCTGGCAGCGCTGTTGCTGGCAGACCCCCAGGCTCGTGACGACCGGTTCCTCGCCGCCGGCGTTCCGTGGTACCTCACCCTCTTCGGGCGCGACTCACTCTGGGCCGCCCGGATGATGCTGCCCCTGGGGACCGAGTTGGCCGCCGGCACGCTCAGATCGCTGGCCCGGCGCCAGGGCACCACCCATGACGCGGCCACCGAGGAGCAGCCCGGCAAGATCATGCACGAACTGCGGCGCGAAGCCAGCGCCGTCCTGCCTCCGCTGTACTACGGCACCATCGACGCCACACTGTTGTTCGTGACCGTTCTGGCGGAGGCATGGCATTGGGGGATGCCCGAGAGTGAGGTGGCAGCGCTGCTCCCCGCGGCGGAGCGCGCGCTCGACTGGCTGCGGGAGCACGCCGATGCCGACGGCGACGGGTTCGTCGAGTACGCCAGGCTCCGGGAGACCGGCCTGGTCAACCAGGGGTGGAAGGACTCCGAGGACGCCGTACAGTCCACTGCCGCCCGCCTCGCAAAGCCGCCCATTGCGCTGGCCGAAGTCCAGGGCTACGCCTACGAGGCCGCGCGTGCGGGAGCGCAGTTGCTCACCGCCTTCGGGAGGCCGGGGGCGGACTACTGGCGGGAGTGGGCGGAGCAACTGGCCGGGCGCTTCCGCTCCGCGTTCTGGCTCGAAGACGATCTCGGACCCTATGTGGCGATCGCGCTGGACGGTCAGAAGCGCCCGGTCGATGCGGTGGCGTCCAACATGGGCCACTTGCCGGGCACCGGCATCCTCAGCCAGGAGGAGTGCCGGCTCGTCGCCCGTCGGCTCTCCCGGGCAGACATGGACAGCGGCTGGGGGCTGCGGACGATGAGCGCGAACGCCCGGGGGTTCAACCCATTCGGCTACCACACCGGCTCGGTCTGGGCCCACGACACGGCCATCGCCGTCGCCGGGCTGGCGGCGACCGGCAACCACCAGGCGGCCGCATCCCTGATGGACGGACTGGTCGAGGCCGCATCGGCGTTCGACTACCGCCTGCCCGAACTGTACGCCGGTGAACAGCGTCGCGCGGGTGGCCGGCCCGCCCCCTATCCCGCCTCCTGCCGGCCCCAGGCGTGGGCGGCCACGGCGGGGGTCAGCCTGCTGACTTCACTGCTGGGGCTCCGTCCCGATCTGCCCGCCGGCAGGATCCGGATGCGCCCCCTGACCGCTTCGCCCGTGGGGGCCCTCGAAGTCAGCGGCATCCGGCTGGGCTCCTCGTCGGTCACGGTCACCGTGGACGGCCGCGGTCACGGCGACATCGTCGGCCTTCCGCTGGAGACACGGGTCGAGACGGGCGACTGAGCACCGGCGCCGCACCGTTGTCGTAGCAGGGGAGCAGGATGGGCACCGTGGCCTCCCTCCTGTACGACGACTCCGCCCCGCCGCCCGGCCCCGTGCAGTTCCAGCTCGTCCTGCTGCGCCGCATGCAGGACTTCCAGCCCGACCTGGTCGCCGGTGCGCTGCGCGCCCTCGGCGTGCCCCGTACCGCCATGCGCGAGGCCAACCGCCGCTGGCAGGGCCGGCTCCGGGCCCGCGGTGGCCCGGCCGCCGGCGCCGCGCGGGCCCGTGACTTCGCCGCGCTGCTCGGGCCGCCGGTGTCGGTGACGCGGCGCGCGCACGGCGACATGGCGCTGGACGTGCACGTCTGGCCGGTGCCGCTCTGGCCGGACCTGCGGTTCGAGGCCACCTGCGGCGTGGGCGGCGTGGCGCTCAACGCCTGGCTCGTACGGGCGCCGGACGCGGCGGGCCCCGCGCTGCGCACGCTCGCCGATCTGGCGCCCTGGGGTTGCACCGTCGACGAGGTGGCGCGGGCCTTCCCGCCCGCGGCGCCCCGCGAGACGTCCGCCGCCCCCCGCTTCGCGCTGGCCTTCACCGCGCCGGACGCCGCCGGCGAACCGCGCGCGTGCACCGCGGAGTTCGCGTGGGGGCTGGTGCAGCGGTGGGGCGTCGATTAAGCGTCGCTTACCGATCCCATGAACGGATTCTCGCTGGTGCTGCACAGTCCTCCGCGGGGAGACTGGTCGGCATGATCACACCGGACACCAAGGACTGGACCTGGGTCCTGGACCGCCCCTGCCCCGAATGCGGCTTCGTGGCGGCGGAGACCCGCGCGCAGGACGTCCCCGCGCTGGTACGGAAGAGCGCCGTGCGCTGGGTGCAGGTGCTGGCCGACGAGCCGGAGCGGCTGCGCGCGCGGCCACGGCCCGACGTGTGGTCGGCGCTGGAGTACGCGTGCCATGTGCGCGACGTGTTCCGGCTGTACGACGAGCGGCTCGACCTGATGCTCACCCAGGACGGCCCGACGTTCGCGAACTGGGATCAGGACGAGACGGCGGTCGCGGAGCGGTACGGGGAGCAGGACCCGCTCCAGGTGGCGGCGGAGCTGTCGGCGTGGGCGGAGACGCTGGCGGAGCACCTGGACGAGGTGGGCGAGGGGCGGTGGCAGCGGACGGGATTCCGGAGCGACGGGGCGGCGTTCACGGTCGACACGTTCGCGCGGTACTTCGTGCACGACGTGATCCACCATCTGTACGACGTGGGCGCGCTGGACCGCTCCGCGGAAGGCCGGGGATGAAGAGCTAGCCCCACGGGGGCCTGGAGCTCGGCGGGTCGGTTCATCCCCTGGCCCGGCCCGCCGTTTCTTCTGCCCGCCGCGGGTGGGCGTGTCGCCGGTGGTCTCGTCCACCACCGGCTTCTGCCGCGCCGCGCCCTCGGGCGCGGGCTGTTCGCACCGTGCGTGAAACGGACCACCTCGTCCTGGCTCCGCCAGTCGCCCTCGGCGACCATGCCCGCTCCGCCGCCCGCTTTCGTCACTGTACGTAGGTCGGACCGGATCCCGCCGCGGGCGGGACGGCGGCCCCCGCGTACCCGCGAAACCGTGCCGGGACGTCGATCCCCGCCGCGGCCACCTCGGTTCTCCCGCGCCCCGCGGCGGTGGCGGGCGGAGGGCGCCGGCGGACCCGGCCGCGGTCCGAACGCGGTCGCAAAGATTACGCCGATGACTACCGTGCGTTGCCGCCGGGAACGAAACGGAAGCAGTCGGAAGCCCCTGATTGCAGCCAGGTCACGGCAGTGGCCTAGACCTGTTCGCGAGAGGCGCCCGTCGGTAGGCTGACGCCCAGCGCACGCTGGATGATCTTCATCTGGTCGTAAACCAGCGCCGAGGACAAAGGGGTTCAACAGTGAGGACAGTACGGTTGATCAGTGCCGGCGCAGCCGCCTCTGCGCTGGTACTGGGGCTTGCGGCATGTGGTGACGACGGGGGCAGCTCGGACGGGACCACCACGATCAAGTTGGTGGCGGCGGATTACGGGGATAAGGCGTCGAACGCGTCGAAGGTGTACTGGGATGACGTGGTCAAGCGTTTCGAGGCGAAGCACAAGGACATCAGGGTCGATGTTCAGGTCATTAACTGGAATGACATCGACACGAAGGTGAAGACGATGATCCAGGGCGGGAACGTCCCGGATGTCCTGCAGACCGGTGGGTATGCGGACAAGGTCGCCGACGATCTGCTGTACGAGGCGGATGAGGTGCTGTCGCCGAAGACGAAGTCGAACCTGATCGAGTCGTTCGC